>JAFDVJ010000029.1:0-24047 GCA_018269075.1 Acidobacteriota bacterium
GTCGTCGGCTCGTCGGCGATCAGTAATTCGGGGTTGCAGGCGAGCGCCATCGCGATCATCACGCGCTGGCGCATCCCGCCCGAAAGCTGGTGCGGGTAATCGCCGACGCGGCGGCCCGGATCGGGGATCGCGACCTCGCGCATCGCTTCGACGGCCGCGTCCCAGGCCTGTTTTTTGTTGAGCCCGCGATGCAGCCGGAGCGCCTCGGCGATCTGTTCGCCGACCGTGTAGACCGGATTGAGCGAGGTCATCGGGTCCTGAAAGATCATCGAGATGTCGTCGCCGCGGATCTCGCGCATCCGCTCGTTCGCGGCGGTCGTCAGCTCTTCGCCCTTGAATTTGATCGACCCGGCGGCGATCCGTCCGGGCGGCGCGATCAGGCGCATCACCGACAGCGCGGTGATCGATTTGCCGCAGCCGGATTCGCCGACCAGCCCGAGCAGCTCGCCCTCGTCGATGTAAAAGCTGACGTCGTTGACGGCCCGCACGAGCCCCGCGCGGGTCGGAAATTCGGTTCTTAACTTCGTGACTTCGAGTAAATGAGACATTCCTTATCAATAAATCGTAAACGAATATTCGACCGGCTTGGTGACCGAATATTTGATGCCGTTCCGGCTCGGCGGGATAAACAGAATTTTCCGGGCGGCGGCGATCGCCTGTTCGGTCAATCCCTCGGCCAATCCACTGATCACGCTGACGTCCGTAATCCCGCCGTTGGCGGCAAATGTAACGCGAAGCTGGACCCTGCCCTGGACCTTGGAAGTTCGCGCCGCATCGGTATAATTGGCGCGTGATTTGAGAACGATCTTGAGCGGCACCATTGTTTCGTCATTGGCTGTTTTCAATTCCGGCGCGGTTTTATTAACCGGCGGAGAGACGGCGACGCTCTCGGTTTCGGTAAAATCGCCGAGCGTGACCGGTGAGCCTTCGCCGATCTCGACGCCCCGCGCTTTCTTATCCGTCGAAAGGGATGCCAGAAATTTATCGACCACCGGTTTTCCGGCATCGGCGTTGACCGCTTCGAGCTCGAACCAGCGGTCATTCCGGGAATCGAAGACGAGCCGGATGATTTTGTCGGGAGCGATCAGATTAATCTCGTCGGGCCCGGATTTACGATTTTCGTCCTCGCGGAAACCCGATTTTCCCTGTTTCAATTCGGCCGCCCGGTTTTCGAAGCTTTCGCGGCCGAACTCCTTTTTTTCCTGACAAAACCAGGTGCCGGATAATTTCTTCGTGATCCGCACGACGTAAGCCGTTCCTTTAGCATAACTTCCGTAGATTTTCGTTGTCTGGCTCAGACAGCCGTCGGCCTCCGTGATCAAAATCGGCATTTTCGGCATCGAAAAGACGACCTTCGATTCCTTATCCCGGTAATTCTGCCAGTTCACTACCGCGCTGTTTTCAATTGCCTGCGGGTAAGCGCAGCCGACGAACGCGAGAATGAGGGCGGATATCGTTCCGAATCGATAAAGTTGTAATCTTCCTTTCATAGTATACCCGGATAAAACAAAAATCTTTCTGAGCCGTATATCTAATCGTGCAACTAATTTTATCGCTTTTTCTTCAAACAGATGTTATCATTTTTTGAGAAAAATTCTATTCGGCAGTAAACAATCAGGAGAATTTTAATAGTGAATAAAAATTCGGCGCGTCTGGGTATCTTTTTTTCCGTAATCTTATCGTTTTCGACCGTCCTCGCTCAAACTCCGGCGGGCGTCTCGAAAAATGTTCCGAAAACGCCGACCGACAACAAAACGGCGGCCAAAACGACCAAGGTCGTGACGTCCGAAAACATCGAGTCGGATCTGGCCGAAGCGCTGACGCTGATCGAATCGAACCACGTCAACGGCAAGAACCTCGACTACAACGAGCTTTTCAAGACCTCGATCGATTCGATGCTCCACACGCTCGACCCGCATTCGAACTATTTCGACGCCAAGGAGACCGAACAGTTCCGGACCGATCAGAGCTCGCGTTATTTCGGGATCGGCGCGACGATCGGCGATCTCTCGGACGCCGACGGCAAGGTCATCGCGACCTATATCAAGGCGACCTTTGACGGTGCGCCGGCGAACCGCGCCGGTCTGGTCTACGGCGACAAGATCCTCGAAGTCAACGGCGTCTCGATGATCGGCAAGCCGTACAGCGAGGTCCGCACGTTCCTGCGCGGCCCGCGCGGGACGGTCGCCAAGCTGGTCGTCGAAAAATACGCGACCGGCAAACGCGAAACCGTCGAGATCATCCGCGACGCCGTCGCCCAGCCGTCGATCTCGGAGGCTTATATGATCCGGCCGGGCATCGGCTACATCAATATGTCGGGCGGCTTTAACCAGACGACCTTCGCCGAGTTCAAGCAGGCGATGGCCAATCTCAAGGCCGAAGGGATGCAGCAATTGATTATGGACCTGCGCAACAACGGCGGCGGGCTCGTCAATCAGGCCTACTCGGTGGCGAACACCTTCATCGGCAAGGGCCAGACGATCTTTACGCAGAAAGGCCGCTTCGAGGGCACGGCCGATTCCTATCCGTCGACCAACCCGAACCCGGACGACACGCCGCTCGTCGTGCTCGTCAACCGCAACACGGCCTCGGCCTCGGAAATCCTCTCAGGCGCGCTCCAGGATCACGACCGCGCGCTGATCGTCGGCGAAACGACCTTCGGCAAGGGTCTCGTCCAGAACCCGTTCCAGCTCGATTACGGTTCGATGCTGCTGTTGACGATCGCCAAATACGAGACGCCGTCGGGCCGCCTGATCCAGCGCGACTATTCGAACGGCAATCTTTACGACTATTACACGAAGGGCGGAACCTACCGCGACGAGCTCGGCAGCCAGACCCCGAAGGGCGCGGAGAGCAAGACCGACTCGGGCCGGACGGTTTACAGCGGCGGCGGGATTATGCCCGACGAGGTGATCAAACCGCAGACTCTGACGGACGAAAACATCCGCATCGAGCAGAAGCTCGTCAACCCGCTCTTCGCCTACGCGCTCGAACTTGTCTACGGCAAAGTGCCGGGATTCGAAACCTATAAGATCGACCGGCCGATCAAGTTCGATTACGACATCAAAAACTCCGATTTCGAGATCACCGACGCGATCTACCAGAATTTCCGGGAATTCGCGGCCCAGAAATACAAGGTGCCGGCCGCGCAGACCGACCGCGAAAAGGAATTCGTGATCCGCACGCTCCGGACCGAGCTCGTCACGGCCGCCTACGGTTCGCAGACCTCATTCCAGGTCTTCAACGAATACGACAACCAGCTGCTGCGGGCGATCGAGCTGCTGCCGAAAGCCAAACAGCTCGCGATGGAAGGCGCGAAGGCCAACGCCAAAAAGATGAATACCGGCCTCAACCGGTAAGCCGGTTTCATTCGACAATAAAAAAGGCGGCCCTTTCGGGTCGCCTTTTTTATTGTTCATCGTTCGGTTTCAGCCGATCAGCCACCTGACCAGATAAAAGACGCCGACGCCGAATCCGATCAGGATCAGGATCAACAGCGCGATCAGTCCGCCGACCACGAACTTGAATTTGCGGTAGCGGTTTTCATCCGGCGGCGAAAGCTGGTTTTGCGGAAAATACGGCGGCGGTCTGTTCATAATTCTTCTATATTAACGGCGGACAAGACTTATCTTGCCGGTGATCGTTGTTAACGGTTCGCGCTTCGTTGTCCTTTCAAATAAAACTCTTCGGCTTACCGTAAAACAACCATCCCCGAATAGGAAGCCCAACTAACGAACGACAACTAACAAATGTCTTTAAAAATCATCCTGCCGCTACTATAATTAACCCTAACATCCGGACTTTTTGAAATCAAATTCCCCCGAACCGAAATATTTTTCGGCTTTTTCGGGCTTTCCTTACTCAAAATACACTGTGGCAACGGTTTGGTTATGAAAGAGGATTGATAATATGACGAAAACGGAAGATCTGACGGTTGTTTGTTTGTCCTGTCTGACGCCCAACGCGCCCGCCGACACCGAATGCCGGCGCTGCCGGGCGTCCCTGAAATCCGGGTCTTCGCTCGACCCGCTGCAGACGATCCGCGATGAGGGAGCTTTATTCAGAAAGGCCGTCGACGGCCCGCCGAAGCTGATCGTCGTGATCGGCGTCTGGGTTCTGTTCGGCCCCTGGATTCTGGTCATCATCGCGCTCGAATACTGGCTGATCGCAATCGGACCCGATCTCGTCGGCGTCATCTTTATGCTGGCCGGCGCGGCGCTTTTCATATTCGCCGCAAAAATGCTTTATTCGACGACGAGCAAATACTTACGGGCCAAAAACGCCCCCTCGACCGGAGACGACGACCGCGCCTCCGATTCCCCGCTCAGGGAAAGCGGCCGCCAGCCGGACGGCGAAAAACGCTGGCGGCAGCGGGTTCGTCGGGAGAGATAGTTTTTTTTCAACGCGAAGTCGCGAAGACGCGAAGGCGCAAAGATGGTTTGGGTCGGGTTTTTCTTTTGCGAATTTTTCAAACTCCCCGGAAAACTTTCAACCTCGAAAACCGCCCCCAAAATCCCTTGGCGTCTCCGCGCCTCTGCGTAAAAAAATCGCCCTCAACGCGGCAAAGGCTGTTCGAGATTGGCCAGCCCGTAGGCGAGCACCGCCATCAGCGAGCCGTTTTCGGCGAGCTTGCGCGGGTTGACCTTGTCGAGCGTGTCGGCCGCCGTGTGGTGATAGTTGAAATAAGTCTGCTGGTTGAACCACGGCGCGAACGACGGGACGCCCTTCTGGGTCAGCGGGCCGATGTCGGCACCGACGCCGCCCGGCTGCAGCTGTGAGAGTCCCGCTCCCTGCGAGCCCAGAACCTTCGAGATCGGCGCGAGAAACGCGAGCGCTTCCGGCTTCCCGGTAAAATAAAACCCGAGCGGGTGCGACGCGCCGAGATCGCTTTCGATCGCCGCGAAATGCTTCATTGCATTCGCTTCCTGCTCCTGCCCGTAAGTCCGCCCGCCGACGCCGCCGTTTTCCTCGTTCATAAAGGCGATCACCCGGATCGTCCGTTTCGGGCGCAGGTTGAGCTGTTTGAGAAGATACGCGACCTGCATCGAGACGGCGACGCCGGCCGCGTCGTCGAGCGCGCCCGTCCCGAGATCCCACGAATCGAGATGTCCGCCGACGACGACCACTTCGTCCGGCTTTTCGCTGCCCTTGAGATCGCCGATCACGTTGTAGCTGACGGCGTCTTCGAGCGTCTGCGGCGTGATCTTCATTTTGATCCGGACCTTGCCCATCTTCGCGAGATAGGCGATCGTTTCCGCGTCTTCGTAAGTGACGGCCGCCGCCGGGATCTTTTTGACGCCGTCCGCGTAACCCATCGCGCCGGTGTGGACGAGCCGGTTCTGCGACCCGCCGGCCGACCGGACGAGGACCGCCGCCGCGCCGAGCCGGGCCGCCGCGACCGCGCCGCCGAACCGATACTGGACGGCCTGCCCGTAAGCCGCGCCGCCGAAGCCCGAAGCCTGCATCTCGCGGTCGAATTTATAGTTGAAAAGCACGATCTTGCCTTCGACCGCGCCCTTCGGCAGCGCGTTCAGCTCGTCGAAGCTGTTGACGACGACGATCTCGGCCGTCAGCCCGTCGGCCGGCGTCGCGATGCTCCCGCCGAGCGCCGCGAGGACGACCTTCTGCGTCGTGCCCGCCGCCATTCCCTCGTATTCGACGAGCTCGCCCCGTTCCTCGCCGCGCACCCAGTGCGGGACCTTCAGTTCCTGTAGCCGGACTTCGAGCCCGAGCTTGCGCAGTTCGGCGGCGACGTACTCGACCGCGCGCTGCGCCTGCGGCGAGCCGGTCAGCCGCGGGCCGATGTTGTTCGACAGATAGGCCGTCTGCCGGTAGGCGTAATCGGACCCGAGCGCGGCCTGTTGAATGTTCCGCAAATCGGTCAAAGTCTGCTCGCTGTACAATGGCGGCGTCGGCTTCGGTTCCTGGGCAGACACCGCGGCCGTCATAAAAAGGACGAAAAGAATGATTTTTTTCATATTTTATACCGAAAACTATTTTCGTAATGATAGCCGAATCGGTTCAAACTTCCAAGAAACTGTGCCATAATGTTGTTGTTTTTACCATTTCCGTTTTTACGCTAAAAAATTATGAAAAGATTATTTTTTGTGATACTGATCGGCTGTTTTATGGTGGCCGGCGTCTCGGCGC
Source organism: Acidobacteriota bacterium (assembly GCA_018269075.1). Classification (GTDB taxonomy): domain Bacteria; phylum Acidobacteriota; class Blastocatellia; order Pyrinomonadales; family Pyrinomonadaceae; genus JAFDVJ01. The sequence goes on from JAFDVJ010000029.1 coordinate 6,151, forward strand.
AGGCCTTTTCGTTCAACGATCTCGTCAAAGCCCGCCGGGTGGCCGACCCGCAGCTTTCGCCGGACGGACGGACGGTCGCGTTTTCGATCGGCGACGTCGATAAAGCCGCCAACAAAACGCTGACCCAGATCTACACGGTCTCGGCCGACGGCGGCAACCTGCGGCAGATCACGAAGGGCGACAAATCGAGCTCGTCGCCGCGCTGGTCGCCCGACGGCAAAAAGATCGCCTATGTTTCGAGCGGTCAGATCTGGACGATGGACGCCGACGGCGACGACAAAAAGCAGATCACGAAGATCTCGACCGGCGCCGGCAATCCGGTCTGGTCGCCCGACGGCCGCTGGATCGCCTTCAATTCCGACGTTTACCCGGAATGCACGAACGATAAGTGCAACGCCGACGAGGATGCCAAGGCCGACAACAGCAAGGTCAAGGCGATCGTCGCCGAGCGCCTGCTCTACCGTCACTGGGTCGAATGGCGCGACCGCAAACGGACGCACGTTTTCGTCGTCGCGAGCAACGGCGGCGTTGCGTCCGACTACACGCCCGGCGATTTCGATTCGCCGCCCTACGCGGCCGGGACCGGCGTCGATTACGCCTTCTCGCCCGACTCGAAAGAGCTCGCCTACTTACGCAATCCCGACAAGATCGAGGCGATCTCGACCAACAGCGACATCTATCTCGTCAACCTTGCCGATAAATCGACGAAAAGCATCACCGCCGCCAACAAGGGCTACGACGTCGAGCCGGTCTACACGCCCGACGGCAAATACATCCTCTTCCGCTCGCAGGCCCGCGAAGGCTTCGAGGCCGACCGCTGGCGCGTGATGCGCTACAACCGGGCGACCGGCGAAACCAAGGAACTGACCGTCGGCTTCGACCAGCAGGCCGAGGAGCTCGCCCTCTCGAACGACGGCCAGACCGTTTATTTTACGGCCAACCTGCGCGGCCGCAACCCGATCTTCAGCGTTCCGGTCGAGCCGAATTTTTCTCCGAAGACCAGAACTTTCGTCAAAATGGTCCGCGGCAGCGGCTATTTCGGCAATCTCAACCCGCTGCCCGACGGCAGGAGCTTTATCGTGCTTTCGAGCTCGATGACGAGCCCGGCCGAAGTCTACCGCGTTTCGACCGCCACGCAGGAGATGACCAATCTGAGCAAGGCCAACCCGAAGCTCAATCTCGCGGCGGCCGAGGATTTCGACTGGAAGGGCGCGGTCAACGCCAAGGTTCACGGATTTATCGTCAAGCCGGCCGATTTCGATTCGTCGAAGAAATACCCGCTCGTCGTCCTCATCCACGGCGGCCCGCAGGGCGCGTGGAACGATAACTGGGGCTATCGCTGGAACCCGCAGATGTTCGCCAATCAGGGCTACGTCGTCTTTATGCCGAACCCGCGCGGTTCGACCGGCTACGGCCAGCAGTTCGTCGACGACGTGTCGGCCGACTGGGGCGGCCGCGCCTACACCGACATTATGAACGGCGTCGCCGAAGTCGTGAAGCTGCCCTACGTCGACAAAACGCGGATCGGTGCGGCCGGCGCGTCCTACGGCGGTTATATGGTCGACTGGATCTTGGGCCACAACAACGACCCGCGCTTCAAGTTCAAGGTGCTCGTCTCGCACGCCGGCGTCTACAATCTCGAATCGATGGCCGGCGCGACCGAGGAACTCTGGTTCGTCAACTGGGAATTCAAGGGAATGCCGTGGCAGAACAAGGTCAACTACGAACGCTGGTCGCCGCATAAATTCGCCGCCAACTTCAAGACCCCGACGCTCGTCACCGCCGGCGAGATCGACTACCGCGTCCCGGTCGATCAAAGTATGCAGCTCTTCACCGCGCTCCAATTAAACGGCACGGATTCCAAGCTCATCATCATCCCCGACGAAGGCCACTGGATCCTAAAACCGCAAAACTCGGAGTTCTGGTACAAGAACGTGATGGATTGGCTCGGCAAATATCTGAAATAAAATTGCCTCCAAATCGAAATAAAAAGACCGACGGCCAATCGGTCTTTTTATTTTGAACGGAAATTTCATCGGCAGGATACGAAATAGGGAGCCTGTTTTTTCGGAATTAATTCACGGTCCGCCCTGACATTCTCTCAAATTTGAAGGACGCCAAAGTGAAACGCAGCGGCAAATACGGTATGCTTTAACCGTTGAAAATTATGCAGATATTTCAGAAACAGCGAAGCGCTCAAAACCCGGGGAATAATATAATTATCAGACTGCTGGCCATTTCGATGTTTGTCGGCTTTTGGACTATCGCGATCGACGGCCAGACCGCGCAGAAAAATTTTAATCGGGTGCGGACTTACGACGTCCAGCATTATCTGATAAAAACTGGCTTCGACCGGAAAAATCGGACGATCGCGGGCGAGACGGTGATCTCGCTGAAGCCTTTGAACCGCGATTTCGCGCGGGTCGAGCTCGACGCGGCCGATATGAAGTTCGAGTCGGTGACGTTCGACGGCGAATCGAAACAGCTCGTTTATAAAATCGCCGGCGAAAAGCTGACGATCGAGCTCGGCCGGCGGTTTGCGCCGAAGGACCTGATCAAAATCCGGCTCAAATACACCGCCAAACCGCGGAAGGGCGTCTATTTCGTCCCGGCCGAAGTCGACCGCGGCGGGCGCGTGACGCGCGCCGCGCAGGTCTGGACGCAGGGCGAGCCCGAGGAAGCGCATCACTGGTTTCCCTCCTACGATTTTCCGGACGACAAGGCGACGACCGAGCAGTTCGTGACGGCCGAGGCCGGCGAGACGGTGATCGCGAGCGGCGAGCTCGTCGAAACGACGCCTAACGCGGACGGCACGCAGACTTTCCATTTTCTGATGAACATCCCGCATTCGACTTACTTGACGTCGTTCGTCGTCGGGAAATATATCAAACAATCCGACAGTTACCGGAATATTCCGCTCGGCTACTACGTTTATCCGGGCCGCGAGGATCTCTTCAAGCCGGCGTTCGGCAACACGAAGGAGATGATGCGGATTTACGAGGAGCTGACCGGCGTCGAATTTCCGTATATGAAATACGATCAGACGATCGTCGCGCGGTTTCAGTTCGGCGGGATGGAGAATATCACGGCGACGACCTACGCCGACACCGAGCTGTTCTTTTACGACTATAATCCGAAAATCGTCGAGGACGTCGTCTCGCACGAGCTCTCGCATTCGTGGTTCGGCGATCTCGTGACCTGCCGCAACTGGGCCGAATTGTGGCTCAACGAGGGCTTCGCGACCTTTATGGAGGCGGCTTACCGCGAAAAAATGTACGGGCGCGAGGAATATCTGGGCAAGCTCCGCGACGATCTGTTCGAATATTTCGCCTTTGAAGCGACCGCGAAACCGAAACGCGGGCTTTACAACCGGTTCGCAAGGCCCGACCAGTCGATCTTCGACGCGGTGACCTATCAAAAGGGCGGGCTCGTCCTGCATACGCTCAGGGAAACGGTCGGCAACGAAGCGTTCTGGAAGGCCGTCAGAATTTATCTCAACCGGCACCGGCTCGGGAACGTCGAAACGGCCGATTTGCAGCGGGCTTTCGAGGAGGCTTCGGGCAAAAATCTGAAATGGTTTTTCGATCAGTGGGTTTACGGGACGGGTTATCCGCAGCTCGACGTCGCCTACCGGCACGACCCGAACTCGCGTAAGATTTTGATTACCGTGACGCAGACCCAGAAACCGGCCGATTCGAGCGTCGCGGTCTTTCGGTTCCCGCTCGAAGTCGAGATCAAAACCGACGCCGGCAGTAAGATCGAAAAGCTCGACATCACGAAGCGAACCGAGACTTTCGCCGTTCCGGCCGATCTGCCGCCGACCGGCATCGAGGTCGATCCGGCGCTGCGCGTGCCGGTCAAATTCGTGAAAGTCCTCGACAGTTCGACGCATTGAGAAATTATCGACAAAAAAAAGTTCCGCCACGATGGCGGAACTTTTTTCTTTGAGAAGACCGGACGTCTGTTTGATTTGTTGAAAAAATCAATAAGGCACAAAGCACTTGAAATTCGCACCTTTAACAGGCAAAACTTTTCGGTAGCTTCTTCACCACACCTACGAGGTTAGCTGTCGGGCTAGGAAAGAAGAAGTATCCCTGTGATCACATCGACCACTTCGCCCCGTGTCCGGCAAAAAAATTGCCTGACTTTGGTTCCCCCGCGCCGCTAATCGAAAAACGGCTTCGGCGTTTCAATTTTCAACATTAAAAATATAACATCCGAACATAATAAAATCAAGAGATTTTTATAATTTTTTATTTGACCGGAAATAATTGGTAAACGAACAGGTAAACCAGCACGCCGGTGACGGAAACGTAGAGCCAGATCGGGTACGCGAACCGCGCGATCCGGCGATGCGAAACGAATTCCCCGCCGACCGCGAAATACATCGCGCGCAGGACGAGCGGCAGGACGACGAGCGAGAGCCCGACGTGCGTCGCGAGGATAAATAAGTAGAAATAGCGGACGAAGCCCTCGCCGTTGAACTTGTTGGCCGGATTCGTCAGGTGATAGAGCACGTAGCAGACCAGAAAGAGCGCGCCGAGCGCGAACGAGGCGGTCATCATCGCGCGATGAAGCCCGATCTTTCTCGATTTGATGAAGACGAAGCCGGCTGCGAGCGCGACCGTCGTCAGCGTGTTGATCAGCCCGATCGCGTGCGGCAGCGATTTCGTCCACTCGCCGAGGTCAAGCTTGTTCGGGAGTCCGAGCAGAACCGCGACGACGACCGGCACGACGATCGAGACGAGATTGATGAACAGATTGGATTTTTTTCGGTTTTCGATATTCGCGGCGTTTTCCATCAATCACTTCCAGAATCCGAGTAAAAACAACAGAACCAGCCACAAACCGCCCATAAAGTGCCAGTACCAGCCGACCGCGCCGGAAATGTCGCGGCGTTTTTCGAGCTCTTTTTCGTTGGTCGTCGGCCGCCAGCAGCGGAGCACGACATAGCCGAGCGCGATGATCCCGCCGAGCACGTGAATCGCGTGAAGCGCCGTCATAATGTAGAAAAAGCCGGCGTACGGGTTGCTCTGCATATAGTAGCCGCGCCGGACGAGCGCCATCCAGACGAGAATCTGCGAGGAAATGAACATCCCGCCGAGCGCCGTCGTCGCGAGCAGCAGATTCTTCGCGCGCCCGTGATCGTCAGCCTTCACGCCGCGGTGCGCGAACGTGTAGGTCAGGCTGCTCGCGAGGATCAAAGCGGTGCTGAAATAAACCTGCGGCGGGAGATTGAACGGCCGCCATTCGAGGACGCCGTTGGTCGCGATCACGACATAGGCGCTGATCAGCCCGCCGAACGTCATCAGCACGACGATCAGCAGAAACCACGTAAAGATCTTCGATTTGCTGAAAGATTTCTCGTAAAGCTCGCCCGCTTCGCCGTCCGGGCCGCTTCCGCCGCCGCCGTTCCCGCCGTCGTCCTTCCCGCCGGCGTTTCCGAAGCCGCCGCCGGCGGCTCTCCGGCGGAGTTTTCCGGGCGCGGGCAAATTCGGTTTTAGAGTGCCGAGTTCCATATTTTTCAATGATTGAAAACCATCAGGGCGAAAATCACCGGCAGGTAGAGAACCGAGACGAGCAGCAGTTTTCTCGACTTTTCGACCGTTTTATAGCGCGCCGCCTCGATGCTCGTCCAGAGAAACCAGAGACCGAGCGCGATCGCCCCGATCAGGTAGTAAATTCCCGACAGGCCGATAAAAAACGGCGCGAGGCTGACCGAAAACATCAGAATCGTGAACAGTACGATCTGCCGCGCGGTGATCTTCCCGTCCTTTTCGATCGCCGGCAGCATCTTGATCCCGGCCTTCGCATACTGGTCCTTGTACATCGAGGCGATCGCCAGAAAATGCGGAAACTGCCAAAGGAACAAAAGCGCGAATAAGGCCCACGCGGTCAGCGTGATCGAGTCGGCGGCCGCTGTCCAGCCCATCAGCGGCGGCATCGCGCCGGGCAGCGCGCCGATCGCGGTCGAGGCCGACGTCTTCGTCTTGAGCGGCGTATAGAGAAAGACATAGCCGACGATGACGACCAAACCGAGCGCCGCCGTCAGCCAGTTGACGAGCAGCAGCAGATAAAGCTCGGACGCCGCGCACAAAAGAATCCCGAAAACGAGCGCCTCACGCGGCGTGACCCGGCCGCTCGGGAGCGGCCGCGCCATCGTTCTTTCCATCAGCGGGTCGGTAAATCTTTCGATATACTGGTTGAGCGTCGCAACGCCGAAGGCGAGCAGACCGATCCCGACCATCGCGTTGACGAACCGGACGAAGTCGAATCCCTGAAAACTGCCGAGATAAAAGCCCGCCGCCGACGTCAGCACGAGCATAAACGCGATCCGCGGCTTGGTCAGCTCGAAATACGCGGCCAGCTTTTCGCGCAGGCCGGACGCCTTATTTTCCTCAATTTCTGCCGTTATGATATCCATTAAAACTTAATTATAAAACTAAAAAACCAGAAAGGATGTTTTATCAAGAATACCGTGTAAAAATCAATTTTCCAAACTTAACTTTACGGAAGAGGTATTTTTTTCGGTCGATTTTGAACTTATTTTCGGCGGGATGACAAATATTTACCGCTACGCTATGATTTTTATTAAAGATGTCTGCAGTAGAAGATTCGATTAAACCCAAGGGAATTTCAAAACCCCGAAACAAGCCGATACTGAACCGTTTTCTTGATTTTTTAAGCTCGGTCAGGTTCGGCATCGTGCTTTTATGCCTGCTCGTGTTCCTGTCGATGCTCGGAATGCTGATCATCCAGCAGAACGTGCAGGGCTTCGACGCCGCCTACGCGACCCGCACGCCGGCCGAAAAGCTGATCTACGGCTATCTCGGGCTGTTCGATATTTATAACAGCTGGTATTACAACGGCCTGCTGCTGCTGCTCTCGCTCAATATCATTCTCGCTTCGATCGACCGCTTCCCGACCGCCTGGAAATATATCGTCAAACCGAAACTGAGCGCGACCCGCGGCTGGCTGCTCAATCAGCAGCAGAACGCGGTTCTGACGCTCGACGGCGATAACGAACGCGAGATCGCCGGCCGGCTCGAAGCCGCTTTTCGCGAAAAAGGGCTCAAGACCCGCGTTTCCGATGCCGAAACCAAAGTTTACGGCGTCGATGCCGACGGCAAAAAGAATTTCGGCGTCACCGAAACCAAAAAACAACTGATCGTTTTCGGCGAAAGCGGCAGGACCAACCGTCTCGGCGCGTATCTCGTCCACGTTTTTCTGCTCACGCTTTTTCTCGGTCATTTCGTCGCTCACCAGACCGGTTTCGACGCCGACGTCCGCTTGTCGCCCGATACGAACCCGCAGATCCAGCGCGATTTCGACGTTCAGCAGAAAACCGACTCGATCCAGATGGTGCAAATCAATCTCGACAAACAGGAGCGCTACACCGCCAAGCTTCCGTTTACGATCACCTGTACCGAGATCGGTCAGAAGCTGATCGACCCGAACGGTTCGCTCGAGACGACGAACACGATGGACTGGCACACGAAAATTCAGATCGACGATCCGCAGTACGGCCAGACGGTCGCCGACGTCAGTCTCAACCGTCCGTTTTCCTATCGCGGCTACCGCTTTTTTCAGGCGAGCACTTTGACGATGGGCAGCGCGAGCTCGATGACGCTCGAGTTGAAACCCGAAAAGCCGGACGCCCAGCCCGTCACCGTCAATTTAAAACGCAACGAGACGACCGAACTCCCCGACGGGACGAAAGTCGCCTACAACTCCTTTTTACCCGATTTTACTTTGAAAGGCGGTCAGCCCTCGACCCAGAGCGGCGATTACAACAACCCGGCGGTCGTCCTCGACGTGACGCCGCCCGCCGGAAATCCCGTCCGGGTCTTCGCCTTCGCCAACAAACTGCCCGACAACGCGCCGATCAACGCGCCGAAAGCGGGTTACCGGTGGCGGCTCGCCAGTTTTGAAAAATCTCCCGTCGCGCATATTCTGTCGATCAAATACGATCCCTTCGGCGCCTCGTTCATCGCGTGGTACATCGGCGGTTTCGGACTGATCGGCGCGTTGATGTTCGTCTTCTTCTTTGCCCATCGCCGGATTTGGGCATTGATCGAGAAAACGGCCGATCACCGGTTCGAAGTCGTCCTCGGCGGCGACGCCAACCGGAATAATCAGGCCTTCGAAGATAAATTTAAAACCATCATCGAGTCTCTGACGTCTAATCAGATGTCCGAATCGAAAAATCAGCAATAAAATTATGGAAGAAGTAAGCAGAATTCAAAAAGATATTTTTCCGGTCAGCGAAAAAGGGGCGGTTCAGTCGAATTTCTGGAATTTTTTACCGGCCGTTCTGGTTATCGCCGGCTCGTTTTTGATGCTCGGCCTGCGGATCGAGATCGGCCCGCGGTTTATCACCGACACGGCTTTGATGATGCTGGCGCTCGCCTGTTACATACTGGCCGGGCTGTTTCAGCTGACGAATCTTTACGCGCCGTCGGAAATGGCCCGCCGGATCGGCCTGTGGGGCGGGACGCTCGGCGTCTTTTTCAATTTTTCGAGCTGGCTCCTGCGCTGGGTCGCGGCCTATGACGCCGAATTGACAAAGCTTCGCGAAAGCGGCAATATGGCGTCGCCGTGGGTCTTTCGCTACGTGCCGTTCGCCAATCTTTACGATCTCAGTCTCGCCTTCGCGTTCGGCGCGGGGATTTTCACGCTGCTGCTCGCCAACCGCAAAAACTTTCAGTTTCTGAGCGCCTTCACGCTGCCGCTCGCGGCGCTGATCCTGACGCTCGCGCGGTTTATCGGCGGCGAGCTCGTCGATCTGCCGCCGGTGCTCGATTCCTACTGGCGGCCGATCCACGTCGGCGTCGCTTCGCTGAGCTACGGCGTCGCGCTCGTCTGTTTCGCGATCGCCGTCATTTATCTGCTCAAGGACCGCGTCAAGGTCGAAGCGATGGCCGTTTTTTCGAGTATCTTCGCGATCGCCGTAATCGGTTCGGTGAGCGGCTTTTCGGTCCTCACGCAGGGCGTTTACCGGGCCGGGACGTTCGTGCCGTCGCCGTCCGGCGGCAAACCGTTCAACGCCTTTTTCCGGTTCGAGATTCCGTATGTCGGCTGGGCGCTCGTCATCTCGACCGTGCTGCTGCTGGGCGTGATCGCGGCCTTCGCGGCGTATCTTTACAAAAACAGCGAAACCGGCAAAAAAATCGGGCATATTCTGCTCAAAGCCGCGCTCGTCACGCAGATCATCGCGGTCGGGTTCCTGATTTCCGGCATCAAGTCGTCGACCAACATTTATCCGCAGCTCCAGACGCAGCTCGCCGCCAATCCCGCGCAGTTCGTTTCGGTCGGCAAGGAAATCGCTTCGAAACAGGGGCTTTCGGGCACCGAATTCGCGGCTTTGACGCCGTCGCAGTTCGAACAGGCCGGCCGCCAGTATTTTCAGAACAACGGTTCGAAGATGTTTCTCAGCCTCAACACCAATCCGGTCGAGCTCGCCGGTCTGCTGACGGCGCTCGCGGGAACTTTCTTCGTGATTTTATTCGCTTTCCGGACCGACAAGCTGATCGAGCGGCTGCCGGCGCTCGAATCGCTCGACGCCCTGATGTACAAAACCGCCTGTCTCGCTTTCGCCGGGCTCGCGATGCTGCTCATCACCGGCGCGATCTGGGCCAACGAATCGTGGGGCCGGCCGTGGGGCTTCGATTCGAAGGAAACCGGCGCGCTCGTCGCGTGGCTGACCTACGCCGCCTTTCTCCACACGCGCATCTCGCGCGGCTGGAAGGGCCGGAGCTCAGCCTATTTCGCGATCATCGGCTTTCTGCTCGTGATCTTTACCTATCTCGGCGTCAGTTACCTGCTGCCGGGGCTTCACAGCTACGCCTGATAGTTTTTGCAACTTTCTCCGCCGCCGTTTGTGAAGGTTTTTAGCTCCCACCGCAATATTTCGAAACGGAGAGATTTATGAAACCGATCATTTATTCGTTCGGCGGCCTGCTCGTCGGGCTGGCCGCCTGTTTTGTCTGGTTTTCCGCCGGGACGACCGGTTCGGCGCAGAAGGCCGTCCGCTCGCAATGGGAATACAGCGCGATCACGACCGCTTATTCGTTTACGCCGACCCGCGATAAACTCAACAAGATCTACGGAATGGCGCAAATCTGCTACCTTCAGGCGACGGGCTGCCGCTATCAGGAAGTCAAACACGAATTCGACTACGGTCTTTATCTGCAGGACCGCGCGCTGCTCGAATCTTTTCAGGCCCGCCGCGACGCCGGTCTCAAAGCGAGCGAAATCGCCTTTCAGAAAGCCGTCAGCCAGCTCGGCGCCGACGGTTGGGAGATCGTCTCCGACCCGGAACTGAAATTTGATTTCGTCGACATCGACGAATACAACAAATACGAGGACAAATCGGTCCTGTTCTCCCGCGAAAATACGAAAGCCGTTTATTTCAAACGGCTTAAGGTTCAATAATCACTAAATTCCCGGGGCCGGTTTCACTCGATCGTCATCTTCGCGACGTCGAGGATCGAATAGCGCGCGATCTCGCCGTCTTTGGCGATGATCGTCAGGATTCCCTTGTCGACGCCGACCTTGAGGATCTCGCTCATCGGCTTTTCGATCTTCGTCCCGTCCTTGAGGACGACGATCAGCCGGATGTTTTCGAGCAGCGCCGGCTCGACCGGTTCCGGTGCGGACGTTTTCTTTTCCTTTTTCTCCGCCGTTTTCGGCGGCGTTTCGGTCTTCGAAGGCGTTTCCCGGCGGGCCGTTTCCTTCGAAGGCTTCGGCTTGACCGGTTTTTCGGACGGCGTCTTTTTCGGTTTTTCCTTTTCGGCCGCGGTTTCTTCCTTCCGCGGCTTTTCCTTTTTCGGCGGGACGTTTTCGGCCGTCTCGACCTCGTTTTTTTCGGTCGTTTCGGTCACTTTCGGCTCTTCTTTTTTCGCCGTCTCGGTCGACTTCGGTTCGGTCTTTTCCGTCGAAGCCGTCTTTTCTTCCTTTTTCGCCGGCGTCGGTTTCGGAACGGGCGTCGGTTTCGGCTTGACCTCGATGATCGTGCCGACCGAATTGACGCGGACGTCGCCCTCTTCTTTTTTCTTAACTTCCGGCTCCTTTGTTTCCGCGGTCGCGGCGATGCCGGTCAGCGGCGCAAAGCTTCCCGCAAACTTGATCCGGAAAGTCGCCGGCTCGTCGGTCGGCGTTTTCCCTTCGACCCGGAGGATCAGCTTTTCGGGCTGCCGCAGATAGATGACGCGGCCCGTTTCCGAGTCGGGATTGTCGGAATAAACCGTGATCTTGGTCAGCGGTTTCAGCCCGTCGGCCGTGAAGATGTCGATGTCGCCGTCGAGATTTTTGGTGACGACGTTGATAAAGACGTCGCCCTGATTGCCGTTGAAAGCGTAAAAATATGTGGTCAGCCGCGCGTCGCCGAGGTCGCGCGCGCGGATCGTGCCGGCGATCTCGCTGGTCGTCACCGGCGTCGGGAAATTCTGGTTGGTCGATTGCGAAAAGGCCGCGGACGCTCCGAAAATGACAATTGCGAGCAGCACAAACAACCCGGATTTCTGAATTTTGAATTTCGAATCTTCCATTTATTCAAGGTCCTTGCGCAGATGCACGAGCCGCGACGTTTCTTCGTAGCCGAGCTTGAGATGAACCTTCAGACTGAGATCGTTGCCGATTTCCGAATCCGAGGCCATCTCGGTGCAGCCTTTTTTCCGCGCCCAGCGTTCGGCGCTCCGGACCAGATCGCCGCCGACCCCGAAGCGCCGGAAATCCGGCTCGACGAACCAGCCCTCGAGATAACCGACGCTGTCGGTATGACAGTCCTCGACGAACGGCCGGATGCTCGCTTCGAGAAACCCGACGAGCCTTCCGCCGCCCTGCTCGGCGACCAGCACGAGCTGCGTGTCCGGATGCTCGTAGATGTCGAGCATTTCCGCGGTGTGCTCCTCTTCGCTCAATTCATCCCATAATTGCCCTCGAAGCCGCAGCCAGCCGGAAAGATCTTTCTCCTGCAATTGACGAACGATGAAAGTTTGCCCTGTCATTAGCAGTTGATTTTAGCAGTCTTGTTTTAATACAACAAACTGTTTTTAAATGCAAAATTAAAAATTCAAAATGCAAAAAAGGAAAAAAGCCTCGATTTCGGAAAAATCCGTCGCAATCGAGGCTTTTTTTAATTTTTAATTTTTAATTTTTAATTTCCCATTTCCCGTCATTCCCCGCTTTTCGCGGCGTTCGTCTTGTCCGCCAGCAGTTCGAGCGCCTTCTTCATCTGAAGGTCTTCCTGAACGGTCGGTTTCGGCTGTTCCGGTTTCGGGCTCGGGCTCGCGTTCGGCTGCGGGTTCTGTTTCTGTTCGTCCTGCTGATCGACGAGGTCTTCGACATCGAGCGGTTCCGGCGTGTCGGGCTTTTTGACCTCGACCGACGGCTTGACGCCCGAATTAGCGCGGTCTTCGCCGTAAAACGGCTTGCCGCTCGCCGACGCCCACTTCGAAACGGTCAAAAGGTAACCGTCGCCGCCCTTCATCGTGAAGAGCTGCTGGTCGGTGCCCGCGCCGAAGCTCCGTTCGCCGACGACATCGCCGCGCTGGCGGTCGATCAGCGCCGAGGCGATGACTTCCGCCGCGCCGGCCGTGCCGATGTCGATCAAAGCGACGACCTGCCCGTTGAAGATCGCTTTCGACGGGTCGGCCGCGTAGGTTTGCAGCACCTTGTTCTCGCGGCCGATGACCTGGGCCAGAGTTCCGTCCTTGATAAAGAGGTTCGCGACCGCGACGCCCTCGTTCAGACTTCCGGCGGCGACGCCGCGCAGATCGAGAATGATCTTCTGGACGCCCTGTTTCGAAAGATTCTGGACCTGAACCGCGATGTCCTTGGCCTCGCCTTCTTCGAGACTGTAGACTTTGATGACGCCGATCTTGCCGTTTTCGATCTTCGATTCGGCCGACGGGATCTTATAGCTGCCCCGCGAGACGGTGATCGTCTGCGGTTTGGCGCCCGCCCGCAAAACGCGGAGCTTGACGCCCGAACCGGCTTCGCCGAGGATCAACTGGCGAGCGTCATACAGCGAAATATCGCGGGTCGCTTTGTTTTCGATGTATTCGATGACGTCGCCCGCTTTCAGACCGGCCTTTTCCGCCGGCGAATCCTTGATCACGCTGATCACATACAGGTAAGACGATATCTGCGAGAACTCGGCCCCGATGCCCGCGAGCGTGTTCTGTTTCTTCGCCTGGAAATCGCGGACCTGATCGGCCGTCAGGTAGGACGAATACGGGTCGAGCGCGTAGGCCAGCCCGCGCAACGCGCCGCCCCTCACCTTTTCGAAATTCGGCTCGTCGACGTAATCGTTCTGGATATGCTGCAAAACATCCTGAAAGATGCGCATCTGCGCGCCCGCGTCGTTGATCGGCTGCTGCGCGTAGGTCCTGATGTAGTTGTTGATGAATCCGCCGACAAACGCATACAGGGCGATCGCCACCGATAGTGAAACGATGATTATTTTTCCGCGAAATGACATTTATTACCTCTTAATTTTTCCCAACGGTCCGTTTTTACGTTAATCTTGAAACGTTTAACAATTATCCATTAATAGAATTTTTCGTGCAAGAGAAAAAAACGACTAATCCCGACGATTTTCTAGATGTTTTTTCGGTTCCCGCCCGCGGTCGGCTGGTCGCGCTCGATCCCGGCACGAAACGCGTCGGCGTCGCCGTCTCGGACGAGCTCCAGTTTACCGTCCGGCCGCTTAAAACCATCGAACGCGGGTCGTGGAAAAAACTTCTCCTGCAAATCAAAGAAATACTCGCGGAATTGGATGCCGTCGGACTGGTTTTGGGTTTGCCGCTCGAAACCGACGGCTCGGAAAGTCCGATGTCGCTCGAAGCCCGCCGGCTCGCCCGCAACTTTTCCCTGTCGCTCGATCTGCCGGTCCGGCTCCACGACGAGCGGGTCACGTCCTACGAAGCCCGCGGCCGTCTCTGGCGCGAGGGAGTTTCCGAAAAAGACCTGCGCAAACGCATCGACAGCGAGGCCGCCGCGCTGATCCTTCAGGATTTTATCGACTTCCGCAATCAAAAACTGCGCGACCGCGACCGCGCGGCGGGTTGATCTGCCGGTTTTCGATCTGGATTTTCACTGTCCCACCAAAAAGATCAGCCATAGCCCTTAAAACCCCCAAATTCCCCTCCTTACCAAGGAGGGGTGCCCGAAGGGCGGGGTGGTTGATGCCCTTACCAAGGAGGGGTGCCCGAAGGGCGGGGTGGTTGATGCCCTTACCAAGGAGGGGTGCCCGAAGGGCGGGGTGGTTGCCTGTCCGCGAGCTAACCACCCCGGCGCTGCGCGCCACCCCTCCTTGATAAGGAGGGGAGTTTATTTTTTTGTTTGATTTTATATGGTTCGGTTGCCTGAATTTTGTTTTATTTTAGTGCTCTTTCGTGTTTTTCGTGGATAATTCCCCCGTTCGCGCCGTAAAGCTACCGGTTAAAACCCGACAACTACTTTTTCACTTTTTCACTTTTCCCCTTTTTCACTTTAACAAAGTGACGTCCGTCGCCGATTTTTCGACGGCCGCTTTGGTGAACGGGAAAATTGCCGGCGTGCCGGTTCGCCAGAGCTCGAACTGGTCTTTCCAGAACGGGCTTTGGGGATCGCCGCTTTCGCCGAGCGGGATGACGTGGCGGGTCGCGTCCCAGTTGCCGGGATCGGCGATCAGCCGCATCGAGACATACGGCCCGACGTTCGGCGTCAGCGGGCTGCCGTCGACGTTCGTGAACCGCATTTTGAATTGTTCGCCGATCAGCGGCGCGAGCGCGAGCGGGTGCTGGAAATTCGCGGCGAACTGCGCGCCCCACCGCCATTTCGTTTCGTCCGCGCCGAATCTTTTCGGGTCGGACAAAGATTTCCGCGCCGATTCGTCGCAGGATTTGAGCAGCTCCGCGTAATTGTTGAACGATTTCGGCAGCCACCGCGCGGAATTTTCTTTGACCACCCAGTAAAGCAGCCGCTCGCGCGCGACCCATTCGGGGATCTTCGAGTCTTCGGCGATCTTTTTCGAGACGCACATCCGGATCTCGTTGACGATCAGGCCGGCCTTCGAGTCGGCCGTCATCCGCCCGTCCCAGCCGCCGAGCGCCGCGAGCGTTTCCGGCGAGGCCGCGCCGCGTTTGACGATCTCGTCGGCCAAATCTTTATAAACGCGGCTGAAAACGTCGCGCTGCACGTCGCGGACGTCGTCCATCGTGACGTTTTTGCGGTCTTTCAACAGCTCGTAGATTCTTCGCGCCCGCCACGGGTTGGCGGCGTCGCGCGTCATAATCCCGTAATATTTGTAATCCGTCCCGACCGTGCGCTGGTTGGCGGTGACGATCAGCCCTTCCGGCGGGTTGTAGAGATGCGGCAGCTCGCCGAACGGGATATAGCCGGTCCAGTCGCCCTCGTTCGTCGCGCCGTCGTAGGGAACGCTCCCGTCGCCGGTCCGCCGCAAAGGGATTTTGCCGGCCGCGTACCAGCCGATATTGCCTTTGACGGCGGCGTAGACGAAATTCTGCGACGCGCCGCCGTAGGTCTTCAATGCGTTCTCGAATTCCGTCCAGTCGCGGGCGCGGTTGAGCTTGAAAAACGCTTCGAACTCCTGATTTTCGGGATCGCGCGCCGTCCATTTGAGAGCCCATTTCTGGCCGACCTCGTCCGTGATGAGCGGACCGTGACGCGTTTCCTCGACGGTCAGGGTCTGCGTTTCGGTTTCCGGCTTCAACAGATTTTTTCTGACCTTTATCAGTTCGGTGCGGACGATCGTCTTTTCCCAGCCGGCCGGAGTCTTGTATTCGCCGCGGTCGTTAAAGGTTTCGCGGTAAAGATCCTGCACGTCGGGGCCGACATTCGTCGCGCCCCACGCGATAAACGCGTTGTGACCGAGGACTATTCCGGGCACGCCGGGAAAAGTGACGCCCGCGACCCGGTTTTGCGGCGTCGACAGATGCGTTAAATACCAGATGTTCGGCGCGGCCGGCTGCAGATGCGGGTCGTTGGCGAGCAGCGGTTTGCCGTCGGCGGTGCGCTTGCCGGAAATCACCCAGTTGTTGCTCGCCGCGAGGTCTTCCGCGTAGAAACCGGCGCGCTCGAGCGAGCTTTTCCTGAGCTCCGCGTCGCGTTCGGCGAGTTTTAACAGGCTTTCCGGCACCGCCGCGACCGAATTGCCCCCTCCCGTCAGCGTTTTCGCGTCGGCCTTGTCTTTCCCGTACAAAACCAGATCGAAAGGCGTCGTGTTATTCGTGATGTCGCGCAGTTTATCGGCCGGCAGAAAGCCGATCGACGCGCGGATCAGGTCCTGCTGCCAGGTCGAGCTCAACCCTTCGGCCAAAATCTTGCCGATGCAGAGCGTGTCGGTCGCCATCCACGGCGTCGGCTCGTACTGCAGCACGCGAAACTCGACCGGCAGCGTCGATTTGTCGAGCGTCGCGATGTAGGCGTTGACGCCGCGCGCGTAATCTTCGAGCGCCTTGCGCAAACCCGGATCGAGCGTCGCCATACTGCGTTCGGCGATGCCCGAAAATCCCATCCGGCGCCAGCGTTTGTCTTCTTCGAGCACGCGCTCGCCGAAGAGCTCCGAAAGCTGCCCGCGCGCGACGCGCCGCATAAAATCCATCTGCCACAAACGGTCCGACGCCGTCACGAACCCCTGCGCGAAATAGAGATCGGCGTCCGATGCGGCCTCGATATACGGGATCGACCGCGCGTCGCGCCGGACGGTCACGGTTTTCTGCAGACCCTTGACGGAAATCGTCTTCGCGGTCGTCTGCGCGCCGGCCGCCGCCGCCGCGATCAAAATGATGCCGAGCAAAATTACGGGGTAATTTCTGAATTTCATTTGTCGAAAATAACCGATTTTTTTTATTTGTTAAAGCGGCGGGAAATTTTTCCGGGTTTTGAGTTCCGCCTTCAGGCGGCCTCCGGTTCATTACGAAGAATTTGCAGGCCGGGCCCGGTCGACCGCTGCGCATTGTAAGACAATAAAGATCGGCGGTAATTTTGTTATGAAAAATTACCATTAGGCTTTGCCGGTCCCGGATGATCGAAGAGAAATTTAACGCCAGGGCGCGAAGGCGCAAAGATTTATAATTTTTCTTTGCGCCTTCGCGCTTCTGCGTTAACCCCGGCCATTCAACCCCTCGGATCTGCGGAATCAATCTGTCAATCCGCGGCGGACGGAAACCGAAACTATTGCCGCGGGCGTTTTTTTACTGGTATGCTTTTAAAACGGCGGCGGATCTTTCGGGATTCGCGCCGAAATTTACGAACAAGGGAGATATTATGTTGAAAAAATTCAGTTTGATGTTTGTTCTCGCGGCTTCGTGCGTGGTCTTGATGCCCGCGACGGGAGCCGCTTTCGATTCGGCGGAAAAATCGCCGGCGGCGATCGAGTATAAGGCCGGAAACTCGGCGACTCCGCAGCGCCGGCGCGAATGGCGGCGCTGGCAGAACCGCCGCTGGAACCGCCGCTGGCGCCGCACGGGCCGCGTCCGCGTGATCCGCCAGGTCTATTACCGTAACGGCCGCCGTTATGTCCGGTATATCCGGATTTACCGTTAAATCACGATCGTTTTCGATCAAACAAAAGCGCCGGTTCACGCCGGCGCTTTTTCGTGCTGCCGAGTTTTGTTTTTCCGAAGGCGAATTTCATTTTTCCGAAGTCGATTATCACTTTTCCGAAGGCGATTATCACTTTTCCGAAGGTGAATTACATTTTTCCGAAGTCGAATATCATTTTTCCGAAGCCGGTTAACACTTTTCCGAAGTCGAATATCATTTTTCCGATGCCGGTTATCACTTTTCCGAAGTCGGTTATCACTTTTCCGAGGTCGATCAACACTTTTCCACTCGTGAATTTTACTTTTCCGGGGCTTTGTTTTAAAAATCCACCAAAAACACGAAAG
>JAFDVJ010000029.1:24065-28493 GCA_018269075.1 Acidobacteriota bacterium
CTTTCGTGTTTTTGGTGGATTTTTTAATTATTTTACGTCCTCTCGGGCCGCGCGTTTACGGTTTACCGGACGGCTTTTCGCAGACGGTTGGGTTTATCGAACCGCAGCTTTTTGATTTGCTGCCAGATCGGATGCCGGGTCGTGAACCGCGATTTGATGTAAAAGCGGGCCGATTCGGCGGCGTTGATCAGGCATTCCTCGGCGAGATAGAGCAGATCGTCGAGCTCGGTCCGGAGGTTTTGCGTCGAGGCTTCGAGACGACCGACTTCCGTGTTCGAGTTGTGGAGCGCGCCGACGTTGGTCTCGATCGTCGCGAGGCTGAACTTGTCGTCGGTCGGCCGGTACGCCGGGTTCGCCCGGAGCAGTTCGAGAAACTCCGACGCCTTGTCGGCGCGCGAGGCAAAGCTCGTCCGGGCGACCGAGCGTTTGCGGGCCGGCGGTTCGGTTTCGCCGGTTTCGGGCATCCTTTTCCCGGACGACGGCGCGGGCCGGCCCTGGATCACGCGGTTGACGCTCGTCAGCGCTTCGAGATCGTTTTTGTCGAGCCGCAGCGAACGGCCGTAGACGATCGTTTCGCCGAAAAACGGCAGCAGCCCGCGGAGCAGATCCTCGCGCGTGTTGCGGCCCGTTTCCTCCTGCGCCTCGGCCGCCTGCCACGCCTCGCGTTTCGCTTTGACGGCGGCCAGCAGATGCTGCAGATTCGACAGCTCGGCGATCGGGTTCGGCGGCGTATAGGCGGCCCCGAGCTCGGCGACGCGGGCGGTCAGCAATTCCATATTGTAGATCAATTTAGATTCTGTTTTTTCGCTCATAATTTTTTTCTCCTTGCGGCGGCCCTTTTCCGGTCCTCGGACGCGAAGGCAGAGCTTCGCCCCGGCGGCCCGTTCGGGCCCGCTGATATTTTTTCGATTATTTTGGTTTGCGGAGTTTTGGGAAAGCGCCTCAGGGGATTTTCAAAACGTCGAAAAAAATATGCCGCTCGTGGAAATTCCCGAGATTAGGGATACGCAAAGAAAACTCCATAAATTTAACTAAAAACAATGCAGCTCTCCATAACTTTTCCGGCATTTTCAACCGTCTGAAAACAGTAAATGTTTGCGACAGATACAGTCTATTGATTTTCGTTATTTTGTCAATACTTTTTAAAAAAATAATTTATATTTTTTTGGTTATTTTCGGGCACGGGCGCGTTTTCGGGGCGATTTCGGGGAAACCCTGACAAAAATGCCGGCTTTGTGCGGCCCGGTGAATGACCGGGTTCGCGGTTCGTTCGTGAATCGCGTTTTCGATGGAATCGGAACCGTCACCCCGGCGAACGTTTTGTTGATCCACGAAAAACATCAAAAACACTAAATTTCTTTCGTGTTTTTTTAGTGTTTTTCGTGTTTTTCGTGGATCAAAATCAACCGCTCGCCGGCCGGCCTTTTCAGTTCCCGGCAAATTTCGCGGCCGTTTGTCTCAAAAATTATTTAAAGCGCTTTTGAGCCCGGAATTTTATCCCATTGTCCGGTCAGGGACGGTTTGCCGTCGGGGTGGTGACGGGTCTTATCGTGATTTTTCGTTTTCGGCGGGTTTCTTCGGCTGAATGGCCGCCTCGCCGGCCGGTATTTGTTTTTGTTTTTCGGCAATAATGAACCGGTAGATTTCGTCTTCTTCGAGCGCCTTTCGTAATTTCGTTTCCGGGTCGTTTTTGTCCCTGTCGATTTCCCAGACGTCGAGGTTATCGCGCGAAAAATACTGGTCGTGGAATTTCCACGCCTCGGCTTCGCGGCCGGCGTAGACGAGCTTGAGAAAGATCTGCAGGAATTCGGCGAGCGTTTTTCGGCCGCTGCTCTCGAATTTGGCGAGCTGCTCGTCGAAGGTCGACGCTTCGAAACCCTGCAGGACGATTTCGGGAAACTTCTCGGTCGCCGGCAGGTATTTATGCCGCTCGGGGTCGTATTTGAAGACGACGTTGAGCGTCCGTTCCTCGGCCCGCGAAAACGAAAAACTCATCGACGCGAGCTTCGGCGCCATCAACTCGTAAATCCCGTCCCTGTCGAGATCGGCGAGCGCGAACCGGCCGGCCATCCCGAAATCGTCGGTGTCGTAGAGGATCTCGAATTTCGGCGTCAGCCGGACGATCCAGTCGCGCTCGTAATGGAGCGATTGGTCGAAGACAAGCAGTTGTTTTCCCTTTCCGCCGAGGAACGGATAAAAGCCGAAGCTCATCTGATTGCCCAGCGGTACGTAAACTCCCTCGAAAATGTGAACCGGCTGCCCGTTCTTCGTCAAAACCGCGTCGAAAATTTCGGCCGGCGGCGAGCCGATGTCGTCGGTTTTGACGACCTTTTTTCTTTCGATCCGGTAATCGCCGATTTCGAGACGGGTGACCGGGGTTTTCCGGCCTTCATTCGAAAATTTTTCCTGCGGGTAAATTTCGGCGATCTTCGGCGGCGCTTTTTCGGCCGGGGTCGGCATTTTGACGACCGGCAGCTCCGATTTGTCGATCTCGACGGGTGGCGGGGTTCGGTTTTCGCTTTTTTGCAGACAGGAAAATCCCGCCGTTATGATCAGGATGATAAGCGCGAGATGCGAGAATTTCATATTCCCTCCACGGGTTTATCGTCTTGAGTTCCGCCTTCGGGCCAATGGGCTTAGGTTATGGTTACCAACAAATTGTATCGCACGATATCAGCACGAAGTCGAATGAATTGAACAGTTTAATAGGACGCTGGAATGCGCGGATTCGGCGAATCTACGCGGATTTCTTTTTCCTGAAAAACAAAACCCAAAAAAAATCTGTGAAAATCCGCGTCATCCGCGTCATCCGCGGCCTATTTTTTTCCCCGGCTGAATCAATCATCGCGCTGATCTTGTTCCTTCGCCTCGCCTTTAACTATTCAACCGGCGAACCGAAAAGCCGCCTGAAGGCGGAACTCAAAACTCTTTTTAAGTCCAGAAGCCGACGCCTTCGCGCTGGACCTGATAGCCGACATCGGTCAGATGCTTGATGACTTCGGCGCTGTGCTCTTCGTCGCGGACTTCGAGCAGCATCTCGATCCCGACGTGGCCGAGCGGGGCGAGCCACATCGCGCGCAGGTGGAAGACTTCGATCACGTTGGCGCGCGTTTCCGCGACGTGCTGGAGAACGCCCGCGAGCATTCCGGGGCGGTCCGGCACGAGCAGTTTCAACATAATGTAGCGGCCCTGTTTGACGAGCACCTGATCGAGGACGCGCGTCAGCAGATTCGCGTCGATGTTGCCGCCGCACAGCACCGTGCAGACCGTGTCGGCGGGTTCGACCCTGATCTTTTTGGCGAGCAGCGCGGCGACGCCCGACGCGCCGGCGCCCTCGACGACGAGGTGATTGTTCTGGACGCAGTGAAAGATGCCGCGCGCGATCTCGTCCTCGGTCACGGTGACGATCTCGTCGACGTATTTTTCGATGATCGGCAGCGTTTTCTCGCCCGGCCGCTTGACGGCGATGCCGTCGGCGATCGTCGGCTGATACTGCGCCGGTTCGAGCGGCTTTCCCTCTTTTAAGGACGGCTCGATCGACGAGCAGTTTTCCGCCTGCACGCCGACGACGCGGACGTTCGGAATCAGATTCTTGACCGCGATCGCGATCCCCGAAATGATGCCGCCGCCGCCGATCGGGACGACGACGAGCGTCGTTTCGGGGAGATGATCGGCGATCTCCCAGCCGATCGTGCCCTGCCCGGCGATGATGTGATAATCGTCGAAGGCGTGGACGTAGACATAGCCCTTTTCCTCGCATAATTTGCGCGAGTAGGCGACGGCCTCGTCGAAGGTCTGACCGTGAAGGATGACGTTCGCGCCCTGCGCCTTGGTCGCGGTGACTTTCGTCAGCGGCGCGAAGACCGGCAGGACGATCGTCGCTTTGATATTGTGAAGCCGCGCCGCGAGCGCGACGCCCTGCGCGTGGTTGCCGGCAGAGGCGCAGATCACGCCGCGCGCCAGCGCCTCGGCGGGCAGGTCTTTGTCGACGTGCAGCACCTTGATGGCCACCTGCTTGCCGGCGAGGCGGCGGTGTTTGGCGAGCCAGACTTCTCCCATGCCGCCGCGGCCGATGGTGGCCACGAGCTGGTACTTGTCCCGCAGGACGGTCCCGGGCTGCATCTTCCGTTCCCCAAGCTTAGCGTCCCCGGGTCGGTCCGTTCGTGAAAATCGGGCCGCCACCCGCGTCCCCGATGAAATCCCGGGCGGCAGCGCGGCGCGATGGGGCCATTTCCCGGTGGAGCTGCGCCCCGGCGGCGCAATAAGGCACCTTTTGTCGGCCGGGCGAGCTAGCCTCGTGACCGATGGGCGACAGCCCTACCCACCACGCCGACGACCCGTCCGACCGGCGCACCGAAGGCCGCGCCGCGATCACGCTGCGGGTCGACTACAAGCGCCTGAACACGTTCTTCGCCGACTACACGAAGA
>JAFDVJ010000002.1 GCA_018269075.1 Acidobacteriota bacterium
ATGAAGATGTTCCTGACGCGGATCGGGTTCGGCTCGAAGGTCGTCGTCACCGGCGACATCACGCAGATCGACCTGCCGCGCGGGCAGACGAGCGGCCTCAAGGAAGCCGAACGGGTCCTCAAAAACATTCCCGAGATCGAGTTCGTCTACTTCAGCAAAAAAGACGTCGTCCGCCACCGGCTCGTCCAGCTGATCGTCGAAGCCTACGAGGAAAGCGCCGAAAAAGACGGCAAAAAGGATGAAAATTGATTTCGAGACCGATTACCGCGACTACGCCGAGGCCTACTGGGTCGGCTCGGGCGCGCGGGAATCCGCCCGAAACCAAAAGTTCAATTTCCTGATTCTTTACGCGATCGTCGCCGCGCTGGCGAGCATTCCGGTCCTGTTTTTCGCCCCGCAGATCGGCTTCGGCCTCGTTCAATTCGTGATTATTTTTCTGGTCTGCCTCTATTTCTTCAGACCGTCGTCGCGGTCGTTTTACGAAAAGATGTACCGCCAGATTTACGGCCCGCAACCCTTCCGGCTGGAAATCGCGCTCGACGACGAGGGCGTTTTTCTCGACGACGGACGGTCGAGATCGACGATTTCCTGGCCCCGGGTCAAAAAAATAAGCGAGACCGATGATTTTTTTTATCTGAATTTTTTCAACAATTCCGGCGTGAAAGTCCCGAAACGGGCGTTCGACGGCCATTCGCGGATCGGCGAGTTCAAGGCCTTCGCGCTGGCGCGGATTGCGGCCGGGGAAAAATCGATCGATGGTCGAAATAGTCAATAACCAGCGCAAAATCAAAATCGACGCGCAAATTTTTCGCGAGTTCGCCGAACAGGCGGCCGCGCTGATCGAGGAAACCGGCGGCCGGGCGTTCGTCGTCGCCTTCGTTTCCGACGCCCGAATGCGCGTGCTCAACCGCGATTTTCGCGGCAAAAACGCGACGACCGACGTTTTGTCCTTCCCCTTCGAGCCGGACGAATTCGAACCGGCCGGCGATTTTCTCGGCGACATCGTCATCTCGACGGAACAGGCGCGCCGGCAGGCGGCCGAAAACGGTCTCGGCCTCGAAACCGAAATCCGGCAGCTGATCCTCCACGGCATTCTGCATTTGTGCGGCTACGATCACGAAACCGACAACGGCGAGATGAACCGCCGCGAGCTGGAGCTGCGGCAGCGACTCGCCATCGATCAGTAATCGAGCGAATTCCGAAAGATCGTCATCAGTTTGCGTTCGTCCGCCAGAACCTGCCGGACGACGGCCGCCGAACGGCCCGTCGGCGCGACGCTTTTTTCGTTTTCGATGATCTTGAAAGCCTTTTCCGCCGCCAGATAAATCCGCCGTTCGACCAGCGTCTCGTCCTCGTATTTTTTGCTGAAGAAAAAGATCAGCCGCTGATTTTCGTCGAACAGATATTCGTAATTTTCGTGGCGGTCGGATCGGCTGATTTCGATCTCGATCTTGAGCAGCCGGTCCGGATACGGATTTTTTTCGCGGTCGCCGTAGGTGTAGTAAAATCTGACCACCGGCCGGTAAATGCCGACCGCCGGAAACTGGCCGTTGTTTTTGTTGACGACCGTCTCGATCAGATAGGTCGTCGAATATTCGCCCTCGTCCGTGCATTCGGCCACTTTTCGATTGACCTCGTCGTAAATTTTCCGGATCTGCTCGATTTTCTTTTCCGTCTGCCCGGCGACCGCCGAAACGCCGGCCAGCCAAAGCCCCAGAACCACGAACACCGTCGATTTTTTCATCATTTCGCGCATCTCAAACACTCCCAAAAGGTTATCCCCCAACCAATGAACCGTTTCCCCCGCTCATTCTTGCAGCAAACGTCCCAAAATATCAAATTCCCCGCACCGGGAAAAAATCCGAAATCCGAAATCCGAAATCCGCAATCGTTTTGTGTTAGTCTAAAATCAAATCTATGAACGGCAAAAACCATCAGGCGGACGCCTGCACGATGATCATTTTCGGCGCGACCGGCGATTTGACCAAGCGCAAGCTCTTTCCGGCGCTCTACAATCTGGCGAAAGACCAATTTCTGCCCGACAGCTTTGCGATCGTCGGCGTCGGGCGGCAGGAGATGACGAGCGAGGATTTTCGGAGCCAGATGCGCGGCAATCTGGCCGAGTTCGTCGGCAAGGACGTCGACGAATCGCTGATCGACTGGTTTGCGGAGCGGACGCATTACACGGGCGGCGACTTCGCGGCGAAAAAAACGTTTTCCGAGCTCAAAAAACTGCTCAAGGAGCTCGATAAAAAATTCGACATTCCGGAAAACTATTTCTTTTATCTGGCGACGCCGCCCGCTTTGTTCGGCCTCGTCACCGAAAAGGTCGCCGAGCTGGGTTTGACCGCCGAGACCGAAGGCTGGCGGCGGTTCATCTACGAAAAGCCGTTCGGCCGCGATCTCGAATCGGCGCGCGCGCTCAACGCCGAGCTCAAAAGTTTGCTGAACGAATCGCAGATCTACCGGATCGATCATTATCTCGGCAAGGAAACCGTCCAGAACATTTTGGTTTTCCGGTTCGGCAACTCGATCTTCGAGCCGATCTGGAACCGCAACTACATCGACCACGTCCAGATCACGGTCGCCGAAAAGCTCGGCGTCGAGCAGCGCGGCGGTTATTACGACACGGCCGGCGCTTTGCGCGATATGATCCCCAACCACATCTTCCAGCTCGTCACGCTGACCGCGATGGAGCCGCCGATCTCGTTCGAGGCGAACGCCGTGCGCGACGAGCAGGCCAAGATCCTCTGCGCGATCCAGCCGTTTTCGCCCGAAGACGTTCTCCATAAAGCCGTTCGCGGCCAGTACGGCGACGGCGTCATCGAGGACGCTAAGAAAATCGCCTACCGGAACGAGCCGAACGTCCCGCCGCAGTCGAACACCGAAACGTTCGCCGCCCTCAAGCTGTCGATCGACAACTGGCGCTGGGCCGGCGTGCCGTTCTACGTCCGCACCGGCAAACGGATGGCGGCCAGACATTCGGAAATCGTCGTCCAGTTCAAAAAAGCCCCGTTTATGCTTTTTCGCGACACGTCGATCGAAAAGCTGACGACCAACCGGATCACGATCCATATCCAGCCCGACGAGGGCATCACGCTCCATTTCGGCGCGAAGATTCCCGGCCCGCTCGTCAATATGGGCGCGGTCGATATGGATTTCAACTATCTCGACCATTTCGGCGAACAGGTTTCGACCGGCTACGAGCGGCTTTTATACGACTGTATGACGGGCGACGCGACGCTCTTTCAGCGCGCCGATATGGTCGAATCCAGCTGGCAGATCGTCTCGCCGGTCCTCGACGTCTGGCAGGCGATCCCGGCGCGCAGTTTTCCGAACTACCCGGCCGGCAGCTGGGGGCCGGAAGAATCCGACGCGCTGCTCGCCGCCGACGGCCGGAAATGGAAAAACACGGTCGATTGAGCGCCGTGTTTCGCCGATATTTTTGATTGATCGCCGGTTCTTTGACCTGCTTTATTTTCAGGCCTTTCGCGCCGGCGTCCAGTTTCGGTCGGAGCCGAGGTTCGGATCCTCGTTCGGATCGTCGGTCCCGTAAAATCCGCCCTGGCCGTCGGTCCAGACGTACTGGTGGTGGCCGTAATCGTAATAATTGTTTCCGTAGGCGCTGTTCGGGTCGTGATAAGCCGTCCGGCCGAGCAGCGGATCGTAGCCTTCGCTTCCCGCGCCGCCGCGGTCCCAGCGGGCCTCGTTGACGCGGTTCTGATGCTCGATCCCGGCGGCGATGTTCGCGTTCTGCTGATCGCGCCGGTGCTGGTAATAATCGGTCAGCTGGTGCTGAAACTGCTCCTGCCGCCGGAGCTCGGCGAAACGTTCCTGCGCGCCCCATTGAAACCGGCTGTTGAGCTGCTGCACGGTCTGCCGGTAGAGATTCGTCCAGTTCGGATTCGTCCGCAGCGAACCCATAATCCGTAAAAACAAACCGCGGTTCGATTCGAAGTCATCGCTTGCCGTTCGGTAACAGACCAAACGCGAAAAACCCCAGTTGACCTGCACGCACATCCCGCCGCCCGCGCGCTGTTCGACCTTCAGCCCGCAGAATTCCTCGGTCAGCCGGCGGCCGTTTTCCTCGTACTCGACCCGGACGACGACCGCTTCGTGCGGCGTCTGCAAAATCTCCGGCGCGTTGAAAAACCGCGCGCCGTCGGGGATCGGGGCCGCGCCGACGATCCGGAAGCCGGCCCGCCCGCCGCGATATTTGTGGATCACCAGGCGGATCATCGCGTCGGCCGCGCTCATCGGCGGCATATTGATCATCCCGAACTTGTTCTGACCGATCGGCTCGAAACCGGGATTCGGTTCGAGCCAGTAAAAGGCCTCGGCCGGCAGAAACTCGAAGCATTCCGGCCCGTGCGGATTGAACGCCGCCGCCGAGATCGTCACCGGCTGCGCCGTCTGCCGCATATCCCAGACGACCCGGTCGGCGGCCTGCCAGTCGGCCGGATAATCAAACGCCGCCACCGGCAGATTCTGATTTTGTCGATCGATGATCTGATGATTGTTCATAAAAAAATTTTTGATTTCGGATTTCGGATCGTCTCACGCCCCCAAAATACGTTGACTTTGACCGTTAAACTGCCCGGGCACTCACAAATCCCGAAATCAAAGCCCTCTCCCTCTCGACCAATCCGCAATCCGCAATCCGCAATCCGCAATCAATGGGCTCTCCCGAGGATCGGTTTGATGCCGAAATTCGAACGGCCGAGCGAATTGCGGGCCATATTGACGAAATCGTTGTGCTCTTTTCGCTTGAGCATCAGATAGACGACATAGGCCACGCAGCCGAGAATGACGGCAACCGCGATCACCCAGCCGACGGTCGCCATCACGCCGCCGATCGTCATCCCGGCGGCCGGCGCCGTGCCGGTCGCGAGCGCCGTCCCGCCCGCCGCGAGGCCGGTGCCGACCGCGCCGGTTTCGGCGGCGACGCCGCCCGCTCCGATCACGCCGACCGCCGTGCTCGCTTCGCCCGCCGTGAAGCCGGCTTCGATCATCGCCGGACCGAGCCGGCTCGTGTTGACCAGATTGGCGAGCTGCGGGTATTTGTTGCCGAGCTCGACCATCTCGCGAAAAATCTTTCCGGCCTCGGCCAAACGGTTGGCCCGCACCATCAGCAGCCACTGGTTCCGCAGTTTGATAAAAGTTTCGATCGCTAATTTCTCGTCCATTTTCTTTGCTCCCTGTCCAAAAATCAATCGGCTAAATCGCCTCTCAATCAATAGGGCGCGGAAATTTGCGAAAAGAGCCCACGGAAAAATATTTTTTTTTCGGGCCGTCGGAAAATGAACCGGGAGCTGAAAAAAATGCGTTTTTTTCAGCTCCCGGACCGCTCGGTTCACTCCGTCAGGTGCAATGACCGCTTCGAAAATTGTAATATCGGAACGTGATCGAGATTTTTCAGACCGTCGAGGAGCTCAACCGGTTCGCCGCCGGGCGGTTCGTCGAGATCGGCCGCCGCGCCGTCGAAACGAGCGGCCGCTTCGCCGTCGCGCTCGCCGGCGGTTCGACGCCGAAAGCGCTCTACCGGCTGCTGACGACCGCCGAGTTTAAGGACCGGCTCAACTGGCCGCGCGTCCGTTTCTTTTTCGGCGACGAGCGCTTTGTCCCGGCGGATCATCCCGAAAGCAATTTTCGGATGGCCGCCGAAAATCTGTTCCGGCCGCTCGAAATCGCCGGGACCGATATTTTTCGCTGGCGGACCGAGCTCGGCGACCCGGATGCGGCCGCCGCCGACTATCGCGAACGGCTCGCCGCGTTTTTCAGGTTGACGGCCGAAAACCCTTTTCCCCGTTTCGATCTGATCCTGCTCGGGATGGGCGCCGACGGTCACACGGCTTCCCTTTTTCCGTTCACCGAAGCCCTCGGCGAAACCAGTCTGACGGCCGTCGCCAATCCGGTCGAAAAACTCCGGACCGTCCGGCTGACGACGACCTTTCCGGTGCTCAACAACGCCGCCCACGTGATTTTTCTGGTCGCCGGCGAAGAAAAGGCCGCCGTCCTCCGCGAAGTCCTCGAAGGCGCACCAGAACCCGCCCGGCTTCCGTCCCAAAACGTCCGCCCGACCGCCGGCGAGCTCCTCTGGCTGATCGACCGGAACGCCGCCCAAAAGCTGTCCGGGACGGTTTAAACCATCGCCTTTGTTCTTCAAAATAGTA
Source organism: Acidobacteriota bacterium (assembly GCA_018269075.1). Taxonomy (GTDB): domain Bacteria; phylum Acidobacteriota; class Blastocatellia; order Pyrinomonadales; family Pyrinomonadaceae; genus JAFDVJ01. Next base: position 6,174 of record JAFDVJ010000002.1, read on the forward strand.
AAGCCGACTCAAACGTCGGAGCGCTTTGCCGGAAGCGCCGCCCCTCCCTTTTACGGGACGAAGGCGTTCGGGACGGGCCGGTCGCCGCTCGCGCCGAATTGCTGGATCGCGACGCCGGCAATCGTCCGGTTCAGATACCACGTGTTGGTCGACGGCCGGAAAACCGCGCTGTCGAATTTGCCGTCGCCGTCGTAGTCGGCCGGCGCGGGAATGTCGCCCGTCGCGCCGAAGGGGAACGAGAAGAACGAGTTGTCATCACTGCGCTGGACGAACCACGTGCCGGAAGCCGGGCGAAAAACGGCGATGTCGGCTTTCCCGTCGCCCGTGTAGTCGCCGGGCACGCATTTGTCGGTCGACGTGCCGAAGCGGTAGACGCGAAACTGGCCGTCGCTCGACCGGAGATACCACCACGAGCCGTCGGACGGGCGAAAGATCGCCACGTCGGATTTACCGTCGCCGTCGTAATCGGCCGTCACCGGAAGATCGGTCGCCGCACCGAACTGGACGATGCCGGTGCCGCCCGAAGACTGGCTGATATACCACGTCGCGTTCGCCGGGCGAAAGACGGCCGGATCGGTCTTGCCGTCGCCGTCGTAATCGGCGGGCGCGGGCACGTCGCCGTTCGCGCCGAACGGGAAGCTGAAAAACGAACCGTCCTCCGACCGGAGAATGTACCAGCTGCCGTTCGACGGACGAAACAGCGCGACGTCAGATTTGCCGTCGCCGGTGAAGTCGCCGGGCGCGATCCGGTCGGTGGAAGTGCCGAAGGTCGGGGCGATCGTCGAGCCGTCGAAGCTCCGGTTGATCCACCATTGACCGGAAGCGGGTCGAAAAACGGAAACATCCGCTTTGCCGTCGCCGTCGAAATCGTAAGGGTTCGCGCCGCCGAGGTTGAAAATGTAGGCCGCGCCCTGCTGATTGTTCGCGCCGATCGTATCGTCACTCGCGCCGGCGATCAAGGTCTCGCCGGCAATCGCGACGCTGCCGCCGAACTGATCGTTCGCGGTCGCGCTGCCGCCCGTCAATTTCTGCGTCTGCGTCCAATTGGCGCCGTCGCGTTTGAAGACATAGGCCGCGCCCTGCTGCTGAAAGCCGCCGATCGCCGCGTGGTCAGCCCCGACGACGATCGTGTTGGCGGTCGTCGAATTGATCGTCACGCTGCGTCCGAAGAAATCGTTGTCCGCGCCGTCCGCGGCGGTCAGTTTCGCCTGCTGCGACCACGTGCCGAGCTGCGAGCGGACGAAAACGTAGGCCGAGCCCTGATCGACGTTCCCGGCGACGTCGTCGTTCCACGCGCCGATGACGGCGTAGGTCCCGCCGACCGTCAAAGACAAGTCGAGGCTGAGGCCGAACCGGTCGCCGGCCGCACCGTCCGATGCCGTCAGTTTGGTCTGCTGCGACCAGACGGTGCCGCTCCGGGTGAAAACATAGACCGAGCCCTGATCGACGTTCGCGCCGATGTCGTCCTGCTGGACACCGACGAGCGCCGTCCCGCTTGAGAGACAGACGCGGAGACCGAAAAAATCCCCGGTCGCGCCGTCGGCGGCCGTCAGCTTCTGCTGCTCGGTCCACGCATTGCCCGAACGGACGAAGACATAGGCCGCGCCCCGGTCCGTATCCGCGCCGATATCGGCGGCCGACGCGCCGGTCAGAACCGTGTCGCCCGAAATCGCGACGCTGTAGCCGAACCGATCAAACGCCGCCCCGTCCGGCGCGGTCAGCTTGTCCTGCGATAGCCAGCTCGCGCCGCTGCGGACGAAGATATAGATCGCGCCCTGGTCCGGATTTTGGCCGACATCGTCAAACGGCGCGCCGATCGCGATCGTTTCGCCGGAGATCGCCACCGAGAAACCGAAGTTATCTCCGCCCTGGCCGTCGTTCGCCGTCAATTTCGCCTGCTGCGTCCACGCCGCCCCGGAGCGCACGAAGACATAGGCCGCGCCCTGATTCTGGTTTGCGCCGATTTGGTTTCTGTCCGCCCCGACGACCGCCGTGTCGCCGGAAATCGCGACCTGAGAACCGAACAGATCACCTGCCGCGCCGTCGCCGGCGGTTAATATCTGTCGCTGGACGAAAAGCGAGTCGAAGGCTGGCTGATTCGCGGCGTTTGCATTTTCGACCGCTTTGGCCAGTGAATCGTAACCGTCCGTCCGTTTCAGATAGTCGATCGCCGCCGCGCCGCGCAGGTCCCCGGGCGCGACCGTTTGCGCGTGCGTCCGCGGATCGCCGGATAAAAATATGAAAGCCGTTAAAAAAATTGCCGACCATAAAATAAAAACCGATTTTCGTGTCATTTACTTTCTCCTTTACTCGTTCTCCAACCCTTTGAGCAGTGAACCGCAGACGAGCGTCGCGCCGCGTTCGCGGCGTGTCAGATGAATCTGGTTCGTCTCGATCCGCCGGTCGACTTCCGCCGGATCGACCCGCAGGATCGCGGCGGTCTGTGCCGGCGAGAACGCGGTCACCTCTTCGCGGCAGCTTTCGCAATAAGCGGAAACGGACCCGCTTTTCAGGCGGATGACCGTGACGCTGTGCGTCTCGATCGTGATCTGTCTTCTTCGGTTCATTCGATTTTTCCTTCCTCCAGTCGCCGGTTTCCGGTAAAATCCGGAATTTAAAGGCGACAATTAGTTTTTTGCGAGTTTCCCCCGAAATCCTGCTAAAAGTCCTTAAAACCGAGGCTAAAAATTCCTAAATATTCCTAAATCGTGATGGCGGAGTCTTCGAAATCGACTTTTTCCCCCGGAAAATCGGAGCTTTCGGGGGCACGACCCCGGTTTTTCAGGAACGGCCAATTACCAATTCAATCCTTCATCGCATTGCTGCGCCCCGGCGGGTAAATCGGATCTCATTATTTTTTCCCGGTCAGGCCGACCTTTTTTCCGAAAAGTTTACGCGTTTATGTTTGGGGGAAATTCGACGACCGGATTTTCCCGACCCGGATTTTTTATGAACACGACGCAGAACGACCGACAACTGAAGATCGCGACCCCGCTCGGCGAGGATTTTCTGCTGCTCCAGAAGATCACTTTCAGCGAAGGCCTCTCGCGGCTTTTCGAGGGCGAGCTCGAATTATGGCGCGACGAGGGCGAGGCCGGCCGCGAGCCGACCTTCGTCGATCCCGAAAAGATTCTCGGCAAGCCGGTGACCGTCTGTCTCGAACAGCGCGACGGCGTCCGGCGTTATTTCTGCGGCATCGTCAACGAATTCGAGCAGGGCGTCCGCGATATGCGTTTTTCGGTCTATCACGCGCGGGTCGTCCCGCACGTCTGGATGCTCACGCAGACGCGCCAGAGCCGGATTTTTCAAAATCTGTCGGTGCCCGACATCCTGCGGCGGATCCTCGGCGGCTTCGAATGCACGTTCGAATTCCAGCACGCCTACGAGCCGCGCAATTACTGCGTCCAGTATCAGGAGACGGATTTCGACTTCATCTCGCGGCTGATGGAAGAGGAAGGCATTTACTACTATTTCGAGCACACGGACAAAACCCACCGGATGATCCTCGCCGACACCCCGCAGTCGCACCGCGTCGCGCCGGAAAAACCGGCCCTCGAATATCACGACGGCAAGTTCGTCGGCGCGGAAGGCGTCGCGACCGGCGTCCGCCAATGGCGCTGGCGCAATAAATGGCGGACGGGCCGCGTCCGGCTCTGGGACTACAATTTTCAGCTTCCGGCCAACAAGCTCAACGCCGAGCAGCCGTCGCTGTTTCTGAACGGCAACCGGGAGCTCGAAGTCTACGAGTTCCCGGCCGGCTACGCCCGCAAATTGGACGGCATCGCGGCCGGCGGCGGCGAGCAGAGCGACAAGCTCCAGAAGATCTTCGAAGACCGCGAGCATACGGCCAAAGTCCGGATGCAGGAGATCGACTCGCAAAACCGGACGGCGACCGCCGCGACCGACTGCGCGAACCTGACGGCCGGTTACCGGTTCGAGCTCAGACGCCATCCGGTCGCCGCCAACAACACGAATTACGTGATCACCGGAATGCTGCACGAAGCCGTGCAGTCGCCGGCCTACATCACCGGAGAAGTCCCGGAGCAGGCCTACGCCAATCAACTCGACTGCATCGCGTACGGCGCGGGTCAGGCTCCGTTTCGACCGCCGCGACGGACGCCGAAGCCGCACGTCCGCGGCTCGCAGACGGCGACCGTCGTCGGGCCGGCCGGCGAAGAGATCTTTACCGACAAGTTCGGCCGCGTCAAAGTCCAGTTTCACTGGGACCGCGAGGGCCGTTACGACGAATCGAGCTCGTGCTGGATCCGCGTCGGCCAGCTGTGGGCCGGCAAACGCTGGGGCGCGATGTTCATTCCGCGGATCGGGATGGAGGTGATAGTCCAGTTTCTCGAAGGCGACCCCGACCAGCCGATCATCACCGGCTGCGTTTACAACCCGGAAACGATGCCGCCCTACGCGCTGCCCGACGAGAAGACGAAATCCGGCGTCAAGACCGATTCGACCAAGGGCGGCGGCGGCTTCAACGAGCTCCGCTTCGACGACAAAAAAGGCTCGGAGCAGATCTTCATCCACGGCGAGCGAAATCTCGACGTCCGCGTCAAAAACGATTCGTTCGAATACGTCGGCCGCGACCGGCACCTGATCGCCGGCGGCGACCGGCTCGAAAAGATCGCCAAAGACCAGCATCTGAAGATCGGCGGCGACCGCAGCGAAGCGGTCGGCGGCTCGGTCTCGCTCAAGGTCGGCGCGGACGAGGACATCAGGGTCGGCGCGAAATTCGCGGTCGATGCGGGCAATGAGATACACCTGAAATCCGGCGCGAACCTCGTCATCGAAACCGGCGCGAACCTGACGCTCAAGGTCGGCGGCAACTTCATCAACATCAACGCCGGCGGCATCTTCATCAAGGGCACGATGGTGATGATCAACTCGGGCGGCGCGGCCGGCGCGGGCGCCGGCGCGAACCCCGACGCGCCGAAGGAAGCCAAAGAAGCCGACCGGGCCGAGGCCGGCGGAAGAGTCGCGCCGCCGAAGCCGCTGCCGCCGGTCAAGCCGCTCGCCTACAGTCAGGCGGCGATGGTTTTGAAAAAGGCGCACAAGGAAGGAACGCCGTTCTGCGAGGTCTGTTCGCGGAAAAAATAAGGAAATATGACGACGAAGCTCGAAAATCATCTGTTCGACGAAACCGCCCGCACCTTTGCGCTGCTCGACGGCGCGGCGTTCGAATCGCTGCCGCAAAGTCTTTACGAGACCGGCGCGCGGGCGGTCTGTCTCTATCGCGGCGAGCTTGCGGCGGACGTCGCCGAGGTCGCGCCGTATCTGGTCGAGCTCCATCCGGCCGACGCGTTCACGCGCCGCCTGCTCGGCGAAAAACCGGGCGCTCATCGGGGAATTTTCGCGCGCAGCCGGTATTCGCTGACCGATGCGCGCCGGCATTTCCGGAAGTTTCTGACCGTTTACGACGAATCGGGCAATCCGCTGCTCTTTCGCTTTTACGACCCGCGCGTGCTGACCAGATTTCTGCCGACCTGCGACCGCGAGGGGCTCGATTCCCTGTTCAGCGGCATCCGGAGTTTCGTCGCCGAAAGCGGCGAAACGGACTTTCTGCAGTACGAGATGGAGAACGGAAAACTGAAGATCACCGTCGTTTGAGGAAATTATGTTTAAGATCAACGCCGAACAACTGCGAGCCTTTCAACCCGACGCCGACGAGGCCTTTGTCCGCCGCGTCACCGAATACCTGCTCGAAAACCACCCGGACGCCGAAGCGCGGCTCGCTCGAAACCGTTTTTCGGTGACCGCGCTGCCGGTCGAAAAATTGCGCGAGATGATCCGCGGCGGGCTCGAACGCGCGCGCGAACACGGCATCCACTGGAAATCGACGCTGCTCGCGTTCGTCGTCCTGATGTTTCTGGCCGCGCCGAATTTCGACGAACACCTGAAAGCCGCGCGCTTTTTCCGGGAAAACGAAACGGTCGACGACGAGCGGTTCGAGAATTTCGTCGCGGAAATGAGCGACGACGACTGGACGGCAGTCGAGGCCGCCTATGACGAAACCGGCTGGAGGATCGGAGCCGAATTATGAGCGGAAAAGCCAAAATCATCAAGCAGAAAGTCAATGCCGCGAGCCGCGCCGAGCAGCAGCAGCCGGTCAAGCCGGTGCAGTCGTGCCCGAACAAAAACTGGATCGAGCTCGTCTACAAATACGACAGCTGCCGCGCCGTCAGCGGCGCGGCCTACGAGGTTTTCGACGCCGGCTCGAACCGGAGCCTCGCGACCGGCTGTCTCGACAATATGGGCTTCGCCCGCGTCGAGGGACTGCCCGACGGCGTGACGAACGTCAAATTCCTGTTCACGTCCGATCCGAAACCGTTCGAGATCTATCCCGGCTACAAGCCGAAACCGCACAATCTGACGCCGGAAAGTCAGGAAATCGTCGAGGAAGACGGCACCGTCGTCTCGGTCGCGAAATGGGTCGGCGTCTCGCTGATGGGCGATTTCGCCGACGATCAGAGCTTCGGGCAGATCGCCTTCGGGACGGTCGTCACGCTGATCCCGGTCGTCGATCAGGTCGGCGACGTCCGCGACATCGTCGCCAATCTTCACCGGCTGACGTTCCGCGGCCAGTATAACGAGTTCGGGCCGTGGTTCTCGCTCGTCGTGACGGTCGTCGGCTGCGTGCCGGAAATCGGCTCGATTCTCAAGGGCATCGTCAAATCGCTCTACAATTCGGTCAAAAAAGGCGGAAAAAAACTGCCGCTCGGCAAACTGATCCGAATGTTGAACTCGGTCGGCGAGGGCAACGTCATCCGTTTTCTGCGCGAGGTTCTCGCGAAGCTCCACGGTCACGGAACGGAGGCGGCGGCGAAGATCCTCAAGATGATCGAGGCGCTCAAGGCCAGGCTGCTCGACCTGCGGCATCTCGCCATCGGCAAGGCCGAAAAAATGCTCGACCGCATTCTCGACAACCTCGACAAGGTCTACAAAATGACGCCCGAGATGACGCGTAAGGTGATCGAATGGATCGCCACCCATCTCAAAAACACGCTCGACGACGTCACCGATTTCGTGATGCGCGGCGTCACGCGCGCGCGCAACGGCGCGAAACAGCTCAAGGAAGGCTTCCTGCGCGCGACCGGCGCCGAATTGCGGCGGATCGCCGAAAAGGCCGGGATGAAGCCCGAGCATATCGAAAAACTCGCGCTCCACTGCCAGAAAAAAGACCGGATGGTCGTCGTCCGCGCGAGCAACACCGACGCGCTCAAGTTTCAGGGATTGGAAAAACACCGGCCGAAGCCGCTCGAAGTCAAGCTCAAAACCGCCAAGGGCGAAGATTACCCGGACGCGATCAAGGGCCTCGTCGTCCGCCCGAAAGAGCCGATGAAGGACTGGGAGCGCGAGAATATGGAGTATCTGCTCAAGCACGATTACAAGTTCGACGAGAAGACCGGCGTCCTGCTCGACAAGGACGGCAATCGGTTCTACGGCGATTACGACGTCCAGAGCGTCCACCGCCGCGTCCGGATGGAAAACCCGGAAACCGGCGAGATGGAAACGGTTTATCTGAACGAGATGTCGAACCCCGACGACGGCGTCGAGGCGATCGCCGAGATGAACGAGGACGTCGTCGGCCGCGTGCCGCCGCAGCAGAACCCGTTCCAGCACGGCGCGGAAAGCGATTTTCGCGTCAAACTCGACGAGAACGGCCGCGTCGTCAAGGGCCCCGACGGCAAACCGGTGCTCGTCGGCGCGGACGATCTCAACGCGGGCGGCAAGGCCGGCGGGCAGATGAAGGCCGGGGAAGACTACAAGCTCGGCCGCCAGCACGGCGACGACGAAAAATATCTGGTCGTCGACGCCGACGGCAATTACAAGGTCGTCGAAAACCCGGAAGAGCTGAAAAGCCTGCTCGACGGCATCGGCGTCCCGTGGGAATACGATTCGACGTTCGCCAAAGCGCCGGCAAGGTGATTTTGGATTTCGGATTTCGGATTTCGGATTTCGGATTTCGGATTTCGGATTGGTTTGCCGGTGGGCGGATTTGTTTGATTTGGGAATGTAAATTGATGAGGCGTTTTTAATCAAGCAGATTGAGAAATCCTTTATTTTTAATTTTTAATTTTTAATTTTTAATTTGTTTTTCGGAGAAAAACTATGCCGACCGGACCAGCCGCCCGTGTGACGGACAACGTCGTTCATCCTTTGCCGCCCGTTTTATCGCCGGGGCCGGGGAGCCCGAATGTCATTATCGGTTTTCTGCCGGCGTGGCGCGGGATTCCGCTCGCCGCGGTCGCCGCTTTGCAGGCCGCCAAAACGACGGCCGACGCGGCCGTGCAGGCGGCGGTCGCGGCGACGGCCGCCGCCGCCGGAACGCCCGGCGCGCCGGCCGCCTACGCCGCCGAACAGGCGACGAAAACGGTCGTCCTGTCGTCGATGTCGAGCGCGATCAGCGCCGCTTCGGCCGGCGCGGACATCCATCTGTGCGCGACGCCGTCGCCGGTTCCGCCGCACGGGCCGGGCGTCGTCATCAACGGCTCGGCGACGGTGATGATCAATAATCTGCCGGCCTGCCGGCTCGGCGACACGATTCTCGAAGCGCTCGGGCCGCCGAATTCGATCGCCAAAGGCGAAACGACGGTCGTGATCGGCGGCTGACGCGGCTTTTTCCGTGCAAAAAGGTGATTTTCAAAGGTCTTACGACTTTACTTTTTACTTTTCGCCGCCGACAATTTACCATAAAAATCTGCCTTTTATGGAAATCGAGCTGACCATCGCCGTGCTGATCCTGATCGTTCTCGTTTTTATGGCGATCATCGATATGGCGTTTTCGCAGCTGTCCGACGTCAGTCTGCGGCGGCTGTCGGCCGAATCCGAGGAAAAACAAAACACCAAGGCGGCCGATTTTCTGCGCGAGATCATCGAAAACCGGCCGCGCTTCCGGTTCGCGATCTCGTCGACCAACCAGATCCTGCTGATCGTCTTCACGGTGCTCGTGACGCTGATCGTGCTGAATTTCACCCAGAACCACGGCCGTCTGATCGTGCTTTCCCTGCTCGTCGCGCTCGCCTTCACGGTCGCCTTCCGGCAGATCATCCCGCGGCTGATCATCTGGCAGAACCCCGAGGGCAAGCTGATGTTTCTGCTGCCGCTCGTCCGGCCGCTCTATTTCTTCGCCTCGGTGGTCGCCGAGCCGTTCGTCTCGAAGCTCCGGGCCAAGGAGCTCCAGAAGCTCGAAACGACCGTCACGCCCGACTCGATCGAAAACGACGACGACGACCACGACGATTTTCAGGCGCTGATGGAGGTCGGCGAGGCCGAGGGCATCATCGAGGAAAGCGAGCGCGAGCTGATCGAAACGATGGTCGAATTCTCGGAGACAAAGGCCGGCGAGATTATGACGCCGCGCACCGAAATCTGCGCCCTGCCGATCGAAGCGACCGTCCGCCAGACGCGCGACCTGATCATCAACGAAAAATACTCGCGGATTCCGGTCTACCGCGACACGATCGACAACATCGAGGGCATTCTCTACGTCCGCGACCTGTTGAACGCGTGGTCCGAGGGCCGTGAGGAAGACCCGATCGAAAATATGCTGCGGCCGGCCTTCTATATTCCCGAAACGAAATCCGCGGCCGAGCTCCTCAAAAATATGCAGACCGGCCACATCCAGATCGCGATCGTCATCGACGAATACGGCGGCGTCGCCGGGCTCGTCACGGTCGAGGACATTCTCGAACAGATCGTCGGCGAGATCGAGGACGAGGACACCGGGCAGGAAGAGGTGATCGAGATCGTCGAGGGCGGCGGCGGCTCGTTTTTCGACGTCCTCGGTTCGACCGAGATCGGCAAGATCGAACGATTGTTCGATCTCGAGATCGAGGACGACGATTTCACGACGATCGCCGGCTTCGTCACGAGCGAGCTCGGCTACGTCCCGAAACCGGCGGAAAAGCTGAATCTGCGCGGGCTCGACATCGAAATTCTGAAAGCCGACGAAAAACGGATCCACCTGCTGCGTCTTCAAAAATCCGATCCGCGCGAACAAACCGACGCCCGACCCGGCGAAAATCTGTGATGCTGTTCAGAGTCGTCCGGCCCGACAATTGATCAGATTCCCGACCCTTTCAAAAACCGCGCTTTCGATTGAGCCCGATTGGGCAGACGGGCGAAGTCTTGTTTATCGATTCGCCAAAAACACTAAAATGGACGAAAGAAATTTAGCGCGTTTCGTTTTTTAGGCGGATCCAACGCAACCGTTCGCCGGCCGTTTTTTTTGTTTTCCGGCTGGTTTGGCAGCGTGCCGGATCGAAAATCAGGGAAAAAGTGTTTGAGCAAAGATCGTGCCGAACACCCCTGTTTTTTTTTTCAAATCCCAAAATTTACCTACCTGTTTGGGTGGGGAAATTACGATTTTTTTCCTCTATCATCAACCCAATCGAAATAAAAAGATACAGCAATTTTCGATGTCTTTTGTTCAAATTAACAAAATTTGTGAGGAATATAATGAATAACTTTAGTTTAAGACTTCTGACGGTTGCCGCTCTGCTCTGCGGCGTTTTCTTCCTGGCCAACTGCGGCGGCGGCACGACGACCAACACCGCGACGCCGAAAACCGACGCGCCGAAGACCGACGCGCCGAAGACCGATGCGCCGAAGACCGATGCGCCGAAAGCTGATGCGCCGAAAACCGACGCGGCCGACAGCGTGGGCGTTCCCGAGTGCGACGAATATATCAAGAAATACGAAGCCTGCCTGACGAAAATCACCGAAAAAGCGCCGCAGGCCCAGCCGGGACTGAAGTCCGCTTTCGAACAACAACGCAAGGGTTTCAAAGATCTCGCTGCCAACCCGACGACCAAAGCCGGTTTGCCGAACGCCTGCAAACAGGCGATGGATGCCGCTAAACAGTCGACTTCGGCTTATGCCTGCGAGTGGTAATTTTTTTCATTTCTATTTTCTTCTTTGATTTTCTTCTTCTCAAAAGCCTCCAGGGAAAACCGGCGTCGTTCTTACCCCGAACGACGCCGGTTTTTTTTCATTTCCGCGCGCCGCAATTTTCGTATAAAATAAAACCACGCACGATGAACGACCGCGATGAGGAAAATTCGGACCTCAAAACCTGCGAGGCCTGCGGCGCCCGGTTCCGGTGTCAGGCCGCCGAGGGAAAATGCTGGTGTTTCGACATCGTTCTCACCCCGCAGACGCTGACCGATCTGAAAAGCAGCTACCGGAACTGCCTGTGCGAAACCTGTCTGCGAAAAATCACACAAAAGCCGGCCGGCCCGGATCGATTTTAACCTCGGCGAAGATACCGGCGACGAATCGCCAATCGCTCAAAACCGGCATCACGACGAATCGCTTCCCTCCCGGCGAGATTTTATCAAATATCGCTTTTAGTTTAAGATAGAAATAGCAAGTAAAACGGGCCACACGATTTTCGGCCGAAATTTCACATTTCATCTATGGCAAAAAAGAAAAGCAAATTCCTGAGCGGCAAGCGGATCGATCCGCGGCCGATCGATCGAAACACGGCGCTCGCGGATCTCGTCGACGATTCGTTTATGGCCTACAACGCGGCCCGGCTTCGCGAAGCGTGCCAGCTCTTTACGCGCAAGATGCTCGAACCGGACGTGACGATCGGCGTCACGCTGACCGGCGCGCTGACGCCGGCCGGGCTCGGCATCTCGGCGCTGATCCCGCTGATCAAGGCCGGTTTCATCGACTGGATCATCTCGACCGGCGCGAACCTCTATCACGACACGCATTTCGGGATCGGTCTCGAATTGCGGCAGGGCGACGCGAAGATCGACGACCGCGTCCTGCGCGATGAAGAGGTCGTCCGCATTTTCGACATCTTTTTCGATTACTCGGTCCTGCTCGACACCGACGAATTTTTTCGCCGTCTGATCGAAAACGAGGAATTCCAGCGGTCGATGTCCTCGGCCGAATTCCATTATCTGTGCGGCAAATACATCCTCGAACGCGGCAAAAAACTCGGCCTCGAAAACAAATCGCTGCTCGCCGTCGCCTACGAATACGGCGTGCCGGTCTACACTTCGTCGCCGGGCGATTCGTCGATCGGGATGAACATCGCCGCGATGGAGCTGCAGGGCGGAAGGCTCGTGCTCAACCCGAACGCCGACGTCAACGAAACCGCGGCGATCGTTCTCGCCGCCAAAAGAGGCGCGATCTCCGGCACCGCCGAGGGCAAATCCGCGGTCTTCATTCTCGGCGGCGGCAGCCCGAAAAACTTCGCGCTCCAGACCGAGCCGCAGATCCAGGAAGTGCTCGGCATCGACGAGAAGGGCCACGATTATTTTATGCAGTTTACAGACGCCCGTCCGGATACGGGCGGACTTTGTCTGGCCGAAGGCACGTTCATCGATACGCCGCGCGATTTGAGCGTTTACCCGAAAGGCGTGCCGATCGAACAACTGGTCGGTAAAAAAGACTTTTTCGTTTACTCGTTCGATCACGAAATAAACAAAATAACGCTCGCCAAAGTTAACAAAGTCTGGAAAACCGGAGAAAAAGAGGTATACCGGCTTCGTTTCGGCTGGTGGAGCGGCCAACGGAAAGATAAATGGGTGGAAGACGAAATCTTTGCGACTCCGGAACATTTGATGATGCTTCACAACGGTTCTTACAAACCCCTGAAAGCGCTGAAAAAAGGCGAAAGCCTCAAAGCCTTCAACACTTCATATTCGACCGACGGCTACCGGCAAATCGGTCTCGGTTCGGGCAAAACGATTTCCGAGCATCGATATTTACTGGAATTCGCGCTCGGTCGAAAACTCGAAAGGGACGAAGTGGCCCATCACGCCGATCACAATCATTTGAACAATAATTTCGAAAATCTGGTCGCCGAACATTACCGAACGCATCTTTCCAATCACCGCAAAATCGATTGGCAAAAAAAATCGGAAGCCGATAAGGAACGCTTTCGGGAGCTTAATCGCCAACGGATGACCAGCGAAAAGGCTCAGGCCTTGTCCCGCCATTTTTGGGACAATCTGACCGCGGAGGAATTCGAGGCTTACCGGGAGCAGAAACGTCAGGAAATTTTCCGGCAATCCGCCGAAACGAAAGATTATCGTCGTCGAAAAGCCGTCGAATGGTTTGCGGATTTACCCGAGCACGAAAAGGATCGGATACGGGGAAAACTGGAATTTTACCGTCAAAACTATCTACAGAAAACGACTTTTGAAGAACGCAGCCGGAAGGTCAGTCTTGAAAGCAACCCGCGCTTCAAACACGAAATCACGGAGGAAAAAGTCCGCGAGGCGCTGATCCAAGCTGGGGGAAAAGTTGGCAAAACGTGTGAGATTCTCGGGATCGACTGGCGGACATTTGATCGTCGCCTGAAAATGTATGGCATTTCGCGTGATGAAATCCGTGATCGCTACATCGACAATCACAAGGTAATTTCAATCGAACCGACCGGGAAAACCGTACCGGTTTACGATATGGAAGTCGAGAAAACTCATAACTTTGTCGCCAACGGCATCGTGGTGCACAACTCCGGTGCCACGCCGTCTGAGGCGGTAAGCTGGGGAAAGGTCGATCCCGACAAGCTGCCCGACGCGGTCGTCGCCTACATCGATTCGACGGTCGCGCTGCCGCTGCTCGCGGCCTACGCGCTCGCGCGGCACGAACCGCGGGCGCCGAAACGGCTTTACGACCGCCGCGAGGAGTTTATGAAACTGCTCCAAAAGGAATACGAGAAATCGACGCGCCGGTAAGAATACCGGACGGAAAATGACGAGCGCCGGGTAGTTGACAAAGCGCCGGACGGCTGTTTCGAACGAATCGCCGCCGACGGGGATCAAAGATTATTGAGAAGTCTTAAATTTTATGAAACTGAACGCTGAACTGAACGGCGAAAAATACGATATCGAAATCAAACGCGAGGGCGATCAGGTCACCGCCCGCGTCGGCGAGCGCGAATACGAGCTCGAGGCTTCGGAAATCGAGCCGGACGTTTATTTTTTCAAGCACAACCATCTGAATTACCAGATCTACGTCGCGCCGAACGGGATCGTCAATCTCGGCAACCACCAGCTGGAAATCAAGGTCGTCGATCCGAAACGGCGGCGCGGCGCGCATTCGGCCGAAATCGATCCCGAAGGCATTTTCGAGATCAAGACGGCGATGCCGGGCAAGCTCGTCCGGATCGTCGCCGAGGTCGGCGCGGAAGTCAAGCACGGCGACGGCGTGGTCGTCGTCGAGGCGATGAAGATGCAGAACGAGATGAAATCGCCGAAGGACGGCATCGTCAAGGAAATCCGCTTCCCCGAAGGCGCCAACGTCAACGCCGGCGACGTCCTCGCGGTGATCGAGTAAGCCGCATTCGCGGCGACCTGATTGCGGGTCGCCTTTCACGGACCGGCCCGCAATCAGGCCAGTTTTTCGTCGACGAGCCGTTCGAGCCGGCGGGCGGCGGCCTCGAGATTCCCGCTTTTTTCGCCGAGCCAGAGTTCGTCGCGGGTTTCCGCTTCGCGTTCGACGGCGAGCGCGCGGCGGGTTTCCGACGGCGCCGGCCCGCCGTAAATCGTCCGGATCCGGACAAAATGTTCGGGCGTCAGCGCTTCGGTCAGCTCCATCTCGGTCAGCTCCGGCGCGCGGCCGAGCTGTTCCTCGAAAACTCCCTGAAAAATCTCGAAAGTGATCGCGCCCCCGGCGTCGAGCGCGCGGCGGACCGAAGCGGCGACGATTTCGTGGGCGGCGCGAAACGACAGGCTCTCGCGGCGGACGAGCGTGTCGGCGAGCTCCGTCACGGTGATGAAGTTCTCGCCCGCCCGCCGGCCGAGCGTGTCGAGATTGAAGGTCGCCGCCCCGAGTGCGGCGGCAAACAGCGAAACGGCGCGGTTCGCGTCGCGGAGTGCGCCGTAGATGAGCGGCTGGAGATCGTCCTCGACGTCGTTGATGTCGCCGAAAGGGGTGTTGTGGACGCTCGTCACGACGCCGAGCGTTTGCCCGAGCGCCTTGCTCGCGAGCGCGCGGATATGCTCGAGCGCGACCGGATTGCGTTTCTGCGGCATAATCGACGAGCCCTGCACGAAGCCGTCCGGCAGCCGGATGACGTTGAATTCGGCCATCGCCATCAGCAGAAATTCCTGCGCGAACTTGCCGACGTTGACGAGCAGCGCGGCGACCGCGCCGAGGCATTCGGTAAAGTAGTCGACCGAGGCGATCGAGCCGTAGGAATTGACCGTCGGCGCGGTAAACCCGAGCAGCTCGGCCGTTCTCCGGCGGTCGATCGGAAAGCCGGTCGTCGTGATCGCGCCCGCGCCGAGCGGACAGTAATTCATATTCTCGAAGGCGCTGCGGAGCCGCCGGACGTCGCGGCCGAGGTTTTCGGCCATCGCCAGCAGAAAATGGGCGAGCGTCGTCGGCTGGGCGGGCTGCGTGTGCGTGTAGGCCGGGATCAGCGTTTCGTGATGCGCGGCCGCGAGATCGAGCAGGACGCGCCGCAGATCCATCGCCGAGCGCAGCAGCCGGAGCAGCGATTTGCGCAGATAGAGCCGGTAGATCGTGACGTCGATGTCGTTGCGGCTGCGGGCCGTGTGAAGCCGGCCGGCCGTGTCCGGCTCGCAGTGCCGGGCGATCTCACGCTGCAGGTAGTAAAAGAGATCCTCGAAACTGCCGTCGTAATCGGCCCGCCGCGCCGCTTCCCGGTCGATCGCCCGGAGCGCCCGGAGCAGCGATTTCAATTCCGTTTCGGTAATGATTCCCTGCTCGCCGAGCATCAGCGCGTGGGCGTAATCGACTTCGAGATAGGCGTCGAGAAAATACTCTTTCGCGTCCGCGAAACAGTCGGACAAGACGTTTTCCTTATAATTCCGCGCGGGAAATTTTTCTTCCATAGGGTTTATTCGTTCGAAGATCCAGAGTTGTTTGACACGGTAATCGACTGCGTTGGCGACTCGTTCGTGAATCGCGTTTTCGATTGAATCGGAACCGGCAGCCCGCCGAACAGCCGGTTTTTATCCACCAAAAACACCAAAAACACTAAATTTCTTTCGTGTCTTTTTAGTGTTTTTAGTGTGTTTCGTGGACCGAAAAACAACCGCTCGCCGGCCGGGCTTTTCATTTACCGGCCAATTTCGCGGCGTTTTGTCTCTAAAATCATAAAAAGCGCTTCTGAGCTATGATCGTGCCGAAAAGTGCTGTCGAAGCTCCGCGCATTTACCACGGACACGAGTAAAAGGCCGTCGCCTGTTTCGCCGTATCGAGCGCCTGCCGGCAGGTCGAGGCGAGCCCCGTTTTCGATTTCGGGTTCGCCGCCGCCTGTCTGATAGACTGCCGCTGGCTTTCGAAAGCCGTCATCAGGCCCGACTGTATTTTCGGCGATTTTCCGCCGATTATACTCAGACAGGCCTCGTATCCGTTCAGATAATCGTCGCATTCGGGAACGCCGCTCGAAGATTGGGTTTTGGGCGCTTTCGGCAGGCTCAGCAAATTCGCGAAGATCCGGTACGCGCCCGGGTTGCCGACCGGCAGCTGGCGAAACCACGAAAAAGCGGTGTAGATGTATCGTCCCTTGCCGATCTCGGCGTAGAGCATTCCGCCCGTGCTTTCGGGCTCGCCCTCGTCGTGCGTTTCGAGCAGCGGCACGTATTTCGGGTCGAACGAGGTGAACGTGTAGAGATCGCGCTCCTGCACCCAGCCGTTAAAATCGGCGTCGGTGATCCTGTTCGGGAAAGTGAAAACGGGATTTCCGGGCTGCAGAATTTTGACCGGCGCGTTTTCCTCGACGGTGCGGATGTTGGTGTCCATCTTCGCCGGCAGCGGCGGCAGGTTCAGACGGATGTATTCGCTCTGCTGGTACTGGACGATCAGCGTGCCGCCGTTTTTGACGTAGTCGTTGAGCCGCTCGTTGTTGGCGACGAAATCGGGCCGCACCTGCGAGGCGCGGATGCCGACGACGATCGTGTCGAACCGCGACAGATCGCCGGTCGAAAGCTCTTTTTCGTCGAGCATCGTGACGTCGAGCCCGAGCCGCCGGATGGCCTGCGGCACGCGGTCGCCGCTGCCCATAATGTAGCCGACTTTGACCGGCGCGACCTGCAGGTCGAGCACCCTGACCTTCGTCTCCGCGCGGGTGTAGATCCGGTGCGTCTGGATATGCGGGTAGGCGATCGTCTGCATCTCGTTGGTGAACAGACCTTCGCCGACCATCGCCTGCCCGTAGATCTCGTATTCCTCGGGTTTGGTCTTCGCCGGGATCTCGACGTCGAAGGCGATCGCCGTTTTTTCGCCCCTTGTCCTGAGCGCGAACGTCGGCGCGCTCGAAGTGTATTTGATCTCGGTCGCCGAATTCGAATTGAGGCTGACCGTTCCCGAAATCGGCCGCGGCGAATTGTTCGTGAGACTCATCACGATCCGTTTTTTCTGCGGCTTGGTCGCCATCGGGACGATCAGGATTTTCTGATCGAGGCTCACCGAGAGGGCCGGGACGAGGTTCAGCTCGCGGCGGATCTCGCCGCGAATGTCGTCCGAATAACGATACTCGACTTCCCTTTCGGCCGTGATTTCCTGCCCGCCGATCGTCATCCTGATCTCGGCCGTCACGAGCGGCGGCTGAAACGGCAGATTCTTCGCCGCATCGGGGGCCGACCAGTCGAACGTGAAATTCGGACTTCGCGGGTTTTCGAGCCAGTAAGGCTCGGTCGGGCGCGCGTCGCGCGGCGAGGTCAGTTTGAAAAACGAGGCGCTGAAAGCGTTTTCGCGGCGCGGGCGAAAGCCGTTTTCTGGCTGCGTCTGTTCGGCCGCGCCCTCCGACGTCCAGCCTTTCGGGGTCCTGAGCGTCACGCCGGTGACCTTCAGATCGGCGTTTTCCGGCGCGAACACGCGGACCGCGACGTTCGTCGCGTCGCCCGGGACGAGCGTGTCCGTATCGCTCAAGGCGTCGAGCACGACGCCGGCCGCCAGCTGCATTGCTTTGGCGAATTCGGCCTCTTTTTGCTGAAGGAGAATCTTCGAATCCGGGTTGCGCGTCGACCATTCGGCGTCGTAAGCCTGTTTATAGCCCTTCGCGAGAATCGGGACGAGCTTTTGCGGCGCGAGCGGATCGTAGGACTTGAGCGCGGTTTCGGCCGTTTCCTGCAATTCGGCGAGCTTTTTGGAAAATGGCTCCTCGGCATTGTTCGTGAGAGCGGCGATGCCCTTGATCGAGGTGTCGAGCCCGTCGAAGACGCCGGTCTCCTTTTCGACTTTGGTCCCGAGACTCTCGACCAGCCGCATTCCCGACATTTGTTTTCCGCGCAGCTCGAGCATTCCCATTTCCTGCGATTTATGCTGGCTGCGGCCTTCCATCGCGATCTCGAAATACGAGCGGCCGATCAGCGAATCGTACTCGCCGGTGTCGATCGAGAGCGTCGGCACGTTGTTCGGGTTCGCCTGGAAGCTCTGCGAAACATAGAGCTTTTTCGCCTGCCACGGCTGCAGCCCTTCGGCCAGCTGTTCCGGAAACATCTTCGGGTCGGCGGCCGCCTTGAAGGCGATCGGCGTCAGGTAGCCGGCGAGCTGGTGCTGCCCGTGCCCGTCGGCCGGCGTCCCGGCGAACCGCGAGATGATGACGAGCGGCCGGAACAGGCGAATCGCCCGCACCATATCGCCGAGCGTCAGCTGCTCGCCCCAGATCCGCGCGGCTTCCTCGCGCTTTTTCGAAAATCCGTAATCCATCACCCGCGTGAACATCTGCGCCCCGCCGTCGAGCCGCCGCGCCTGCCGGAGCTCCTCCGTACGGATCACGCCGAGCGGCTCGAAAAGCTCTTCGCCGATCACGTTCTGCCCGCCGTCGCCGCGGTTGAGCGCCAGATAGACGGTCCGCGCCTGTTCGCGGCGGGCGAGATAGGCGAGCAGCCCCGAATCCTCGTCGTCCGGGTGCGCGCCGGTGTGCATCGCGCTCGCCGTCGTCTGGAGCCTTTTAAGCATCTGCCCCAGACCGATCGCGCCGAGATCGTAAACGGGCCGGACCTGCGCCCGCGCCGGCATCATCCCGAGCAGCAGGGCGAAAAGGTTCAGCAGACTGAAAATTGCGTAGTGAATTCGAAATCTATTGGTTTTCATCTGGATTAATCATTTCCGGCGACGGGGTTTCGCGATTGAACGGAAACTCTTCACGCCGGTAAGCACGAACGAAATAGATGAGCAGGCCGACGACGATCAGGACGATCGCGTAACGGATCTCCTTTTCGAAATTCGGCCGCATAAACATCACATATAAAAATCCGGCGACCGCGATCAGCGCCGGCACCGGATAGAGCCACATTTTGAAGGGCCGCGGCATCTCCGGCCGCGTCTTCCGGAGGATCAGCAGCCCGACGATCTGGGCCAGAAACTGGATCGTGATCCGGATCACGACGAGCGCCGCGACGACGTCGGCGAGCTTGAAAAAGCAGAACAGCGCGGCGATCCCGCCCATAATCAGCAGCGAGACGTACGGGAACCGATGCCGCGGATGGACCTTTTCGAAGATCTTGAAATAATTGCCGTCCTGCGCGGCCGCGAACGGGACGCGCGAATAGCCGAGGAGCAGCGAGAAAACCGACGCGAAGGCCGTGAACATAATGAGGAGCGTCGCGACGACGCCGGCCGTCCCGCCGTAGAGCCGTTCCATAAACACCGAAACGACGTATTTGCGCGCGTCGGATTTCGCCGTCTCCATAAATTCCTGCCACGGGATCACGCCGAGAATCGAGATGTTCATCACGATGTAGATCACGGCGACCGCGAAGATCGACAGCATAATCGCGCGCGGGATCGTCTTTTCGGGCTCCCTGACCTCGCCGGCGAAGAAATTGACGTTGTAATAGCCCCAGTAATCGTAAACCGCGACGAGCAGCGCCGAGCCGAGGCCGAGGAAAAATCTTTGATCGAGAACGAAGGCGTTTTCGGGAAAACTGAAGGCGAGCGCCGGGTTGAAATTCGTCAGGCCGGCGAAGATCACCCACAGAATCGTCAGCATCACGACGACCCAGAGGACTTTCGCGAACCGCTCGACGATCGTGATCTTGCGGTACAGCAGAAACACGCAGAGCGCGACGATCGCGATCGCGACCGCCGTCCCGAGCGTCGCGGCGACGTTCAGCGTAAACTCGCCGAGGACCGGGATCGCCCATTTAAATTCCTGAGCGTAAAAGGTATGGTCGAGATTCGGAAAAACGTAGGTCGCGTAGGAAGCGAACCCGATGCTGCCCGAGGCGATCGAGAGCGGCGCGCTGAAGGTCAGCTGCCAGATAAACAGAAACGACATCAGGCGGCCGAGCCGGCCGGCGCCGTAGATCTCCTTGAGATAATTGTAAGGCCCGCCCGAGTGCGGCATCGACGCGCCGAGCTCGGCCCACACCAGACCGTCGCAGACGACGAGCAGCGCGCCGCAGATCCAGCCGATCATCGCCTGCGGGCCGCCCATCGCGGCGATGATCAGCGGCATCGTGATGAACGGGCCGACGCCGATCATATCGATCATATTGAGCGTCGTCGCGCCCATCAGACCGACGCCGCGGATGAGCTGCTTTTCGGACGGTTCGCTGGCCGTGATTTCTTCCGACATTTTTTATTACCCTCTTGTTGAAAGCCGGGCGAACCCCGATTTCGGGTTCGCCCTTGTCAAAACCGGCTAGAAAATGAATTTGAAGCCGAGCTGGAACTGGCGCGCGTCGAGCGAAGTCGGGAGCGAGCGGGTCGCGAAATCCGGCAGCGTGCCGCCGGTGATCGTGCCGTCGCTGTTGGTCGGAACCGCCAGATTGTTGTACTGGAAATAGCTGTTGATATTGAAAAGATTAACAAATTCGCCGAAAACTTCCAGTTTGTAGCGCTCGCCGAATTTAAAAAATCTCGAATAGCGCATATCGACGTTGAACTGCGCCGGCGTCTTGCCCGAATTGCGTTCGATGCCGACCGGTCGGTCGGAACCCGAAAAGCCGTCGAGATTGAGATCGGCCGTCGAGACGATGTTGAAGCGCTCGCCGCTGTTGGCCGTCAGGATGATGCCGAACTGGTTGTTGTTGAAGAGGTAGTTCAGCGATTTGTTCTCGAACTTGAACTCGGGCTTCGCGACGGCGCTGACGACGAACGTGTGGCGCTGGTCGGCGAGCGAGAGCCCTTTGTCGCGGCTCCGGTCGGTCGGGACGGAAACGACCGAGTTGCCGACCTGCGTCGCGACGAGGTTCTGTTCGGGCGCGTCGTCCTCGGACTTCGAGAGCGTGTAGTTGACGCTGAACTGCCAGCCTTTCGAAAAACGCCGGGTCAGCTGGAAGGTCGCCGCGTTGTAGTTCGAATTGCCGCCCGATTCGGCCATCAGGATGTTGTTGAACCGCGGGTCGAAACGGGTCGCCGCGCTGACCGTGTTGCTGTAGATCGGCCGCCCGTCGGCGAGCGTCGTCGCCGGATTGATGCGGTTGATGCTCCGGTAAACCGGGATGTGCCGGCCGTTCGAATGAATGAAGCCGAACGTCGCCGAAAAATCGTTGCCCAGTCCCTGTTCGACCTGAAAGTTCGTGTGCATCGCGTACATATTTTCGAAATCCGGCGCGATCGTCTCGATGCTCTGGACGGGCAGGACCGCTCCCGCGGGCAGCGAACCGAGCGTGTTCGGAAACGCCGGCGAACCGGCCGTCGCCGGCGCGAACGTGAAGTTGAAATAGAACGGGCTGCCGTTGTTCTGAAGGGCGCGCAGATACATATCGAGAAACGGCGCGTCGTAGTAGAGGCCCGCCGAAGCGCGGAGGATCGTCGCGTATTTGCCGTCGCGCCAGCCGTAAACCAGCCCGACGCGGGGCGCGAAGTTGTTCTTGTCGATATTGAACTTCTGCGAGGCCGAAAACGGCGACGCGGCGTTCGCTTCCGGGACCTTGTAAAGATCGTAGCGGACGCCGTAGCTCAGTTTCAGCTTCGGCGTGATCTTCCAGTCGTCCTGCGCGAACCAGTTGTAAAAGACCGAGTTATACTCGATCTGCGGGTTTCCGAAGGCCTCGATGTAGCTCGTGTAGCTGCGCGGGTTGACGCCGTTTTTCGCGTCGAGATAGGCCTGGATCGTCGGGAACGTGTAGCGCGCGAAGACGTTCGACCGGCGGAGATCGTAGATCCGGTTAAAGCCGGCCCCGAATTTCGCGGTGTGATTGCCCTTCGTCCACGTGAAGTTGTCGAGAAACTGCGTCATCGTCTCGATCGGCGAGATCGCGCCGACGTTTTCCGGCGCGCCGAAATTGGCGATGCCGGTGATCACGATCGACGGGCCGGTGCCGGAATGCGAGTTCGCGTTGAACCGCGAATCGCGTTTCGCGTACTGGAACCGAAACTCGTTCAGATAGTTGGTCGAAAAGGTCGAGATGAACTGGATCGCGCCGGCGTAGGACAGGTCGATGAAATCGACGCTCCGCTGCAGCGTGTTGGTGCCGCCGCCGATGTTGTCGGGCGAGGTGTTGTGAAAATAATTGAAGCGGCCGCTCAGACGATGCTGATCGTTGATCTGGGCGTCAGTCCGGATGATAAAGAAATTGACCTTCTGCGACACCGGAATCGCCGCCGGAAAGATCGACGCGGAAAGGCCGGCGTTGATCAGCGCCGCCTGGTTGGCCGCGCTGATCGACAGCAGCCGCGCCGGTTCGACCGCGAGATCGCGGCGGATGTATTCGTAGCCGCCGTAAAAATGCCAGCGGTTTTTGATGATCGGGCCGCCGATCGAAAAGACCGGGTTGTCGGCGCCGTTTTTCGGCAGATCGTTGGGCGAGGTGTACTGGAACGGCCGCGCGTAGAACGGCGTCCGGCGGAAACGATAGCTCGCCGTGCCGTGCACGTCGTTGGTGCCGGTCGGCGTGACGGCGTTCATAATGAGTCCGGGCGTGTTGCCGAATTCGGCCGCGAAGCCGTTCGTGACGAGCTGGACCTCGGAGATAAAGGTGTCCGAGATCGGGATCAGCCGGATGCCGCCGCGGTCGGCCTGCGTGTTGCTGTTGCCGTCGAGCTGGTAATTGGTGCGGCGCGCGTAGCCGTTGGCGTTGATCCGCGGCACGCCGAACTCCGAGTTCGGGCGGCCGGTGACGTTGGCCTGCAGGAGCGAGAAATTATAGGGATTGCGCGAGACGAGCGGGAGGTTCTGGACTTCGCGGTTATTCATCACGCGGCCGACGTCGATCTTTCCGGGATCGACGATCGGCGCGTCCGAGTTGATGGTCACGGTCGCCGACACGTCGCCCGCTTCGAGCGCGATGTCGACGGTCGCGATCTGGCCGGTCGTCAGCGTCACGCCCTCGCGGACGTAGCGCTTGAAATTCGGCGCTTCGACCGTGATCCGGTACGATCCGAGCGGCAGCAGCGGGACGCGGTAAACGCCGCTGGCGTCCGACTGGACCGATCTTTCGGTGCCGGTTCCGAGATTGCGGACGGTCACCTTCGCGTTCGCCACCGCGCCGCCGTTCGCGTCCGCGACGACGCCTTCGATCTGGCCGTTCAGCGCCTGCGACTGGGCCGCCGCCCGGAGGCCGCCGCAAAGACAGATCGCCGCCGACAAAATACACGTTGACAGTAATTTAACAAAAACTGCTGTTTTGCCCATTTAATTTTCTCCTTGTTGTCTTTGTTTGAATCGAGCTGTAACGGTTTCGGATTTCGGATGTCGGAATTCGGATTAATTTTCAGCCGAACGGTGGATAATCTGCCTAAACGGCTGATGTCTCGCGACCGTTTCCGAATCAAAACCGCTTTTTACCGATTTTACGCAATTTGAGAAAAAATGTTTAGTCTTTTACCGACAATAATTCAGAGTTTTGAATGCCGCCTTTCAAAACGGCCCTGAAGCCTATCCAGCTACCTGCTACAATCGGCCGAAACTGGCCTCTGCCCAAACAAAATCCGAAATCCGAAATCCGAAATCCGAAATCCCCTCAGCTTCTGTGAAACCCGCGTTCGATGTCCTTCATCGTCAGCCGGAGGATCACCGGGCGGCCGTGCGGGCAGGTCGTCGGCGAAGAAGTGAACATCAGGCGATCGATCAGCCACTGCATTTTTTCGGGCGTCAGCTTCATATTGATCTTGACGGCCGCCTTGCAGGCGAGACTCGCGGCGATCTCGTCGCGAAACGTCGCTTTTGCCGCGCCGCGTTTTTCGGCGTCGACCGTGTCGAGGATTTCGGCCAGCAGATTGCGGACCTGCGACGCCGGGAGATCGGTCGGGACGCTTTTGATCGCGACCGTCCGGCCCGAGAGCCGCATCAGGCCGAAGCCGAGCGCTTCGAGGTCTTCCTTGATGAGCGTGAAGGCGAGGCTCTGGGCCGGCGTCAGATCGAAAATCTCGGGCAGCAGCAGATTCTGCGACTCGATCCGGCGGTCGGTTTCGCGTTTCCGGTATTTGTCGAACAGGATCCGCTCGTGGGCGACGTGCTGATCGACGAGCAGCATTCCCTCGTCGTCGACGGCGATGATGAAACTGTCGTGAAGCTGGCCGAGCGGCCGGATCTTCGAGGCCCTGAAATCCTCTACCTCGGCCGGTTTGACGACCTTCGCGGCCGAATCAACGATGGCCGAATTCGGATTTCGGATTTCGGATTTCGGATTCCGCGCGGCCGAAGTTTCCGGTTCCAAAGGGAGCAAATCCGGCGGTGCCGTAAATTGAGTCGTGTTTACCGCAGATTTTTCGGTCGCCTGCTGTTCGAAATCGTGCGAGAAGACCTCGGCTTCGAATTCGGGGGCGGGCGGCGCGGTGGCGGCGACAGGTTCGGTCGCGGCGGCGACTGATTGTTCGATCGCGGCCGGCGGCGGCTCGTCGTGAAAGACGGGCGATTCGACCGGGACGGATTCCGCCGCCGGCTCGAAATGGTGAAAATCGATTTCCGTCTGGCGCGGCAGCGGCTCCTCTTTCATTTCGGCTCTTTCCGCGGCCGAAAGCATTTCCGTTTCAACGGTTTCGAGCCGCAGCTCAGGCTGGCGGACGATCCCGGCCTGCGCGAGCGCCTCGCGGACGGCCGCCGCGATCGTCTCCCTGACGGCGTCGGCCCGGCGGAAACGAATCTCCGTTTTCGCCGGATGAACGTTGACGTCGATCTCATCGAGCGGGATCTCGATAAACAGAAACGCGACCGGGAAAACGCCGTGCGGGAGAACCGAGCGGTAGCCTTCGAGCAGGCCGCCGGCGATCGTCCGGTCTTTGACAAAGCGCCGGTTGACGAAGAAATACTGGGCGTCGCGCGTCGTCCGCCGCTCGCGCGGGGCGGAGACGAAGCCCGAAACCTTCGCGACGAATTCGTGGCCGCCGCCGACCGGCAGCAGGCTTTCGATCAGCAGGCCGCCGAAAATCTGGTAGGCGCGCTCGCGCAGGTCGCGGGCCGGCGCGAGCCGGAAAACCTCGCGGCCGTTGTTGGTCAGCGTGAACGAGATGCCGGGGTTGGCGAGCGCGTAATGCTGGAGGATCGATGTCAGGTGAAAATTTTCGGTCGCCTCGCTGCGCATAAACTTGCGCCGCGCCGGCGTGTTGAAAAACAGGTCGCGGACGCTGATCGTCGTGCCCTGACTGCGGGCCGCGTCGCGGACGTCGACGAGCTTTCCGCCCTCGATCAGGACGCGCGTCGCGGCCGTTCCGGCGGCCGTTTTCGTGACGAGCTCGACCTTTGCGACCGAGGCGATCGAGGCGAGCGCCTCGCCGCGAAATCCGAGCGTCTGAATCGCCGCCAGATCCTCGAGCGTCTTGATCTTCGAGGTCGCGTGCCGTTCGAAAGCGAGAATCGCGTCATCGCGGAGCATTCCCTCGCCGTCGTCGGCGACGCGCATCAGCCGCCGGCCGCCGAGCTCGACGTCGACCTGAATCCGCCGCGCGCCGGCGTCGATCGAGTTTTCGACCAGTTCCTTGACGACCGACGCCGGCCGCTCGACGACTTCGCCGGCCGCGATCTGATTGGCGAGATTATCGGAAAGAATCTTGATCTTGTTCATTCGTCGTTCGTCGTTCGTCGTTCGTTGATCGCTGCTTTTGCCGGCAAAAGCAGCGAACAACGAACAACGAACCGCTTACAAATATATTATCCGGTGCGCCTTGTCGTCGAGATCGATCGCGTCGTAGATCCAGTCGATGAAATGCGGGCCGTGACGGTTCAGGAAATAGGCGATGTTGAGCGTTCTTTCCTGCAGATGACGGTGCGGCAGCAGCGCACCGAACATCGTTTCGAGACGGCGGCGGACGTTTTCGTCGCGGCGCACCTCGGAATGATGAAATTTGTTCCGGAGCGCGCCGATGTGATGCATTATCTTGCGCCGGCGTTTCGCCAGATTGTCGGCGAGCGTCGGGTCGATCCCGGCGAGATTCTGGTCGAGCCGGTTGAGCTCGATGTTGATCTTCTCCTCGGTCTCGACGAAAATGCGCGCCGTATCGTTGTTCAGAAACCGCTCGACGATGCCGGGCAGCAGATTTTCGAGCCCTTCGAAAAGATCCGGCAGCTCGAGCTCGAATTTTTCGAGCGTCTTCCGGTGTCTCGATTCGACGACCGTAAAGCTCTGACGGTGAAAGATCGGCGTCGCCGGCCGGTTCAGGATCCGGTAAACCTCGCCGCTCTGCGCGAAATAGGCGATTTCCGCCGCGCCGCCGAAATAACAGACCGTCGGCAGAATATAATCCTGCACGACCGACCGGAGGACGACGCTCGGCGAAAACCTCGTCGGCTCGCGGCGGGCGATTTCCGCGAGCTCCCCGAGCGTGAACTCGCGCGAATGATCTTTCGTGTGAAAAGTGCCGCCTTCGCTTTTTTTGAGCGCGTTGCGGGTCTTGTCCGAAGCCTGCCAGAAAAGCGGGAAATAATCCTCGGCGACGTGGACCTGCGCGTGATAGCCGGCCGCGACGAGCTCGTCGCTCCGTTTTCTGAGGGCGGCGACGATCTCGGCCGATTTCTCGATCGCCTCGACGTAAACCGGCGCGGCCAGCCGTTTCAGCCGCGGGTCGAGCGGACACAGGATGATCAGCCCGTATTTGCCGAACAGCTTGAGCAGCAGTTTGGCGAACGCGTCGCCGAAATAGGTCTCCGGCGACCAGCTTTCCTCGATGATCGAGCGAAGCTCGGGCGTGAATTCCGTGAGCGAGAGCTCGTCGAACAGCTCGGCGACCGTCTGCGCGATCGATTGATCGAGCTGGACGGTGCCGACCGGCAGATTGTCGTGACAGCGCGGCGGCTCGTTGCTGACCTCGGCCAGCTCGCCCGCGCGGTCGAGCACGAAGGTCCGGGAAACCTCCTCGAAATCGTGGTCCTCGGTCGCGATCCAGAAGACCGGGACGGCGTTGAAGCCGCGGCCGCGCAGGCATTCCGTCATCTTGACCGCCGAAAGCGCCTTGTAAATCGTGTAGAGCGGCCCGGAAAAAAGGCCGGCCTGCTGTCCCGAAACGACCGCCACGCAGTCCGCTTGGCGGAGCCGTTCGATGTTTTCGAACGTCGGCGCGCCGGCCCCGCAGCCGCGGTTCATATCTTCGAGCGCCTCGCAGAGCAGCTTCCGGTCGGCCTTGTGGCCGGCCAGCACTTCCGGAATCCGGGCCGCCGCCTGCGTATGCGAATCGACGGCGTTCGGGTAATATTCCCGGAGCGCCTCGGCCGATTTCTGGTAATCGATAAAGATCCGCGACTGATCCGGAATCCGCGCGAACGGCAGGCTCTCGATCTGAAACGAAAAGTTGTTGGAAAAACAATGACTAACCGAATTTTGATTCACCCTTTTTTGCTCCTGAGATTTGATTATAGAATTCCGTCACCGATAGTTTCAATTCCAAAAGAAAAAATCGGACGACGTTTCACCCGTCATCCGATTTATTCAGCACTTATTTCGCTCTTCGAACTCAGCCCGATTCCGCCCCGGAACCAATCCGAAATCCGAAATCCGAAATCCGAAATCCCCTCAGTTTCCGCTCGCCGAGACGCGCGGCCGCGTGACCGAATCGGTCGAAGCGGTCGCCGGCGCGCGGTCGATCCGGTAAATTCCCGACGAATGCGTCGCCGCGAAGATCCGGCTCGGGTTGTTCGGATCGAAGATCATCGACCAGATCCGCCGGCTCGGGAGCCGCATTTCCTTCGAATCGACGCGTTTCCAGTTCTGGCCGGCGTCCTTCGAATAATAGATGCCGCCGTCGCTTTCGAGTGCGCTGCCGATAAAGATCTCGTCGGTGTTGTTCGGGTTGATCAGGATGCTGGTGTAGTTGCCGAGCGGCAGATTGCCGCCGCGCCGCGTCCAGGTCGCGCCGTTGTCGCGGCTCAGGTAGAAGGTCTGCGACGTCCCGACGTAGATGTAATCCGGCCGTTTCGGGTCGGACGCGATCGAGCTGACCGGCACGTCCTGCGGGATGCCGTTGGCGACCTGCCACGTTTTGCCGGCATCGCGCGAGACGAGGACGCCCGATTTTTCGGTGCCGACCCAAATCGTGTCGGGATTCTGCGGCGCCGAGTAAAGCGCGAACACGCTCTCGTTGAAAGTGCCGCCGAACGGCAGTTTTTCCCAGCCTTTGGCCGGATCGTAGGTGCGGAAAAGGCCCTTGTCGGTGCCCGCCAGAAAGCCGTTCTTACCGTCCTCGGTCGAGGCCAGCACGCGCACGCGGTCGGTCAGCGCCGGCACCACGACCGGCCCGGCCGGCGGCGCGACCGTCGGCTTGACCGTTTTGGCGGCGGTCTTTTTCGGGGCCGGCTTTTTGACGGGCGCTTTCGGTTTCGGCGCGATCATCTGCGTCCACGAATTGCCGCGGTCGACCGACTTGTACATTCCGACGTTGGTCGCCATATAAAATATGTTGCGGTTGACGCGGTCCTGAACGAGCGCGAACGGCGAGACGCGGACGACGTCGAGATTTTTCGGCCGCTGCCACGTCGTTCCCCCGTCGTTGCTGATAAACAGAAAGCCGCCGCCGGTCGCCGTGTTGTGGGTCGTCGCGTAAAGCCGGTTCGGCTGATCGATGTCGGCCGTGATCGTGTACGCGAAACGGCTCGTAAAGCTGTCGCTCGACGGCGCGAAGTTGCGGCCGCCGTCGTTCGAAACGAGGACGCCGTAGTTGTTCGTCCCGATAAAGACGCGGTTCGGCGCGTCCGGATGGACGGCGATCGAGTTGATCTCGAGGTCCTTCTGCGTCGTGATCGCCCACGATTTGCCGCCGTTCGCGGTCATCCAGAAGCCCTCGGTCGTCGCCGCGTAAACCGTCCCGGCGAGCGTCGGATGCTGGAGAATGTCGCGGGTGCGCCGCGACTGCGACGGGATGCCCTGCATTTTCTTCCAGAGCTCGCCCGTGTTGTACGATTCGTAGATGCCGCTGCAGGCCGAGGCGATGATATGGTCGGCGTTGCGCGGGTCGATCGTGATCGCGAAGACGTCCGAATCGTCGATCATCCCGTTTTTGATGAGCCGCCAGTTTTTGCCGCCGTCGGTCGTTTTATAGGCGCGCCACCAGGTTCCGGCATAGATCACGTTGTCGTCGCGCGGGTCGATCGCGATCGAATCGATGGTCGTGTCGGGCATCGTCGCCGACTCGATCTTTTTCCAGTCGTCGCCCGAATTTTCCGACTTCCACATCCCGTCGGTCGTCCCGACGAGGATCAGGTTCGGATTTTTCGACGACTGCCGCATCGAATGAATCGAGGTTTTCCGCAGCTCTTTGGCCTCTTTCCAGTTCGCGCCGCCGTCTTTCGACATAAAGAAGCCGCCCGGCTCCTTGTGACGGTGGCCCGACGCATAGAGCACGCGCGAATCGCGCGAATCGACCATCAACTGGTCGAGCACGAGCTGCGGCCGGTTGAGGTTGACGACCATCGACCAGGTCACGCCGGCGTCGGTCGAGGTGTAAATCTGGCCGTCGAGCGTGCTCGCGTAAAGATGATCCTTGTCCCGCGGGTCGATCGTGACGACGCGGACGTCGCCGCCGGCCGGGCCGATCACTTCCCAATCCTCGATTTTCACGGGCTCGTTCGGCGGCGTGATGCCGGTCCCGCCGAAGGTGCTGACGAACGTAAAGATCAACAGAAAGGGGGAAATCAATAATCTCAGTCTGTTAGTCGCAACTCTGTGTTTTTTGTGTTTCATAAAAAATCTCTTCTGAAATGTACGGGCTGAAAAATCGGGACATCTGCGTCGAATGCAAGCAGTCAACTTTTCAGATGACGAAAGTAACGAGGCTTGTTGCATTCAAAACGCAAATTTTTCTTGCAGTAATTTTTCGGATCGGCAAATCGGCCGCGCGCGTTTGGCCGAAACAATATCTAGTTTTAACACAAAACCGCGCGATTGCAAAACCATTGCGATTGCGGATTTCGGATTTCGGATTTCGGATTTTGTTTTCAACAAGTAACGAGAGGTTCTTTCAAGAATTTCCTGAAGATCTTAAATCGTTGTAAATAATGGTCGGACACAACCGTCGAAGCGCGGTTCGGGGAGCGCCAATGAAATTTTGAAGGATATAAAAGGTCTTTGGTCTTTGGGCTTTGATCTTTGATCTTTGATCTGTTTCGGCATTTACGATCCTGATTTGAAACGATTAAAGATCAAAGAGCAAAGACCAAAGATCAAAGATCAAAGCCCATCAACCCGCAAAGTTCGGCCTTTTCTTCGGCAAAAGCATAAGCGGGTCAGGCTCCGGAGAGCCTGACCCGCTTAGGAAATTCACATCTGTTCAGATGTAAAGCGTTGATCGATTACGGATTCGGGTTGTCCGCGCCCGGCGGGACGAGCCAGAACTTCGTCCAGACTCCCGCGCCGTTCGGGTTCGCACCGCCTCTGACCATCGTGATGCGGCTGGCATCGTATTTACGGAAGTTGATCGCCTTCATGATCTGTTTTTCACGAGCCGCGATTTCCTTGTCGGTTCCGTAGTTGATGATGTAGCCTCTCGCGCTCGGCTGGTTGTTGAGCGCGATGTAGAACGCATCGACGCGGGCCTTGACTTCGTCATCCGGCAGCTTGCCGAATTCGTCGACGAGAGTCGGAACCGGTTTCTTCGTCACACTGCCCGTTTCCGAAGCATTCCGCGGACAATCATTACAAAGATCGCCGCTGATGTTGACGGTCGCCGTGATGTTCTGTCCGTCGAGTCCGGTCGTGTCGATCGAGATCGAGGGCGTGCCCTGACCGCTGGTGATCGTACCGGCCGAAACGCTCCAGTTGTAGCTGATGTTCGTCGCCGTGCCGCCGCTGACGTTGGCCGTGAAGCTCATCGCTTCACCCGGATTGACGACGCCGCCGCCGCTGACGCTCAGGCTCGGGCAGGCGCAGTTCGGTTTGCAGTTGCATTCGCGAACCGTGATCGTTTCGGTCTTGGTCGTGCCGCAGAAGCCGCAGCCGTTGTCGACCGCCGAAGTGATCGTGTAGGTTCCCGGGCGGACGCCGCTCAGGTCCCAGGTCACGTTCGCGCCCTGACCGACGACGCGGCCGGCCGAAACCGTGTACTGGTAAACGAGAACGCCGTTCTGCGGGTCGGTCGCACTCGTCGAGACCTGGACGGTCGAGCCATCCGGGCAGCTGCCCTCGACCGGAACCGTTCCCGGCGGGCACGGAATGACGATTTCCTTGCTGCTCAGCGTCACGCTGTTGACCGAAGCCGGCTGCAGCGGAATGTCTTTCGCCGTCGTGTTGCGACGGCCGGCCGACACCGAGAAGATGAACCCGTGCGGATCGGTCGAAGGAGCGAAACCGGTCGGGACACCGCTGATGTTGGTCGTGATCGTCGACGGAACGCGTCCGGCAACCGTCACCGTACCGTTGAAGTCGGTGTTGAAGCTGTCGCGATCCTGCTGGTTGAAGTTATAGCGATACGCCGCGCCGAGACTCATCCAGCTGAACGGGAACCAGCGCGCGCCGGCGATACCGTCCATCGGGCTCTTTTCGAACGCGTTCGGCGTGCGGCCGCCGACATACTGCGTCGAGCGGAATTCGAGAATCGGCTGGAAGTATTTGTTGACCGGGAAATCGACCGCGAAAGCCGAGTAGAGCTCGTCCGGCCGATCGAGAACCGTGTACGAACCGCCCGGGAAATCGCCCTTGACCTTGCTCGTGTATTTGTAGCCGAGGTTGGCCGAGATGTTCATCCACTTGCGGACCCGCGCGTCGGCAAAGAAGACGAGCGCGATGTCGCCTTTGCTGCCGCCGGCGCTCGCGCCGCGCTGAAGCTGGTTCCAGCCGCTCGAAGC
Source organism: Acidobacteriota bacterium (assembly GCA_018269075.1). Taxonomy (GTDB): domain Bacteria; phylum Acidobacteriota; class Blastocatellia; order Pyrinomonadales; family Pyrinomonadaceae; genus JAFDVJ01. The sequence continues at coordinate 38,269 of JAFDVJ010000002.1, forward strand.
GGTCGCTTTGTCGGGATACCACTGATAGTAGCCGACGACGCCGAAGCCGACCGGGCTGGTCGGTTTCGTCCAGCGCCATTTCGCGCCGGCCGAGAACTGTCCCCAGGCCGAGTTGCCGTACTGTCTGTTGATGAACGGGGCGTCCGGCAGATAGGTCGGAGCGAGCGTAAAGACGAGCGGCACTTCAGCCGCGACGTTGTTCGCGGTGCTGCTCGAGATCGTCGAAGTCGCCAGCACGACGCCCGGCAGGATGCTGCCGTAGATCGAGCCGATGCCCGGGAAGTTGGCCGACGCGCCGCCCGCGCGCGGCGGGCCGAGGGTCGGAATCGTGTTTGCCGGGAAGCCGAAAATCGCGCCCGACGGGAACGAGAACTGGAAGTTGCCGGCCGAACCGCCGACATACGGGAACTGCACGTAGGGCTGAGTTCCGGTCGGACGGAAAACCGCCCAGCCCGGATACTGGCTGGTGCCGGTTCCCTGCGGCGCCATTACGACGGCCGGAGCCGAGCGGTACGCGCCGTTAATAAAGAACTGCGAGTTGGGAAGATAAAAGCTGGACAGATTGCGCGGTGAATTGACCTTGATACCACGGTAACCTTCCGTCGTAAAAAACAATTCCAAATAATCATTCAAACCGATCTGAAAGCTGAGCGGCACTTCGGTAAAATCAGCGTTACCGGGATCACGGTCGTAATTGCTGTAAGCCGCGCTCAATGTCCATTCACCTTTTCTCAAGGTTTGTCCGTCATAAACAGTAAAAGTACCGGTCGGGCCGCCAACGGTGCCGCCTGTTCCCACAGTCGGGGCGATACGCCGCGGATCCTTTTCCGATCTTAAAGTTTGTGCCGTCGCCGTGGTTATCAGCGCCAGCATACAAAGCGTAACTAAAAACGCCAGTTTCGCGAGTTTCATCACATTCCTCCGCCGAAAAAATATAAAAAATTTCAATCTTCAAGTGTAACCCGATTCCAAAACAGTAGGGTAATTTTTACATCAAGTTACAAAAAATAATTGTCCAAATCAAAAAACTCAACCTAATTAAATCTTCTGATTTAACCAATACAAGTAAAGTTGTTTTCACAATTTATAAGGGAGTATCGTCTAAAAGTCAATATTTAAACTTTAAAACTACCAACTCCCTCGTAAAAACGATACTTTAGATTTGCCTGAAAATCAAGCATTTTTATCGCTTAAAGGCAAATAATTGCAATTTTTAGGCATAAATGCCGCGCATTCGAGTATCGTACGCCACGCGGTCAATCGCCAACATATAGGCGGCGGTTCGCGTATCGACGTTGTGTTTTTCCGAAAAATGGCACAGTTCGTTGAAACTCGCGACCATTTTTTCCTCGAGCCGTTCGTTGACCACGTCCTCGCGCCAGAAGTAGCCCATCCGGTCCTGAACCCATTCGAAATAGGAGACCGTCACGCCGCCCGCGTTCGCCAGAATATCGGGGATCACGAAGACGCCGTTTTCATAAAGGATCTTGTCGGCTTTCGGGGTCGTCGGGCCGTTCGCGCCCTCGGCGAGGATCTTGCACTTGATCCGCGGCGAGTTTTCCGAAGTGATCTGGTTTTCCGTCGCGCACGGGGCGAGCACGTCGCATTCGACCTCGAGCAGCTCTTCGTTGGTCACGAAATCCGCGCCCGGGTAGCCCTCGACCGACTTGTTCTCGTTGATATAGTCGAGCACCTTCGGGATGTCGAGGCCGTCGCGGTTGACGAGTCCGCCGTGGACGTCCGAGATGCCGATCACCTTGTAGCCCTGCTCGTGCATCAGCTGCGCGCCGAGGCCGCCGACGTTGCCGGCGCCCTGGACGACGACGGTCGTCTCGGCGGGCGTCAGGTTAAAGCGCTTGATCGCCTCGTTGACGCAGAACAAAACGCCGCGGCCGGTCGCTTCGCGCCGTCCGAGCGAGCCGCCGATCGGGACGGGCTTGCCGGTCACGATGCCGGTCACGGTATGCCGCGCGTGCATCGAGTAGGTGTCCATAATCCAGGCCATCGTCTGCTCGTTGGTGTTCATATCCGGCGCCGGAACGTCTCTCTCGGGCCCGATGAAATCCATCAGCTCCGAAGTGTACCGGCGGGTCAGCCGTTCGAGCTCGCCGAGCGACATCTGGTTCGGGTCGCAGATGATGCCGCCCTTCGCCCCGCCGAACGGGACGTTGACGACCGCGCATTTCCACGTCATCCACGCCGAGAGCGCCTTGACCTCGTCGAGCGAGACGTCGGGCGCGTAGCGGATGCCGCCCTTTGCCGGGCCGCGCGCGAAGTTGTGCTGAACGCGGTAGCCCTCGAACACCTGGATATGCCCCGAATCCATCCGGACCGGGATGTAAACTTTGATTTCCCGACTCGGCACGCGCATCACGGCGTAAAGGTCGGGGTCCAAACCTAATATCTGGGCGGCTTTGTCAAAGCGTTCGCTCATCGCCTCGAACGGATTTTTTTCGTCCGTTCCCACAAATCGCCGCATTTCGTCTGCCATCGGATTAGCTTTTGTCATCGGTTTTTCACTCCAATTTTTCGGGGTCCGAAGCCGGGCTTTTGAGTCTTGAGTCTTAAGTCCTGAGTCTTAGGTCTTGAGTCTTAAGTCCCGAATCCGTCTTTCGACCTTCACCGACCGAAGCGCCGACTCAAGACTCAAGACTCAAGACTCAAGACTTTCCATCCCGGGAATCATCCCCTTGTGTATTAAAACATTGTCAAATATTACTATTATTTCTAATTCGACAGGACTTCGTTGAGCGCGCCGCTCCGGAATCCGTGAAGATCGAGCGTCACGTAGCGAAAACCTATCCCTTTAAATTCGTTTGCCAATTGTTCGGTCGTCGCGCGATTTAAGGCCTTTTCCAGTTCGGCCGGCGCGATCTCGATCCGCGCCAGCTCGCCGTGAACGCGCACGCGGAATTCGCGAAAACCGAGCCGCCGCAGGAGAGCCTCGCCGCGCTCGACCTTCGAGAGCCGTTCGATCGTCACCGGCACGCCGTAGGCGATCCGCGAGGCGAGACACGGGCTCGCCGGCTTGTCCCACGTCGGCAGGTTCTGCTGCCGGCTTAAGTATCTGATCTCTTCCTTGGTCAGCCCGGCCTCGACGAGCGGGCTCCGGACCGCTTTTTCCGCGGCGGCCTGCCGGCCCGGCCGGTGATCGCCGGTATCGTCGGCGTTCGTCCCGTCGAGCACGAACCGGTAGCCCTCGGTTTGCGCGATTTCCGCGAGCCGGCCGTAAAGCTCGGTCTTGCAGAAATAGCAGCGGTTCACGGGGTTCGCGCGGTAGTTCGGGTCGCTGAATTCGTCGGTCTCGACGATCCGCAGGTTGAGCCCGAAACGGACCGCGACCGACTCGGCCTCGGCGCGCTGGTGCTGCGAGACGCTCGGCGAAACGCCGAGCACGCAGAGCGCGTCCGCCCCGAGCTCCTGCGCGGCGACGAGCGCCAGATACGCGCTGTCGACGCCGCCGGAATAGGCGACCAACACCTGCTTCATTTCACGCATCGAATTACGCAGTCTGATTTCTTTTTCGGCCGGCGTGAGTTCCTTTTCGGGTGTGTAGCTCGTCTGCGGTTTGACCATTGTTCGCGAAGACTTGAAAAAGTCTTGAATCTCAGTATTTTGGGAGAACGGCTCAAGTTTAAATTTTATCGTAGTCGGAAAGACTTAGGCAAATGCGCGTATAAAGTATTTTTATCCGCTCATATCAAATAAATATGGACGCGGTGCGCCGGGAATGATAGAATTTTTTTCGGCAAGCCCCTTCATTTACGGACGTGTATTTTCGATGAGTTTTCTTTTTTCGCGAAAACCTGTTTTGGCGCTGATCGTTTCCCTTCTCCTCGGCGCGCTCGGCGCAATGCCCGCGCCGGCGCAGGACGGAGCCGCGCCGGCCGACGCCGTCGCCGTTTTCAACCAGGGCCAGGACGCCCACGAAAAGGGCGATCTCAAAACGGCGATCGACCTCTACCGGAAAGCCCTCGGGATCGTTCCCGAATTTCCCGAGGCCGAATACCAGCTCGGCGCCGCCTGTCTCGCGCTCAACCGGACGGACGAGGCCGAAGCCGCCTTTCGCCGCGCGGTCGAGCTCCGCGCCGACTGGTCGCTCGCGATGGCGGGCCTCGGCGGCGTCCTCGTCGCCCGCGGCAAGTTCGCGGAAGCCGAGCCGATTCTGACCCGGGCCGTCGAGCTCGACGAGCTCAACTTCCCGGCCTACGCCGCGCTCGCCGAGCTCCGGCTCCGGACGAAGGCCGCGCCCGACGTTCTCCGCCCGCTGCTGGCGAAGCTCCGCGAGTTCTCGTCGAAGGCCAGCCCGCCGGCCGCGGTCTGGGCCGCGCGCGGCGCGCTCGAACGCAGTCTCGGCCAGAAAGAGGAGGCCAAAACGAGTCTCGCCCGCGCGCTCGCGGCCGATCCGTCAAACAAATCGGCGCTCGCCGAAAGCGCCGAGCTCGCGCTTTCCGTCAACGACGCCGCCGGCGCGCTTGAATTCGCCGCGAAATTGGTTAAAATTGCACCGGATAACCCGTCTTACCAGATTCTGCTGGCGCGCGCCTACGCCGCGGAAGGCGGCGACGCCGAGGCCCTCAAAATCCTCGACGGTCTCCGCAACCCGCCGCCCGAGGCGGCCGAGCTCCGCGCGCTGATCAACGCGAATTCGACGGCCGGTGCCGCCGAGCTCGAAAAGCTGCTCGAAAAGGAGCCGAAAAACGTCGCCGCGCTCGGCCGTCTGTGCTGGCTCCTGCGGGTCGAAAATCCGGAGAAGGCGCTCGACTACTGCCGGCGCGCCTACGATCTCGAACCGGCGAACCTGAACTACGTGATCGGCTACGGCGCGGCGCTCGTCCAGGCCAAACAGTACAACGGCGCGGTCGAGCTTTTCCGGAAGATCACCGCGGCCGCGCCCGACAATTACACGGCGCACGCCAATCTGGCGATCGCTCTTTTTCAACTGAAACGTTACGAGGAAGCCAAGACCGAATACTTATGGCTCGCCGCGAAACAGCCCGATCGGCCGATAACTTATTATTTTTTAGGCATTATTTATGACAGTTTGACCGAATATCTGGACGCGATGGCCAATTACCAGCAGTTTTTGAAGCTTGCCGACGCCGAGAAGAACAAGCTCGAGATCGACAAGGTCAATTTGCGGCTTCCGTCCCTGCAAAAACAAATTAAGGAGAAGAAGGGGAAAAGACAATGAAGAAGTTATCAGTCACCGATCGCCGTTCGACCGCCGCCGCGGTTTGCCAGTTTCTGCTGACCGCCGGCATTTTTCTGTTCGTTCTTCATTTCGCGCCGACCGCCGTCCGGGCGCAGCAGGACGAAGATCCGCCGAACGCCGCGCTGCCGCCCGTCAAGGTCATCTCGAAGGACGAAAAATCCGCGCTCGACGCCGAGGGCGACGTCAAGCAGCACACCAAACTGGCGATCGAGCTGATGGAGGCGCGGCTCAAAAAAGCCGAGACGCTGAGCAACGAAGAGGCCTTCAACGCGATGTTCAACGAGCTCGGCGGCTTTCACGCGCTGATGGACGACACGCTCAAATATCTCGACAAAAACGACGTCAACCGCGGCCGGGTGCTCGACACCTTCAAACGCTTCGAGATGGCGCTCCGCTCTTTCACGCCGCGGATCGAGCTGATCCGCCGAACGCTGCCCGAAAGGTTCGAATACTACGTGCGCCGCCTCCTCAAATCGATCCGCACGGTCCGCGAAAAAGCCGTCGAACCGATGTTCAGCGACTCGATCGTCCCGAATTAGAGTGGAGAGTGGAGAGTGGAGAGTGGAGAGTTCGGGGAATCTATTAGTGGCGAGTGGCGAGTAGAGAGTGGAGAGTTCGGGGAATTTTATTTCTTTTACTCTCCACTCTCCACTCTCCACTCTCCACTCTCCACTCTCCACTCTCCACTCTCCACTCTCCACTCTCCACTCTTCCCCCTCCGTGCAACCTTTTGCGCTCGGGGGAAATCTTTGTAATCGATGATGAAACTTAACCGAAACCGAATCCCGCGCGGCCTTTGGGCGGCCGCCGTTGTTTTGCCGCTGATCGCATTGTTCCTGTCGGCGGCGATCGCCGCCGACGCGCAGCGGCGCGATTATCTGACCGAGGACGAGATCGAGCTCGTCCGCGACGCGCAGCAGATCGATCTCCGGATCAAGGTGCTGGCCCGCGCCGTCGACCGCCGGATCGCCGTGTTAAAGAATGAAACGCCGAAAGAGAGCAAGGAATGGGGCCCGCTGCCGCAGGGCACGCCGGCCGAGCTCTACAGCGACATCGACAAGCTTTTGGAAAAGGCGATCGACGACATCGACGACGTCGCCGAACGGAGCCGCGACAGCCGTTTCTTTCCGAAGGCCGTCTTTAAATTGAGCGATTCGTGCCGCGAATACATCCCGCAGTTCAAGACCTTTATCGACGCCGTCAAAAACGAAAAAGAGCGCGGCTCGCTCCTCGGCGCGATCGAAAAATGCGACGAGGTCATCGAAGCCTCGACCAAAGTCCCGCGCGAGCCCGAGAAAAACGAGAAGAAAAAGAATTAACGACCGTTTTCCGGACGCCGTCAACCAAACGGAGCCCCGGCATCGCGGCCCAATGGCATTAAGCTAAGGAATAAGTTCAGCGTGATGATTGATTTTGGCGGAACAAAAAAAAATAGGCTGCGGATGACGCGGATGACACGGATTTTCACGGATTTTTCTTTGGTTTTGTTTCCAAGAAAAAGAAATCCGCGTAAATCCGCCAAATCCACGCATTCCAGCGTCCTATTAAACTGTTCAATTCATTCAACTTCGTGCTTAACCTAAGGCCATTGGGCATCTCGGCCGGCAGTCCGTACTAAGGTTCGCTACCGCTCGCCGGCCTGATATTCGATTTCCTTGAGGTAATCCGCCGCCGCCCGGTCGAGTTCCGCATTATCGGCGTCGGCGTAAAGTCCGGGCGTGCGGCTGATCAGGATCAGTTTGACGGCCTCGTCTTCGGTGAGCTCGCCGATTTCCTTCGAAAAATAACGCCGCGCGCCGTAGGCGAGGCCGCGGCCTTCGCCGAAATCCATCAGATGCACGAACACGGCGCGCCGCTCGGCCCGGTTGAAATACAGCGGGATCAGCCATTTCCACGTCGTCTTGTGAAGCCGGAGCTCGTTTTCGCCGACGCCGTCGAGATTGCGGCAGTGATACAGGATCGCCTCCGCGCCGCCGTCGTACTTTTCGACAAGCTTCGATTTGACGAAAACCGCGTCGACGCGCGGCGGCAGCTCGCGTTCGGCCGGCGGCACGCTTTCGAGCAGCGCGTCGAGACATTTCTGCCGGCTCAGAAACGACGACCAGCACCAGCCCAGCACGGTGTCCGCCGCGACGATCAAGAGCGCCGCCGAGATGACGATGATTTTCCTCTTCACGTTTTAATGCCCCGGCTTTTTAATAAAATTCGGTCTTCGGTCTTTGATCTTCGATCTTTGAAATTTTGTTGCGTGACAAAACTTGTTGGAATAACAAGCGTTAGCCCCGCGGGCGGCTTTTAACTATCCACTAAACACACGAAAAAACACGAAAGAAATTTAGTGATATTAGTGTGTTTAGTGGAAGAACAAAAAAAGCGTACGCGACTGTAATCGCCGCTTTTGCCAATGAGTTCAGTCACTAACTATAAGTTCAAGACCAAAGATCAAAGATCGATC
>JAFDVJ010000030.1 GCA_018269075.1 Acidobacteriota bacterium
GCGTCGCCGTGCCGTGCAGGTTGATGTAGTCGACCGCGGCGGGCGCGACGTCGGCGTCGGCGAGCGCGAGCGTCATCGCGCGTGCCGGCTCGACGCCGTTTTCCTCGAGCCGGACGCGGTGATAGGCGTCGCAGGTCGAGCCGTAGCCCTTGATCTCGGCGTAGATATGCGCGCCGCGCGCCCGCGCGCCGTCGACGGTTTCCAAAACGAAGACCCACGCGCCCTCGCCGATGACGATGCCCGAGCGCCGTTTGTCGAACGGCCGCGAGGCGCGTTCCGGCTCGTCGTTCCAGTCTTTCGTGAGCACGGTCATCACGTTGAAGCCTTCAAGAATGCCGCGCGCCATCGGCGAATCGACGCCGCCCGCGAGCATCATCTCCTGTTTGCCGAGCGCGATGTGCTGCGCGGCGTAGGCGAGCGCGTCGGTCGACGACGTGCAGCCGGTCGAAACGATGTGCGAGAGACCGTGAAGGCCGAAAACCATCGACAACTCGCTCGACAATCCGCCGTGCGTCGACGACGGAATCGTGTAAATGCTCGCTTTGTTGGCTTTCCCGGTCAGCCAGTAAACGTACTGCTGCTCGGTGAACGACAATCCGCCGCCGCCCGTGCCGAGGACGACGCCGAAGCCGCGGCGTTCTTCGAGCGATAACCGGTCGGGCCGGAGACCGGCATCTTCGACGGCCTCGCGCGCCGCCCGGAGCGCGAGCGGGACGCAGCGCGAGACGTTTTTCCGATCTTTCGGATTGAGCTCGGCCGCCCAGTCGAAATCCTTGATCTCCGCGCCGATCGTCACGGCCGAACCGGTCACGTCGAAGTTCTCGATCCGGCTGACGCCGCTTTTTCCCGCTTTGAGCGATTCCCAAAACGCATCACGGCCGATGCCGATCGGCGTCACACAACCGAAACCCGTTATACAAACCCGGCGAGGTTCTCTGAAATTACTGAACATAAAAAACTTGTTTCGAGAATATCATTTTGCGCGAACCGAAAGCGAACTTCGAACCATTTTTTCGCCCCAAACGAAAAGTCATCCAACCGAAGCTGAATGACTTTCGATATTCAATAAATTACAGTCGGACAAACCGCCCGAAAAATACAATCGATTTCGGATTTCGGATTTCGGATTTCGGATTTCCGAATCGCCATTGTTTTACTTTTTCGCGTTTTTTCTGCCCGATCTCTCAAATCTCATCAATTACCGTCAAGGGTTAATTATGCAATACTTATTTAAACCATTTGACGGGCGAAGCGCCGCCCGATTTCGGAATTCCAAACAGCGCAAACAGGTTACGGTTGATTTTTATGAGTTCGATTTTATTTGAAATTCTATTTATTTTCGTCCTGCTGCTCCTGAACGGCGTTTTTTCGATGTCCGAGCTGGCGGTCGTTTCGGCCCGCAAAATCAGACTCCGGCAGGCGGTCGATAACGGGAGTCACGGAGCTCGGACGGCTCTTGAACTGGCGGAGAATCCGAGCAAATTTCTTTCGACGGTGCAGATCGGCATCACTCTGATCGGCATTCTCGCCGGCGCGTTCGGTGGCGCGACCATCGCCGGAATTCTGGCCGAACAGCTCGATAAAATTTCGTTTATCGCGCCTTACAGCAGCGCCGTCGCCTTTACGGTCGTGGTCGCGGTCATCACTTATTTTTCGATCATTATCGGCGAGCTGATACCGAAAAGCCTCGCGCTCCATTCACCGGAAAAAATCGCGGCGCTCGTTTCGCGCCCGATGAAATTCCTGTCGTTTATTTCATCGCCCGTCGTCTGGCTGCTGACGATGCCGACGATATTTTTTCTCAAAATATTCCGGCTTCAGGCCTCGGTCGACCCGCCGGTCACGGACGAGGAAATCAAAGGTCTGATCGAAGCCGGCACGAAAGCGGGCGTTTTCGAGGAAACCGAACAGGACCTGATCGAAAGCGTCATCCGGCTCGGCGACCAGCGCGTGACAAGCCTGATGACGCCGCGCACGAAGATCGCCTGGCTGGATCTCGACGACGATTCGGAAACGATCAGGACCGCGCTGGTCAATAACCGTTTCTCGCGGCTGCCCGTCGCGCGCGGCAGTCTCGACAATGTCATCGGCTACGCTTCCGCCAAGGGGCTGCTCGCCCGTCTCATCGAAGACGGCGAAATCCGCCCCGCCGACGTTTTGCAACTGCCGCTTTATGTTCCCGAAACGCTTTCGATTCTGGAAGTCCTGGAGCAGTTTCGCGAATCGCACACGCATTTCGCGATCGTCGTCGACGAGCACGGAGGCGTCGAGGGACTCGTCACTATCAACGACGTTCTGGAAGCGATTGTCGGCGAGCTGGCCAGCAGTCAGCACGCCATCCCTGAGCAAGGGATGGTTCGCCTCGAAGAGGGCTCGCTGATTCTGGACGGGCGATTGCCGATTTTTGAATTCAAGGAAAATCTGAACATCAAAGACTTGCCGTTCGAAGAACGCGATGCTTATCAAACGATCGCCGGCTTCGTCCTTGCGCGTCTCGGCAGCGTCCCGCAGGTCGGCGACCGTTTCAGGTGGGACAAATACGAATTCGAAATTATCGCGATGGAGCGTTACCGCGTTGATAAAATACTGATGAAAACAATTTCGGCGGACGAAAACGCCGCCGAATAAAAAATATCGATTTCGGATTTCGGATTTCGGATTTCGGATTTGTTTATTTTCTAAGCTCGAATTTATCTTGTAAATCGCAGACGAAGCACCACAGACCAATCCGAAATCCGAAATCCGAAATCCGAAATCCCTTTATCCTTTCCAGCCGCCGAAGAAGGCGTCGATGTCGATCCAGCCCATAAACGAGGCCGGCGGGAAGGCGGCCGGGCCTTTGCGTTTGATCATATCGAAGCCCATCGACGGGCCGCCCTGGCCGCCCTCGACCGTTTCCCATTTATCGTCGCTGATGCTCAGGATGACGCCGACGTGCTTGTACATTCCGCCGCGCGTCCCGATCTGGAAAAAGTCGCCGGCCTGCGGCTTCAGATCGCCGTCCGGGTACCAGTGCCACGCCGTCCCGCCGGCGACCGGCAGATTGAACGATTTGAAGTTCTGGATCGCCTGCCCGCCGGCCATCCGGACCTTGTTGACGACCTGGCCGAGAAAGGCGTTGCAGCTCGTCGTGACCGCCAGCGGACGGCCGTTTTTATCGACGTACTGCAATTCGCAAGCCCACTGCTCGCCGAGCGACGTTTGATCCCAGCCCGTCCATTCTCTGAACAAAGCCGTTTGCCCGTTCGACGTAATGATCGTTCCGCTGTTCGGGAACAATTCCGTTAATTTTTTTACCAGCCAATTGCGCACTGCGCTCATAAATCATCTCTCCTAATTAAATTTTACCGGGTAAATAACCGTGCATTCTAAATTCAGACGTTTTCCGAACGGAAAATTTGCCTTGAAGCTGACGGTAATTCCATTATATACCCGAAATTAGGACGAGAAACGAAAATGGGCTTCCCGATTTCTCGAGAAGCCCGAAAGGCATAAAAACGATTCCGGATTCCGGATCTCCGATTTTTCGGGGGCGGCCGCTTCGCGTGGCGGCGAAGCGGCCTTTGTTGGGCCGTCGTCGATCGTTCGTCCCTTCAGGAATCGTCTTTATGACCGACGATTAAAAGTCGAACCGCACGGCGAACTGCAATTCACGGGGGGCGCTCGCAGTCGTCGTGATACGTCCGAAAGTGGTGCCGTTAATGTTCGCGTCCGGCAAGCCGAAGACGTTGTGGTTGAAAACATTAAAGGCGTCCGCACGAATCTGGAGACGGGTGTTTTCCCACGGCATCCGGAAGTTCTTCTGGAGGCCGAGATCGAGATTCCAGAAGCTCGGGCCGCGCAGGACGTTGCGGTTGCCGACCTCGCCGTTCCGCGGATTGCGGAAAGCGGCGAGCGCGGCGGTCGCGTCCGCGAACAACTGGATGTTTCCGTTGACGTCGCGAAGATTGGTCGCCAGCGCCGACGAATTGCCCGTCAAGACCGCCGGGCTGTCGAGCACGAAGCCGACCGGGAACGAGCCCGTGTTGGGATTGAAGGGCAGTCCCGAACGGTAGGTAAAGATGCCCGAGAGCTGGAATCCGCCGACGAACGCGTCCCAGAACTTCGACATATCCTTGCCGAAGAACTTGCCGCGTCCGAAGGGCAGCTCCCAGATGCCGTTGACGTTGATGAGGTGGCGAATATCGAAGTCCGACGGGCCGCGACAGAGATCGGGATTCCGCAGATCGCAGATCAGACCGCCGAAAACGGTATTCGCGACGCTCGAATTGTTGTCGAGCGAATGTGAGTACGTGTAGTTGAAGTCGAACTGGTAGCCCTGCGAAAAGCGTTTCTGAAGGCTGACGAGGAGTCCGTTATACTCGGATTTACCGAGATTGGTGACGTACGCGTTGGTCGAAAACTGACCGCTCAGACCGACGTTCGAATTGAGCAGTCCGTTGGCGAACAAAGCCTGCACGGTGTCCGAAGCGTCGCCCTTGCGGACGAGGCTGCCGAAAAAGCGGCTGACGATGCGCGTGCAGGAGAGTCCGAAGACCTGCGCGCAGGTGCCGCCGTAGTTGGCGAGCGCGGCCGCGTTCATCTGATTTTCGAGAAACGCCTGATTCGTGACGTTCAGCGCCGGAACGCCGGCGACGAGCTGCGACTGGACGGAATTGAGCGCCGAGAGCAGAAACTGGCCCGACGTGTTGTCGCGAAAATCGACGATCTGCGCGGCGTCGGCCTGCGTGAAGAGCTTGCGGCCCTTGCGGCCGACATACGAGATGTCGATCAGGAAGTTGCCCGGAATCTCGCGCTGGATGCCGAAGCTGTACTGGTAGGAGAAGGGCGTCTTGAAGTTCTGATCGATCGCGTAGTTGGTCTGTCCCTGCGCGTTGCCGAACGGGACGCCGTTCGAAACGAAAGGCGTGTTCGGGTTGCTGATCGGCGGCGCCGTGTTCTGGACCGGCAGCGTGCCGATGCCCGTAAAGCGCGGGTCGGTGAGCAGCGACTGGCGCGGATCGGTGACGCCGAAGGCGGTCGCGTTCGAACCGTCGAAGAGGTACGAAACCTGATCGCCGATAAAGGTCAGCGCGCCGGAAACGCGGTCGTAAACCTTCGACGCGCCGCCGCGAATGACCATTTTCCGGTCGCCGAAGATCGCGCCGAGGATTCCGCCCTTGAACGACGGGTTATAGGCGAAGCCGAGCCGCGGCGCGAAGTTGTTCTTATCGGTCGGATAATACGGCCGGCCGTTGTTCTTCGCACCGATCAGGCTGTAGGTCAGAAACGGTTCGGCCGCGTCGCCGCCGATGCCCGCCTGTCCGTTCGCCAGCCGCCGCGCGAAGAGCGTGTCGAGATTGACGTCGTTCGCCGCCTGAAAGCCGTTGGCCTCATACGGCGCCGGATAATACTGGTAGCGCAGACCGAGATTGATCGTCAGATCGGTGCGGATCTTCCAGTTGTCCTGCACGTAGTATTCGTACTCGTTGTAGCGGAAATCGCGCAGCTTGCCGGTTCCCGGGCCGAAAGCCTGCCCGTTCGTGCCGTAGTTGAAGTTCGTCGAGATGTTCGCGTACCGGCCGAGCAGGAACGCGAACGCGCTGTCGTAGGCCGCCGTCGCGGTCGTGTTCGTCGGCGTGTCCGGCTGGATCGTGCCCGGCCGCAGCGTATCGTCGAGCGCGTCCGTGTTGCCGCCGAGACCGAGCGTCACGAAGTTGAAGTCGTTCGTCAGGCCCGAGCGCGAGCGGATCGGCTTGATCGAGAAACCGAACTGCAGATCGTGGGATTTCAGCCGCCAGCTCAGATCGTCGCGGATCGTCGGCGTATCGACGATCCGGTTCTGCAGGCTGATGTCGGCATACGGATCCGAGATCGGCCCGAAGGTGAAGATGTTCGGAAACGCCGGCCGGAACGGCGCGAGAAAGTTCAGATCCGAGCGCGAGTTGCCGACCGTGAACTGGTTGAAGAGATTATCGTTGATGACCCAGCTGTAACCGGCCGCGAGCGAATAGTCCTTGGTCTGGATCTGGCCCGATTCCGGGTCCTGCGGAAACTGCTGCGCGACCGTATTGACCGTGTCGGTCTGGAGCGCGCGCACCACGTTCAGGCGGACGAAGAGTTTCTGCTTGCTCGTGATGTTGGCGTCGACGCGCGTCGTGTAGGTGTTGTCGGCGCGTTTCGACGGCGAGTTGAAGCGGTAGCCGCCGGTGTTGATGCCGTCGCCGAGCGTCAGGTCGTTGGCGCGCGGATAGCGGTTGTTGATAAAGCCGAGCAGCGCCTGATTCGCGCCGATGCCGCGCGGATCGAGCGCGGCGACCTGCGCCGGCGTGAGGATCGTGATGCACTGCGGCGTCGTGTTCAGACGGCTCGACTGGCTGCAGCCCGCGTTGTTGTTGATAAAGCCGAGCCCGCCGTTGCGATAGTGATCGAGCGGCACGATGCGGGCGTACGAGACGCCGCGCGCGTCGCGGCGGCCTTCATAGTTGAAGAAGAAGAACAAACGGTCCTTGCCGCTCGACAAAAAGGATTTATCCGGATCGAGCTCGCCGAAGCGCAGGAACGGGAGCGGGCCGCCGAGGCTGCCGCCGAACTGGTTGCGCGTCAGCTGCGGGCGCTCGATGCCGCTGCGGTTGTTGAAAAAGCTGTTCGCGGCGGTCGCCGCCGTCCGGTTGTACTCGTAGAGCGAGCCGTGAAAATCATTGGTGCCGCTCTTCGTGACGAGCTCGATCTGGCCGCCCGCGCTGCGTCCTTCGGACGAGTTCGGGTTGGTCGTGATCGCGCGGAATTCCTGGATCGCGTCGATCGGCGCGTTGCCGACGGTCGCGAACGCCTGACCGGTCGCCTGGTCGTTGGCGTCGATGCCGTCGACCGTGATATTGCCCTGGTCGGCGCGCGAGCCGGTGACCGAGCCGACGCGGTTCGTCGAGCCGGTGCCGACGTTGTTGCCGACGACGCCGGGCTGGAGACCGATCAGCGCGGCCGGCGAGCTGCGGATCTGGATCGGCAGTTCTCTCAGCTGGCGCTGGTCGATGATGTTGCCGATGCTCGCGTCGGTCGTGTTGAGCGTGTCGCCGGGCGCGGCGACGACTTCGACGGTCGCGCCGACGTTGCCGGCCGTCAGCGTCGCGTTCTGGGTTTCGGTCTTGCCGACGCCGAGCGAAACGTTCGAGATCTCGAACGTCTGAAAATTCTGGATCGCGAACGAAAGCTTGTAGCCTTCGCCGGGCGCGACGTTCGAAAAAATATAAACTCCCTGATCGTTGGTCTTGGTGGTCAGCTCTTTGGCTGTTTTGGTGTCCGTCAATTTGACGTCGACACCGGGTATGACGGCTCCGGCCGAATCCGTCACCACACCGGTGACGCCCGAAACGGCCTGCGCGTTTATGAAAAGCGGAAATGCCAGTAAGATCAATGACATCGCCGTGATGATTGCCGTAAAATTCATCCGGTTTCGCAAACCGCCGACGGCCGCGGGCGCGGCGCACGGTTCACCCGGAACGGTATTAATTGTCAATCTTCCCATGTTACTCCTTGTTCGTTATCCCTTGTACTACTACTTGAATTGAAACGTCTTTACTACAGACGTTCCGGAGTTAAAACCTCTTCGATCGGTCGAACCGTAAAAAGCTCTCGAAAATTTCCGACGATCTTATCTCCGGTGCTTATCGAGTGCAAAATCCATACCCAAAGAATATCCGACCGGTTCTTCCTTACAAATCAACATTTAAGGTGTTCACGAAAAATCGCGATCCGAAAAATCAGGCGGAATTATCGAAATTTTTGGATTTTCTTCCGAGATTTGAATTTTTCGGGTTCCGGCAGATGCCGATTTCGAATAAAATAACGCCCGGCGAACGAATCGGCAAAACGAGCGGCCGCGAACACCGCTCGTTTCAGACCGGTTTCAGGCCTCCGTCCGAATTTCGGGACATCCGACATCCGATATCCGACATCCGACATCGGCCTGACCCTTTTTCCCCGAAAAAGACGTTTAGTCAGGCAGGAACCGTTTTGCCGGCGCAGGCGGTTCGAGAAATTTATGAATCAAGGAGAAAAAATTATGTCACTGAGAAAATTTGGAAAGCTCCCCGGAATTAAATTCGGACTGCTGGCGCTCGCCGCCGGTTTGTTCGTGATCTGCGGCGGCGCGTCGCGGGCGGCGGCGCAGACCGGCAATATGTACGACGACGGTCCGGCGGTCGCGGCCATCTTCGCCGCCGAGGAAGGCGGCAAGCGCGAAAACGCGACGATCGGCTTTACGATGATGATGAGCGATCCCAAACAGTCGACCAACAAATCGGGCACGACCTACAACCTCTGCTTCGAGGTCAGCGTCAAGCGCGGCGACACCGAAACCACGGAATATGCCAAAGCGACCGTCTTCCGCGATAAAAAAAGAGTCTTAAAGCTCAAAAAATGGAAGCTCTACAAAAACAAATCGGCCTGCCCGTAACGCGCCGGCAAACGCCGCTCCGGCGGATCGCCCGTTTTTAACGCGAAGCCGCGAAGGCGCGAAGCCGCAAAGTGTTTAAATGGTTTTGAGTTCCGCCTTCAGGCGGCTTCAAGTTTCAGATGAAATCTTTTTCCGAAGAAACTTGAAGCCGCCTGAAGGCGGAACTCAAAACTTTTATCCGAAATCGGCCTCAGCCGTTAATTGTTGCGCCGACCGGGTCGCTCCAGTCGCCCTTGCGGCCGTTGCGCGAGACCCAGCGCAGGAGATACCAGACGGTTTTGCCGGCGTCCGCGCCGTCGTGGATGACGATCGCCGGCGTCGCCGTGCTGACCGTCACGAAGCGGCACTCCCGGTTGTCGACGGGCGGTTCGCCGCCGAGCTTGAGCCAGATCTCCGCGCCGAGCATCCCGGCCGGCTTGCGGCTCCGGCCCGGCGTTTCCTTGTCGCGGAAATTGAGCGTGTGGCGGAGCTTGCCGTATTCGATCAGCGCGAACGGGACGCTCGTCGGATCGGGGCTCGGGGAACGCGAACCCTTGCGCGGCGCGAGCCCGACGGTCGCGAGCGTCTCGTTCGAAATGTCGGCCTTCGAGCGCGTCTGACGGCGCTGCGCGCGGCCGAGCCCGAGCACCGTTTCGCGGATCGCGTTCTTCGCTTCGAGCTGCGCGTCGTACTGCGTCCTGATCTGGTCCCACGCGTCGAGCTCGGCCTCGAATTCGTCGAGCCGCGTTTTCAGGTTTTCGGCCTCGTGGGCCGTCAGATTGTAATTTTCCGGAGCGGCGCTCGCCGCGTTGTTGTAAACACGCAATTCCGCCAGCATCTCGCGGTCGGAAAGCGCTGAAATTTTATCTGCCATAATTCACCTCTAAATTTTATTTAACTGAAAATAAACGGAGTTCTCCGATAGAGAAACCGGTTAGGGCGATTATTTAAAGCCTTTTGATTAATAAGCCGCAGGAGCGGTCAGCAGTTTTAACCGGCGGCTTTCGCGGACGCGCGGGTAAAGGGAATTTTTTTCACGCCGCCAATGCGGCGCAAAGTCAAAAAACAAAAGTTTTTCAAAAGTTCAAATAAACTAAGAACCGAAACGCGCACGGTCGTTTCGCGTGGAAATTCTTACAAAATCGACGAATTCTTAAGACTTCGCCAACGTCGAGTTTTTAAGAACGATTATTTATAGCGCAAACGATTTTTTTTTACAATACCCTGATCGAAAAAATTTTCGTTTTTTTTTTCGTTTTTCCGTTTTTTTTGTAAAACCTTTTGTGCAAGATATCATCTTGCACGTGCGGAATGACATCCTGCACGTGCGGAATGGTATCTTGCACGTGCAAGATGTCATCTTGCACGTGCGGAATGACATCTTGCACGTGCGGAATGGTATCTTGCACGTGCGGAATGGTATCTTGCACAAAAGGTTTTTCATTCCGCACGTGCAGGATGTCATTCAGCACGAAAGAAACGCCGTTCGAAACAGTCGCGGCGGCGGTTTTTCGAGAGGGGTTGAAATCCCGCCAAAGCGGTTTTCCGATTCGTTTTCGGCCGTTCGGGAACAAAAGCCGGCATCTGCCGGTCTAAAACTTCGCGAAAGATTTTCGATGACGGCGAGCGGCCGGATATTTGAAAATAAAACTTCGGAATAGATGAAAGATGATAGATCAAAGATGAGAGATCGGCCCAATCTCTCATCTATCCTCTATCATCTTTCATCTATTCCGAATGATGCGAAAGCGGCGTCAACACGCTTTAGAGTCTGTTTAACTTTATGGTTCGAGGCCGAGATGCCGGCGCTCCGTCCTGACGTCGAACTCAGGTTAGTTTGTGACAAAACTTATTGGAAAAAGTGTCGATTCCGGTCGCGTTCGCTTTTTTGATCTTCCGCTAAACACACTAAAAACACTAAATTTCTTTCGTGTTTTTTAGTGTGTTTAGTGGATATTTTAAGAACCGCCCGCGGGTTTAACGCTCATTATTCCAACAAGTTGTGTCACAAACTATAATCGTTTTTATCATTTTTCACCTTTCGGCGACGTTTCCGAATCGGAAAACAATTTCCTCATTTCCTTAAACGCGCCCGCAGGTTCGTAAATAATATAAATATGATTATCGTTTTTCGGGCAGGCAATCAATACGGGGCTGCGTCTACCGGTTTCCCGATCGGTGTAAAAACGAATGTCCAGAACGGACTTGCACCTCGGACAGATCAATTCATACCCGTCATTCAGATAATCCGCCGCATTGCGGCTGTTGACGGGTTCGGCGAATTTTATTTGTTTCTTCCCGTCTTCCACGAATGTTTATTTGTACCAGTAATCAAATAAAAGGCGGAGCCGTCAAACTCTCCGAATAAATGAAACATAGCTTTAGCCGGTTTTGTTGTCAGACAGTACGGAATCCAGCCGGCCATTTACAATTTGAGGAGGCGCGATTAGTTTTTTAATTTTCGGCGAATATTTTCGGGAAGCAAAATGGCCGAAAATTCGATGCTCCTTGCCTCGCCGTAAATATTTCCCTTTTCACCGCGCTTCAAAAGGGGTTTGACCGACACTGAGATCTTACTTTCGGAAGCAGCGTCGAAATGTTCCAGCAGCGCCTCGAATCTGATCGTTTTGCCGCTTTGCAGGATGAGCTCGTAAAAATTGTCGCCGCCGAGGTTCGAAACCGGCTCGCCGGTCAGCAGATAGCGATACCTTAATTCCGGAACCAGCTCGCCTTCCGGGAGATTATATTCGACTTCGCGTTTCAACCGCTGCATTACCGTCGGGTTCGCGGGCAAAGGCTTGTAGAATTTATCCTCGCTGCCGGTCGTGATCGCGACATCGCAGGCGGAGTTATTGTGAAGGCGCAGAATCACGCCGTCCCTGATCGCGCCGCCGTCGGTTTTCACCCGTGCGGTCTTTTCATAGGTGATGAATAACCGGGACTGATCCGTCTCCTGCGGCGAGCACTGCGCCGTAACGTTTTGAGTCAGCGTGAATAAGGTTGCCGCGGTCAAAATAAGGGTAAAAAGAATTGACTTCATATTGTCTCAGATGCCCGGCCCCTCGATTTAGTTTGATTCGCCGCCCTAAAAATTTATCCGCAGTCCGTTCTATAACCACCCGGCGCTATTTCTTCGAGTTGCGCGGATCGTCCTTCGGATCGACGTAGGCGATGCCGGTCGGCGTAATGCCGGATTCCTGGACGACGACCTCGCCGTCTTTGGCCCACGCGAAGTGATTGACGCCGGCCGGCACGACGACGAACGAGCCGGGCGGATAGGCGACGAGCTTTTTCTCGTCGAATTTGTCCGAAGCGCCCTGATAATAGGTTCCCGAAAGAACGGTGACGATCCGCTGATCGGGATGCGAATGCGGCATCAAGCGCGCGCCGGCCGCGTATCTGACGCGCGCGATCCAGACCGGCTCGGCCTTGCCCGCCGGATCGGCGTAGATGTTCGCGAGCTCGATGCCTTTCGGCAGGACCGGCGACGGCCCGAATTTGATGTCCTGCGGCAGCAGCGCCGTCAGCGTCTGACGCTTTTCGATCTGCCCGTAAACGACGAATCCCGCGAGCAGCAGCGCCGCGGCCAAAAAGAAATATCTCATCCGAATTGTTTCTCCTTATTTAACCGAAATCTTTCCGAGATGATAACCGCAATCTTTACCGCTTTTCAACTCTGCCCGAAATTCGGCCGGAAGTCGGAGCGCCGTCATCCTGACGGCAAAGATTGCGCAAGCAATCTAACGGCGATTCGCCGTCCCGGAATTCCCCGGTAGATGAAACCTCGTTTGAACGCTGCCGCGTTCATTGCCGTCAGGATGACGGCGTTCCGTTTTCTCCAAAAAAAATAAAACGCCCTTTTCGGACGTTTTATTTTTTACGCTCGAATAAATTTTCCGCCGATCATATCCGCAGCGGCATCACGATGTATTTGTAGTCGTAGGCCGTGTCGCCGGCGACGCGCATCTGGGTTTGGGCGTTGCCGTCCCTGAATTCGAACGAGATCCGCGGGCGGCCGCCGGTTTCCTTGACGCGGACGGTTTCGCCGTCGGTTTCCTGTTCGGCCGCCGGTTCCGATGTTTCGGCCGCGCTGACGACGTTGAGGAATTCCTGGAGATACTGCGAATTGAACCCGATCTGATATTCGTCGCCCGCGTATTCGGCCGCCACCTTTTCGCTCGCTTCGCCCTCTTCGGAGCTCTGCGCGCCGATCTCGATCTCGCCGGCGCGGAGCGTCAGCTTGACCGAGCGCGTCCGCTCGTCGGCCATCAGCGCGACGCGGCGGATCGCGTTCTTCATCTCGTCGGCGTCGAAGGTCGCGACCTTGTCGTTGTCCTTCGGGATGACCATCTCGTAGTTCGGGAAATTGCCCGACAGCTTGCGCGTGATCAGCAGCCGGCCGTCGACCTCGAAATAGATATGATTCGGGTCTTCGCCGAAGCTCACTTCGCCGGCCGAATCGCGCGAGATCTTCACCAATTCCATCAGTGCTTTTTTCGGGATCAGCGCGTCCATATTCGCGGTCTCCGCGCCGTCGCCGAGCTGGCGCTGGATGAAGGCGAGCCGGTGGCCGTCGGTCGTGACCATCTTCGCGGTGCTGCCGTCGATGATGAACTTCGCGCCCGAAAGCGTAAAGCGCGATTGTTCGTTGGTGATCGCAAAGGCGGTGTTGTTGATAAAGTGATTGAAGATCTCGGCCCCGAGCCGGAGCGGCGCGCTCTTGAACGAGGGAACTTCGGGAAACTGGTCGCGGCTGACGCCGGCGAGCCGGAACTTGGATTTACCGCAGGTGAGCTTGACCCATTCGTTTTCCTCCTTGGTAAAGTGAACGTCGCCGGCATCGAGCAGGCGGACGATGTCGAAGAGCTTACGCGCCTGAATGCACATCGCGCCGGCCTGCCGGATCTCGGCGCCGGCTTCGCAGCGGATCGTCACGTCTAGATCCGTCCCGACGATCCGGATCGTGCTCTCGCCGACCGATTCGATCAGGATATTCGACAGCACGGGAATCGTTGATTTCTTTTCGACGATTCCCTGCACGAATCCGAGCTCTTCCTTCAACACGCTTTGCTTGATTACAAATTCCATAGATAAATTATTCCTCTCTTAATCTTGAACGCTTCGTTTTTGTTATTCAGGTTATTTTAGGTCTAAATACGATCTTATACAATCGCAATCGAACGTTAATTTCGCTCTTTTTTTTCCTGAAGTTTTACTTTCGATTTTCGCGCCTTTTTACTAATTCTAATTATTTTAAAAACCATATATTTAAATAGTATTAGTAGTAGTGGATGTGGAAAAGTGGAAAAGCGACCTTGCTGTTGTAATGATTAAACTTACGCGTCCACAGGGTTTGTGGAAAAGACTGTGGAAAACTTCGAATCTGTGGAAAAAAAAGACGCCGAAATAGTTTTCCACACCTTTCCACAGGCCGATTTTATCCACAGCCTGTGGAAAAGTGGAAAACTTTGTTTAAATATCGATTTTATAAACCGATATTCCGACCGATTTTTGCCGATTCCTGTGGAAAACTTTCCACAAGAAAAATTTTACGATTCGCTAACTAACTGCAAAGAGTGTCAATTAGCTCGCTGATGACCCTGTGGAAATTTCTGTCATCCTGAATCAAAGCGCCGATTTTCTCGACCGAGTGCATCACGGTCGTGTGATGCTTGCCGCCGTACTCGCGGCCGATCTCGGGAAAACTGTGCTTCGTTAACCTTTTACATAAATACATCGCGACCTGTCGCGGGACCGCGATCTGGCGCGAATTGTTTTTCGATTTCAATTCCTCGACCGTCAGTTTGTAATGCGCGGCGACGGTCCGGGCGATCCGCTCCATCGTGATGCCCTCGGGCTGATCGTTGTCGACGATGTTGCGGAGCGCGTCCTGCGCGAGCATCTTCGAGATCGGCATTCCGCGCAATGAAGAAATCGCGACCAGACGGACGAGCGAGCCTTCCAGTTCGCGGATGTTGCTGCGGACCTTGCTGGCGATGAAGAAGGCGATGTCGTCCGGCAATGCGACGCCGTCGAGATCGGCTTTGCGTTTGAGAATCGCGACCTTCGTTTCGAGATCGGGCGGTTCGATGTCGGCGATCAGTCCCCATTCGAAGCGCGAATGGAGCCGTTCTTCGAGCGTCGGAATTTCGCGCGGCGGGCAGTCCGAGCTGATGACGATCTGTTTCTGATCGTTATGGAGCGTGTTGAACGTGTGGAAAAATTCCTCCTGCGTGCGTTCCTTGCCGGCCATAAACTGAACGTCGTCCATCAGCAGCACGTCGATCGAGCGATATTTTTCGCGGAAGGTCTGCGTCTTGTCGTAGCGGATCGCGTTGATCAGCTCGTTCATAAATTTTTCCGACGTGATGTAGGCGACGCGCAGGTGGCGGTTGCGTTCCTTGATCGAATGGCCGATGGCGTGCATCAGGTGCGTTTTTCCGAGACCGACGCCGCCGTATATAAATAAAGGATTATAGGTTTTGCCCGGCGATTCGGCGGCGCCGAGCGCGGCCGCGTGGGCGAACTGGTTGCACGCGCCGACGACGAATTTGTCGAACGTGTATTTCGGATTGAGCGAATTTTCGATCGGTTCGATATCGACGAAATTGGTCGCGCCCGGTTTGATCAGAACTTCCGGCTTCGGCGCGTTCAGGCTGTAGGCGGTCGAAGCGGGCTGCGTCGGATAATTATTCGGACGCTCGAAAAAGAACTCCGCGTCGTCGTCCGCGTAATCTTCCTGCAGGTCGGCTTCCTCGATTTCCCATTCGAGCCGGTAGTTCGGCAAATTCAGCTCGCGGAGGGTCTGGTTGATCATTTCCGAGTAATAAGTGCTGACCCAGTCCTTGTTGACCTGGCTCGCGCGGAGGCGGACGATTTTCTCCTGTTCGTCGCAGCCGTCGAACTGGATCGGGCGAAACCAGGCATCAAAAATTTGTTTATTCAGACGCTTTTCGACCGATTGGAGGATGTTGTTCCAAATATTTTTATTTTCCAACGAAATTTCCATATCTCTTCACCGAACTGATTTAGTTAATTCTTTGGTCAAGCTTTTAAGCAAAAACGGCTTGATCGTCGATGCCGCGAAACTTTTATCGTGTCTTTTCGCGAACCCGCCACAAACCTTTATGTTTTATGAACTTTTCGGACTTTTGAGACTGCCTTGCCGAAAGTTTTCCACAGCCTTTTCCACAGGCTTGTGGAAAGTTGCTTAAAAGTTAAAGTAAAACTTTAAGTCTAATGTTTTCAATAATTTACAAGGTTTTTTATTATCGGAAACGGCACTTAGACTAACATAAAAAAAAGCCAAACGCAAGTGTTTTCCACAGGTTTTTCGGGAAATGCACAAGATGGAAAAAAGCCTTTTTTTAACAGGGACTTGGCAAGATTTGGGAGTCAGGATAGACTTATTCTGTTCGAAGTTCAGGCGAGAATAATTATGTCGAGAAAAAGAAAAAAGATGACGATTGAGGAACCGGCGGAAAGCCCGAAAGTCGATTTAACCGAGCAGATAAAAAGCGCGGCCGAAGGTTTGTGGTACATCAGCGAGACCGACGCCGAAATTTTTCCGTTCACCGGAAGTAAAGCAGATGCGGTGACGAAGGAAAATCTTTTGAGCCAGATTGGCAAACCGCCGGACACCCCGGTCGAGGAGCGCGGTTTCGACGAGATCTTCGCGCGGTTTCTCAGGATCGAGGACTGGTACGGCGACGAGGAAAAAGCGACCGCCGAAAAATTCGCCGCGCTCAAAAATCTGCTCGCCGCGAATCTTTCGGATCTGAAGGTCTTCAAGGTCGGCCAAATCGAGCTCGACGTTTATTTCGTCGGGCTCGACGCAAACGGCAATCTGGCGGGCATTCAGACCAAAGCCGTCGAGACCTGAAAAAACGAAAAGGCGAGGCTTCAATGCCTCGCCTTTTTCGTCGGTCGATAAATATCGATTCCCTACTTTCCCCTGACCGAACTCGCGCCCGAAGTCGATTTTTCGAGATTCTTCGGATTGCCCGCATAGTTGACCTTGCTCGCGCCCGAAAGATCGACCTTCAGATCGCCCGACACGAAAACGCTCGCGCTGCTCGCGCCGCTGCCGTCGACCGTCACGTTTTCGGCGCGCAGGCTTTCGGCGTCGAGCTTGCTCGCGCCCGAGAGCTCGACGTCGAGATTACGCGTTTCGCCGTTGAGCGTGATTTTCGACGCGCCGCTCGCTTCGACTTTGAGCGAATCGTTTTTCAGGTTGACGAGCGAGAGTTTGGAAGCGCCGGAGACGTCGACATTGTCGATGTCGGGCGCGCCGATCCGGATGCGGATCGGGGTTTTCGGCGAGATCCGTTTTTCGGTCGAGATTTCCAGCGTTCCGTTTCTGACCTCGGTTTTGATCAGCGGCAGCAGGTTGTCGTCGGCCTCGATCTGAACGTCGTAGCCCTTCTGGGCGATGACCTCGACCTCGAAGATTCCGCCGGCCTCGATCGCGTTGAAATCTCGCAGATCGCGGCTCTCGGTCTGGACGTTGCCCGAACCGCGCACGCCGCCGAAATTGATCGAAAAGTTAAAAAATTTGGCCGAAGTTTTGCCCCACGAAAATAAATTTCCGAAAGTCACTCCGACGATCACGGCTATAATAAAGATGATGATTCCGATTTTTTTCATTGGTTCCTCCAGGAAAGAAAAGTTATTGTCGAAAATGAAAACGGAATTATCTTTTGAAAAGTTCGCGGAAAATTACTTTTTTCTGACCTCGCCCGCGCCGGCGACGGCCGGTTTGACGTTTTTCGGGTCGCCGAGATAAAAAACGGTGCTCGCGCCGAACGCTTCGGCGGTCAGGTCGTCGGCGACGAAACAGGTGATCTCGCTGCTGCCGTTGGCTCTGACTTCGGCGGTTTCGGTTTTCAGGTTTTCCCCGTCGATGCGGCTCGCGCCGTTCGCGGTCGCGTCGAGCTTTTTCGTCCGGCCGTCGATCGTCAGCGAGGAGCTTCCGCCGACCTGCAGTTTGAGCGAATCGCCGCTGACGCTGCGAACGGTCGCTTCGGACGCGCCCCAGAGCTCGAGATTCAATAATTCGGGTGTCGAGATTTTCAGCCGCATCTTGTTCGACGGCGTGATTTCGCCGCCCGTCGTGATGATCAGCGTTTCGCCGCTGACTTCGGTTTTGACGTCGCGGAGAAGCTTTTCCGGCCCTTCGACCGCAACGTCGTATTCCTTCTGAACCTCGACGATCAGGATCACGTCGCGGCCGGCCCGGATCTCGCGAAAACCGAAACCGTCGCGTTTTTCGGTCGCGTACTGGTCGGAATCGCTCCGGCTGTTCGTTTTCGAGAGACCGCAGCCGGCGACCGCGGCGACCGCCAACGCGCTCGCGATGAGGAACAGAATTCTTTTCATAAATTCTATTTTTTCCTGATCGAACTCGCGCCCGAAGCGTTTTGTTTGATGCTTTTCGGTTCGTTTGTGTAGATGACCGTGCTCGCGCCGGACGCTTCGGCGTCGAGCTCGCCGGTCGGCGCGACCGTGATATTGCTCGCGCCGGACGCGTTGACTTTGGCGTTTTCGGTTTTCAGGTTTTCGGCCTCGACGCCGCTCGCGCCGCTCGCGCCCGCTTCGACCGATTTGACCTCGCCGTCGACCCTGATCTTCGATGCGCCCGAGGCGTCGAGCTTCAGCGCGTCGGTCTTCGCCCCGGCGACGACCGCCGTCGATGCGCCGGAGACGTTCAGTTTCGTCAATTCGGGCAGCGAAACCCTGATCTCGATTTTGGTCTTCGGCGCGATGTTGTCTTTGGTCGCGATCACGAGCGTGCCGCCGCTGACTTCGGTTTTGATATGTTCGAGCAGATTGTCGTCGGCCGTGATCGTGAACGCGAAATCCTTCTGAACCGTGACTTCGACGTGCAGCGCGTTTTCGACTTTGATTTCCTTAAATCCCGAAAGACTGCGCGTTTCGGTCTTCGCGGTTCCCGAACCCTGGATGCCGACGACGTTGGCGAATTTACAGCCGGCAAACCCTGCGACCGCGAACAAAGCAAACATTGAAAATAGAATTTTTTGCATTTCAGCCTCCGAATAATTGAAAAAATCTGGTAAAAAGATTCGCATCGCCGGCGTAGGCGATAAACGACTGGACGATTCCGATGATCGCGCCGAAGAGCGCGCCGAACAGCTCGATCGTCCGCAGATGCTCCTTGGCGACCGAGAGGATCAGCGATTCGAGCTTTTCGACCGGGTAATGATTGATCTTTTCGCGGACGACGCCGCCGACGTCGAATTCCTTGATCGCCGCCGGCAGCTTTTCCTTGGCGGCCGTGATGATCGTCTCGGTCAGCGATTTTCCGGTGCGGCGCACCTGTTCCTCGGAAATGTGATCGGCGAGCTTGCCGATCGGGCGCCCGAGAAAGCCTTCGATCTGGTTCGAGAGCACGGAATTGATGATGTTCGTCGTCTCGTGCCGCGAGAGCACGTTCAGCAGGCCTTTCGAGAGCATCCGCTTGAGCTTTTCCTCGGCGTGCGGGTGAACGGTCTCGAGAATCGCGTCGATGCTGTGCGGGCGGAGCTTGTGAATCGTGTCGCTCAGATAAGCCGAGATCGAGTTCATCATCTCGTCGCCCTGCAGCAGCGCGAGCACGTTGCGGTTGATCTGCGCTTTCAGACGGTCGAGCTGTTCGGGCGCGATCTTGCCGATCAGCGCCGGCAGCGGCCGGCCCATCGCGTTGTCGATCGTCGTGTCGAGAAAGCCTTTCGCTTCCTGCGCGAAGAAATCGCCGCGCAGTGTTTCCTCGATCCGTTTCGGCAGGCTGTCGTTGACGAGATCGTCGACGTCCTTCAGCAGATTGTCGCGCGAGACGAAGATCTTTTTGAAGAACGGCAGGTTCTCGTAATACTGATGGACTTCCTTTTTGATGAGCGAGCTGATCTGCGTGCGCGTGCGTTCGGCCGTCGCGAGCTCGGTCAGCTGATGAACGATCGGCTGGATCTGCTCGCCCGCTTTTTCCTTGAGCAGCGCGACCGCGTCCGGGGTAAAAAGTTCGCCGAGCGGCGTTTCGAGATTCGCGAGATCGTCGACGCGGCGGCCGATGAAATCGCGGACCTTCTGTTCGAAAGCCGGCGTCTTGACGCTCGCGCGGATCCGTTCTTCGAGAAAGCCTAAAATCTTGTTGAGATTTTCCTCGTCGAGCACGTCGGAAACCCGCTGCGAGAGGACTTCGTCGACGCGTCGTTCGACGAAGTTCCGGATGTTTTCGATCGTTTCCTCGCTCCGCAGGACCTCGTCGATATGCTCGGCGATCTTCATCTGGAGCGTCGAGATCGCGTCGAGCACCGGTTCGCGGACGTTTGACGGCAGCGCCTCGATCAGCGACGGGTAATTCTGCGAGATCAGGTCCTCGGTGTAGGAATCGACCATTCCCTGAATCTTTTTGCGGAGAAATTCCTTGCCGAACAATTCCTCGACGATCGTTTCCTGCGAAACCAGCTCTTCGCCGACCGCCTTGCCGATCGCCGCGGCGAGCCGTTCGCGGTGGCGCGGCACCATTCCCTGCGGAAAGATCGTCAGGCCGAAAATCTTGACCGGCCGGCGCGGGCGAAAGAGCATCCGGACGGCGAGCCACGCGCCGAAGTACCCGTGAACAGTAGCAAAAACGATTAAACTAACAACCTCGACCCAATGTTTCGTTAAATACTGCATTTCTTTTCGATGCCGTTTTTCGCCCGATCGTCCGGTAAAATCTGTTTCGCCGCCGCGTCCCGCTTAAAAAAGCCGGCGTTTCAATAGACCTGAAAGCCCTTCGATTTCAGACAGAACTCGGAAAGCTCCTGCAGCCAGTCGTGGTTCGCCGAATAGTTCTTCCACTGTTCGTCCTCGTCCCGGTAAAGCGTCCCGTCGTCGGGCGCGTCCGTGATGCTCAGGTCCGCGAAGATCCGCTTGTCGGGCGCGAGCTTCGGCAGAATCTGGTCGCGAATCTTTTCGCCGATCAGCTGCGCTTCTTCCCTTTCGATCTTGACGCCGGTCGCGTTATACGCCATTTGCCGCAATTTTCCCTCGCTCAAAATGTCGAAGCTCCGGATAATTTCGAGCGCCGTCTTCCAGTGCCATACGTTCGTCTGAAACTCAAAGTTTTCCGAACTCGCATCCATTAAAGTGAAACTCATTTTTCACGCCCCCAAAGTTTTAATAAAAAACCTTTCAAAATGCTAAACTTGCTGGCTTTTGAAGTCAATTCGATTTCGGATTTCGGATTATGCGGATTTCGGATTATGCGGATTTCGGATTTCGGATTTCGGATTTCGGATTGGTAAGTTGCGGGAGTCGTTGGCGTTTGAAGGAATTTCTGATTAAGCTGCGCAGCAAAAGAATCTCACGGATGACGGAATTTGTTGAAAACAGACAAATCCGAAATCCGAAATCCGAAATCCGAAATCCGATCAGTTTTCGAACTGCAGTGTTTCGATGATTTCCCTGACGTATTTTTTGCCGAGCTCGACGTCTTCGGGTCTTAGGGAGACCGCGCCGACGACGGCGTGGCCGCCGCCGCCGTATTTTTCGCAGATCTCGGCGATGTTGTGCGTGCGCGGGCGCGGCGCCCACGGGTTCGAGCCGACCGAGATCTTGGTGCGAAAACTGCTCCGCGTGAGCGAGACGTTGTAGGTCGTTTCCGGATAAAAATAATAGGGAATGAATTTGTTGTAGCCGTCGATGTCGGTGTCCGTGAGGTCGAACGAAACGACGCCTTTCGAGTAGACGGCGCGTTGCTTGATCAATTCGACCGTTTCCCGGTGGCGATCGAGAATCGGCTGGAGCTTGGCCTGAATTTCGGAGCTTTCGAGGATCTCGTCGAGCGATTTGACCGTTAAAGATTTGATGATCCGCTCGACGAACGACGGGTCTTTTTCGCCTTCGATGACCTGCATCAATTTCAGCGCCGACGACCGCAGCTCGACGCACTGCGCGGGCGATTCGTAGAGCGCGCCGTCGATGATGTGCGCCCATTCGATCAGCTCGGCCATCGACGGGTCTTCGAAACCGAACCGGTCGCGGGCGATGCGGGCGATGAACTCGCAGCAGGATTTGCTCGTCGTGTCGAGAAACTTTTTGCCCGATCGGTCGGCGTTGAAATGCTCTTCGTCGGATTTCGAGAGAAACGCCGACTGATGGTGGTCGAACCACCACGTGAGGCGCGGATCGGGCGAATACTTAAAGTCGACGATCGCGTTTTCGTCGCCGTCGAATTGTTCGGAATCGAACGCGTTGCCGGCGCGGTGCATCGTCGGCGTGTAGTGGATTTCGGCTTCGGGATGGATTTTGGCCTTGTAGAATTTGGTAAAAAAAGCGGCCGAGGAAACGCCGTCGAAGCAGTTTCCGTGATAAAGAATGCGAAGTTTCATAATTCGGATGGCCGAAAAACGCGCGGCCGTCAAAACCCTCTGGTAAATTTCGATCTGTCCTGAATAAAACCGGCGAATTTTTTCCGGTGCCGGCAAACCGGACCTTTCGCGCAAACAAAACATATTAGAGTAATTTTTCCGTTTATGTTCGTCAAGCGAAAGCGGCGGATTTGCGCTTGTCCGCCGGCTTCGAAATAATCACAATTATGGACGCGAAAAAATATCTCGGCCGGCTCGGCCTCGAAAACGCCGCGCTGCCGCCGACGCTCGAAAGCCTCGAACTGCTGCAGAGACGGCATCTTTTGACGGTTCCGTTCGAAAATCTCGACATTCACCGGAAACGAGAGATCGTTTTGGACCCGGCGCGGTTTTACGAAAAGATCGTCGGCGAAAAACGCGGCGGCTTCTGCTACGAATTGAACGGTTTGTTCTTCGAACTGCTCGCGGCGCTCGGTTTTTCGGGCCGGCTGATCTCGGCGCGCGTCTTCGGTGGGCGCGGTTTCGGTCCGGAATACGATCATCTGGCGATCCTCGTCGGGATCGGCGGCGCGGAATATCTGGCCGACGTCGGCTTCGGCGATTTCGCGGCCGCGCCTTTGAAATTCGAGCTCGACGCCGAACAGCCGGACGCGAACGGTGTTTTTATGATCCGGCGGGCGTTCGACGATTATTTCGAGGTCGTCAAAAAAACGGGCGCGGAGTGGCGGAGCCAGTATATTTTCAGAGATACGCCGCGCGCGTTGGCCGAATTCGCCGGGATGTGCGAGTTTCATCAAACGTCGCCCGAATCGCATTTCACGCGCGGCCGGCTCTGTTCGCTGATGCTCGAAAACGGCCGCAAGACGCTGACCGAAGGCCGTTTCATTCAAACCATTAACGGCGCGAAGACCGAAACCGAGATCGCGTCGGCCGGGGAATTCGAGCGGGTGCTGGCGCGCGAATTCGGGATCGCTTTCTGACTTCCGGCGCGGCGGCGTTTTTTTCGCTTCAAGGCCTCAACTTTCGCGACTATCGAATTTCCCGCAAAGCGTTTATAATGCGGTTTGAATTTATGAGCAGTTCAATTTCATACGCGGACGCCGGGGTTTCGATCGATAACGCGAATTTAGCGGTCGAAAAGATCAAAAAATTCGCGCGCGGCACCTTCAACGAACGGACGCTGACCGAGATCGGGAGCTTTGGCGGAATGTTTTCCGGCGCGTTTCCGGGGATGAGCGAGCCGGTGCTCGTCGCCTCGGCCGACGGCGTCGGGACGAAGCTTAGGCTCGCTTTCGATACGGGCGTTCACGAGACGATCGGACAGGATCTCGTCAACCACTGCGTCAACGACATTCTCGTGCAGGGCGCGCGGCCGCTCTTTTTTCTCGATTATTTCGCGACCGGACGGCTCGCGCCCGAAGTGACGGCGTCGGTCGTCGAGGGCATCGCGATCGCTTGCCGGGAAAACGGCTGCGTTCTGCTCGGCGGCGAAACGGCCGAAATGCCGGGTTTTTATGCCGACGGCGAATACGATCTGGCCGGCTTCATCGTCGGCGTCGTCGACCGCGCGAAGGTCATCGACGGCCAAAAAATCGCGGCCGGCGACGTCGTTCTCGGGCTGCCGTCGAACGGTTTGCAGACGAACGGCTATTCGCTCGCGCGGAAGCTGTTTTTCGAGATCGGCGGCTTTCGCGTCGACTCGTTTGTCGAGGAACTGCAGGCGACGGCCGGCGACGCGCTGCTCGCGAAACACACGAGTTTCTTAAAGCCGCTCGATAAACTGCTCGATTCGGGGAAGATCAGGGGATTGGCGCATATCACCGGCGGCGGTTTTCTCGAAAACATCCCGCGCATCCTGCCGAAAAACGTGTCGGTCGAGATCGATCGCGGAACGTGGCACGAGCTGCCCGTTTTCGGGTTGATGCAGCGGCTCGGGCGCGTCACGGACGCCGAGATGTTTCGCACCTTCAATATGGGCATCGGGATGATCGCGGTCTGCGCGCCGGAAGATAAAGAGTTTCTGATGGAAAACATCGAAGGCGCGGCCGCGATCGGCCGGGTCGTTTCCGGCAACGGGAAAGTTTCGATAATTTAAGATAATAAACAAAGATACGACGCTTCGATCGTTTGAAAATATGCTCGCCGAAATTTACTGGATCACCGAAAACCTTGCGATTATGCCGCATCCGCGCGGCAATGACTGGCTCGAAGACGAGATCGAATGCTACCGGAATTTCGGTGTCGGCGTCGTCGTTTCGCTGCTCGAACGCGCCGAAGCCTACGAGCTCGGAATCCTCAGGGAAGATTTCTGGTGCGGCCAAAAAAACGTCGAATTCATCAACTTCCCGATCGTCGACCGGCAGGTGCCGGCTTATTTCGAAGAAACCGTCAACTTCGTCAAAGCTCTCCAGAGCAAAATCGAAGAAGGCCAAAAGATCGCGATTCACTGCCGGCAGGGGGCCGGCCGGCCGGCGATGATCGCCGCCGCGATTCTGGTATTGCAGGGCTTGTCCACGGCCGAAGCCTTCGATAAAATCGCCGCCGCCCGCGGCTGCGACGTGCCCGACACCGAGGAACAGCGCGAATGGGTCGAATCTTTCGCCCGGAACCGGAATTTTTAAGGGAAAGCGGATAATTTCTGCAAGATTTTCGCTGAATTTTTGTTCTAAGACTGAAAAAAGTTCATCTAATCGCATTAGTTAAAAGGAGTTTTTATGTCTTCGAGTAGCCTCTTCGATTCCGAATCCCAAAAATCTTCGAGCTGGAAAATGCTTTTGATCGGTTTTCTCGTCCTCGTCGTCGTTTTCGGCGCCGCGTTCGGGCTTTACTGGCGGAGTATTCCGAAGGAAAAGACCGACGAGGAACGGCTCGCCGAGCAGATCCGCGATTCGACCGTCCTGATGCTCGCGCAGCCGACGTTTTCCGGCGACGAATTCGCCAAACAGATTCTCGGAAAAGCCCGTTTTCAATGGCTCGACCGGAAAAAGCGCGAGGCGTATTTCTCGTACCCGCCGGCCGAGGCCGCGGAATTCGACGAGTTTCTGAACAAGTATTTCGCCGACCCGAAAAAGATCGAGATGGCGACCGAAAAGAACGGCAAGCTGCTGATCGGTGATTTTTCGCTGGCGCTCTCGGAGAACAATAAATACTTTCTCAAGACGTCGGTGGACAACGTCCGGATCGATCCGCACCAGACGCTCAGTTTTCCGTTCAAGGGCTTCGATTACACGCTCAGTCTCGAAGAAATGAAAGGCTATACCGACGACACGTGGGTCTACGGCGGCAAACTCGTCGCCGAGGCCTCGACCGAGAGCCGGAAGCCGAGGATCATTTTCGCGAATCACGGCATTATGGTCGCGAAACCCGGCGAGCCCTCGCTCAAGCGCGTCGTCGACGAGCTTTTGAAGGACGAAACTATCGCCAACGACCGCGAAAAACGCGTCCAGCGGATCCTCGATTTCGTCTCGAACGAGATCGAATACAGCTACACCGAGGCCGTTTCGCCGCGCGAGACGCTCAAACGCGCCGACGAAATCCTGATGACGCGGATCGGCGACTGCAGCAACAAGACGATCCTGCTCGCTTCGCTGCTCGAACAGATCGGCGAGGACTATATCCTGATCTACTGCCCGCGCCACATCACGGTCGCGGTCGCGCAGGGCAATTTTCCGAACGACAACAAGCTCGATTTCACCTACGAGAACAAAAAATACCTGATCGCCGAATCGACGATGCCCGGTTTCCAGATCGGCAAGTCGCGCGTCCAGCAGTCGGACATCCTGAACAACGTCAATTACGTCCAGTCGCCGCGCCAGATCGACCTGATCTTCGACGCCAAGTCGTACAACTACTTGAATTTCTGGTAAAACCGGCGGCATCGATACGAAGTCTTCGATTAAGTGAGAATTAGATATAGTTTTCTGCGAAAATGACCGGCTTCAAAGGTCGTTGCCCGAGCGTATTTGCCCGTTGCCCGAGCGTATTTGCCCGTTGCCAATGCGTATTTGCCCGTTGCCAATGCGTATTTGCCCGTTGCCCGAGCGTATTTGACCGTTGCCCGAGCGTATTCTCTCGTTGCCCGAGCGTATTCTCTCGTTTCCGGATCATCGTCGGGCGGCGGCGCGCCGGATAAAAGACCGGCGCTCAGTGTTTGCGGCGGATTCGCGGTATAATAGCGGCCGATGAAGATAGGCATCTTGATATCGGGACGCGGTTCGAATATGGCGGCGATCGCGGCGGCGGTCGCCGACGGGCGGATTCCGGGGGCGACGGTCGCGGTCGTCGTCAGCGACAAGGCGCAGGCCGCCGGTTTGGAGAGGGCGCGGGCGGCCGGCATCGAGACGGTCGCCGTCCGGCGCGGCAATCGTTCGCGCGCCGAACACGACGCGGAGATCGTCGAAGCGCTGCGGGCGCGCGGCGTCGAGCTGGTCTGTCTGGCCGGTTATATGCGATTGTTGTCGAAGGATTTCGTGCGCGCCTTTCCCGACCGGATCGTCAACATCCATCCGAGCCTGCTGCCCGCCTTTCCGGGGCTCGACGCGCAGGCGCAGGCCGTCGAATACGGCGTCCGCATTTCGGGCTGCACGGTGCATTTCGTCGACGAAGAGCTCGACCACGGCGCGATCATCCTGCAGAAAGCGGTCGAAGTCGCCGATACGGACACGGCCGCGACGCTCGCGGCGAAGATCCTCGAACACGAGCACGCGCTCTACATCGAAGCGCTGAAAATCATCGTCGGCGGAAACTACCGGATCGAAGGCCGACGCGTCGTCGTGGCGCCGTCGTCCTGACAGCCGGAATTGCGCGGATCGTTTGTTATTGTCAGTGACGGAACTGTTTGGAAAAAGCGGCGATTCAGGTCGCGTTCGCTTTTTTTTCTTCCACTAAAAACACCAAAAACACTAAAAAGTCACGAAGGAATTTTAGTGTTTTTGGTGTTTTTTGTGGATAAAAACCAGCTGTTCGCCGGGGTAACGATTCCGATTCAATCGAAAGCGCGATTTACGAACGAATCGCAAAGCCGGGCGCGCCTGGC
Organism: Acidobacteriota bacterium; assembly: GCA_018269075.1. GTDB lineage: Bacteria > Acidobacteriota > Blastocatellia > Pyrinomonadales > Pyrinomonadaceae > JAFDVJ01. Next base: position 26,798 of record JAFDVJ010000030.1, read on the forward strand.
CGGCGCTCCGGCGTTTTTCCGTCGCAAGTTCGGCGGATGTCTTTGACATAATCGGGTTTTTTCCATAAACTTTAAGTTTTCACTTTAGAGTGGAGGATGAACAATAACTATGCCGAAAAGAACTTATCAACCGAACAACCGCCGCCGGGCCAAGAAACACGGGTTCCGGGCGCGGATGGCGACGAAGAACGGACGCGCCGTTCTCAAGCGCCGCCGCGCGAAGGGCCGCAAGAGACTGACGGTTCAGCATTATTAAACTTTCGTTTGCCGAAAACGGAGCGGCTGCGCAAACCGCGCGAATTTCGACGGGTTTATGATGGCGGCAGGCGTTTTGACGGGCGTTTTATGACGGTTTTTATCAAACGGTCGGAAACGTCCTTTCAGCGTTTGGGCATCACGGCCTCAAGAAAGCTCAGCACGAAGGCGCACGACCGCAACCGCTGCAAACGGCTGCTGCGCGAAGCGTTTCGTCTGAGCCGGGCGGAGCTTTCCGGCCTCGAAACCAAATTCGACTGGGTTTTGAACGCGCGCCGCAGTCTGTTGCAGGTCCGGCTCGACCGGCCGCTCGCGGAATTCCGGCAGATTATCGAGAAAGTTAAAATATTTGAATCGCAAAAAGGCGAAAATACGTTCAAGTAAAGTAAGATGAAGTATCTGGTTTTAAGTTTTTTGCAGCTTTACAAGACGTTGGTTTCGCCTTTTTTGCCGCCCGCGTGCCGTTTCGAGCCGACCTGTTCCGTCTATATGGCGGAGGCCGTCGAGAAATACGGCGCTTTGAAGGGAACCTGGATGGGCGTCAAACGTATCTTACGCTGTCAGCCTTTTTGCAGGGGCGGCTTTGATCCGGTTCCCTGATTTCGGATTTCGGATTTCGGATTTCGGATTTGTTTAAGGCCTCAGGGGAATATTCCTCTTTAGACGATTCGTTTAAGGCGAAAAGGGAAGATTCCACTTTAAACCAATCCGAAATCCGAAATCCGAAATCCGAAATCATCTATCGTTTTATGGAAAATTCTAAGCAGCAAAATCAATCCCGTTTTCTGATCGCCGCGTTGCTCTCGATGACGGTCTTTTTCGGCTGGAGCTATTTTTTCGCCCCGAAGCCGAAGCCGAACGATAATTCGAACACGGCGCAGGCGACGAATACGGCCGCGACGCCCGCCCCGCAGACGGCGGCGACGCCCGCGCCGCAGGCGACCGCACCCGCCGCGACGACGCCCGACAACACGCCGAACCGCGTGATCACGATCAAATCCGATCTCTACGAAGTCAAGCTCGATTCGAAGGGCGCGCTCGCGACGAGCTGGATTTTGCTCAAGGACAAGACTAAGGACAGCGAGCGGATGCTCTACGCCGACGGCTCGAACGACACCGAGAAAAAGCCTTTGCAGCTGATCTCCGACGAGGCGAAGAACCGCACTCCGCGCGAATTGCCGTTCCGGCTCGCGACCGACGACGCGAACCTCAACGCGACGCTCAACGAGCGCAATTACCAGATCTCGGAAACCGGCGACACGATCACGCTCGGCCCCGGACAGGAAAAACAGATCGATTTCACGCTCGCGGACGCCGACGGCACCGAAGTCAAAAAGACGTTCGTTTTCCGCGCCGACAGCTATCTCGCCGACCTGCAGGTCAAGCTGACGAAGGGCGGTCAGCCGGTTCCGAACACGAAGCTCGTGATCGGCGCGAGCGTCGGCGATCAGGGCATCAAGCATCATAACTTTTACCATATCGAGCCCGAGGGCATCTCGTTCGTCAACGGCGACATTTACCGCAAACAGGGCTATTCGTTCACTTACGCGAAAGACGGGGCCGGGAAAGAGATTCCCGACGCTTCGCTGACCGCGCCCGGCAACATCGACTGGGCCGGCGTCGGCGATGCCTATTTCGCGATGGTCGCCGTCCCGTCGACGCCGACGCAGGGCCTCGAATACCGCTCGACGAAGTACGACGTCCAGACCGAGCCGTTTTACGACGGCATCATCGGCTGGGTCATCCGGAGCCCGAAGACGAGCGAAACGCGCCATCTGATCACGGCCTACGTGCCGATCGCCGCCGACGGTTCGGTGACGAAGATCTATACCGGCACGAAGGATTATTTCGCGCTCAAGGAATACAGCGGGTCGTTCACGGCCGCCGACGGCCGCGCCGTCAATCTCGTCGATCTGATCAATTTCAGCAACTACTGGTGGCTCCGCTGGCTGACCAAGCCGCTCTCGATCCCGATTCTCTGGTCGCTCAATTTCCTTTATAATTTCACGAGCAACTACGGCATCGCGATCATCCTGTTCACGCTGTTTTTCTACTCGCTTTTGTTCCCGCTGCGCTGGTCGCAGTCGAAATCCTTCAAAAAGGCGTCGGGCAACGCGCCGAAGATGAAGGAGATTCAGGACAAGATCAAGGAGTTTCAGAAGAAGGGCGTGCCGATGGACGATCCGCGGATGCGGCAATTGCAGATGGAACAGCTCAAGCTGACCAAAGACGCGCTGCCGATCGGCGGCTGTCTGCCGATGCTGCTGCAGTTTCCGCTGCTGATCGCGTTTTACACGGCCGTCACGGTCAGCCTGCCGATCCGTCAGGCGACGTTTTTGTGGCTGCCCGATCTCTCGACCGGCGACCCGTATCACATCCTCGAATTCGCGTTCGCGATCTCGATGGTGCTCTCGATGAAATTCACGCCGACGACGCCGACCGTCACGCCCGAACAGCAGATGCAGCAGAAGATGATGACGTATTTTATGCCGGTGATGATGCTCTGGGTGATGTGGGCCGCGCCGGCCGGACTGCTGCTTTACTGGTTCTTCGGCAACATCGTCAGCTTTGTCCAGCAGATGCTGATCAACCGCCTGAACAAGCCGAACCAGCCGCCGAAGGAAGAGATCGTCGACACGCTGCCGAAAAACACGAAGAAGGTGAAGCCGAATCTTTCGACTTCTTAAAACTTGATCTTCGACCTTTGGTCTTTGATTTTTTTCGAGAGTCGAAGGCCAAAGGTCCTGAAAAAAATTATGAACGAAACCTGCCGACAAGCCGAAACTTTTATGACCGAGCTCCTCGCCGATATGCGCTTTCGTTTGAGCGCGGCGTCCGAATGGACGGACGAGGGCTGTCTGATCAATCTGAGCGGCGAGGACGTGCCGTTTCTGCTCAGCGAAAACGGCGAGATGCTCGACGCCTTCGAGGTGATTCTCTTTCAAATCTACGGTCGCGGCTTCGACCGCGAACATCGTTTCGTCTGCGACGCCGAGGGTTTTCGCCAGTCGCGCAAGGCCGAACTGCACGCGATGGCGCGTTTCGCCGCGCAGAACGTCCGCAAAAACGGCCGCCCGTTCACTTTCGGCAAGCTCAACGCGACCGAGCGCCGCGTCATCCATCTGGCACTGCAGCCCGAAACCGATCTTTCGACCGAGTCGATCGGCGAAGGCAAGGAACGCCGCCTGCAGGTCCGGCTGAAGTAGGAATGGTTCGTCTTCTTCGATCCGGATTACGGTGTCGAATCCGAAATCCGAAATCCGAAATCCGAAATCATGAATGAAACGATCGTCGCACTCGCCACGCCGCTCGGACGCAGCGGGATCGGCGTGATTCGCCTGAGCGGCGCGGATGCTCTGCCGATCGTCCGCCGGCTGGTGCGCACCGACGATTTCGCGCCCGCCCCGCGGGCGGCGACGCTCGCCAAAATCTTCGACCTCGAAACGGGCGACCTGCTCGATTCCGTTCTGATCACCTATTTCAAAGCCCCGCATTCGTTTACCGGCGAAGACGTCGTCGAGATCTCGTGTCACGGCTCGCCGGTCGTCCTGCGGCAGTTGATCGATTTTTGTTTGAAATTGGACGCGCGGATGGCCGCCGCCGGCGAATTCTCGCTGCGCGCGCTCGCCCACGGCCGGATGGATCTCAGCCAGGCCGAAGCGATCCGCGATCTGATCGACGCCCAGACGATCGCCTCGGCGCGCCAGTCGGTCCGGCAGCTGCGCGGCGAGCTTTCGCACGAGCTGCAGCCGCTCAAGGACGAGCTGCTCGACGTGATCGTCGTGCTCGAATCGACGCTCGAATTCGTCGAGGACGATCTGCCCGAATATCAGGCGGACGGCATCCGCGCGAAGATGCTCGATCTGATCGACCGGCTCGGCTGGCTGGCGGCGACATTTCGCGCCGGCAAACTGCTCCGCGAAGGCCTGAAGGTCGCACTCGTCGGGCGGCCGAACGTCGGCAAATCGAGTCTTTTCAACGCGCTGCTCGGCCACGACCGCGCGATCGTCACCGAGATCGCCGGCACGACGCGCGACCAGCTCCACGAAAAGCTCGTCATCGACAACATCCCGGTCTCGCTGATCGACACGGCCGGCCTCCGCGAAACGTCCGACACGGTCGAGAGCATCGGCGTCGAACGCGCGCGCCGCGCGATGGCCGACGCCGATCTGGTCGTCGTCCTCCTCGACGGCTCGCAGCCCCTGACAATCGAAGACCGCGAGATTCTCGATTCGACCGCCGATCTGAACCGGCTGATCGCCGTCAACAAGACCGATCTCGTCGAAAGTCCGGATCTTCAATTGCCCGCCGCGCGCGTCGTCAGGCTGTCGGCCAAAACCGGCGCCGGCCTCGACGCGCTCGAAAAGGCGATCATCGAACCGTTTCACCCGCAGGACGTCGATCAGTCGGGTTTTCTGATCTCCGACGCCCGTCATTTCGACCTGCTCGCCCGCTCGACCACCGAGATCGAAAGCTCGCTCGCGCTTTTCAACCAAAAAATGAGCGAAGAAATCGTCCTCATCGGCCTCCACAACGCGATCCGCTACCTCGGCCAGATCACCGGCGAAACCACGACCGAGGATATGCTGACCCGTATCTTCTCGACTTTCTGCATCGGCAAATAAAACCCGATAATCATCGATCGACAAGGTTGTAAGGTTTCGAAATATGGTCTGTGAAATAAGACTTTAAAGCGGATAATTTGTTTATCGATGCCTGGTTTTGTTTCCGGTTTGTTTATTGTGCACGACTGCTAAAGGGGGGCTTTAATCTGACAAAATGGAAAATCTCAAATGTTTCAAAGCCGCCATCCAGTCTACCCTGATCTTTAATTGTTGAAATAACTTGGTTTTTATTATGGCACAATTTTGTGCCGTACAGTTTTGTACTATGATGCTGGATATGGAGAATCCATTTGAGTTCGGCAGAGAATTAGGCTCTAACGAACTGGTCAATCGGGTTGAGGAATTAGCACTCATCAAACAAACCATAAATTCGGGCGGAAAACTATTTGTGATCGGTCCGCGCCGCTACGGGAAAACTTCCTTGCTCAAAGCCGCCGAAAATTCCGCGAAACAAGGAAACATCAGCTTGCGCTACAATGCCGAAGCTTTCGCCGAAATCGACGGTCTGGTAAAAAAAATTATTGAAGATTCCGCCCGGCTATTAAAGGGCAGCGTGGAAAAAACGGGCGAGCAAATCAGGAGATATTTCAAATCCGTTCCGTCATTCAGACTCATAAAAATACGGCTTATATTTTCGCGGGGTCAAAAACGCGGGTGCTGACCGAAATGACGACCGACGCGAGCCGTCCGTTTTATCGCCTTGGAACATTGCTTTTCATCGGCGAACTGCCGCGCCCCGAATTTTCCAGATTCTTGCTCGACAAATTTACTTTCGCCGATTTCTTTTCCGTTAAGACTGACGAAACTGAAAAACGCGACCTGACCTTAAAAATTTTAGATCTCGCCGAAGATGTGCCCTATAATGTGCAGATGCTGGCGCATTCGCTCTGGAATCGTCTCCTGCAAATCAAATTCGGCGCGCCCGAAAAGTCTTTTCTGACCGCTGATTTGATCGATGAAACTCGGGAAAAGATAATCAGGCAAAGCGATCCGTTTTATACACAAATTTGGAACGGATTAACAACGATCCAGAAAAAGACATTAACGGCAGTGGTCGAGGAAGACGGGCAAAATTTGCAGTCGAACAGAGTGACGACAAGAAGCGGAGTTTCTCCGTCGAGCATCAGAAGATCATTGGAATCGTTAATCTCGCAGGGCGTTTTGCGCCAGGATGAAAAACTGGGAAATATAAAAATCCGATTTGAAGACCCGTTTTTTGCTCATTGGATAAGATTGTTTTCAAATTAATCGGGAATTGGCAGCGACGGTTCCGCAGTTCTATTAAAAGACTATGATCGACTGACCGTCGCCGAACCGGAAGCTCTAACCAATATCCTTTGAATGCGAAACGGCCGATCGACATCGACGAAATGCCGTCGGAATGAGGCGTCGTGATCGTCCGATTTCAGCTGCTTCATTTAACCGTCGGACGGGAAACCCTCGAAAGCGGAAAAACGATCGCGTTTGTTTAATCGCTTAACCAATGTTATAAATAACCTGCGCTATCCATAAAAATCCAGTTTTAGTTTTCTGACAGGTAAATTCTATGAGTAAATTTCTATCGAGCTTTATTCTCGTTTGCGGGTTTTTAGTCAGCTTGACGGCTGCCCAGAAGGTTGAATTGACCGTCGACGCTTCGAAGCCCGGAGCGAAGATCGACCGCAACATCTTCGGTCAGTTTGCCGAACATCTCGGTTACGGCGTTTATGAAGGGATCTGGGTCGGAAAGGATTCCAAAATCCCCAATACGCGCGGAATTCGCAACGACGTCGTCAACGCTCTCAAAGAACTCAAAGTGCCGAATATTCGCTATCCGGGCGGTTGTTTTGCCGACGAATATCACTGGCGAAAAGGGATCGGGGCAAAAAGAGTCGTGTCGCTCAATCCGAACTGGGGCGGCGTGATCGAGCCGAATACTTTCGGAACGCACGAGTTTTTGGATTTTATCGATCAAATCGGCTCCGAGCCGTATCTTTCGGTCAATGTCGGTTCGGGAACCCCGCAGGAAGCGGCGGAATGGCTGGAGTATCTAACGACGAATCAGGAGACGGATCTCGCCAAAGAACGGGCCGCCAACGGTCATCCCGCGCCTTACAAGATCCCTTATCTCGGCATCGGAAACGAAAGCTGGGACTGCGGCGGCAATATGACCGCCGAAGCCTATCTGGGAGAATTCAAGAAATACAGCCGGTTCGTCAGAAACTTTAACCCCGACCAGCAAAAAGATAATCAGATGCTCAAAATCGCCGTCGGGCCGGGCGGCGCCGAGCCGCGTTTTCTGGAATGGACGGAAGTGATGATGAAGGGTTGGAAAAATCACACCTGGAGCTGGGATATGCAGGGGCTTTCCCTCCATAATTACACGGTCATCAACTGGGGGAATAAATATAAATCCTTCGAATTCGGGGAAAAGGAATACGCCGAGATTCTCAAAGAGACCTTAAAGATGGACGATTTGATCGGCCGGAATTCCGCCATTATGGACAAATACGATCCCGATAAAAAAATTGCCCTCGTCGTCGACGAATGGGGCGCGTGGTATGCGCCGCTGCCCGGCAGCAATCCGGGTTTTCTGGTTCAGCAAAACAGCCAGCGGGATGCGATTCTGGCGGCTTTGAACCTCAACATCTTCGCGCGTCACGCGGACCGGGTCCGGATGGCGAACATTGCCCAGATGATAAACGTCCTGCAGGCGATGATTATGACCGATCAGGAAAAAATGGTGCTGACCCCGACCTATCACGTGTTTAAGATGTACGTGCCGTTTCAGGATGCGGTCTTTGTTCCGGTGACTTTTGACGCCGGCAGCTACACCTACAACGGAATCACGTTGCCGCGCGTCGACGCCATCGCCGCCAGAGGCAAGGACGGCAAACTGTGGGTGGAGATTACGAACGTCGATCCGAACCGGGCGGTCGAGATCGATCTGAATGCGGCCGGAATGTCGGCCAAATCGGCGACCGGCGAAACGCTGACGGCGCCCCGGGTCGACAGCATCAACACTTTCGAGATGCCGAAGACGGTCGTGCCGAAACCGATTTCGGCGAAGGCCGGCAACGGAAAATTAATTTTGAACCTTGAACCGAAGTCGGTGACCGTCGTTTCGGTCGAGCAGTAATGCGGGAAGTGACATTCAGAAAGCCGAACCGGCCGCTTCATCGCGGCCGGTTCGCGCAATCGCCTATCTTTCCGATACAGCCCCGATCAACCGATCGCCGGAATCTCCCAGTTTCCGCTTTCGGCCGAACGAAAAACCGCGTCGATGACCGCCATATTTTTGAAGGAGTCTTCGAGCGGGATCGCCTGTTCCGTTTTATTCAAAATGGCTTTGGAAAACTCGTCGCCCTGCAGCGTGTACTGGTCGGCGGCCGCAAACTCGACGGTTTCTGGGTTTCGCCGGTAGATATCCGAGCCGTCGTCGATCACGATGCGGGTCGGCGTGTCGGGCGGAATGTTGAAGGGAATCTGGACTTCGAGCCGGCCTTTGTCGCCGAAAAACTGCATTCTTTGAAAAGACACGAGCCGCGCGGCGACGGTGAATGTCGCCTGGGCGTTCGGAAAATCGAGGATCGCCGAAGTCAATTTATCGATGCCCGTTTCGGCGTCTCGTTCGATCAGTCCGGAAACTCTTTTCGGCTCGGTTTGCAGCACGAAGCGCGAGAGATTGATGCAGTAGGAACCGATGTCCAGCAGACAGCCGCCGCCCCAATTCGGATTATTGCGGACATTTTGGGGATCGGGAATGTTGTAGCTGAAAAAGCCCGTAATCGCTTGCAGCGGGCCGATTTTTTCGGACCGAACCAGTTCGCGAATTTTCAGCCACTGCGGATGGTGGCGAACCATAAAGGCTTCCTGAATTTTTACGCCTGTCCGGTTTCTGACTTCGATCAGCTCTGTTACTTCCGGGGCCTTGAGCGTGATCGGCTTCTCGCACAAAACGTGTTTGCCGGCCTCGGCGGCCTTTTTCGACCACTCCAGATGCAGATGATTCGGCAGGGGAATATAAACCGCTTCGATTGCGGGATCGTTCAGCAGTTCTTCATAAGCGCCGTAAAATTTGGGAATGTTCAAACTTCGGGCGGCCTGTTTCGCCTTTTCCAAATCTCGCGAGGCAATCGCCGAAACCTCGCAGAATTCGCCCTGCTGCATCGCCGGAACGACTTTTTTCACAGCGATGTTCGCGGCTCCCAAAATTCCCCATTTTATTTTTCTGCTCATATTTATACCGATGTCGGATGTCGGAGCGCCCGAAGTTTTAGCCGCCTGCCCGATCGCGGCGATTAAAAAAATCGAGCCGGAAATCCTGACGCACAATTATTAATTCAAAATGTTAGCCGCGCCCGCGCCGGGGCGTGTCGGTCAGTCGATATTCTCCAGAATCCAGATGCCTCCGGAAGTTTCCATCATCGGCAGAATGAGCTTTTCGCGGGTCAGCACCATTTCCATCGGAACGATATACGGCATAATCATCTGCGTCGGGCTCTCGAAATCGGTCACGCGGGTCGGCTGATCGAGCGGCTTTCCGCTCGAGGGATCGAAACGGACCTTCCACACATTGAAAAATCCCGTCCGGTTGGAAACGAAGTAGATCGTCCTGCCGTCGGGCGACCAGCGCGGCTTGTCGTTCCAGTATTTTCCTTCGGTAATGGGAATCCACGACCCGCCCGACGCCGGGACGACATAGATTGTCGAAGCCGCTCCGTCCGCCGCCTTGTAGGCGTTGAAGCTGATCCAGCGTCCGTCGGGCGAGAAACGGCCCTGCCAGAGATTGTAATCCGGATGCGAGGCGATGATCTGCATTTGCGTTTCGGCATTCGGCGCCGCATCCAACGAGAACAGGCAGAGCGCCACCCGCTCCGGCGTTCTCCAGTCCGAACTCGCCAGAATGAACTTTCCGTCCGGCGTCCAGTCGGTCGGCGACAGCTTCCCGTGCATCGAAGACGTGATGACCTGCTCGTCGCTGCCGCCCAGAGCCCTTAATGCCAGCGCCCGATCCAATTGAGGGGCGATCTCAGTTTGTCCGAGTTTCGACGGATTCGTCCGGATATAGATCAGCTGCGAGCTGTCGTGCGACCAGATCGGGTTCGTCCGGCTGAAATCGTCGGCGGGGGCCAGCAAAGTCTCCTTTCCGTCGTCCAGCGACTTGGCCCATAACTCTTCCTTGCTGCCCCGCTGTTTGCGAAACACCAGCAGCTTGCCGTCCGGCGACAATCCCGGCTGGAGCGCGCTGACGCTCGATCCGGTAATCGGTTGGCCGGTTCCGCTGACGCGGCCGCTGACCGGGTCGAACGGCAGCGTCCAGAGGCGGCTTCTTTCGTTGCGGATGCTGAAGGCCGCTTTTCGCCCGTCCGGCGACACCACGACATCGGTGTCGTTTCCGGCGCCGATGGTCAGGCGTTCCGGGCCGTCGACCCAGTGCATCGTTTGCGGGTCGACGGTAATTTTCCAGAGATTTTTCACGCCCAGCGCTTCGCCTTCGAAAATCAAACCTTTTCCCGACGGCAGCCAGACGAAATCGCCGAAGGTGATGGCGGCTTCTCTGAGCTGCGCCGTCACCCTGGAATCGACCTGCGACTGGAGCGCTCCGCCGTCGGTCACCGAAACGGTCCAGAAGCTCCACCCGAACCGCAGGTGATTTCCCCAAACCGAGATGTGACGTCCGTCCGGATGCCACGCGACGCGCAGCGGAAAGGCGAATTCGGAAGCAAAATCCGTCAAAACCTCCTGCGGATTTCCTCCGTTCGCGCCGATGACGTAGATCTTCGATTTGGCCACGCCCGGGAAGGCCGAGTTGTAAAAGAGGATCTGAGAGCCGTCCGGCGACCAGCGCGGGCGATAGCCGAACCCGCATAACTTGCGCTCGTTGCCGCCCAGCGCGGGAACGATATACAGCCCGCCGTCGTCGCGTTCGGAACGGAAAACCAGCGAAAGCCCGTCCGGCGACCAGTCCGGCTGCCAATCGTGGGCCGCCGATTTCGTCACCTGAATTGAATTGCCCTCGCCCACCGACCGCACCCAGATGTCGAAATTTCCGCTCTGATCCGAGCTGAAAGCGACGAAGCGGCCGTCGGGCGACCAGGCCGGCTCGACTTCCAGTCCCGGCTCAAAGGTCAGCTGCCAGAGCTTGCGCTGCGGCGACAATCGAGTCGAGAGGCCGCTTTGGCGAAACGCCAGATAGACAACGGCCGTCGCTCCCAGAGCGAGAAGGACGGCGCCGGCTATCAGAAGAGTCGTGCGGTAGCGGGCTTTCGCGGGCTTTGAAACTGCATCCCGATTGACGTCGGCCGCCGGGTTGGGCTGAATGGTCGAATGATTGAGGCGTTCCGTCAGCGGCGGGCCGGTCTCGGCATCCTGAGTCTCGACTTCTCGCACATCGGCGACGAAGCGATAGCCCTGGCCGGGAACGGTCATAATATACTTATGCTCGGTCGGCTCTTCTCCCAGAGCCTTTCTGAGAGCGGAGACTGTTCGCGGCAGGTTGTTTTCGTCGACGAAAGTGTTGGCCCAGACGAGTTCCAGTAATTCTTCCTTTTTCAAAACGCTTCCGGGGCGCTGAACCAGCACGAGCAGAAGTTCGAACGCTTTCGGCGTGAGCGAAACTACCCGGTCGCCTTCAAACAATACGCTTTTGGCCGTATCGACAATGAAAGAGTCAAAGGCATAAAAATGCGTGTTATGTTCGCTCTTTATCACTTTCATAATTCTTCGAGAATTATCAGGAATATCTATTTTGATTCCGGAACATCTTCCTTGTTAAGAATAATTCCTAACAATACATCTGACGCAAAAATCATTTAACCAAAACAGGTTTTCAAGAATTTTCAAGAATTTTCAGGAATTTTCAAGATAGAACAAAAGACTTTCCAATCCCTTTTCCAGTTTAATTACACAGTTAAATGCGAATCCGTAATTGAAAACGAGCAAATAGAAGGCAACCGTCAGTTTACCCAACAGTGTAACACAAGCCGTTGGTTGAGCGAATTTTGTTTGAATGTTTGTTTTGGTCAGACCAATTAATTAGGCTTCAGGTCGAGTTTTTGTTCTTCGGGCGATCGTTCCGACGCGTTTTCCGGATCGGCCGGATCGCCGGATAAATGCTTGACTTCCGATGTCAACGATTGGCGCGATGATTTTCCGCAGAGTCATTTAACCGGTTTATTCGTTTTTGAGATTTAAAACCAAATCGAGAGCGTGGCAAGTTCTCAAGCCACTTTGCTGAGTTTTTAAAGATTGCCGATCGTTCGTTCGGCCGCCAAACCGAACCGCTTTCGGGCGATCGGTCCGAGACGTCGGCAGGCGGCGGTCCGGGAGCTCAGTCAGGATGTTTAGTTTCGTTTAGTTTAGCTTCGCGCGGCATATTCATTAGTTCAAAAAAATTTTAGGAGGAAAAATGAAAGATAAGTTTCGTTTACTGATATGTGTAATTTTGGGGGCAGTATTATTTGCCGGAATGGCCGTGGCCGTTCAGGCGCAGACTCAGGGTGAGATCACGGGCCTGGTGACCGATCCTTCAGGTTCGGTGATACCGGGAGCCAATGTGACCGTCACGAACAAGGCGACCGGCGCCGCGCGCAAGGCTGCTACAAATAGCGAAGGGTTTTACGCTTTTCCCTCATTGCCTCCCGGTTTGTACGAATTAACCGTCGAGCGGAACGGCTTTAAGATCTCTCACGTGGATAACATCAGGCTTGAAGTTCAGCAGGCCGCCCGGCTCGACGTGACGATGGAGGTCGGACAGGTCGGCGAAACGGTAACGGTTGAAAGCAATGCCGCGCTGCTGAACACCGAAAATTCGACTCTCGGCACCGTGATCGAAAACCGGATCGTTACCGAACTGCCGCTGAACGGCCGACAGTACCTGAATCTCGTCGCGCTCTCGCCGAACGCGAACGTCCTCGCGCCGGCGGCCGGGCAGGCGGGCGCCAGACAGGGCGGCGAACGCGCTCAACAGGCCATCTCGGCCGGCGGACAGCGCATCTTTTTCGATTACTACACGCTCGACGGCGTCAACAACACGGACGTCAACTTCAACACCTACGTCGCGCTTCCCTCGATCGACGCGATTCAGGAGTTTAAGGTTCAGGTCGGCGTTTACCCGGCGGAGTTCGGGCATCAGAGCACGCAGGTCAACGTGCTCACCAAATCCGGCGGCAACGCCTTTCACGGTTCGCTCTTTGAATTTTTCCGGAACGACAAGCTCGACGCCAAGCAGTATCAGTTCACCACCGCCAAGCCGAAAAATCCGTTCAAATGGAACGACTACGGGTTTGAAGTGGACGGGCCCGTCCGCATACCGTACCTTTTCAACGGAAAAGACAAGCTGTTTTTTATGGGAAATTACGAGGCGCTGCGCCGTCGGCAAAGCGTGCTCAACACCTTCACGGTGCCCACCGCCAGGATGTTTGCCGGGGACTTCAGCGAGCTGCTTCCCTCAACCGTCATCTATGACCCGAACACCGGTTCTCCTTTCCCCGGCAACATCATTCCCACCAACCGCTTGGACCCGATATCGGTAAAGTTTTTGAAATATTATAATTCCTCCAACGTTCTCGGAACGAACAATTTCGCGCAGACGAGCTCGCAGCCGTTCGACCGCAACGGCTATGTCCTGAGATTCGATTTCGTCGAATCGACCAAGTCTCAATGGATGGGACGATATAACTGGGGCGATGACACGACCTCGACGCAGGGGCTGAATGCCGCCGGAACAAAGGTCCTGACGCACTATAAACAATGGGCCGTCTCGAATACGCGGACCCTCAGCCCCAATCTCGTGAATGAGGCCCGTTTCGGCTATACGAGCTTCTTCAATTCTCTCGGCACCCTCAGCGCGGGCGTTAAGGACGTGATCACGGAAATCGGAATTCCCAACCAGAAACCGGGCGATTCGATTACCTGGGGAATTCCGAACGTGGTGTTCAACGGCGGCGGCTTTACCGCGATCGGCGACGCCAATGACGGACCTTTCAGAAACGACAATAACTATCTGCAGTTCTTCGACAAAGTTTCCTGGATCCACGGAAAGCACACGTTCGGTTTCGGCGCGGAATTCAACCGGCAGAATTTCAATCAGGTCGGCAACCAGTTTTCGCGCGGCGTGTTTACCTTTCAGGCCAACGCGACCACCAACCCCGCCAACGGAAGCGGCGGTTACGCCTTTGCCGACTTTCTCTTAGGAAAAATTTTCGTGTCCACGAACGCCGCCGCCGTGGCCGACGCGAAATTCCGGCGCAACGTCTTTCACGCCTTCGTCGATGACACGTGGAAGGTCACGCCCAAGCTGACTCTTTCGCTCGGGCTGCGTTACGAGCTGACGCCGCCGTTCACCAATACTCTGGGCAACTATTTCACGGTCAAGATTCCGAAGATCCAGTTCGTCGCCAACGTCCCGCAAGCCGACTGGCCCTTCTTTGTCCGGCAGGGCAAGGGCTGCACGGATCCTTACGAGGGCCTGAACATTCGCTGGACCAGCACCAACGCCGTCTGCGGCGGCGGTCTGAACAACAATCTCCGAGAGACCAAGTATCTTGACTTCGCCCCGCGAATCGGGATTGCCTACTCATTCGGCGATAAGACCGTGATCCGCGCCGGTTTCGGCATCTTCTATATGCAGGACATCGCCAACGCCGAATACTTCGATATGGCCCGCAACATCGCGGCGCGGGTCGATCTGACGACGACGGCCGCCAATCCGATCACGTGGAGCAATTCGATTCCCGGCGGAAGCTCGACCATAGTCCAGGTGCCGCCGCCGTTTGCGTGGGCCGTTGCGTATGATCACGCGACCCCGCGAACCTACCAGTATATGTTCAACGTCCAGCGGCAGCTCGGCGCCGACTGGTCGCTCGAAGTCGGCTATCTCGGGTCGCAGAGCCGTCACTTATACGGTTTCCAGAATATCAACCAGGCGCTTCCGGGGCCGCTGAACAGCATCAATTCGCGCCGCCCGTTTGCCAATTTCGGCGTTCTTTCCTACGTCAACGACGTTTTCAAAGGCAGCTACAACGCGGCGAGCGTGAAGCTCACCCGACGTTTCAGCGACGGCATCAGCCTGACCACGAATTACACCTGGGCCAAATCGATCGACAATGCGAGCGGCACGCGCACGCAGGGACTCGACACCCTCTTTCCCCAAGACAGCAGCTGTCTGGAGTGCGAGCGCGGTCTGTCGTCCTTCGATGTCCGTCATCGCTGGGTGCTGGGCGCGGTCTACGACCTGCCCGCGGGCAAAGGCAAATGGCTGAACATCAAGAATCCGATTGCCGACGCTTTGGTCGGCGGTTGGCAGTTGAGCGTTAATTCGACCATTCAGAGCGGCGTTCCGCAAACGCTGACGATCGGCATCAACAACGCCGGCACCAACAATCCGCTGCCGGATCGTCCGAGTTTCTCGGGAGTCGGCAACGGTTATCTTTCAAGCCCCACGCCCACGAGTCAGGGGCTGAGATGGTTCGATCCCGCATCGTTCATCGTGGCGCCGCAGGGCAGCTTCGGCAACGTCGGTCGAAACACGATGATCACGCCGCATTTCCAGTCGATCGATATGGCGCTCGGCAAGCGGTTCACGATCGCCGAACGCCACGTCATACAGCTCCGCGTCGAAGCGTTCAATGTTTTCAACCATCCTTCGTGGGGCGCGCCGAACGGGAACATCCTGGCCGGTGCGGCCTTTCCGGGAGCGCCGGCCAACGCCGCGCATCAGGGCTTCGGCATCATCAGCACGACGTCCATCCCGATGCGTCAGATTCAGCTCGGATTGAAGTACACGTTCTGAGTAGATGACGCGAATCGAAGACCGGCACATCGTCAGGAAACAATGATGTGAAGGGTGAGCATTGCGGTCATCACTGCAATGCTCACTATTTTTCAGTAAATTTCCCGAGCGGCCGGACCCTGAAAGAGCAGCGCTTTCTTAACGCCTGATCGAAGAAAACAATTTACGGAATGGCTAAAATCAGAGGACTACGTTGGTGGATGATCGGACTGGTGATGGCCGGCTCGATCATCAATTATCTTACGCGCAGTTCGCTCTCGGTCGCCGCGCCGACGCTGCTGCAGGACCTGCACATCGACACCGAACAGTATTCGTGGATCGTCGGCATATTTCAGGGCGCGATAATGTTTCAGCCGCTCTGCGGATATGTGCTGGATGTAACGGGACTCAAACGCGGTTACGCGATCTTCGCCGCGGCGTGGTCGCTTATCAGTATGGCTCACGGGCTGGCGCACAACTGGCAGATGCTCGCCGTCCTGCGCGGGATGCTCGGGCTGGCCGAAGGCTCGGCGAATCCGGCCGGAATGAAGGCGACGTCGGAATGGTTTCCGGCCCGGGAGCGCGGATTGGCCGGAGGCGTTTATAATATTGGGGCGTCGTTCGGCTCGATGCTCGCGCCGCCGCTCGTCGCCTGGGCGATTTTGCAGTACAACTGGCAGTCCGCCTTTATCATAACCGGGGGAATAGGACTCGTTTGGGTCGTGGTCTGGCTGCTGCTTTATCATCCGCCCGAGGTCCATCCCGCGCTCTCGTCCGACGAGTACGACTACATTGCCGAGGGGCAGGAGAAACATTTACAGGACGACGGCACACGGCCTTCCGTCGTGTCGCTGCTCCGTCGACGGAATTTCTGGGGCATCGCGCTGCCGCGGTTTCTGGCCGACCCGACGTGGGGCACGCTGACGTTCTGGATGCCGCTTTATCTGTCGCAGACGCGCGGCTGGGATCTGAAACAAATCGCCCTCTTTGCGTGGCTTCCGTTTCTGGCGGCGGACGTCGGCTGCATTTTCGGCGGAACGCTCAGCCTGTGGCTGCAGAAATACTGGAACATCAGGCTCATCAACGCCCGCCGCGCCGCCTTCACGCTGGGCGCCGTGATGATGCTCGGGGTCGGCTTTGTCGGCTTTGTGCAAAGCCCGGTCGCGGCGATCGCGCTGCTCAGTCTGGCAGGCTTCGCCCATCAAACCTTATCGGTGACCGTGATCACGATGTCTTCGGACTTGTTCAGAAAGAACGAAGTGGCGACGGTCGCGGGAATGGCGGGAACGTTCGGCAACGCCGGGCTGTTGATCTTTTCGCTGATTATCGGCGCGCTTGTCGTGAAGATCGGCTACACGCCGTTTTTCGTTTGTCTCGGGCTGCTCGACGTGATCGGCGCCGTAATATTATGTACGGTCGTTAAAGAAGAAAGAACGGCGGACGGCGAAGGGGAAGCCGAAGCTTGAGAAGAGAGATGTCTGATCTTGTGAAGATGATACGAAACCCGATCCTGCGCGGATTCAATCCCGACCCCTCGATCGTGCGGGCGGGCGACGATTATTATATTGCCACCTCGACGTTCGAATGGTTTCCGGGCGTCCAGATCCATCATTCGCGCGATCTGGCGAACTGGCGTTTGCTGACGCGCCCCCTGAATCGTCCCGGCCAGTTGAATATGCTCGGAAACCCCGATTCCTGCGGCGTCTGGGCGCCCTGTCTGTCGTCTGACGGCGGACTGTTCTATTTATGCTACACGGATGTCAAACGCTACGGGCGCACGTCGCAGCCCGGCAGCGTCGGGGCGGGATGGCGCGATATGCACAACTATCTCGTAACCTGCGATACGATTGACGGCGAGTGGTCGGATCCGGTTTATCTGAACGGCAGCGGCTTTGACCCGTCGCTGTTTCACGACGACGACGGGCGCAAATATCTGGTGAATATGCTCTGGGATCACCGTCCCGGTAAAAACCGGTTCGGCGGGATCGTGCTGCAGGAATACTCGACCGCCGAAAATAAGCTGATCGGCGAGCGGCACAACATTTTCAAAGGCACTTCGATCGGTTTCACGGAAGCGCCGCATTTGTATAAACGCGGCGGCTACTATTATTTGATCACCGCGGAGGGCGGCACCGGCTGGGGCCACGCGGTCACGATGGCACGTTCGCGCGATCTGCTCGGCCCGTACGAGCTGCACCCCGACAAATATATCCTGACGGCCCGTCACCGTCCCGACGCCGCGCTCCAGCGGGCCGGCCACGCGGACCTGGTCGAGACCGGCAGCGGCGACACCTACATCGTCTATCTGTGCGGCCGCCCGCTCCGGAATCGCGGACGCTGCCCGCTCGGGCGCGAGACGGCCATCCAACGGATGGTCTGGGGCGCGGACGACTGGCTTTACACGGAGAACCGCGATGCCCTGCCGCAAACGGAAACGGGCGCGCCGAATCTGCCGGCCCGTTCGTTTCCGGCCGCGCCGCGCCGCCACGATTTCGACGGCGCGGCGCTCCCGATCGATTTTCAATGGCTGCGCTCGCCCCGGCCGGACGAGCTGTTCAGCCTGACCGAAAGACCGGGCTGGCTGCGGCTGTTCGGCCGCGAGACCGTCGGAAGCCGGTTTCGCCAGGCGCTCGTCGCGCGCCGGCAGCAGGCCCACTGCTACGGCGCGTCGACCGTCGTCGAGTTCGAGCCGCGGCATTTCCAGCAGCAGGCGGGCCTGATCTGCTACTATAATGCTTCTAAATTTCATTACTTCTATATCTCGACGGACGAGCTCGCGGGCAAACATCTTCGGGTGATGACGGGCCACCCGGAGCTGCCCGATATGTTTACCGCGCCGATTCCGGTCGAGACGAATGTGCCGGTTCAGCTGCGCGTGGAAGTCGACTACGAACGGCTGCTGTTCGCCTTTCGAACGGACGACGGCGAGTGGCGCTGGCTGCCCGAAGTCTTTGACGCCGGCATTCTCTCCGACGAGGCCGGCCCGCCGGGGCTGCCGAATTTCACGGGCGCGTTCGTCGGGATGTGCTGCCAGGACTATGCCGGAACCGGGCATCCGGCGGATTTTGATTATTTCGAATATTATGAGCGCGAATTTCGCGCCGCGTTTTAGTGCTTTTGATGAAGCTATGCCGATGACCACGAAATTCTTTTATGCCGCCGCGCTAGTCGTGTTTTTCGTTTTTCCGTTTCGATTGGCGGCGCAGGTGAAAACGGAAGTTCCGGCGCCGGTTCCCGGCGCGAAGCCGGTTCGACTGGAGCGGATCAGGATTCACGGGACGGCGCTCGAAGGCAATCTTGAGGGAAACGCCGTCGATCGCGACGTGCTGGTCTTTTTGCCGCCGGGTTACGACCGGGAAAAATCGCGGCGGTATCCCGTCGTTTATGCCCTCCACGGCTATTCGATAGGCGCGGAACAATGGAGTTACGAGATCCGCGTGCCGCAGACGATCGAAGGGGCTTTGGCGCTGGGGGCGAGAGAGATGATCGTCGTAATGCCGGATTCAAAGACCGTTCACAACGGGTCGATGTATTCGAGTTCGGTGACGACGGGCGATTTCGAACGGTTTATTTCGCGGGATGTCGTGGCTTACATCGACCTGCATTACCGCACTATTCCCAACCGTTCGAGCCGCGGGCTGGCGGGTCACTCGATGGGCGGATACGGCGCGACGCGGATCGGGATGAAACACGCGGATGTTTTTGGAAGTCTTTACATTATGAGCCCGTGTTGTCTGTCTCCGCGCCCGGCCGGACCGGCGAATCCGGAAATGGAGAAACGGCTCGCCGAGGTCAAAACCGCCGAGGATTCCGCCAAACTGCCGTTCCTGCTGCGCGCCCAGCTGGCGACGGCCGCCGCCTGGTCGCCGAATCCCGAAAACCCGCCGCTGTATCTCGATTTGCCGGTCAGGAACGGCGAGGTTCAGCCCGACGTGATCGCCAAATGGACCGCTAATTCCCCGCTGGCCTTTATGGACCAGTACATCGGCGATCTCAGGACGTATCGCGCGATCGCGATCGACGTCGGCGATCAGGACGGGCTTCGCGTCGACGCCGGCAAGCTTCACGAAGCGCTCGATAAGTATGGGATCGCAAACACGTTCGAGGTCTATCCGGGAACGCATACGAGCAAGGTGGCGGACCGTTTTCAGAATTACGTAATGCCGTTTTTCAGCCGGAATCTTTGTTTCGAAACCAAAGGCTGCAAGTGATGCATCGATCCATTGTCACATTACCGATTATGAAAAAGCTCCTCGCGGCGGGGCTCTTAATGCTGGCGCCGACCGTTTTTTTCAACGACTCCCGGGTCTTCGCGCTGGAAGGCGTCATCGGGATTCACGATCCTTCGACCATCGCTTTCTGCGACGGGAAATACTACACCTACGGCACGGGCGGGACGTCGCTCGTTTCGGATGACGGCTGGATATGGCGGCGCGGCACGCCGCTCCCGCGGCGCGGACTGGCTCCGGACGTGATCCGGATCGGCGACAGCTATTTCCTGTATATCGCCGCCAACAGCGGTCCGACGAAGGCCGCCATCAACCTGCTCACGAACAAAACCCTCGATCCGAATTCGCCCGACTACAAATGGGAAGAGGGCGGCGTCGTGGCGTCGTCCGACGGAGTGGAGGACTGCAATGCCATCGACCCCGGCGTTTTTCTCGATCCCGTCACGAAGCGTTTATGGCTCACCTACGGCTCTTATTTCGGCTACATCAGACTGGTCGAGCTCGATCCGAAGACCGGAAAGCGTCTCGACCCGAATGAAAAACCGCGCAACATCGCGATCAACGGCGAAGCCTCGATTATGATTTATCACGACGGCTGGTATTACCTTTTGCTGACGCACGGCAGCTGCTGTCGGGGCGCCGATTCGGGCTACAACATCCGCGCCGGCCGCTCGAAAAAGGTCATGGGGCCGTTTATCGACAATATGGGCGTGGATATGCTCCGGGGCGGAGGCAGGTTTTTCGCTGGTTCGGCGGGACGCGTCATCGGGCCCGGACATTTCGGGCTTTTCGATCTCGGCGACGGCGTGCAGCGGTTTTCACTGCATTATGAGGCCGATCTGGACCGGGGCGGAGCCAGCGTGCTCGACATTCGCCCGCTGCTCTGGAAGGACGGCTGGCCGGTCGCCGGCGAAAATCCGCAGGCCGGCACCTATCAATTCGAATCGCTGCGGACGGGCACCGCGCTCGAGCTCGCGGTGGAAGGATTTCCGGTCGGCGGCCGGCCGGTCAGACGTCCGCCGCCGCCCGCCGGGCCGGACGCGGCAGGCAATACGACCGTCCCGCCCGGAACCGGCGGCGGCCTCTTCGCGGGGATCGGCCGACCGATTCCGGATCAGGACGCGGCCGAAGTTTCGAAGAAATGGCCGACGGGCAGCGTCGATGTGCGGATGGCGAACTATCTGTGTCAGGCCCAGCAGAAATGGACGATCGAGCCGGCGGCCGGAGCCGGCGGCTATTTGGGCGCGCCCTATTTCAAAATCACCGTTGCCGGGACGACGCGGACGCTGGCGGCGGCCGAAAACGGCGAACTGACTGCGCTGCCGGAGTTTACCGGCGGCCCCGAACAGCTCTGGCGTTTCGATCGGCTGGCGGACGGCAGCTGGCGCATTATGCCGAAGGCGATTCCCGGTTTGAATCGGCCGCTCGCGCTTTCGGCCGTCGGCAGCAGCTTCGCGACGCTCGCCGGGTTTGATCCGATGAGCGAGAAACAGCGGTGGCTGATCAAGATGCCGTAAAAAGATATTTTTTCGGGTAAGTAAACCGGAGTCCTGAGTCTTGAGTCCTGAGTCCTGAGTCTTGAGTCGGTTTTCGTTGCGGACCGGGATTTTACGCTAAAAAAGCGAACGGGCTACGAAATCGTCACGGTCACCGAACGACTCAAGACTCAAGACTCAAGACTTAGGACTCAAGACTCAAGACTCAAGACTCAGTTATGCATATGCGTTTCATAAAACAGATCGCTTTGACCGGCGCAATTATCGTTTCGGCCGGCGGTTTTCTGACGGCCGCGGCGCAGGCTCCGCCGGTTACTTTGACGAAACCGGCGACGCCGGAAAAAATTCCCGACGCCGACGGCTTCATCCGACGCTGGCTGATTCTGGAGCCGATTCCCGCCGGCGGGCTGACGGACGGCGCGGTGCAGACGCTCGTCGGGAAAGAGCAGTTTCCGGACCAGTTGACGGTCATCCCGAAAGACGGCGACAAGGTCAATGTCGGCGGCGCGGAGCTCGGCTGGCACGCGGTGGAGTCGCTGAATTACAACGTCAACCTCTTTCATTTCGCGCGCGCGCAAAACAGAAAGACTTCGGATGTTTTGTTTTGGGTTGTGACGATCGTCAACTCTCCCCGCGAGCTGCGCGACGTGCGCCTGTCCGTCGGTTCCAACGCGGCCTCCGTGTGGTGGGTCAACGGCCAGGAGGTCATCGGCCTTTACGGCGACCGCCAGACCGTGATCGATGACGGAGTTTCCAAACGGCTGACGATTCGTAAAGGGCCGAACGTCATCCGCGCGGCGATCGTCAACGGCGGCGGCGCGACGGATTTCTGCGCGCGTCTGCTCGATGCGAACGACAATCCGATCAGAAACATCACCGTGAGTCTCGGAGAAGTAAAAACCGTAAATCGATCGCCGCGTCGAAAGTAGAGCGTAAGTTAATCTGAGTCCTGAGTTGAAAAATTAAAGTCTTGAGTCTTGAGTCTTGAGTCTTAAGTCATTTGGCAGCAGTTTCAATTTCGTCATCCGGGCGGGTTTTATCGACAAAATCTTTGTCTGAAACGAAAAAACCGCGAAATCGAAAACGGACTTCAGACTCAAGACTTAAGACTCAGGACTCGGATTAAGTTATTCATATTCGACGATTTATAGCGGCTGATAAAATTCGTCGGAAAAAAATTGATTGCCTGTGGGTCCGCGGCTGGTCGTTTGTGGCCGTCCGCTTCGAAGCGCTTCGGGGCGACGCGAAACTTTCATCGTCGAATGCCGCGAACCGGTGTTTTTCCAAATCGTTTCGTCATTAAATATAACCGGAGAACCGACCGTTATGAAAATTAGGATGCTGCTGTTCCTGCTTGTTGTTTCGCTGATTCCCGCGGCGCGCGCGTTGGCCGCGCCCGACCCGAATTTCTATATTTATCTATGCTTCGGTCAATCGAATATGGAAGGCGGAGGAAACATCGAAGAACGGGAGCGGACCGTCGATCCACGGTTTCAGGTGATGGCGGATTTCGACGTTCCGGGCCGAAACTGGCAGAAAGGCCGGTGGTATGACGCGATTCCGCCGTTGACGCGCCGCACCCGCGGCATCTCGCTCGTTGATTCCTTTGGCCGGACGATGGTCGCCAATCTTCCGAAAAATATCCGCGTCGGGGTGATCAAGGTCGGCGTTTCCGGCACGAAGATCGAGCTCTGGGATAAAGACGGTTATCGCGAATACCTCGCGACGGCCGATGCGTGGAAGGTCGCTCTCGCCAACGAGTACGACGGCAATCCTTACGCTTATCTGGTCGGGCTGGCGAAAATCGCGCAGCAGTCCGGCGTCATCAAAGGAATCCTTTTACATCAGGGCGAGTCGAACGCCGATGACAAGGACTGGCCCAAAAAGGTCAAAAGGGTCTATGACAATCTGATGACGGATCTCGATCTCCGGCCCGAAACGGTTCCGCTGCTCGCCGGAGAAGTGGTCAATGCCGATCAGGGAGGCGCCAAGGCGGGCGCGAACGAGATCATCGATAATCTCCCCGGGACGCTTCCCAATTCCTATGTCGTTTCTTCGGCCGGACTGCCGGCTAACGCCGATCGCCTGCATTTCACGGCGGACGGTTACCGGCAGTTCGGAAAGCGTTACGCGGCGAAGATGCTCTCTCTTTTGGGATATAAGGTCGACGATGCGGACGGGCCGGTCAAACCGGCCGTCACCTCGGCTTTCCAGACCGATCCGCCGGAATGGACGGAGCCTTTCGAGCCTTTCAGAATCGCCGGCAATCTCTATTACGTGGGGAGCCGGGGACTCGCCAATTATCTGATCACCACCCCGAAGGGCCATATTCTCATCAACAGCGACCTCGAGGCGAACGTGCCGCTTCTCCGGGAAAGCGTCGAAAAGCTCGGGTTCAAATTCAGCGACATCAAGATCCTGATCATCAGCCACGCGCACTGGGATCACGACGCCGGGAGCGATACCGTCAAAAAGCTGACCGGCGCGAAGTATATGGTGATGGATGCGGATGTGTCGGTCGTCGAATCGGGCGGCAAAACGGATTTTCAGTACGGCGACGACCCGAACACTCTCTACAAACCGACGAAGGTCGATCGCGTCCTGCACGACGGCGACAAGGTCAGGCTGGGAGGAACGGTCCTTGTGGCGCATCTCACGCCGGGGCATACGAAAGGCTGTACGACGTGGACGCTGAAGGTCCGCGAGGCGGGTAAAACCTATAACGCGGTGATCATCGGCAGTCCGAACGTCAATCCGGGTTATCGTTTTTTTAACAACGCTTCCTATCCGCAGATCGCGGAGGATTACGAAAAGATGTTTCGTGTCTTAAAATCGTTACCGGTCGATATTTTTCTGGGAGCGCACGGAAATTACTTCGGGCTCGAAACGAAATACGCGCGGATGAAGCAGGAAGGATTCGCGGTCTTCATCGACCCGGAAGGCTACCGGAAATACGTCACCGATAAAGAACAGGAGTTTAGAAACGAGCTGGCCAAACAAAAAGCCGCTTTGCCGAAATGAGCGGTCGAATATCGCCGGCCGGCTTTCGGCGGTCGGCGATTCGGCCGAAAAATCTTATGAAGACACAATGCCTGAATAAATTACTGCTGTTGGCGGTCGGGCTTCTATTCTGCGCGACCGTCCCGGCGCAACTGCCCTTTCAAAATCCCCGGCTCTCGTTCGAAGCGCGCGCGAAAGATCTGATTTCCCGTCTGACGCTCGCGGAGAAGGCCTCGCTGATGTTTGACCAGTCGCCGGCCGTTCCGCGTCTGGGAATCAAAAAATTCAACTGGTGGAGCGAGGCGCTGCACGGTCTCGCAAACAACAGCGGCGTCACGGTGTTTCCGCAGCCGATCGGGATGGCGGCCTCGTTTAACGACTCGCTCGTCTACCGGATTTTCAACGCGACCTCCGATGAAGTCCGCGCCAAATATCACGAGGCCCTGCGCAGCGGACAGGAGAACCGCCGGTTTCTCAGCCTTTCGGTCTGGACGCCGAACATCAACATCTTTCGCGACCCGCGCTGGGGGCGCGGACAGGAAACCTACGGCGAAGACCCGTATCTGACCTCGCGGATGGGCGTGATGGTCGTCCGGGGACTGCAGGGCCCGGACGACGCGAAATACCGAAAGCTGCTGGCCTGCGCCAAGCACTATGCGGTTCATTCCGGGCCCGAATGGAGCCGCCACACGCTCAATCTCAACAACGTGAATCCGCGGGATTTATGGGAGACATATCTGCCGGCTTTCAAATCCTTAGTGCAGGACGCGGACGTCAGGGAAGTGATGTGCGCCTACCAGCGTCTGGACGACGAGCCCTGCTGCGGCAGCGATCGCCTGCTGCAGAACATTCTCCGCGAAGACTTCGGCTTTAAATATATGGTCGTTTCGGACTGCGGCGCGATCACCGATTTTTATAATACTCACAAGGTCTCGTCCGATGCCGTCCACGCGGCGGCGAAAGCGGTGCTGGCGGGCACCGATGTCGAATGCGTGTGGGACGGCTACGCTTTCGGAAAGCTTCCCGAAGCCGTTTCGAGGGGGCTCGTCTCCGAAGACGAAATCGACGAGCATCTGCTGCGCGCCCTGACCCGGCGCTTCGAGCTCGGGGAAATGGACAACGACGCGCTGGTGCCCTGGACCAAAATCCCGATGTCGGTCGTGAACAACGCCGAACATCGACGGCTCGCCCTCGAAATGGCCCGTCAATCGATGACGCTTCTTCAAAACCGGAACGGCATTCTCCCGTTAAAAAAATCCGTCGACAAAATCGCCGTCATCGGCCCGAACGCGGATAACGAACCGATGCTCTGGGGAAATTACAACGGGAAGCCGGTCCGCACGATCTCGATTCTGAACGGCATCAGATCGAAGATCGGCGCCGGCAAAATCATCTATGACAAGGCCTGCGACCTCGTCGAGAATAAAGTCACCCAAAGTTATTTCCCGAAAACGGCCGTCGACGGAAAGCCGGGCTTGAAGGCCGTTTACTGGAACAACCGCGAATTTCAGGGCGAGAGCGTTGTTTCCGAACAAATCGCCGATCCCCTGAAACTGACGACGGCCGGCGATCACGAATTCGCTCCCGGCGTCCGGCTCGAAAACTTTTCCGCCAGATATGAAACCGAGTTTGAGGCTCCCGAAACCGAGGAGATTGTTTTTAAGACCGGCGCGACGGGGCATTTCGAGCTGCTCGTAAACGGCGCGACGGTGGCCAAATACGATAACTGGCGCACGCTTCCGTCAAGGTTTCCGTTCAAAGTCGAGCGCGGCAAAAAGTATAAAATCGAAATCCGCTACGCACAGCTGAACAACTGGCAGGCCAATCTCGAATTCGATTTCGGAAAAGAGGTCGACGTCGATTTTACCGGCCTTCTCGACCGGCTCAAGGACACGGACACGGTGATTTTCGTCGGCGGGCTTTCCTCGCTGCTCGAAGGCGAGGAGATGCCGGTTTCGTATCCCGGATTCCGGGGCGGCGACCGCACGGACATCGAGCTTCCGGAAGTTCAGCGCGGATTGTTGAAGACCCTCAAGGCGGCCGGCAAAAAAGTGATTTTTGTAAACAATTCGGGCTCCGCCATCGCGCTGGCTCCCGAAACGGAAAGCTGCGACGCCATTTTGCAGGCCTGGTACGGCGGCGAATCGGGCGGGCAGGCCGTCGCGGACGTGCTTTTCGGCGACTACAATCCGTCCGGCAAGCTGCCCGTGACGTTCTACAAAAGCTCGCAGCAGCTGCCGGATTTCGAAGACTACTCGATGAAGGGAAGAACGTATCGTTTTATGTCCGACCCGCTTTTCCCGTTCGGCTACGGTTTAAGCTATACGTCGTTCTCGATCGGAAATGCCCGAATCGGCAGCGCGCAGCTCGGGAGCGGCGAAACTCTGAAGCTCCGCATCCCCGTTTCCAACACGGGCCGGCTCGACGGCACGGAAGTGGTGCAGGTTTATATCCGGAAGATCGACGACCGCAGCGGGCCCCTGAAAACTTTGAGGGGTTTTCAAAGGGTCGACGTCGGAGCGGGAAAAACGATCACGGCGGCGATCGATCTGCCGTATAAAGCATTTGAATTTTATGACGAAAGCCGGCTGAAAACGGCCGTGACGCCCGGCGATTACGAAGTCTGGTACGGCAGCAGCTCGGCGTCGGAAGACCTCAAGATGATCAGGGTCGGCATCGCTCGGTGAGCATTATACGATTGACGGATTCAATGGAGGACCAGAAAAAAAATGAAGAATATCAGGATGATTCGATTTTATACGGCTTGGTCGGCGGTTTTGGCTTTGGCGGTTTTTACCGTCCTCGGTTATGCGCAGGATGTCGGCGATTTTCGGCCCGCTTCGACCAATGTCTGGGGCGCGGAATACCCGCGCGTCGATGGTCAGGGCCGCGTGCAGCTGCGCGTCAAAGCCCCGGATGCCGTTAAGGTCCGGGTAAACTTCTGGAGCAATCCCAAAGCCGATATGCAGAAACAGGCGGACGGGTTTTGGACGATCACCACGCCGCCGCTGGCTCCCGGCCTGCATTACTACAACTTCGTCATCGACGGCGCGGACGTCAGCGACACGGGCAGTCAATCATTCTTCGGCGGCGGCCGCTACGCGAGCGCGGTGGAAGTGCCGGAGCCCGGCTCGACCTACTATTCGATTCAGGACGTGCCGCACGGGCAGGTGCGGGAGATCTGGTATCCGTCGAAAGTGACGGGCGGCTGGCGGCACGCCCTGATTTATCTGCCGCCGGGTTACGAATCGCAAACCCGGCAACGCTTTCCGGTTCTCTATCTGCAGCACGGCGGCGGCGAGGATGAAACCGGCTGGATCAGGCAGGGCCGCGCCAACTTCATTCTCGACAACCTGCTCGCCGAAAGAAAGTGCAAGCCGATGATCGTGGTGATGGCGTACGGCTACGCGCGCCGCGCCGGGCAGACTCCGCCGGATTTGACGGGCAGGCCGTTCGGTTCGCCCGAAATGCTGAAGGCGATGCAGGAGATGGCGGCGGCCTTCGAAGACGACGTCACGCAGGCTTTGATTCCCTTTATCGACAAGAATTACAGGACGCTTGCCGATCGTGATCACCGGGCGATGGCCGGGCTCTCGATGGGCGGAATGCAGACGTTTCAGATCACGCTCAACCATCTCGACCTGTTTTCCTATATCGGCGGGTTCAGCGGCGCCGGCGGGATGCTCGTCCTCGGCGACCGGAAGCTCGATCCCAAAACCGATTACAACGGCGTGTTCGCGGATTCGGCCGCGTTTGCGAAGAAGGTTCATCTGCTCTGGCTGGGCGTCGGAACGGTCGAGCCCGAGCGAATGCGCGCCGGTCTTTTGCGGCTTCATACGGCTTTGACCGAGGCCAACATCCGGCACGTGTTTTACGAATCGCCCGGGACGGATCACGAATGGCAGACCTGGCGGCGCGATTTGAAAGACTTCGCCCCGAGACTCTTTCAGTAGAGCAAAAAACTGCCCGGTCGATTTCGGCTTTTTTCTGATTGACAGGTAAAATTCGGCGAACGTATCGCCTGACCATTATGAATTTGAACGGATTAAACTTTTGCGGCAAAACACGTTTCGGAACCGGCGCTTCGACCTTTCGCGCCGTCAACCCGGCGACCGGAGAAACGCTATCGCCCGATTTTTTCGAAGCGACTCCGGCCGAAGCGGCCGAAACCGCCGGCCGGGCACACGAAGCGTTTCAGAGGTATCGCGCCAAAAGCGGCGCGGAAAAAGCCCGGTTTCTCGACGCGATCGCCGATGAAATTCTGGAGCTCGGAGAGGCCCTGATCGATCGCTGTTCGGCCGAAACCGGATTGCCGCCGGCCCGGCTGATCGGCGAGCGCGGGCGGACGATCAATCAGCTTAAGCTGTTCGCGCAGCTGCTTCGCGAAGGCTCGTGGGTGGACGCCCGGATCGACCGGGCCGTGCCCGAAAGACAGCCGCTGCCGAAGCCGGACGTGCGGAGTATGGAAAGGCCGCTCGGGCCGGTCGCCGTGTTCGGCGCGAGCAATTTTCCGCTCGCGTTTTCGGTCGCGGGCGGCGACACCGTCGCGGCTCTGGCGGCCGGCTGCAGCGTCGTCGTCAAGGCGCATCCGGCGCATCCCGGCACCTGCGAGATGATTGCCGCCGCCATTCAAAAAGCCTGTGCGAAATGCGATCTGCCGGACGCGGTTTTTTCGATGGTCCACGGCGTGTCGGTCGAGGTCGGAATGGCGCTGGTCAGGCATCCGCTGATCAAGGCCGTCGGATTTACCGGATCTTTCAAGGGCGGAAAAGCCATTTTCGACGCGGCCGCCGCGCGCGCCGAGCCGATTCCGGTCTATGCCGAGATGGGAAGCGTCAACCCGGTTTTCATCTTGCCCGAAGCGCTCCGCCGAAACGGCGAAACGATCGCCGTCGGGCTCGCCGGTTCGGTCACGCTCGGCGTCGGCCAATTCTGCACCAATCCGGGAGTTTTCATTATGGAAGATTCGTACGAATCAAAGCTGTTCGAACTGAAACTGGCGGAAAACATTCGAAAAACGACGGCCGGCGTGATGCTCACGAACGGCATCCGGCAAGCCTACGAGAACGGCGTAAAGACGCTCGCCGCTCAACCCGGAGTCGAGCTCGTCGCCGAGGGCGAAAACGACGATCAAAACCGCTCGCCGGCGCGTTTTCTGAAGACCGGCGCCGCTTCTTTCTTATCCGACCGGCATCTGGAAGAGGAGGTTTTCGGGCCCTCGACGCTGGCGGTCGTGGCCGGCCGTCGGGACGAGGTGTTCGAAATCGCCCGGAACCTCAAAGGCCATCTGACGGCCAGTCTCTTCGGCACCGGCGATGATTTCGAAAACTACCGCGAATTGATCGCCGTTCTCGAACAAAAAGTCGGCCGGCTGATCGTCAACGAATTTCCGACCGGCGTCGAAGTCTGCCACGCGATGCATCACGGCGGCCCTTTTCCGGCGACGACCGACCGCCGGACGACTTCGGTCGGCACGCGGGCGATCACCAGATTCACGAGCCCGGTCTGCTATCAGAATTTTCCCGATTCTCTGCTGCCCGACGAGTTAAAAGACGACAACCCGCTCGGCATCTGGCGGATCGTCGACGGAAACCGGGAGCCGTAATCAGAGCGGGCCCGGGAGAATTTCCGAAAAACTATGACGAGGATTTCGACGGGACGCCGTTAAAAAGAAAAAACGCCGGCGCGGCCGGCGTCGAATCGCCGGGCCGCAAAATCATCGCGGGCTTTGACGGCGCGGCGTTTTTCTACAAAGACGATTAAAAAATGAAAAAGAAATTAAGAAGCTCCGAGTGGTTCGGCAAAAACGATAAGATGGGCTTTGTGCATCGTTCCTGGCTGCGAAATCAGGGTTACCCGGACGATCATTTTCGCGGTCGGCCGGTGATTGGAATCTGCAATACCTGGTCGGATCTCACGCCCTGCAACGGGCATCTGCGGGACTTTGCCGAAATCGTCAAAAAAGGCGTTCTCGAAGCCGGCGGTTTTCCGCTGGAATTTCCCGTCATGTCTTTGGGCGAAACGATTATGCGCCCGACGACGATGCTTTTCCGGAATCTGGTCAGTATGGACGTCGAAGAATCGATCCGGGCCAATCCGATCGACGGCGTGGTGCTCCTGACGGGCTGCGACAAGACGACGCCGGCGACGCTGATGGGCGCGTGCAGCGTCGATTTGCCGACGCTCGTCGTTCCGGGCGGCCCGATGCTCAACGGCCGCTACAAAGGCGGCTCGATCGGTTCGGGCTCGTTTAACTGGATGATCAAGGAAAAGCAGAAGACGGAGGATTTTTCGGACGAAGACCTGATGGAAGCCGAAATTTGCGCCGCCCGCAGCCCCGGTCACTGCAACACGATGGGCACGGCTTCGACGATGGCGACGATGGCGGAAACCCTCGGTCTGACCCTGCCCGGAATGTCGGCGATTCCGGCGGTCGACGCGCGCAAAAAAGTTCTGGCGCAGCTTTCGGGAAGACGCATCGTCGAAATGGTCGACGAAGATCTGAAGCTCTCGAAGATTCTCACCCGCGAGGCTTTCGAAAACTCGATCGTCGTCAACGCGGCGGTCGGCGGTTCGACCAATCTGATCGTTCATCTGCTGGCGATCGCCGGGCGGATCGGCGTCGGGCTGACGCTCGAGGATTTCGACGCGATCGGCAGCAAAATCCCGCTTCTGGTCAATTTAATGCCGTCCGGCAAGTTTTTGATGGAGGATTATTTTTACGCCGGAGGGCTGCCCGTCGTTTTGAACGAGCTGGACGGAATGCTTCACGGCGATTGTCTGACCGTCAACGGTAAAACGATCCGGGAAAACAACGAAAAAGCCGTCTGCTACAACCGCGAAGTGATTTTTTCAATCGACGAGCCGCTCAAAAAAGAAGCGGGAATCGCGGTTCTGAAGGGGAATTTATGCGAAAACGGAGCGGTCATCAAACCTTCGGCGGCGACTCCGAAACTGATGAAGCATCGCGGAAAAGCCGTTGTTTTCGAAAGTATGGAGGATTATCACGAACGGATCGACGATCCGAATCTCGAGATCGACGAAAATTCGGTCATCGTGCTCAAGGGCGTCGGGCCGAAGGGCTATCCCGGAATGCCCGAAGTCGGCAATGTCGATTTGCCGGAAAAGCTGATTTTGAAGGGCGTCAAAGATATGGTGCGGATTTCGGACGGGCGGATGAGCGGCACGGCCTACGGAACGGTCGTCCTGCACGTGTCGCCCGAATCGGCCGTCGGCGGCACTCTCGCGCTGGTGCAGAACGGCGATTTCATCGAATTGGACGTCGAAAATCGAAGACTGCACCTGGACGTTTCGGACGAAGAGCTGGCAAGACGCAAAGCGCACTGGAACGCGCCCGAAGCTTTGGCCGAACGCGGCTACGTCAAACTCTATATCGACCACGTCGAACAGGCCGAAAAAGGCTGCGATCTGGATATTCTGGCCGGAAAATCGGGTTCGGAAGTCGCCCGGGATCTGCACTAGGCGGCGAAATCCGCGAAGAAACGCGAAAAAGCCGCCAATTGTAAGTCAAAGAATCTATGAAAATTTACAAAGTAAAATCGGGAATTTTGATCGAATCGGAAGATCGATTTTATCTTCAAAATTCGGATTGGGACGAGTTTATCGATTCCGACGAGCTGTTCGCCAAAACAAGCCGCCTGATCGCGGCCGCGACACCGCTCGCCAACGGCGAAGATTTAATCAGAAACGAGCTTTTGCCGCCGATCGGGTCGCAGGAAATCTGGGCCAGCGGCGTGACCTATTTCAACAGCAAGCTCGCCCGCGAGCAGGAATCGAAAGACGCCGGCGGCGGCGATTTTTATGCCCGGGTCTATGTCGCCGACCGGCCCGAACTGTTTTTCAAATCGGCGGGCTTCCGGGCCGTCGGGTCGGGCGGAAAAGTGCGGATCCGGCGGGATTCGACGTGGGACGTGCCCGAACCGGAGCTGACGCTTTTGATCAGTTCCGGCGGGAAAATCGTCGGTTTCACGATCGGGAACGATATGAGCTCGCGCAGCATCGAGGGCCAAAATCCGCTTTACCTGCCGCAGGCCAAAAGCTACGATGGAAGCGCCGCCGTCGGACCGTGCATTCTGGTTTCGGAAGCGCCGCCGGCCCGAGAAACCGAAATCGAAATGATCGTCCGTCGAAACGGCGAAACCGTTTTCGAGGGGAAAACCGATCTCGGACAGATCAGGCGGGATTTCGACGAGCTGGCTTCGTGGCTTTTCCGGGAGATGTCGTTTCCGGCGGGCTGTTTTTTGATGACCGGAACCGGTATCATTCCGTCGAACGACTTTACTCTCCGGAGCGGCGATGAAATCCGCATCACGATCGAGCCGATCGGGACGCTCGTCAATTTTGTCGAATAAAAAATTATGGAAAATTTCCGGGACCACGAAATCGAGAAACGGACAAGGCGGAAAATCACCAAAAGGCTGATGCCTTTTCTGATTTTTCTTTTTATTCTGGCATACATCGACCGCGTCAATGTCGGCTATGCCAATCTCGAGATGTCAAAGGATTTGGGCTTTGATCCGGAAATTTTCGGTTTCGGCGCGGGAATTTTCTTTTTCGGTTATTTTCTGCTCGAGATTCCGGGAACGCTGATCGTCGAAAATTGGAGCGCGAGAAAATGGCTCGCCCGGATCATCATTTCGTGGGGATTTTTGGCGATTTTTATGGGTTTTATTCAAAATACGACCCATTTTTACACCATCCGTTTTCTGCTCGGACTGGCCGAAGCGGGTTTTTTCCCCGGCATCATCGTTTACCTGAGCCATTGGTTTCGTTATCAGGACCGGGCAAAAGCGGTGGCGATGTTTATGACCGCGCTGCCGTTCGCCAATATTTTCGGCTCGCCGATTTCGGGCTTGATTCTGGGCGTCAACTGGCTCGGGCTGGCCGGTTGGCGGTGGGTTTTCATCGTCGAAGGCATTCCTGCCGTCGTCTTCGGAATCGTCACCGTCTTTTATCTGACCGATCAGCCGAAAGACGCGGATTGGCTCGATGAAAGCGAACGCGATTGGATCGCCGGCGAGCTCGAACGCGAGAAACAAGCCAAAAAAGCCGTCAAACATTTTACGATTGCCGAGGCTTTCAGGAATCGAAATGTGATCATTCTGGCGGCCGCCTATTTCTTTGCGGTCATCTGTGTTTACGGTTTCACCTTCTGGCTGCCGACCATTTTGAAGGGGTTGTCGGGCTTTTCAAATCTGCAGGTCTCGTTGATCGCGGCCCTGCCGTACTGCGCGGGGCTGATTGCGATGCTGTTTCTCGGATGGTCGTCCGATCGCCGGAACGAACGCCGCTGGCATACCGCGATTTCGCTGCTGGCGGTTTGTCTGGGCCTGTTTTTGAGCTCGCTTTTTCTGGATAACGTTTATCTGGCGATCGCCGTTTTCTGTCTCGCCGGTGCCGGGCTTTACAGTTATCTGCCTTCGTTCTGGGCCTTGCCGACGGCTTTTCTAACGGAATCCGCGGCCGCCGCTTCGATCGGCCTGATAAACTCGGTCGGAAATCTGGGCGGTTTTGCCGGACCGTATATCGTCGGTTATCTGACCAATAAAACGGGCACTTTTTATTCGGGAGTGATCTTTCTGTCGGGTTCGGCGTTAGCCGCGGCGGTGCTGGTTTTAATGGTCAAAGCCGCAAATATTTCCGAACGGAAGCAAGGTTGATTTCAGACAGGTTTTGTCACGCACTACAATTACCGGGCGGGCGCGCCGCCCGGGAGAAAAAAGCGGTCGTTCGTCAAATTAGAATTTACTTTTCCCTTTATTTTTCGAATTTCAAAGATCAGCCGGCGAATCCCAAAATCGCGGTTCGGTTTTCATCTAAAAATCAGGTAAAACTATGAAAAAATTTTTGCTTATTATTTTGGCGGTATTTTCATCGGTTCCTGTTTTCGGACAGGATTCTCAATATCAGTTCGGGCCCGAGTCCAAAAGACAGGACGGAATTCCGCAGGGAACCGTCACCCGGGTCCTTTTCGAAAGCAAGCTTTACGGCAATTTTCGCTATTATTACCTATACGTTCCGGCCCAGTATGATCCGTCGAAACCGGCCGCTTTGATGGTCTTTCAGGACGGTTACGCCTATCTTCGCGAAGACGGAGATTTTCGGGCAGGGATCGTTTTCGACAACCTGATCGCCAAAAAACAAATGCCCGTCACGATCGGCTTGTTCGTCAATCCGGGGCATTCGAGCAAAGAGTTTCCCGAAATATTTTTCCGCAGCAGCAATCGCAGCGACGAATACGACGAGCTGAGCGACCGCTATACCGACTTTCTGCTCAAGGAGCTGATTCCCGAAATCAAAAAACAATACAGCATTTCCGATGACCGCAAAATGCACGCGATCGGCGGGCTTTCCTCCGGCGGGATCTGCGCCTTTACGGCGGCCTGGCAGCGCCCGGATTATTTCAGCAAAGTGATGAGCCACATCGGCAGCTTTACCGATATCAAGGGCGGAAACGAGTATCCCAACATCATCCGAAAGGGCTCGAAAAAAGACATTAAAGTGTTTCTGCAGGACGGGACCGGCGATCTCGATAACATTCACGGAAATTGGTGGCTGGCCAATCTGGAGGTCGAAGCCTCTCTGAAATTCAAGGGCTACGAATATAAATTCGAAAAAGGAACCGGCTCGCACAGCGGCAAACACGGCGGAGCGATTTTCCCCGAATCTCTGGTCTGGCTCTGGAGCGACATTCCGAAATGACGCCGGTTATCGAACATTTAAATGGTCTTTGAAAATTAAATCCGACCAAAGCCTGTGCAACAGGCTCAATTCGGAATGATCGTCGAATTTATAGTGTGCGACCGGAATTGTTGAAATAATGAGTGTTAACTTCGCGGCCGGTTCTAAATCATCCACTAAAAAGACGAAAGAAATTTAGTGTTTTTAGTATTTTTAGCGGAAGATCAAAAAAGCCAACGCGACCGGAATCGCCGCTTTTTCCAATAAGTTCTGTCGCTAACTATTAAGATACCACTTTCGATGCGGCCGTCATCGGACAAACGCCCCGGATTTATGATCCAAAAAAAAAATTAGCGTTTTTTTATCAGTTCGTCGCTTTTATGATTGAGGCGAAAAAAAAGCCAAAAAAAATAATGATAGAGGAGATGAAATGATGAAAAATTTATTCTTAGCGATTGCGGTCGCGACTTTTTTACTGTGCGGAAACGCTCTGGCGCAAACTAAACAAACGGACGACGAAAAGGCGATCGGCGCCGTTTTGATGAAAGCGGGACAGGCCTGGGAATCGGGCGACGTCGCGAAATTCGCCGAAACGCTGACCGCGGACTGCGTGCACGTCGATCCGTTCGGAAAACTGATCACCGGCCGCGAAAACATCAAAGCGACGCTTCAATGGGTGCGCGACGAAGTTTATAAGAAAGAAAAGCTCGATCTCGAAATCGGCGAAACGACCCTCCGTTTTCTGAATGCCGATGCCGCGATCGTGGTGATGAAGATGAAGGAAACCGGCAAAAACAATCCGACCAGCGGGGCGTATTTGGAAACCTTTACGGTCAGCCGCGTGAATAACGAATGGAAAATTTCGTCGTTTCAGGGAATCGACATCAGGGAACCGCCGAAATCGCCGACCAAATAACCGACCAAACAATTCGCGATCGTCCGGAGTCCGAACGCCAAATTTGGACTCCGGACGCATTGGGTTTAAGATAGCAGGAACTTTCCGATGAACAATTCAAACGAAACGCAGGAAACCAAACATTTTGCCGCCACCGTGGAAATGCGGGAACGCTGGCAAAGGATTAAGGGCGTGTTTGAAAAAGCGTCTTCGCTCAAAGGAACGGAACGCGAAAGGCTTTTGCGGGATTCGTGCGGCGATGATGCCGAAATGCGTCTCGAAGTCGAAAAGCTTCTCGCTTCGTTCGAAAGCTCGGAATCCTTTCTCGAAAGCCCCGCCGTCGCCGAAGCCGCGAGCTTGTTCGAAGACAAAAAAACGCTCGTCGGAAAAAATATTACAGGCAATTTAAACAACGGAAATTTCGTCGCCGGCACGATTTTGGCCAGCCGGTACCGGATCATCGGACTTCTCGGCAAAGGCGGAATGGGCGAGGTTTACAAGGCCGAAGACATCAAACTGTCGCAGCTCGTCGCCCTCAAATTCCTGCCCGACAGGCTCGAAAAGGACAAAAACGCGCTCGAAAGATTCATCGGCGAAGTCCGCACCGCCCGGCAGGTTTCGCACCCGAACGTCTGCCGCGTTTTCGACATCGGCGAGATCGACGGACGGCATTTTCTGTCGATGGAATTCATCGACGGCGACGATCTTTCGTCGCTTTTGCGGAGGATCGGCCGGCTGCCGTCCGAACGGGCGATCGAAATCGCCCGCCAGCTCTGCGTCGGGCTCTCGGCGATTCATCAGGCCGGAATCCTGCACCGCGATTTCAAACCCGCCAACGTCATTATCGATTCCAGAGGCAAGGCGCGGATCACCGATTTCGGCATCGCGGGTTTGGCCGAAGAGGTCGAAAAAGATTCGCTCCGCGTCGGCACGCCGGCCTATATGTCGCCCGAACAGATCCGCGGAAAAGACGTTTCGGCCAAAAGCGACATTTACGCGCTCGGTCTGGTGTTGTACGAAATTTTCACGGGCAAACAGACGTTCAGCGCCGATTCGATTCCCGAATTGATCCGCAAACACCAAAGCGAAACGCCGACCAATCCGTCGGAATACGTCAAAGGAATCGACCCGCTGGTCGAAAGCGTGATCGGGCAGTGTCTGGAGAAAAATCCGAACGACCGGCCGCCGTCGGCGCTGCACGTGGCGATGGCGCTGCCGGGCGGCAATCCGATGCAGATCGCGCTCGACGCGGGCGAAACGCCGAGTCCGGAAATGGTCGCCGCGTCGCCGAAAAAAGGCGCTTTGAAACCCGCCATCGCCGTTTCCTGTCTGTTTGGCGGAATCGCGATGCTCGCGGTCTGTCTGTTCGCTTCGATGAAAATCGGGTTCAACAACCGCGTTCCGTTTAATAAATCCGCCGAAGTTCTCTCCGAAAGGGCGAACGAGATCATCGGCAAATTCGGCTACACGGACGCTCCGGTTGAAAAATGGCGGAGTTTTTATTTCGAACCGTCCTACGAAAAATCCATTTCGGGAAATCCCACGCCCGAAGACTGGGCGAAGATCGAAAGCGGTCAGCCCGCCGTCATCGTTTTCAGGGAAAGGCAAAGCCCGCAATATTTTGATTTGATGTTGCGGGGCAATACCGATTGGAAATTTGAGCCGCAAACCAGAAGCGGACAACGGACGATTTTGCTCGACGCCCGCGGGCGACTGATCGAATTTTCCGCCGTGCCGCCGCAGTTTGCCGTCGCTTCCGAATCAAAAGCCGATTTTTCAACCGCCTTTCAAGCCGCCGAGCTCGACCTGTCGAAATTCAGGGAAGTCACCTCGAATTGGATACCGCCGAATGCTTTTGATGAACGAAAGGCCTGGGAAGGCGTTTTGCCCGATCACGAAGAAATCCCTTTGCGTGTCGAAGCCGCGAGTTTTCAGGGGAAAATCGTCTTTTTCAAACTGATTTATCCGTGGACGAAGCCCGATGTCACCGCCGCCGATTCTTACACCACGCGCGATTGGGTGGGAGTTTTTATTTTTAGCTCGGCCATTGTCGGAGTCATTATCGCCGCGTGTTTTCTGGCCTGGAAAAACGTCAAATCGGGCAGCGGGGACCGCAAAGGCGCGTTTAAGGTCGCCTTTTTTGTTTTGATCGCGACATTTCTCGGTTCGTTTCTGAGTATGAATCACGTTCCGGTTTTTTTCCCCGAACTGGACCGTTTTGCGCACGCTCTGCGTTCGGCCCTCTATGTCGCGGCGTTCACCTGGATGTTGTATCTCGCCCTTGAACCGATCGTCCGCCGCAATTTGCCGGATTTGATCGTTTCGTGGAATCGTCTGCTGGTCGGCGACTGGCGAGACCCTTTGGTCGGACGCGACGTGCTGATCGGAACGCTGTGGGGCATTTGTCACATCACCCTGATTTACGCCGGTTATTATGCGGAACGGGTTTATTACGGCGACCTGATGCTGCTTATTTTGCCGCAGGCGTTGACGAATCTGAATAGCTGGCCGGCGATGGTTTTGGGATCTTTGGGTGAATTCGTCGCGCTCGGTTTTTTGTTTATATGCGCGTTTGCCGTCATATTTTTATTGGTTCGCCGAAGGCTTTATGCGTGGCTTCTTCTCTTTGCGTTGATGACGACGGTCGAGGTCCTGTTGTTCTCTCATTCACTGGTCTTTTTACTGTTCACGCTGGCGGTGACGATTTTATGGAGTCTGGTCATCGCCCGTTTCGGCGTGGTCGCGACCTTCGTCGGCTACGTCGTCTTTGCGTGGCTCGAATCAACGCTTTTGACGACGAATTTTTCGGCGTGGTATTCCGGCACAATGTTTTTGACTCTGGGTTTAATTGTGATTCTGCTTGTTTACGGCTTCAAAATTTCGCTGGCCAACCAGACGCTTTTCGGCGATAAGACCTGAACCTTTCTGCCGCTCCGGAATCGATTTTCGGTCTTTGATCTTTGCTTTTAGTTCAAAGGTCAAAGACCAAAGATCGAATTCTCCGAAAAAAATCGAGAAACTTAAAACCCGAAGTCATAGGTGTTAAAAGGATTTCATAAATCGGAAGGTTCGGCCGAAGTTATTGGAAAAATAAATCCTTATCGAGCCTGTGGAACAGGCGAAAGATAATAGCTACAGGCGCAAGCCTGTAGACCGGTGCGCCGCCGAACCCCAAAGCCTGTTTACAGGCGACAGAAGAAAAAGGTTCATTAACAAAGACCGCTCGTGTTTATCGACATTCGGCCCGCGGCGGTGCGAAAACCTCTGTCGCCTGTAAACAGGCTCAAATTCGTATTCGGCCGCTGACTACAGGCTCGCGCCTGTAGCTAAAATCTGTCGCCTGTTCCACAGGCTTGATAAGGATTTTACTTTTCAAAATACATCCTTTTAACACTAATGACCCGAAGTTTTGAATCCCGATTCAAAAAATTTACGAAAATAGTTAGCGTTTTTGAAAACTTTTGTCGCTTTTACAGTTGAAGACAAAATTCAGACAAAGGAGAAGAAAAAAAATGCTTGACAATAATCGAAACGAAACGAATGAATCCGGAAAAATGCTGGCGCTGACGCTTGTTCTGACCAATTTTTTACTGCTCGCGATTGTCGGCGGAGTGTTTTGGCTGGTTCAGCTGCTGCTGTCGCAAACCGGTCAGTTGAATTTTCTCACGCGCGGTTTCGGCATTTCCTGAAATTCGTCAATCGGGCGATCGTCCGCGAAACATACGAAAATACCGAATCAATTCGTGTTTTTTCTCAGGACGTTTCGGCACGATCACCGCTCAAACGCACTTTTAACGATTTTGAGACCAAACGCCGCGAACCTTGCCGGTAAATGAAAAGCCCGGCCGGCGAGCGGTTATTTTTTTTGTCCACGAAAGACACGAA
>JAFDVJ010000031.1 GCA_018269075.1 Acidobacteriota bacterium
AGTGTTTTTAACGGATAGTTAAACAAACGTTCGGAACTCAACCGATCTTTTAATCATTGGCGGGTGAACCAATAATCCCGCTGTTTTTATGACATCTTGGTACAAGAACTTGTGCTGACTTTTTGCCAATGGCACATAAAAAGGCAGGTTGCCGCGAAATCAACTTGCGGCACCGCCGCCAGATCGAAAAATTTTTACTGAAATTCGAAGCGTAAGATTTTTTTCTCCGGCCGACGCGCTGGCCGGGCCATTTGACGATCAAGCGATCGCGGTAAAGGCTTTTTGTAATTCAAAGGCGGAATCCGGCGTGCCGACCTTATAGTAATTCGGACTTTGCCGATCTTTGATCCTGCGCCATATCTGTTCGTGAAGCTGAATATAATTTCCGTCGAAACCGCCGTTGTCCCAAACATCTTTCAAGGCGCTTGTAAATAGACTGTTTTCATTGCCGTCCTTGGCGGTTTGCCAGTCCTGGCAGGCGGAAATTAAAATCACGCTGGCCTTGACGAGCTCCCGAAAATCCTTCTTTTGTCCGAGCGTCAGCTTTTTCCAGACTTCCTTTTGGATCGAATCGTAGTTTTCCTTATTTTGCTCGTAAACCGTGTTCAAAACGGTCTTGAGCAGGGTCTTGTCGCGCGGGCCGAAATAGGTTTCGATAACGATGCCCCGTTCATTGAGTTTCTGGAGGTCTTTTTCCCAGACGGCTTCATCTACCGGTATCGAGTTGAACCCTTGTAATTTAAGAAATTTATTTTCACAATTGGCAAAATTGATTTCGTTTTTCAGGAACCACTTCAAATCGGAAAAACCCAGTCCGATCGAGCCGGTAACGGTCCCGCTGTGGCAGCTGTCGGAAATCACCAAAATGCGGACTCCCTCATCAAACTTCGTCCATAGTTCGAACATTTCGTCGTCGATCATCTGCCGATCATAAAGACACCAGGTCTCATCGAACCCGTCGCCTTCGTTATTGTTCGAATCTTTTATCTGCCCGCCGTGTCCCGAATATGTTATCAACATAGTATCTCCCGCTTTGAGAAGGCCGGAGGCATCCGTTATCGCCGTGACGACATTTTTGGTATTCGCGGCCGATCCGATTAATTTCCGTACCTGAAAATTTCTGCTTTCTGCGAGTTTTGCCATAAATTCGGCGTCGTTTTCACAGCCTTTAAGAATTCCGTCGACCGTGTAATGCGCCGGATTTATGTTATTAAGTCCGATATTTATTGAGATTCCCTGCGCCATTGAAGTTTCTCCTTTTTCAATGATCTGATTTTTGATATGCGTGGGAGATGTTTCGCGCTCCGGGCTCGCGGATTAATTGACCAATTCCGCGAGGCTTTCGTCGATTCCGATCAAGTGGCGGCAGCCCGTACACAAACACGCGCCGACCCCGGTTCCTTTATCCTCATCCGGATCCGGCAGCGGCAGCGCCACCAGTTCGAGCTTTCGGTCGGAGTTCATAAACTCGTAATAATGACGGAAATCCGTCTGATCTTCGCAGGCCGGCTTGATGCAGGCGTTATCGAATTCGATCAGGTACGAAACGTCCGGCTCAACCGGCAGATCGATCGTAAAACCGAACGGTCCTTCGACCCGAAATTTGAGGCTTTCGCCCTCCGGACATTCGATATCGGCCGCCACGATTTCGCCGAGCTGTCTGACTCCGCGTTTGATCTTCGTGTCGGGATCTATAGTTTCCCAGATTTCGAAACTTCTTTTCGATAATTCCCTTGTGTAAAGAATGCTGTTGGCCGAAACCGACATAAACGTCAGATCATCCTTGTTAAACTGCTGAAATGAGCAGCCGGCGTTTTCGGAACTGCCGACCTGAGCATCGGACAAATTCACCATCCAGCGAATATCTTCTCTTTGATTGACCGAATTAAATTCGAAATCGTCAATCTCATACTGGATCGCGCTTGGTTCGACTGAGTTTTCCGCTTCGATGAAAATCTTATGCCTCTTTTCAACTTTGAAACTATGCATCACCGATTTTTCGGCCGCGACGTCGCTCGGACGAAATTTTGTGATTCTGATGGTCAATTCGTGATCTTCCAGATGTCTGAGAAATAAAAACTCCCAGAATTTGGCGGCCTTGTTGAAGTTGTAAATGGCCAAACCTTCGCAGGCTATCGTAACATTGGAATTCGGGTTAGCTTCTGACATTTTTTCTCCTTTTGTTTACTTTTTTTAAACGATGATCTTGCGGGATTTATTCAAGCCCGGTCTCTCTACGAAATTCGGTATCGACGAATAATTTTTTCCTAATTGGGCGGATCGATAATGACCGGCAGACAGGCGCCGACCCCGGTCGTTGAATGACCGGTTCGCATAAGCTTAAACATCCTTGTCGGACTCTGCTGATCCACCAGAATCTCATACAAAAACTTGAGATCCGTTTCGCCCGCCCCTATCATACTTTCACACTCGTTTTCAGGAGCCACGCAGGCATTATTGAAAAAGATGTCGTAAACGTATGTTTCCCGATCTTTTTGAAAGGGAAGATGCAGCGGAAAACCAAAATGGCCGGGAACTTCGATATCCAATGCTCCGCCCGTGCATTCGAGATAACCGGCCAGTATCTCCCCGAAATATTTTGAGGGAAAGATCTCTGTGTTCCCTTCCTTCAAATCGAACTTCTCATTGGTCATTCCGGCCGTATAAAATGTAAAATCGTGGAGATATAAAGCCGACGGGGCCGGCGGTTTGGGCGGTAATTTCGGCGATAAGACCCGACCGTGCAGATTATGCATATTGATTATTTCCTTAAGCTGAAATTCGCCGGCTCCGATATCCGCGTATTTATAGGATGCGGGTTGATTGACCTGAGCCGCTTTGATTTCAACGTTTTGAGATTTCCCGATTGTATAAACCGCCTGGTCGATTTTGGAATTGTCTCCCGCGTTTCTTTGAATGATCCTGACCGAAAGTTCGTGTTTATCCACATGCCGCAGAAAGCGGATCTCAGACCTTTCTTTTGTAAGCTTGCCGTACGCCAGTCCGGTTACCGAAACGCGAACATTTTTACCGTTCGGAAACCGGCACTCATTTTCCGGAATAGAAATAATTGACATTTTTTTTCTCCTCTTTTTAAATTAAAACGGCGCGGATCCGCCGAATGCAGCAAAAGACGCCCAATAATACGGAGATTTGAAATCGTCGCTTCTCAACATATCAAGCTGGGCTTTCCGCAGAGCCTCGACCGTCGAAAAATCCCTCTGTTTTCGAGCCCGATGAAAATCGATCATCAAAATTTTCGTCACCTTCGAATCGACTTCCCATTGACTCGCGATGACCAGCGGAACGCCCGTCGCCAAAAAAGACCGAGTCGCGCCGATCATTCCTTCCCCCTGATAATATTGTTCGATACCGGTCTGACACGCCGAAAGGACGATCAGCCTGACCTTCGACAGCTTTTCGCCGATAAATTCGAAATTCGCCAGTTTCGTGTCTTCTTTTTCCGTTCCCGCCAGAATGAAGCCTGAAAGCAGCGGCGATTTTTCATCGACCACATAATGCCCGGCAAAATGAATGACATCCGATTTCTTCAAATTTTCCCTGACGGCCGACTTGGTCGCTTTTTCATCGGTAAAAATGATCGAATCGGGATAAAATTCTTTCAGCTCGACGGATTCTTCTTTGGCCGACGGAAGATCCGACAGGGCTCCGTATTTTTTCCGGTCGAACTTCGGGTTTCCGATGCTCAACAACGTTTCGTTTTTGTTGTCCTTAAATTGTCCCGCCTTTTTCCAGCAATTGAGAAAAATATTGGCACTCGGAGCATAAAACAGTTTGTAATCTTCGACCAGATACTTATCCGAAAAAAGTGCGGCAAAAGGCAAATGAAACAGAAATTTATCGGGAATCAGGCATATTTCCTTATTCGGATCGAGTTTTTGTTTGATCGGATCGATCAATATTCGATAGAGCTCGGCGGCAAGCTGAAACTGCTCGGCCGAATCGTTTTTTTTCGAGATCGTTTCGAGATATCTTGAAACCTTTACATCAAGTTCGTCCGAAGAAATTTCGCTTCCGGCCGTCGACAGATTTTCCTTTGTGACCAGCCAGATCAAGACTTTATCCGGCAACACGGCAAACTCGACAATCTGAGTATTTTCGGGCATTTCAGCTTGAATTTCGGCGAGTCCGACCGGTTCGACGACATTCTGCGAAAATTTGATTTCCGGTTTATCGTCATCGTTCGTTATCTTAAAAATCGAATTCTGCAGATCAAGCAGCGACCGTGCCCGCGACTCCTCCGAATAATCGAACGCTTCGGCGAAATCGGCCCTTTCGAATTTGAATTCCGTCGCGATATCGTAAACGTTCTGCTCGTTGTCGAAAAACCTGTTGCGATTCTGTTCCTCGACGATTTTCACCCGGTATTCATTAAAAATCTTGAGAATTTTTGGCAGCTCATCCTGAAAAGCGGCGTCATTGTTTTCAGCCAGAAAATTCAACAAAAGCCCGCGATGCGCGTCATATGAATCGACCTGAAACTCCTGCGAATCATAAAATTCGATCGACTGGTTATAATTTTCGGCCGCCTGCGAGTAATTTTTCGCCTGTCTGTTCAAATGAGCCAGCTGCAGGTTCGTATAAGCCAGCGACTTTTCCTTTAACGCCTCGTCCGTGAAGGTTTGAGCCAGTTCCTGTCCTTTTTCGATATTCTGAAAGGCTTCGTCCAGATTCCCGACGCTTCCCAGAATCAGCCCCAGATCGATATATGAAGCATACGCAAAAGTTTTTTCTTCGGGCTGTGCCAACCCGACGGCGAGAGCTTCCTTTCCAAATAAAATTG
This sequence comes from Acidobacteriota bacterium, assembly GCA_018269075.1. Taxonomy (GTDB): domain Bacteria; phylum Acidobacteriota; class Blastocatellia; order Pyrinomonadales; family Pyrinomonadaceae; genus JAFDVJ01. The sequence goes on from JAFDVJ010000031.1 coordinate 4,805, forward strand.
CCGTCTGGAAAAGTTTCGCCGAATAAAAGACCTTTGTAATCTCTTTCAAGCTGCGCCACTTTTGCCGCAAGCTAGTTTCGGGAAGCTTATTCAGTTCTAAAATCCGCTGGGCATAATCGAGAGCCCGGTCGTACTGTCCGACAAACGAATAGCTTTCCGCTAATTGCGAATAGGCTTTTTGTTTCGTTAAAAGATCATCCGTTTCCTCTGCCAGCCGGAGAGCCTCTTTGTCATAAACTATTGATTTTGAAAATTCTTTTGACGAAACGGAATTGATCGCCAGCCACGTCAGGATCTGCGAATGAAGCCATTTATAATTCTTTACCCGACAAATCTCCGCCAGTTGAAACAGCTGCTCGTTACTTTCATAAACCAGATTCAAGCGGTTTTTGCAGTATCCGTACAAAAAATCGAGCAGCTTTGCCTCAACGCCGTTTTCCGCTTTCAGAAAAGCCGACTGTGCCGCTTCGATCGACGTTATGGCCGCCTCATATTTGTTATTTTTGACAAACTCAAAAGTTTCCAGAACGCTTTCCTGCCCCTGTTGTAAATAAATGATCTTGTCGTCCGAAACCTTCGAATAATATTTGGCCAGTTCATTCCAAAAAGCATCCCCGGTTTTCTCTTCCTCGAGTTTTCCCGTATAAACGAGCGCTTCAAGATATTCTCCGGTTTTTTCCCGGTCGCGATCGGATCTCGCGGCGACAAATAAAAAGGCAAGTTGCTGTGGTATCAACTTGCCCGTGATCATTTCCCGGTTTCTGCTTAAAATCTGCCAGGCCTGCTCGTGATCGCCCATTTGCCGGGCGGTCAGAAACTCCTGCAAAATTTCCTCTTTCGTTTTGCTGGTCGGTTTGTTCTGCTCGAGGTTCTGGAGATGACGGCGCGCTTCGTCGGCCCATTTCGAGGTCGAGTCGAGCTTCAGATAATTTTCCCAGGCTTCTTTGGCCTGATTCGGCAGCTTCAGCAATTCGACCGCGAGACCGCGATTGAAATAGGCTTCGGCCAGATTTTTATCGAGCTGGATCGCTTTATCGATTTCCTCGTTGGCCCTCGCAAAAAGCTCCAGATTGCCCTCGTCCCGCTGTTTGCCTTTTTCCATCAGGGCGACGGCGAGATCGTTGTGAATCCGGGCGATGGCGTTGTTTTTCCGGAGCGCTTTTTCGAACTGCTCGATGGCTTTGTCGTAATCGTTTTCGGCCAGAAAAACGCGGCCCAGCTGGTATAGATTTTCGGCCGATTCGTCTTTTAGGACGGCCCCGGCGGCGCGGGTTTTAGCGAGCAGGAGGTCGAAATTCTCTTCCTTTTTGCCGCCCCGCGTGCCCTCGGTTTTGGGCGCGTAATCGAAGCCCGCGATCCGCGCCTCGGTCGGCCGATTGGTTTTGAAAGCCTTGTTGAGCGACGCCAGAATCTCGTCGTCGGGAGATTTTTGATAGCTTTTCCAGACGAAGAAACCGGCCGCGCCGGCGATCAGTAAAACCGTCGCCGCGATCGGCAGCGGCGCCGTGAAAAAGGCGGTCAGCGCGCTAAAAAAACCCGGTTTTTTTTGCGGCGGCTCGTTGTTTTCGTCGACGTATCGGCGGAGCGCGCGGGCAAATCTGACCCGCTCGCGGTTTTCCTCGGAGTTCAGAAAACGCTGCTCGAAGCTTTCGCGCGCGGACGAATCGAGATTGCCGTCGACATAATCCTGAATCAAGTTTTCTTCAGTCATCGACAGTTCTTCAAAGAAATCATCGTCGGTCAACAGTCTTTCCTCGATCGCCGATCGAGCGTCGTCGTTGATGTCGCCCAGAATATAATTTCTAAGATTTGATTGTTCATCCAGCTTATCCAAACCGTCACCTCTTACCTCCGGCTAGTGATAATGTCATTTTTCTCCGAAATCTTTCGCCGTTCGAAAAAAAATAACTCTCTCACTTACCGATCCGTTTTCCCTCCGCGCATTTGAGCACGCATTTCTGCAGCTGTTTTCGCAGGCGAAAAGCCCGCGAATGAAGCTGATTCAATTCGATCCCGCTGGTTTGAGCCAGTTTTTTATGGGAATTTATTTTCGCCGATTTTTCCTCTTCGTAATAGCCGACGATAAACTCCCGCTTATCGGCCGGAAGCGTCTTCAGGCATTGTTTGAGGCAGTCGTAATGCGGATGAAAATCGTCCTTGTCGTCCGCCGTCCGGAAATCGTCGGACAATTCGACCGCCTTCGGCTTTTTCAGATATTCGAGATAGATTTTATTGGCGACATTCAGGAAATAATAGACGGGATTCCCCTGATAGTTTTCGACGACCTCGTCGACCTTGCGCGCGACCCGGTCGAAAACCTCGTCGGCCAGCTCCTCGGCCTGCAAACATCCGCGATAATTGAGAATCCTGATCAGGCGAACGCGAATCGCCTCGTATTTGCCACCGGCAATTTCGCGGTCTTCGTCCAACCATAAAAGCATTTTTTCAAATGCCTCGGGATTTATTTCCCTGTTTTTTCTCATTGTGTGGAGCTTTCCTCGGGTTTTGTTAAGTATTCCGCAAGTTTATGATTTAACTCTTTATAAGTCAAGGAGTTTTGCCAGTTTTGAAACGGTCGGGAATAAATTTTCAGCCTTTTCTCCAAAAGCTGCCGGGCGAATTCCGAGGCCGGCCGAGGTCAGAAAAATCTCGGCGGCGGCGGCAAGTTCATTCAATCCCGTTTTTATCTCTTCGACCGGAAAATTTTCCGTCAGAAATTCACGCGTCGTCCCGGGCAGGCAGCCCGTTTCGAGCGCCGGCGTATAAATTTTTTCGGCTTTGACCCAGAACAGGTTCGCCATCGCCGTCGAGACGAGCTCGCCTTTTTCGTTGAGCCGGACCGCCTCGTCGAAACCCTTACTCCGGGCGTCTTCGAGGGCGAGCAGATTTTCCAGATAATTGCCGGATTTGACGCCCGCCAGCGGCGATTTCGAATTGACCGGAAACGGCGAGACCGTCAGCCGCAGCGGGCCGTCGAAGTCGCGTCCGGCGGCCGTCGCGATCAGCAGGCCGGCCGCGGTTTCCGACTCGCGCTTCCACAATCCGGCGGCCGAACGGTCGAAAACAGTCAGCCGCGCGCGGCCCCGCTCGAACCCGTTTTTTTCGATCAGACGGGCCAGCTCCGCGCTGACCGTTTCCTCGGAAAAATCGCGCAGATCGACGTTCAGCGCGGCCGCGTTCGATTGCAGCCGCCGCCAGTGTTTCTCCCACAAAAACGGTTTTCCGCCCGTCACGGCGAGCGTCGTAAAAACGCTTTTTCCGTAAAGAAAAGCCGGCGAAAACGCCGGAATCGAGGCTTTTTCGGCAGACAGCAAACGGAAATCCAGCGAAACGAATTCGTGCATAGTTCAAATATTCTGCCTTTTTTATCGATTTTTCGGATTAACTGACGGCGCGCTGGCGCTGCGCCTGCGCCTGCGGAAAAACGAGCTCGAAGGTCGTGCCCTCGCCGACGCGGCTGTTGGCTTCGATCGTTCCGGCGTGTTCCTGAACGATGCCGTAGGAAACCGCCAGCCCCAGTCCCGTGCCGCTGCCGACGGCTTTGGTCGTAAAAAACGGATCGTAGATCTTGTTCAGATTTTCGGCCGAAATGCCTTCGCCGGTGTCGGCGACCCTGACGACGATCTCGCCGGTGTCGGTGAACGAAGTGGTCAGCGTGATCCGCCCGCCGCCGATCATCGCGTCGCGGGCGTTGAGGATCAGATTCGTGAAAACCTGCTGCAGCTTGCCGGCGTTACCGAAAATCTTCGGATCGTCGGGCGCGTAATTTTTGACGATCTCGATGCTCGATTTACGCATTTGCGGCTCCAGCAGCTGAAGCGTGTCGTCGAGCAGTTTGTTAACCCGCAGCTCGGTGAAATCGGTCGAATTTCCGCTCCGCGAAAAATTAAGCAGGTTGCTGGCGATGTTGGTGGCGCGCTCGGTCTGTTTCTGGACCTTGAGCAGCAGCGCGTGTTTCGGATCGGTTTCGGGAATCATCCCGAGCAGCATCTGCGTGTAGCTCGAAACACCGGTCAGCGGCGTGTTGACCTCGTGCGCGACGCCGGCGGCGAGCAGGCCGATGCTCGAAAGCTTTTCGCTCTGCTGGAGCGTTTCTTCGAGCTTGACGCGGCCGGTGACGTTTTCGAGAACGACGATCGCGCCGGTCTGGTTTTGGGAAACCGACCGCAGCGGCGCGACCGCGACGTTCAGAATCAGCGATTTCCCGTCGGCCGCGCGGGCGTAAAGCTTGTAGGCGTGGCGGATCTCGGTCAGATGCCAGCGCGATTTGCCGAGGATGTTTTCCAGATTCTTCGCGAACGCCCGGTCGAAAATATCCTCGACCGGCCGGCCGATCGTTTCGCTGCGGCTGAGGCCGAGCATCTCTTCGAAGGTCGAGTTGCAGCGGGTGATGCAGCCGTTTTCGTCGACCGCGAGCAGGCCGACGTTGACCGATTCGACGATCGATTCGTTGAATTCCTTGAGCAGCGCGAGCTCTTCGGCGCGTTTTTCCTGTTCCTGATAGAGCAGGCTGTTTTCGACGGCGACCGCCACATAGCCGGCGACCGTCTGCAAAATTTCGAGGTCCTCGCTCGAGAGCAGCGAACCGTCGCCGGCGCGTCCGAGTCCGATCACGGCGATCATCCGGCCGCGCGCCACGCACGGCACGAAATAATGAAGCTCCTGCCGGACGATCGTTTTCCCGCCGCCGTTCGAATTGAGAATCTCGTTTTCGAGCTGTTCGAGCTCGTCGGCCCGGACGATGCCTTTCTGCGCGCTCTTCCGGCGGATCATCTGCCGGAAATCGGGCGGAATCCTGTATTCTTCGCTGAGGCCGACCGATTTGGCGAGCCGGTAATGCTCGGCGGCGTCTTTGTCCTCGATGAAGACCGCGACCTTTTCGACGTCGAGAACCTGCCGGAGCCGTTCCGTCAGCGCATTGAGCAGCGGTTCGAGCGCGGTCGTCGCCGAGAGCGTCCGGCCGAAATCGAGCAGGCCGCGCCGCAGATCGTAGCGCTCGCCGTAAAAGAAGCGGTCGGCGCGCTCCTGCAGGAATTTCTTCAGCGGCTCGCTCAGCAGGACGATCGCGGCCATCGCGACGATCGCGATCAGAGCGCGGAGCGTGATTTCGGTCGTCGAAAGATTGCTGCCGACCGCGAGGAAAACGAGTCCGAGCGCGACCGCGCCGATCATCATCGCGATCGCCACCGTCGTCAGCGCGTAAACGAGCGCGCGGCGGACGACGACGTCGACGTCCATCAGGCGGTAGCGCACGACCGAATGGCCGAAGCTCAGCGGAATCAGCGCCAGCGGCAGCGTCGTGATCGCCGTCGTGTAGGTATCGTCCGGCAAATAGATGAACCGCCGGACGAACTGCACGGCGGCGATCGGAATGATCGCCGCCAAAGTTCCCCACATCGCCCATTTCAGACGCTGGCGGACGATCGTCTGCCGGTTGCGCCAGAAACGCCGGATCAGAATGCCCGCGCCGGCCGCGACGTAAACGACGAAATGGTAAAAGTTGGCCTGGTAAAGATTGAAAATCAGATCGTACCGGTCGAGCAGATGCGCCATCGATTCGGCCAGCCCGGATTTCGGGAAGATCTGCAGCACGATCGAGAACCAGAAAATGCCGGCGGTGATCACGGCGGCCGGCGTGTAAAGCAGATAAGTCGGCCAGCGCGATCCGTCAAAAACCTCGCTGCGGGTCGGGTAGCGCAGACAAAAATGCAGAAACAGCGGCGCGAACAGTGCGAAGGCGAGATTATCGAGCAGATTGATCGCGAGATCGAAATCCTCGCCGAGATACAGCGGCTTGTAAACCTGAAAAACGAAGGCCGCCAGACAGATCGTCGCGAAATGCAGAACGAACGGCGACCGGCCGCCCTGTTTGAACAGCACGAACATCCCGACCCCGAGCCAGATGAGCCCGACGATCGTCAGAAAAACTATCGGCGCAGTCCAGCGCGGCTGCGAATCGATATGCTTCAGGTCGGCGTAATATTCGTTGTTGAGGAAGGAGTAGGGCTTAACGATCGAGTAGGTCAGATTGCCGTCGACGCCGACCGTTTCGAGGAACATCTGAACGTCGGCCGGCGAGGTGATTTCCTGGTTTTCCTCACCTTCGATCTGAATTCCGACAAGCCGGTCGCCCACCGAAATCCCGGCGCGCGCACCGGCGAACCCGGGCAGAACCTTTTCGGCGTAGATGCCGCCGTCGGCCTGCAGCTGCCAGACGACGCCGTCCGTCGGCGGAAGTTTGTGAAACGTCCGCTGCGACAGGTTCAGAGCGCCGCCGACCACGAATAAAACCGTCGCCAGCAGCCAAATCAAGCTCCAACTTGTCAGCACTTTTCCCGTCATTATTTTCGGGCAAACTTACCCGTTTTTTTCAACGCAAGATACGTTCCAGTTTTTTTCTGCCGAAATTAATAATTAAATCTCTGACAAATAAGGTGTTTCTTCACCAGTAAACGATTAATATGCCGCGATTTCATTCAGTTTTTTGCTTTGCATCCGAGAATTTGGAAACAAAAAAATCCAAAGCCCTGAAAATGCGGCTTTGGACGGAAAAAGTTCGGGTGCGCCGGGTTTAGAACCGGACGAGGATTCCACCGCGCAAAATTCGTCGCTGTGCGGATAATTTCAGGCTTCCTTCTTCGGTGTTGATGCCCGCCTGTTTGTCGAGCAGATTGCGCGCGTCGATCACCGCCTCGGCGCGGATCGGCAGGCCGAGAGTCGGCAGCGACTGCGTGACGACGACGCTCAGGCCCGGATCGTAAATCGCCATCCGACCCTGAAACGGGTCGATCGCGAAAACGGTCGCCTGCGGCGATAAACGAAAAACCGTCTTGACCTGCGTGCCGGTCCGCAGGGCCGCGTCGAACTGGCTGAAAAACGTTTGAAAATAAGCGTTTTCGAAGACGTTCGCCGGATTCGTCAGCGCCTGCGGCGAGAGCTTCTGGCCGTTGCCGGCGGCATAGCCGGCCGACGCGCTGAAAATGTCGTTGATCCGCCGCGAATAGACGACGCGGACGCCCTGCGCCCGGCCCTGCTGGTTGGCGACGAGCTTATCGCCCGCAGCGCCCAGAAAGTCGATCGGCAGGTTGATCAGGCCGACCCCGCGGCCGCTCGTCAGATCGAAAAAGACGTTCGCCTCGACCGACGAGTTTTCGTCGAGAATGCGTTCGAGGCCGAACTCGAAACGGCTGCTTTTGTTGAGCCGCGGCTTGTCGTTCTCGACGACGAAATCCTGCACGGCCACCGGCTCGCGAAACGCGACCTGCGCGTTTTCGAGGTCGATCGCCTGCGACCAGTTTTTTTCCTCGGTCTGCGTCGTGTAGGAAGTCCGGAGCCGCGTTTTCGAATTGAGATCGAACTGGAGTCCGAGCCGCGGAGTGATCGACGAATCGCCGCCCGCGCCCATCAGCCGCGAATAATCGAGGCCGAAAACGAAGACGACGCCGTTATTCAATTTCCACTCGTCGAGCGCCTGCACCGAAAACTGGCCGAGCGGCTTCCGGGATTTTTCGGTTTCGACCTTGCCGAGCCGGGCGACGGCCGCGTTGACGCGCAGCTGGTGCCGGCTGTTCGGGCGGAAAGTCAGTTTCGTCTCGAAGCGCTGCGGCGCGTCCGGATTGGTCGCCGCCTGACCGGCCAGAATGACCTCTGTGTTTTCGTTGACCGGCAGCAGCGTCGCGAAATTGGCGCCCGTATAGGTTTCCCCGTCGGAGCCGGCGACGAAGGTTTCGACGACGGTCTGGCTTTTACGCTTGATCTTTTCCGCATCGTCGCTGACGAAATTCGTTTCGCCCGGCGCGTTTTCGAGCGCCGGCGCGTCGGTTTTCGCTTCCGTGTCGGCGACCGGCGTGCGGCCTTCGTTGTTCTGGTAGATCGACGCCCGGATGCCGGCGGCCGTGATCCGCCATTTCGAGCTGTTGCGGTCGGGCCGTTTCTCGGGCAGCGTGTTGCCGCTGCCGGCCCGTTCGAGATTAAAGCGGTAATTGAGCTCGGTCGAACGGCTGACCTCGACCGATTGATACGTCACCGGGTTGAAGCCCTGCGCGACGGCGAGCACCGTGTAGGTGCCGGGCAGCACTTTCGCCAGAAAATTTCCGCTGGCGGTCGACCGGACCTGTTTCAGAAGCTGCGACGTGCCGACCCTGAAAAAGGAAACGTAGGCGTCGGCGATCGGATTGCCCGCTTCGTCGCGGACGCTTCCCTTAATGATGCCGAGCAGTCCTTTATTTTCGACGATCACGGCCGCCGCCCGCGTCTCGGACGCGGAAACAAAAACCGCGGAGACGATCGTCAGCGTGACCAGGACAGTTCTCAGAAAAAGTTTTGGGGCTTCGGAAAAACTCATCAAAAAAGCGACCTCCGCTCAAACCAGCTCACGGGGAGAACTTAGTTTACAAGGAGTGCTGAAACTACTATTAACTACTCAGGTGCTAAACCGGGCACTCTGGTTATTTTCTTTCGGAAAATCAAATGTGTCAAGCCTGCAAAGACACCGACGTTTGGTTGATATGATGCGCCCCGGCCGCCAAAGTTTGCCTTAACGGTCATTTTTTTACCGTCGGGCGCGCCGTCGAACTTGACAAAGTTTCCCTAACGGCTAGAATTAAAAATTGCCTTTCAAGTTATAGGCAACGGAGATGTGGCTGAGTGGCTGAAAGCGGCAGTTTGCTAAATTGTTGAGGGTCAAAAGCCCTCCACAGGTTCGAATCCTGTCATCTCCGCCATCAATTTTCTTCGAAAGCTATCAAACCGCAATTTGATAGCTTTTCGTATTTTTACCGGCGGTTGCCGAATCATTCGGCGACGACCGGACCCGATAATTTATGACTGTAAGAGTTCGTTTCGCTCCTTCGCCCACGGGTTATCTGCACATCGGTTCCGCGCGGACCGCGCTTTTCAATTATCTTTACGCCCGCAGCGTCGGCGGAAAATTTCTGCTGCGGATCGAGGACACCGATCAGAAACGGTCGACCGACGAATCGCTGAGTTCGATCCTCGACGGGCTCGACTGGCTCGGCTTCGCGCCGGACGAGGAGATCGTCTTTCAGTCGAAGAACATCGAAATTCACCGCGCCGCCGCGCTCCGGCTGCTCGCCGAGGGCAAGGCCTACCGCGATTTCACGCCGAAGGAAGAACCCGGCGACCAGAACGTCAAGCAGGCGATCGTCGATCGCGCGCGCCGGCAGGGCGGCGACAAGAACCTGCGCGACAACCCGTATCGCGAGCTCTCGACGGAGGAATCCGACGCGCGCGCCGCCGCCGGCGAGCCGTTCGCGATCCGCCTGAAAGTTCCCGAAAACGGTCAAACCATTTTCGAAGACGCGGTTTACGGTCATAATGAACGCGCTTACTCGGAGACCGAAGACCTCGTCCTGCTGCGTTCGGACGGCTCGCCGCTCTATAATCTGGCGGTCGTCTGCGACGACATCGAGATGGGCATCACCGACGTCATTCGCGGTCAGGATCACATCAACAACACGCACAAGCAGATCCTGATCTACGAGGCTTTGGGCGAAAAAGTGCCGAATTTCGCGCATCTGCCGCTGATCCTCGCGCCGGGCGGAAAAAAGCTCTCGAAACGGCTTCACGGCGAGATCGTCTCGATGACGACCTACCGCGACGCCGGATTCCTGGCGGCCGCGTTCCGCAATTTTCTCGCGCTTTTGGGCTGGTCGCCGAAATCCGAGCAGGAAATTATGACGATGGACGAGCTCGTCGCCGCCTTTTCGCTCGACGGCATCCACCGCAACCCGGCGATCTTCAATTTCGACGCCAACAACCCGAAGCGCTGGACCGACGACAAGGCGATCTGGATGAACGCCGAATACGTCCGCACGATGCCGCTCGGCGAGCTGCTGCCGCACGTCAAAACCGAGCTCAAAGCGGCCAAATTGTGGCGCGACGAATACGAGGACGAGGACCGCGAATGGTACGAAAAAACGGTCGATCTGATCCGCGAGCGGTTTTTCACGCTCAGGGATTTCTCGTCGCAGGGCCGCGCCTATTTCTCGGAAGACTATGATTTCGACCCGGCGGCGGTCAATAAGAACCTGAAGAAATTTCCCGATCTCGAACAATGGCTGCCGGAACTGGCCGACCGGCTCGAAACGCTCGCGGATTTTTCGGAACAGCCGATCCACGATCTGGTCGCCGCGATGGCCGAGGAAAAAGGCACGAAGCTCGGCGTTTTGATGAACGGCGCGCGGACCGCCCTGACCGGCGTCGCCGTCGGCCCGTCGATGCTCGCCGTTTTCGAGACGGTCGGGCGCGAACGCTCGGTGATGCGGCTTAAAAGCAAAGTCGTCTGGAATCTGTAAAATGACCGTCCGGCTCGAAACAGCAACCGCCAGCGATATTCCGCAAATTATCGCGCTGATGCGCGAATTCGCCGAATACGAAAAGCTGCTCGACAGCTTCGAAACCACCGAAGAACGCCTGCAAACGGCGCTTTTCGGCGACGGCCGGGTCGCCGAAGCGCTGCTCGCATTCGACGGCGAACGGGCCGTCGCCTACGCGATTTTCTTTCCGTATTTCGCGACCTTTCGCGGCCAGCGCGGATTTTTTCTCGAGGATATTTTCATCACGAAAGACTATCGCGGCCGCGGGCTCGGCGAAACAATTCTCCGACGAATCGCCAAACTGGCGCAGTCGCGCGGCTTCGAGCGGATCGATTTTCAGGTTCTCGGCTGGAACACGCCGGCGATTGATTTTTACGAAAAACTCGGCGCCGTGCGCGACGACGAAGAACGCCATTTCAAATTCACCGACGACGCCTTTCGCGATCTCGCCGGCTAAAAAGCCCAACCCATTTCGAAAAATCGTGCCCGGCCTTTTTAGCAAATCCCAAACCTGCTCTAGCCCCCTAAACCGCCTCAATTTCGAGCAATCCGAAATCCGCAATCCGAAATCCGAAATCACAATGGTTTCCTGACGTTCAGCGTCCGGATCAACCGGTGAAGGTTCGCCGGGTGAAGACCCAAAATTCTGGCGGCCTCGGTGTAACTGCCGCCGGCCTGCGCCAGAGTCTTGAGAATCAAAGACTTCTTCATCTCGTTGACCGCTTTCTGATATTCCAGCACCGGCGTCTCGGCGCCCGCCGCTTCGGACATCGTTTCGGGCAGATCTTCGGGCAGCACGAATTCCGTGCCACCGAGCACGACGGCGCGCTCGATCGCGTTTTCCAGTTCGCGAACGTTGCCGGGAAAATCGTAATTCGTCAGTAAATGACGGGCTTCGCGCGAAATTCCGTCGACTTTTCGCTTGCATTTCGGGCCGTATTTCGCGACGAAATGCTCGGCCAGCGGGAGGATGTCCTCGCGGCGCTCGCGGAGCGGCGGCATCCGGAGCTCGACGACGTTGAGCCGGTAATACAGATCCGACCGGAAATTGCCGTTTTTGATCTCGTCCTCGAGCGCGCGGTTGGTCGCCGCGACGACGCGCACGTCGACCCGGATCGGCCGCGTCCCGCCGACGCGCTCGAATTCGCGTTCCTGGAGCACGCGCAGGAGTTTGACCTGCATCGCGAGCGACATCTCGCCGACCTCGTCGAGAAAGATCGTCCCGCCGTCGGCGATCTCAAACTTGCCTTTTTTCTGCGCGACGGCGGTCGTAAACGCGCCGCGCTCGTGGCCGAACAGCTCGGATTCGAGCAGGTTGTCCTGCAGCGCCGCGCAGTTGATCGCGACGAACGGCTTCGCGCTCCGCTCGCTGTTTTCGTGGATCGCGGCCGCGGCGAGCTCTTTGCCGGTCCCGCTTTCGCCGCGGATCAGAACGGTCGTGTCGGCGGCGGCGACCTTTTCGATAAAGCGGAAAACCTTCTGCATCGCCGCGCTCTCGCCGATCATATTATGTTCGAGCCGGATTTCCCGCCGGAGCCGCAGGTTCTCGCTTTCGAGCCGTTCGAGATGGCGGACATTTTCGAGCACGACCGAAAAAATTCCGGCGACGGCCGCCGCGAACTGCAGATGGTTTTCGTCGAAGCCGCGCGCCGGGTCGTCCGTATCGAGATAGATCAGCCCGGCCGATTCGCCGCCCGCCGCGAGCGGCACGCAGAGCAGCGAGTCGGTCCGCGCGGCGAGCAGGCTGTCGGCGTTTTTGAAAGCCGGATTGGTTTCGACCCGGCGGCATAAAACCGCCGTTTTTTCGCGCGCGACCTGCTCGGCGACCGTCTGGCTGAGACGGATCGGCTGATTCGCGCCCGCCGTCCGGCCGCGGCTGAAAACGGCGGTCGGATTCCGGAAATCGTCATCGAACAGCAAGATCGCGCCGCGCCGGGCGGGCAGGGCTTCGAACAAGGAATCGAAAACCGTTTTCTGCAGTGATTCCAGATCGCGCAGCCGGCCGAGCCGGACGTTCAGATCGAGCAGCGCGCTCAGACTGCGGGCGGTCGTTTCGTCCGGAGCGAGCGCCGTCAGCATTTGGGCCGAATTCAGATAGATCGCGTCTTTTTTTTCGAGCCGGACGGTCGAGCCGGCGGTGATCTCGCTCCCGAATTCGACCGCGCCCGGCGCGCCGGTTTCGGTTTCGAATTCGAAAAAGATGAACGAGATGTCGCCGAGCGTCAGCCGGTCGCCGTGGCGAATCGCGGTTTCGCGGGCCGCTTCGCCGTTGACGAAAGTGCCGTTAAAGCTGCCGAGATCGACGACCGAAAAGCCCGCGCCGTCGTTTTTGACGAGACAATGCCGCCGCGAGATCGAGCGGTCGGGAATGCGCAGATCGTTGGTCTTGTCGCGTCCGATCGACATTTCGCGCCCGTCGAGCGCGTACGTCGTTCCCTCGAACGAACCGGAAATTGCAAGCAGTCTGGGATTCGTCATAAGCCGGCCAGTCAAAATATTCGACTATTAATTTAAATCTGAGTCTTAAGTCGGAAGTCTTGAGTCTTAAGTCGATTTTCGATTTCGCGGGCTTTCAGTTTCAGGCTAAGATTTTGTCGATAAAACCCGCCCGGATGACGAAATCGAAACAGCCGCCAAATGACTTAAGACTCAAGACTCAGGACTTCAGACTTTAGTTTTTCAACTCAGGACTCAGATTAATTTAGCATATCTCATCGACCGAACAGACCGAATCGTGTCAAAACTGACAGTTTAAAGTGTCGATTCTGATAGTCCCGCTCATCGCGCATTTAACCGAAGTCGCTGATTTTACTGTAGAAACGGCGGCCGGAATCCGTGGCACGCGAGTCGCAGGAAGGTTATCGCGAGGCGGCTGATCGAAAGGGTCCGGCAGGCAGGCAAATGATCGTCAGGCAGCAGAATGCCCCCTTTTTTTCACAATTATAAAGTAAACCAGAAGTTTACCTCACCTTCTCCAAGAAATGTTGAGTGTCGTCAATACTGCCTATAGTTGCCGACACTCAACATTTCCCCTTTTAAACTAAACGGCCGGTTCGAGATTGAGAAAAATGTCCTCCTCGTTGGCCCGGAGCATCCGGCAGACCGGGACGCTGTTGGCGTCGGTCACCTCGACCGCGTAAATCTCGGCGGCCGTCGTATCGAACAGGCTGACCGTCCAGGCTTCGTTGCCGGAATCCTTCGTGATCTGGAAATAATCGTCCTTCGAATCGACCGAAATCTGCAGATAATAACCGTCGTTGCCGGCCATTTCCCTGATCGTGAAGATGTTGCTGCCCTGATCGTCCTTGAATTCGTAGGTCAGCGGGTGCGCCATCGCCGAAGTCTGGCAAAACTGCATTTCGGGCCCCATATCGCCGATCGCGACCGATTCGACGTAGCTGATCGAAAACTCGGAATCCGACTGGATCCAGTCGCTCTGCTGCTGCTGAAACGATTCGGTGACCTGAAAGACGCTGTTGGCCTGAATTTCGATGGCGGTCGCGATGATCCCGCGTTTGCTGCCGCCCTTGATGATGATCGGAACTGATTGCTGGTCCGTGCCTTTTGACATAATTTTTTCTCCGTTAATTTAAGATTGAAAACCGTTTAAGGTTATTTTTTTAACCGTCCGACGTCCATCCGCGAGAGAAACGAACGATAATTTTCCGGGCCGAGATTCGATTCGAGCGCGGCCGAAATTTCGTCGGCGCGCGTCCGGTATTCCCGTGCTTCGGGCTCGTCCCCGAGCCGCGCCGCGGCCTGCGCCGCGAGCGCGTAGCCGCGCCACCGCGTCAGCAGATTGCCGGTCTCCGAAAAGCCCTTTTGCAGCTCGAGAAAAACGTCGAGCGCCGGCTGCGCCTCGCCGTTCGCGAGCAGCGTTTCGACGAGCGCCATCTTCGATTTGAGCAAAAGATGTGCCATTCCGGTCCCGACGGCCGCGTCGGCCGCCTTCCGGCACAGGTCGCGGCCCTTCGCGGCCGCGCCCGAACGCGCCGCCGCGAGCCCTTCCGTAAACGCCGCCTGCACATAGATTTCGCCCGACTGCGCGCCGCTCAGCTCGACGGCCTTGCGGCTTTCGTCGGCGGCCGCCCGGTAATTCTCCTCGCTGAGCGCGCTCTGCGCCCGGACGAGATGCGTCCACGCGAGCAGCTGCCGGTCGCCGCTTTCCGGTTTGCCGGCGATCGCGGCGGCCGCGTCGAGCGCCTCGCGCGATTCGCGGTAGCGGCCGAGCTGCCACAGCGCCTGACCGCGATTGAGCAGACTGTAGCCGGATTTCGATTCGAGCCCGAGCGCGCGGCTCAGCTCCAAACTCCGGTCGTACTCGGCGAGCGCGTCGGCGAATTTTTCCTGATGGATCAGCGCCAGTCCGAGCGCGGCGCGGGTGTAAAAGGCGAGCAGCTTGTCGTCGGCTTCCTCGGCCGCCCGCAATTGATCGGTAAAGGCCCGGACGGCCGCGTCGTAATTGCCGGCCTGATCGTTGGCGTAGCCGAGCGCGAGCTGCGCCTGGAGCATTTCCTTGCGGAAATTGTTCCGGCGATAGAAATCGAGCGCCGCTTCGATCAGCGGAATCGCGTCGGCGCTTTTCGTCTGCTGGAGATAAAGGCTGCCGAGCGAAAGACCGGCGCGGGCCTCGACGCGCGGCCATTCGTTGGTCTTCGCCCGCCGCAGGGCGAGCGTGAAATTGTTTTCGGCCTCGGTCAGCCGGCCGCGCATAAAAAAGATGTTGCCGGTGTCGATCAGCGCGACCGTCGCGAGATTGTCGAGCTCTTCGACGCGCGCCAGCTCGATCGCCTGATCGGCGTAGTTTTTGGCCGCCGCCTGATCGTCCGCGCTGTAGGCGATGCTGCTCAGATGAAGCAGCGACCGGACTTCGAGCGAAGCGTTTTTGGTCATCGCGGCGAGCTCGTTGGCGCGCTTCATCTTCTCGGCCGCCGCGGGCAGCTTGTCCTGAATGTTGAGCAGGTAGCCGCGCTGGTAGGCGACTTCGGCGAGGCCGTCGTAATCGCTCTGCGCGTTGTAGAGATTTTCCGCCCGATCGAAGGCCGCGGCCGCCTTCGCCGCGTCCTGTTGGCGGCCGTACAGCATTCCGAGCCTCAGAAAAGCGGCCGCGAAATTCGGATCGCGGGCGGTCGCTTCCGCGTAATTTTCGATGGCGCGGTCGGTGTCGTCGGCCGCCTCGCAGACGCGGCCGAGATCGAAATACGCGAATTTTTTTTCGCTTTCCGGCGATTTTTCGACGATCTGCCGGTAATTTTCGAGCGCGCCGTCGAAGTTGCGGCGGACGGCGGCGGCCGTGCCCTGCAGGTTGAGCCGGTCAATTTCCGAAAGATTCGGAAAGGTCGGCGTCAGCTCGGTGACCTTCAGAATTTCCTTCGTCGCGCCGTCCTCGTAGCCGAGTTCGTTCAAAGCCTCGGCGAGCCGGGCGTGCGCGAGCGGAAAACGGTCGTTCTCGCGGACGGCGTTTTCGAGCAGTTTTTTCGCCTTGTAATAATTGCCGCTCCGGAGCGCCGCGACGCCCTCGTTAAAGGACGCGGGCGTTTCGGTCGAAGCCGCCGGCCGGAAAAGATTTCGCAGCGAACCGCTCGCCGCGAAGGCCAGCGCGATGAGCGCCAGCAGGACGAAAACGCCCGTCAAAACGACGTTTTTCTTCAGAAATCCGGTGACCGGAGAACGCTCCGAACGGACGGCTGACGGCGGTTCGGCGGACTTTTCCGGCGGACGGCCGCCGCCGGTCGTGATTTCCTCGGTCGGCGCGTCGCCCGGCGCGGTTTCGAGATCGCGGATCAGCTCTTCGACGGTTTGATAACGGTTTTCGGCGCGTTTCGAAAGCGCTTTGAGCGCGACTTCGTCGTATTCGGGCGACACCGCCAGATTCAGCTTCGACGGCGGCGGCGGATCGTCGCGGATGACCTGCGCGCAGATCTCGGCGAAATTCCGGCCCGCGAACGCCGGCTGGCCCGACAGGCATTCGTAAAAGACCGCGCCGAGCGAGAAGATGTCGCTCCGCCGGTCGACGCCCGCGCCGAGCAGCTGTTCGGGCGACGAATACGACGGCGTCCCGATGAAAACGCCCTCGCGCGTTTCGGTGAGCAGCTCGGAATTCGACGCCGAACCGGTCTTGCTGTCGTAAAGCGCGGCGTCGAGCACCTTGGCGAGACCGAAATCGAGCACCTTGACGTCGCCGCGCTCGTTGACGAAAACGTTCGACGGTTTGAGATCGCGATGGACGATGCCGTGCTCGTGCGCCTCGGCGAGCGCGCGGGCGATCTGTTTGATGATGTCGAGGCCCTCGGCGACCGGCAGCTTTTTTTCGCGCAGGAGGTCGGCGAGATTCCGGCCGCGGACGTACTCCATCACGAGATACGGCATCCCGTCCGGCGTTTCGCCGTAATCGTAGATCGAAACGATGTTCGGATGATTGAGCGTCGAGGCGAGCCGCGCTTCGCGGAGAAACCGCGTCCGGTACTGGGCGAGGTCGGGCCGGTCGGAATCTTTCAGCGACTTGAAGGCGACGCGGCGGCCGAGAACCGTGTCTTCGGCGAGATAAACGACGCCCATACCGCCTTCGCCGAGTTTTTCCAGAATCCGGTACTGGGAAATTATCCGTCCGATCATTTGAGGTTTTTCGTAATTGAAATCCGCTTGAAAAAGCTTACACTTCGAACCTTCCGAAACAAAACACGTTCGCGCCCGCTGACGATACCGAATTTTTCGCTTAACCCATAAAGCCCAGATTCGAGGTCGGGAAATTGCCGATCAGCGGGAAAACGAGCGGCATCTCCGCTTCGTTGAGCCCGAACCAGCGCGCTAAGGTCGCGGCGTACATCTCGACCGAAACCGTCGGCACGAAGCGGCCGCGCGTGCTGATGTCGTCCGGCCCGTTGTTGACGAGCGTCGGAAAGATCGAGCCGTTGGACGTCGGCCGCCCGTAAAAATTGCCGCCCGCGACCGCGTCGCCCATCACCAGATGATGCCCGGCCCAGGCGTGATCCGAGCCGACGTTGCCGCCCGTCCCGGCCGGGTTCAGCGTCCGCGAAAAATCCGACATCGTAAAGGTCGTGACCTGTCCGGAGATGCCCTGCGCGACCGTCTCGTCGTAAAACGCCTTCAGCGCCTGGCTGAGCTGCGTGAACAAATTGCCCTGATTCGTGATCTGCGAGCCGTGCGTGTCGAAACCCGGAAGCTGGACGAAAAAGATCTGCCGCGTCATATTGAGCGACGTCCGAAACTTCATCAGCTTGGCAACCTGCTTGAGCTGGTTGCCGAGCGTCGTCGCCGGAAAAGTCACGGTCAGCGGCGGGTCGGTGCTGAGCTGCTCGCTGACGCTGACGGCCTGCTGCGTCAGAAAACCGGCCGCCTGAACGAGCGTCTTGTCGAGGTCCTCGCCGCGAATCCGCTGCATCGCGGTTTTGCGCGCGAGCTCGTCGCTCGTCGTTCCGAAACCGTTGAGCGTCAGAACCTGATTCAAGGGCGTCGGCGCGGGCTCGACGATCAGCGGCGAGCTCGTCACGCCGTTGCTGAAGATCGTCACGCCGGCCATCGAGGTGATCATCGGGATCGCCGCGCCGGCGTTGATCGGGCCGGTCCGGTCGGCGAGCCGGCCGCCCCAGCCGGTCGTCGCGCTCGAATTGGAGATCGCCGTCCGAAACTGCGCGACCTGATCGGAATGCGAGAAAAGCTGATCGGGACGCGGCGCGCCCGACAAATAAAGCGCCTTCGTGAGCGGCTGGACGAGCGTCCCGACATTGGTCACGACGGCGAGCCGGTTCTGTCCCCAGAGCTGGTGCAGCTCGGCGAGATTCGGGTGCAGGCCGAATTCGAGCCCGATCGACGGCGGCGTCACCGACAGAAGATTGGCCTGCGGAATCGCCAGTCCCTGGGCCGTGCGGGCGGCGCTGTAATCGGCGTAGCCGGCCGTGTATTTCGGGACGACCATATTATTGGCGTCGCTCCCGCCGTTCAGAAAAACGCAGACCAGCGCCTTGTAGGAATCGACCGCCTCCGATTTCCGCGATCTTTTCTGCGCCAGCGCGCTGACCAGCCCGAGATGCGACAGCTGCGTGGCGACCGCCGCCATCGTCAGCGCCCGGCAGGATTTTCCGATAAATTCTCTTCTGTTCTGTTCCATATTTTTTTTAGTTGAGGAGGTTTTGGAAGTTAAAGGCTGAAATTAAATTTTTTTCTTACTTCCCAAACTTCCTCAACTTCCTGAACTTCCCAAACTTCCCAAACTTCCCAAACTTATCTCTGCACTTGAAACTGCGGCGCGGTCGCGACGAGATAAAAGGCCGTCCGCGCGCGTTTCAGGGAATCGGTCGAAGCGACCGCCTGGACGGCTTCGAGAATGTGCCCGCGCACGACCGGCGACAGCGAGCCGTGCATAATTTCCGTGTTCATCGTATCGACGAGCAGCGCGCCCGTCGTGTCGGCCGCCGCCAGCGACTGCCAGCGCGCGAGACTGACCTGCGTCCCGCAGCTCGCGTCGCTGCTCAAGCCGATGCCGCCGCCGAAGATCATCTGGTTGACGAAATTCGGCCGTTTGAGCGCCGTCCCGGTCGAAAAGATCCCGAATTCCGGCGCGTGCAGATCGGTGTTCTGCAGCGTGTAGGTCATCGGGTAATAGTTGAAGACGCTCGGCGGATTGAAAACGTCCTGATCGAGCACGATCGTCGCCGGGTTCAGATAGCCGTCGCTCTGGTTGCTGCAGGCGCCGCCGGCGGTCGCGACCGAAACCGGATTGAGCGGCCGCAGAATGTTCGTGACGAAGAGGACCGGCTCGCGCAGGTGGCCGTAATCGGGATCGGTTTTCAGATTGCCGCGCGCTTCCGGATCGAGCAAAATCGCCCGGACGACCGCTTTCAGATCGCCGCGGATGCCCTGCCCGTTATCGTTGAAGACGGCCGCGACGCGCCCGACGTAGGCCGGCGTCGGGTTGCTCGTGACCAGCTGCTGAATGAGAATCTTGCTGACGAACGGCGCGACGTTCGGATGATAGAAAATATTGTCGAGCGCCATCTCGAAGTCCTGATCGGCCGTCAGCCCGGCGGGAATGATCGAGACCGCGCCCGGATAATTCAAAAGCTGTTTTTCGCCGGCGTCGTGATTGGCCGGCGTCAAGACCATCTGGTCCTTGTAGTTGACGATGCCGGGCTGCGAATTCGGGCAGCCCTGAACGCAGAACGACCAGCCGGTAAACACTTTCGTAAAGCCGTTGACGACCGACTGATCGTAGGTCGGGATCGGATTGTTCTGCGCGTCGCGCTGGACGGTTCCGTCCTGATTGAGCCGGTAAAGCCCGATCGAGAAAAGCTGGAGAATCTCGCGCGCGTAGTTTTCGTTCGGGTTCTGCTGCGTCGAGATCGCCATATCGAGATAATTGCCCATCGCCGGATTGAGCGTCATCTCGCGCATCAGGTCGCGGTAATTGCCGAAGGCGTTGCGGTCGAGCACCTGCACGTAGGGCACCATCCGCGACGGCTGGATCGTTTCGCGGCCCGAGACGACCCAGATCTGCCCGAGCGCCCACGAAACGCGGCGGCGCAGCTGCTGATCTTCGCCGTAGAGCGTTTCGCGGAAAAACCATTTCTGGAGCGGGTACATCGAGTAGTTGTCGCGCAGGCAGTTGCCGGTGCAGGTCTGCGACGGCGTCTGCGGCATCAGCGGCAGATTCGGATAGGGATACGTCGAATAGCGGAGCGCGCCGTTGGCGTCGCGTTTTTCTTCCGTCTGCTCGTTGAGCCACGCCGAAAAACCGATCCGCCGGAGCCGCATTTCGAGCGCCGCGTTCGGGCCGAAGGTCGACTGTTCGATAAAGCGCACGCGATCGCCGGCCCACGGCAGGCTCGCGACGTTCTGGACCGGAGTCGTGACGGGCGGCTTGTCGGGCATCGGCGTCGGCACCGCGCCGGCGTCGTCTTCCGGCTTGCGGCTTTCGAACCCGATCGCGAGCCGCACGCGGTTGCTCGCCATCCCGCGCCAGTTGGCCCGCACCAGCACGTCGCCGACGTTCGTCATCAGCGGATGCAGCCGGACCGTCAGCGCGTAAACCCACGGCCGGTCGGCGAGCGGTTCGAGCGCGAGCACCTGGAGCGGGTAGCGATAGCCCTGGGCGTCCTGCAGATCGACCCGAAAGGCGTTCGCGCCCTCGTCCGGCAGCAGCGCGAGATTCGTCACGAAAAAGGTGATCCGCGGATTCCGGCCGGCCTGAACGGTTTTCGGCGAAAAATCGAAGCTTTTACCCGTCGGCCGCGCGGTCAGCGCGCGGGTCGAGCCCGGCTGACTGATCAGAACGGGCGCGTCCTCGGGCGGATTTTGAGCGGAAACGGCGACGGCGGAAAAGATCGCGAGAGCACAGCAGACGGCTTGAAAAAAAAGACGCGGGGCGGAAAATCCTTTCATCGAAACTTCCTCAACGTTCGCGGGCGAACAAATTTTTATAAACTTTTGTTAGAACTTCTGGTAAATGCTAGCGACAGCCTGAAATTTTATACCGCTTTTCACCGTAAAATCAAGATTTATGCCGATTTTTATTGACAACGAACCGGGCAGGCTTTAACTTTGATTGCATCAACTTTCGCTTTTGAGAAAAAACCGATGCCGCCAAAATTCGTTTCGCCCGTTCGAATATTCCGTTTCGCGAGCTTTTTGTTTTTGCTCGCAACCCTTCTTTTTTCAAACATTTCCGACCGGACTTCGGCGGCCGTCGAAGAACCGGCGTTCGCGCCGCAGACGGTCCGTTTCGGCGAGAATTTCGACGGCGTGACGGCGCCGCAGCTGCCCGCCGGCTGGACGGTTTCGACGACCGGCGGCGGCGGCGCTTTCACGACCGTCACGACGGCCAGCGACACCGCGCCGAACGCGGTTTTCGCGCCGAACTCATTGACGGCCGGTCTGTCCGAGCTGACATCGCCGCCGATGGTCGTCACCGGCGCGAACGCGGTCCTCAATTTCCGGCACCAGTATTCGCTCGAAAACACGTGGGACGGCGGCGTCCTCGAAGTAAAGATCGGCAGCGGGCAGTTTCAGGACGCGCTGCTCGCCGGCTGCGTTTTTCTTTCGAACGGCTACACGCGAACGATCAATCCATCGACCAACCCGCTCGCCGGCCGCTCGGCGTGGACCGGCGGCTCCGAAGGCTTCGTGCTGACTTCCGTCCAGCTGCCCGCCTCCACGTTCGGGCAAACCGTCCAGTTTCGCTGGCGGCTCGGCACCAACGACGGCTTTTCCGCCCTCGGCTGGTGGATCGATACGATCACGCTCGAAACGATCCCGACCGCCGCCAACGCGGCCGCGATCGCGATTCCGACCGCCGGCACGGCCGCGCCGTACCCGAGCAGCATCCAGGTCAGCGGCCTGCCCGGTCTCGTCACCGGCCTCGCCGTCAACATCGAGAATTTTTCGCACAATTTCCCGGACGACGTCGACATCCTGCTGGTCGCGCCGAACGGCCGCCGGATCGTGCTGATGTCGGACGCGGGCGGCGGGACGGCGGCGAACAATCTGTCGCTGACGTTTTCCGATACCGCGCCGTCTTTTCTGCCGGATAACGGGCCGCTCGCGGCGGGCATTTTCAAGCCGACCAACTACGACGACACGGACACGTTTCCGGCGCCCGCGCCGCAGGGCGCGGTTTCGGGCACGACGCTCGGCGCGTTTTACGGGACGAATCCGAACGGGACGTGGTCGCTCTACGTCGTCGACGACAACGGCAGCAACGCCGGCGCGATCGCCGGCGGCTGGAGCCTCGACATTCAAAGCTCGGTCAGCGCCTGCCTGTTCACGCTCTCGCCGACCGCGCAGGCGTTTCCGGTCGCGGGCGGCAGCGGCGGTTTTCAGATCAACATCCCGGCGGGCTGCGGCTGGACCGCTTCGACGACGAATTCCTTCATCACGATCGACTCGCCGGCGAGCGGGATCAATTCGGCCGCCGTCAGCCTGACGGTCGCGCCGAACACGGGCGGCGCGCGGACCGGGCTGGTGACGGTTTCCGACGGCATCAACCAGCGCACGTTTCAGGCGCAGCAGGGCTCGGGCTGCCCGACCTCGCTCGCCCAGACGAATCTCAATTACGCGGCGGCCGGCGGCGGTGGAAACGTGCCGGTGACGGCCGGCGCGGGCTGCTCGTGGCAGGCCGTCTCGAACGCGGCGTGGGTCGTCGTCACCTCGGCGCAGCAGACCGGCAGCGGCGCGCTTCTTTTCAACGTGCTGCCGAACCCGTCGCGGAGCGCCCGCAGCACGAGCGTCACGGTCGGCGCGCGGACATTGAACGTCAATCAGGCCGGCGCGACGGCCGCGCGCTTCGATTTCGACGGCGACGGCCGCGCCGACATCTCGGTTTTCCGCAATGGAACGTGGTATTTACAGCAGAGCGCGAGCGGCTTCGCGGCGGCGCAGTTCGGAATCTCGACCGACGTTCTGACGCCCGCCGATTTCGACGGCGACGGCAAGACCGACATCGCGGTTTACCGCAACGGCGTCTGGTACGTCCTGCAAAGCTCGAACGCGCAGTTTTTCGCGTTTCAGTTCGGGCTTGCCGCCGACGTGCCCGTACCGGCCGACTACGACGGCGACGGCCGCGCCGAGCTCGCCGTCTTTCGCGGCGGCACGTGGTATCTGTTCAATCTCGCCAATAATCAGACGAGCGTCCTGCAGTTCGGTCTCGCCGGCGACAAGCCGGTGGTCGGCGACTACGACGGCGACGGCAAGGCCGATCTCGCCCTTTACCGCGGCGGCACGTGGTATCTCCAGCGCTCGGCGCTCGGCTTCGGGGCCGTCCAGTTCGGGCTCGCGACGGACCGGCCGGTCGGCGGCGATTTCGACGGCGACGGCAAGGCCGATCTCGCCGTCTACCGCGGCGCGGGCGAATGGCATATTCTCGCGAATTTCCAGAATTACTCGATCACGCAGTTCGGCCTTGCGACCGACACGCCCGTCCCGGCCGACTACGACGGCGACGGCAAAACCGACGTCGCCGTGTTCCGCTCGGGCGTCTGGTACATTCTCCAAAGCACCAACGCGCAGCCCTTCGCCTATCAATTCGGCCTCGCCGGCGACCGGCCCGTGCCGGGGAATTAGTAGTTTGGGAAGTTTGGGAAGTTGGCTGATTTTTTCCGAAACTTCCTAAACTTCCCTTTTATGTATGGCGGGCTGTCAGCCGGCCAACGCCGCGCCGGCGGTGTCGAACGTTTCATCGGGGGCGACGCCGCATTACAGGCTGACGCCTGTCAACAGTCTGACAGACTGTTGTACGTTTTCTTCCCAAACTTCCCAAACTTATTCGTCCGCTTCGTTTTCTTCCATCTCTTCGGCTTCCTCTTCGATGCCGGCCTTCATCAGATCGTAGGCCGGGAGGCGCGCGATGCCGGGCATCGGGGATGAGTCGCCGCGGACCGAAAACCAGATGATCTCGTTTAGTTGACGCGGGTCGGCCATATCCGGGTGCGAGAGATCCTGGCGGTCGGTCAGGTTCATATAGGAGAGCATCGCCTTCGACGGTTTCGGCGGCGGGAAGAGATTGTCCGCCGCGATTTCGGGGAGCGCGGCCGTGTAGGGCGCGAAATCCGGTTTGTCGGTGAAAACATCCATCGGCGCGGCGTGGGCGTCGAGAAAATTCATCGGCGGCAGGTTCAGACAGAGCTCGAGCGTGCGGATCAGGCTGACCGTGTTGTGAAACTCGCGGACGAGCGCGCCGCGCCGGTTGTAGGCCGAGATGACGAGCGCCGGCGAGCGGTGCGCGTCGACGTGGTCGGGGCCGTCCTGCGCGTCGTCCTCGACGACGAAGATCGCCGTGTCCTTCCAGTATTCGCTTTTCGAGACTTCCTCGACCAGCCGGCCGAGCGCGTAATCGTTGTCGGCGACATAAAACTGCGGCGTCGGCAGGCGCTGACTCATCCCGGCCGTGTGGTCGTTCGAGAGCCGGACGATCGAGAGATTCGGCAGGGTTTCGCCCGTTCCCTTCCGCAGATTTTCCGTGTAGCCGCGAAATTCTTTGAGCCATTCGCCGAAACGCGAATTGCCGCGAAACTTTTCGTCGGCGTTCTCGGCGCTGACCGCCGCGTCCGTCCGGCCGCCCGAATTTTTCGCGGCGAGATAGGAATCGGTCGTCATCGCGTCGGGCGTGCTCATATCGAAATTCCGGGCCTGCGGCGAGAAATGGTCTTCGAGCGATTTCTTGGTCGCGAAGGCGGTCAGCGTCGGCGACAGATCGGGATATTTTTTCGCCTTCCGCGTGTTGACCTCGCGGACGTCCTCGGCCGAGACGGTCGCGACGAATTCGCCGTAACTGCGGTAGGAAAGCCGGTTGCGCTGCGCGAGATCCCACAGATAAAGCGTTTCCGGCTCGCCGATGTCGCGGCCGCCGTTCAGATACGGCACATAGCGCTTTTGAAAATCGGCGACCGATTCGGCCGTCGCCGGCAGATCGAAGACCGACGGCAGCGCGACGGGCGGCTGCCCGCCGGGCGCTTCGTAGGACGGCAGCCGGTTAAAGCCCTCGTAATCGTAAGTCCGGCCGCGGCCCGAATAATCCCAGCGAAAAGCCTTGTCGACGTAATCGCTCGAAAACGCGGCGGTCGCCCAGTTGTGACCGTCGGGCGAGGCCTCGGAATTGACGAAAAAGCGGTCGAAAAGCCCGAACCGGAGCGCCAGCGCGCGGGCGTTGGGCGTGACGTTCTGCGGCGCGCCCTTCGGCGATTTGGCGATTTCGCCCGCGCCGAAGATCGCGACCGACGCGTCGCCGTCGGCCTTCGCGCCGTCGCCCGCTCTTTCGAGATCGCCGAAGACCTGATCGTAGGTCCGGTTTTCGCGGATCACGTAGATCACGTGTTTGAACGGCGAGCGGCCGCCGGGGAAGATGTTTTTCGTTTTCGGGCCGACGAGGCCGTTGTCGCGGAGCACGGTCTGCGTGTATTCGAACAGCCGTTTTTCGTCCGGCAGCTCGACCACGCTGACGTTGCCCGAAACGACCGCTGCGCTGTATTCGCCGCGTTTGTTGTAGCGGTCGCCCGGAAATTCGGCGTTCGGCATATTCGGGTAAAAGCCCGATTCGGTGACCCGGACGGAAGAATTTTCCGCGCCCGTGCCCTTGCCGTTGGCGACGAGCAGCCGGCCGCCGGCGACGGCGACGGCCGACGGGTAATTGCCGGTCGGGATCATCCCGACGACGCGGCTCCGCAGCTTGTCTTCCGGGCGGTTTTCCTTTTCGAGAGCGGCCGCCAATTCGACGACCGCGACGGCGTTGACCTTCGCGTCGGCGACGTACAGCGTTTTCTCGTCGTCGCTTAAGGCGAGTCCCTGCGGACTTATCCCGGCGGGCTGATTTTCGGCCAGCCGGACGTCGATCTTCGGTTCGAAACGATACGGTTCGTCGGTTTTCGTGTCGATCACGGAAACGCTGTCGCCGTCGGAATTGGCGACGAAAAGCCGCGTTTTCGCGCGGTTGAAAAGCATTTTCGTCGGGTGACGCTCGACCGCGATGTGTTTTTTGACCTGCAAAGTCCGGCCGTCGACGACCGCGATCGTCCCGTCGCCCCAGAGCGAAACGTAGATCTTATCGACCGTTTTGCCGTCCTTCGCGGGCATCGTCAGAACGTCGTACGGGTAAAGAAACTGGGCCGAGCCCGCGCGGCCGAGCGCGACGCGCGTGATCCGGCGGCGGTCGCGCAGATCGGACACGACGCCGAGGTTGTCGCTCAGATTGTTGGCGACGAAAAGCGCGCTGCCGTCGGGCGCGAGATCGATGCCGGTCGGATAAACCGCCGCCTTGTCGTTGTTGTAGTTCGGCGACGGCGCGTTTTCGGCGAACGCCGTCACGTCGATGAACGGCGCGTCGATCTTTTCGTCGGGCGCGTTGGCCGGCGCGAGCGGTTTGGCCGCCTTCGGATCGAAGCTCATAATCCAGATCTTGTTTTCGAAGCCGCCCGAAACGTAGAGATTGTATTTTCCGCCGTCCTGTTTTCGCGGATCGAAGACGAGGCCGAAATTGGCGCTCTGCGGCGCGGGAAAATAAACGTTCTGAACGACTTCGGGCGACGGCGTCCGGTCGAGATCGATGACCGAAAGCGTCTGCTGCGGCTTGCTTTTCGAATTGAACGTCAGGCCGTAGCCGCTGTTGACGGCGATCAGGTAGCGGCCCCGGCCGTCGCGCCCGTCCGGATCGGGCGAGCGCACGAAATTGAACGTCAGCGGCATCACCGCCGGCTGCCCGGTTTCGGCGTCGAGCATCAGCCGGCCGGCCGGATTCGTCTTGCGCTCCTGCAGCGCCGTCGACTGGTCGGTCGCCCGCACGCGCGAACCGGAATTCGCAAAATAAAAATAGACGCCGGCCGTCAGAGCGATCAAAACCAGCGCGCCGCCCGCATAAAACCACCGGGATCTTTGTTCCCGCCGAATTTTTTTCATTGCTGTCTCTCCGTGATGACGGAATCGATCCGATCTTTAGAAAAATTTTCCGATAAAATCGTCCTTTCTCGATTTTACTTGATAAGGCTTTGACGACGAAACCGGCGGGCCGGTTATTAACGATTTCGTCATCCGCCCGCCACGGCCTCGTTCCGAACCGGCCGCCTGCCCCGGCGGCCGCCGGATTCCTTCCCCAAACAGTAGATTTCGGCCGGCTTATCAAGTATCGTTATATGGATTTCGGATTTCGGATTTCGGATTTCGGATTGCTCGGAATTCGAAATCTCCGTATTAAATGACGGTTATTTTATCGAAAATAAAACAAACCGTTCATAACGGGGAGCTTTCAGTCTTAAACGGAAGCGTTGGATATCAAAACAATCCGAAATCCGAAATCCGAAATCCGAAATCCGAAATCCAATGGGGGTTTATCAATAAAGTTTTGAATGTGAATCGAACAGCGGCGACGCCGAGAGACGCGGCGGCCGTGATCCTGCTTAACCGCGATTTGTCGCAGGTCCTCTGGGCGCAGCGCAACCCGCAGATTCCTTTTCTCGGCGGTTTTCACGCTTTTCCGGGCGGCAAGACCGACGCCGCGGACGCGCTCGTGCCGGTCGAGAGCTGCGCCGACCCGGAATTCGCGCGGTTCATCGCCTGCGCCGCGCGCGAGCTGTTCGAGGAAGTCGGCGTCCTGCTCGCGCGCGGCGGCGAGCGGCTGACGAAAGGCCAGCGCGCCGCGCTCCACGACGATCTGATCTCCGGCCGCAGCGGTTTCGCCGAGATTCTCGCGGATTGGGGCCTCCGGCTCGACGCCCGCGATTTTCTTTACACCGGCCACTGGACGACGCCGAAATTCTCGCCCGTCCGCTTTAAAACGCGCTTTTTCATCGCCCTCTGCCCGCCGAAACAGACGCCCTACGCGGCGATCACCGAGATGCGGAACATCGAGTTTCTCGCGCCGGCCGCCGCGCTCGACGGCTGGGCGCGCGGCGCGGTTTTGATCTCGCCGCCGGTGCTGA
Source organism: Acidobacteriota bacterium (assembly GCA_018269075.1). Classification (GTDB taxonomy): domain Bacteria; phylum Acidobacteriota; class Blastocatellia; order Pyrinomonadales; family Pyrinomonadaceae; genus JAFDVJ01. The sequence continues at coordinate 32,559 of JAFDVJ010000031.1, forward strand.
TCTCGCTGCAGGAATTGGCGAAATCGAGGCCGGCGAACGAGGCCGGCGAAACGGACGTTTTCGCGCCGGTCCGCGCCGCCGCCGCCGCGTTGGCGGCCCGCTCGGCGGCCTGCGACGGCAACATCGATCAGATGGAACTGAACCCGCACGTGATCTGCCTGCCGCTTCGTACCGACACGCTGCCGCCCGCGACGCACACCAACTGCTTCATCGCCAGCCGCCGCGAATTCGTCGTCATCGACGCCGCCTCGACCGATCAGGAAGAACTCGAAAAGCTCTTCGCGCTCGTCGATTCGATGATCGAACGGGGCGCGGTCTGCCGATCGATCGTCGTCTCGCACCTGCACAAGGACCACACCGGCGGCGAAACGCTCCTCAAACGGCATCTGCGCGAAAAATTCGGCATCGACGTGCCGCTCGCCGCGCACCGGATCACGGCCGAGAGCCTCGCCGGCCGGGTCGAGTTCGAGCGTTTCGTCGAGGACGGCGAGATTTTCGAGCTGCGCGACGAAGCCGGCGAAAAATTCGCGTTCGAAGCGCTCCATACGCCCGGCCACGCGCGCGGGCATCTCTGTTTTTACGACGAAGCGCTCGGCTTTCTGCTGACGTCCGACAACGTCGTCGGCGCGGGCACGGTCGTCATCGCGCCGCCCGAAGGCGATCTGACCGATTATCTCGCCTCGCTCGAACGGATGAAGAATCTCCCGCGCCTGCGGCATCTCTGCGGTTCGCACGGCGCGGCCGTCTTCGACGCGAAAGCGAAAATCGCCGAATACATCGCGCACCGGCTCGAACGCGAAACGCAGATCCTCGAAGCATTGCGCGCGGGCGCGGCCGACGCCGCGGAAATCGCCGCCGTCGTCTACCCGAATCTCGACCCGAAAGTCTTTCCGCTCGCCGTCAAAACCGTCGAAGCGCATCTCGCAAAGATTGAAAAAGAAGGACTGCGTTAGGCGGCCGGTTTTAACGCGGAGGCGCAAAGGCGCGAAGCCGCGAAGATTTTTTTTAACGGGCCGGCGACGGCGCAAAGTTTCCGGCTAAACCGTTGATTTTTCGCCGCAGAAAAACCATTTAACAACCCTTTGCGCCTTCGCGTCTTCGCGTCTTCGCGTTAAAAATCCCGTCGAAAATTTTTTTTCGCGCTCATAAATCCGTTTCTTCCGATCCGGCGAAAAATGAAGCGACGGGCGAAAAAACCCGCCGAGATTATTTTTCAGGAGAAAACAGATGAGCAACAAAGAGACGATTTCGGCCATTTACGAGGCCTTTTTGCGGGGCGATATTCCCTTTATTCTGGACCGTTTGACGGACGACGTCGAGTGGAACTACGCGACCGACGCGGCGGCCGCGAAAAACGGTCTGCCGTGGCTCAAATTATACGGCGGCCGCGAAAGCGTCAACGATTTCTTTAAAGCCGTCGACGAGATGGAGATCTACCAGTTCGACGTGCTGGCCGTGGTCGGCGACGGCGACGAGGTCGCGTCGCGGATCGCGATCGGCTGTAAATATTTCGTCGACGAGATCGTTCATTTCTGGAAATTTAACGACGCCGGGAAAATCACCCGTTACCAGCAGTTCGTCGATTCCGCGAAACAGCTCGCCGGTTACGAGAACGCGCACCGGTCAGCGGCCGCTTAAGACGAGCCGGAACGGAAAATGCCGCTCGACCGCGAACTCTTCGAGCCCGGCCCGGGCGGCGAAATCCTCCAGCTCGGCGGCGACGAACGAGCGGCGGATCGAGAGCGAGCCGTCTTCGCGGACGAGCGGCGAGATCCGAAACGCGGCGCAGAAAAGACTGTAGAGAAGATCGGCCGTCGGGTGGCGGTGCAGATCGATCACGTAGATCCGGCGGCGGGCGATGCGCGCGAACTCGCGGACGATCGCGACGACCTCGTCGTCGCCGAAATGATGCGTGAACAGCGAGCAGAGCGCGTAATCGAACGAATCGTCGTCGAACGGCAGCGCGAAAACGTCGCCGCGGATCGTTTTGATCTCCGGCAGATCCTTCGATTCCGCGGCCAGCGTCCGGGCCGCGCGCTCGTGCAGTTCGAGGCCGTAGAGATCGGCTTCGAGCCCGTGACGGCGCGCGAAACGGGCCGTCACGCGGAGCAGCTCGCCCGCGCCCGCGCCGACGTCGAGCACCGAAAACTTTTTGACGCCGTCGCGCCTGACGTCGCGCAGGAGCGATCTTTTGAGCGCGCGGATGTCGCCCGCCAACTTGTTGACGACCCGGATCTCGCGCAGAAACCGGTCGTATTCCGCCGGCGTGTAATCGCCCGTGTCGATCCGTTCGAGCTGATAGCTTCTTTTCCGAAAATCCTTTTCCACCTTTTTCATCTTCTCACATTATACAGTTTGGGAAGTTTGCGAAGTTCGGAAAAAAAGTCGGCCCCGCGCCGTGCGGGTTTGAAGCGTTTTTACAGGCTGTCGCCTGTCACCCGATTGCACTTTTACTTCCCGAATTTCCCAAACTTCCTAAACTTCCCAAACTAATTTTGCGTAATCTCAACACTCGACGTTATGGATTCGGCGCTGACGATTCAAAATTATCTGGCCCTGAATCAGGGCCGGTACCTGCGCGAGACGATCAGTCTTCCGCCGGTCAGAAGCCGCGTTTACGTGACGACGCATTTCGAAACGGCGGCGACCGACCTGCTTCATTATCACGAAACGCCGCATTTCAGCTTCGTCCTCAAAGGCGGCGTCATCGATCGGCGTCGCCACGCCGAAACCGAAAAACGCGCCGGCGAGCTGATGTTTTTTCCCGCCGGCCAGCCGCATCGAAGCATCTACCGGAACTTTCCCGTCCGGAGCCTGAACATCGAGATCGAGGCCGATTTTTTCGGCCGACACGGGATCGACGAAGCCGCGATCCGCTCGTCCGTCGAACAGAGCCCGGCTGCGAAATTCACGATGCTGAAGATTTACCGCGAGCTCGCGGCGGCCGACGAATTTACCAACGACTCGATCGAAATGCTGCTTCTGAAACTGCTCGAAGACCGGAGCGGCGTCCGGAAAGCCCGCCCGGCATGGCTCGACCGGGTCGTCGAACGGCTCCACGACGACTGGAACGAGGAGCTTTCGCTCGACGAGCTGGCGCGGGCGGCCGGCGTTCATCCGAAAACCGTCTCGAAATATTTTTCGCGTCATCTCGGCTGCACGCTCGGCGAATACCGGCGGCGGCTCCGGATCGAAAAGGCGCTGCCGCTCATCAAAACCTCGAACCTTTCGCTGACCGCCATCGCCCATCAGTGCGGTTTTTACGACCAGAGCCATTTCACCGCCGCTTTCAAACGGCTGACCGGCTTTCGCCCGAAGCATTTTCAAAAACTGTAAAATTTTCTTTCCGGCCGGCAACTTTCATCCTATTTTTTCGAGATCGAAACTGCTAAATTCGACCATCATCAATATTTCCGGAGAATTAATTATGAAAAAAATCATTTTTGCGATCATCGCCGCCGTTTCGCTCTTATCGTCCGTTCAGCTTTTCGCCCAGACCCTGCCGCGCAGAGGATCGTTTGGCGTCGGCGTCAAACCGCTCGACGAAGCGACGGCAGCCGCCAACCGGCTGAAAACCGGCGACGGCCTGCTCGTGACGCTCGTGACACCGGATTCGACAGTCGCCGCGCTCGGGCTCAAAGCCGGCGACATCATCGTTTCGGTCGACGGCCGCGGCTTTTCCAGCGTTCAGGACTTCGTCGCCTTCGCGCGCACGAAAAACGAGGGCGACTCGGCCGAATTCGTCTTTCTTTCGAACGGCGAAAAATTCGTCAAAAAAGGTTCCGTCAAGGGCCGGCCGCGGGAAAATTCCGACAACGCCGAGGTTCGCTACGACGCGGTCGAGATGGCGCTCGGCACGCTGCGAACGATCACCTACGTTCCGAAGGGCAAGACCGGACGGCTGCCGGCCGTGTTCTACATTCAGGGCCTGCCCTGCCAGTCGCAGGAAATGGGGCCGAATTCGAAAGACCCGCGCAAAATGGCCTTCGAGGACTGGGTTCGCGGCGGTTTCGTGGTGTTCCGTGTCGAACGGCCGAATCTCGGCGACAGCCGGACGACCAAAGACTGCCGCGACATTGACTTCGACGAAGAGGTCGCGGTCAACGTCGCCGGCTATAAAAAACTGCTCGGCTACGATTTCGTCGATCCCGACAACGTCTTCTTTTTCGGCCATTCGATGGGCTCGTGGACGGCGCCGTTCATCGCCCGGACCCGGCAACCGCGCGGCATCATCACCTACGGTTCGGGCGTCCGTTCGTGGTTCGAGTATTTCATCGACGCCGCCCGCATCCAGGCGGTTTACGCGGGCGCGACCCACGTCGAAGCCGAAAAGGAAGCGCGCCGGATGATCCCGTTTTATTACGAGTGGCTCGAAGCCGGAAAAAGCCCCGACGAGATGCGTAAAAATCCGGCGCTCAGGGAGATCGTCGACGAAGCCGGAAATTTCGACGGCGATTATTTTCAGGGCCGCGAGGCCGGCCGCAGCGCGCATTATTTTTACACGATGAGCAAGCAGATGACCGCCGAGGCGTGGAGCAGGATCAGCTGCAAAGTGCTTTCGGCCTACGGCGAATTCGACGTTCAGGCGCTCAACTCGCGCGACGCGGAAACGATCGCCGCGATCGTCAACGAAGCGCATCCCGGCAGCGCCGAATATCTGCTGATCCCGAAAACCGAACATATTTTCGCGAAGGCGACCTCCTATAAACAGGTGATGGAACTGTATAAAACCGGGAAATACTGGCCCTACGCGGCCGAAAACTACAATCCCGAATTCGGCCGGATCACCGTCGAATGGATGAAAAAGACGATGAAGTAATCCGCTTCGAACCGTCTTTCGACAAAATCCGCCGATTTTCCCCGCTGACAAACCGGCCGGCGGTCGCAGTGATGCCCGCGCCCGGCGCGACCGTTTTTCGAGCGCTGGCGGCGGCGCGAAGGAGATCGTCGAATTCACCGATCGCCGACCGCCTGCCCGGAGACAATCCGCCCGAAGCGATCGAATCGCGGTCGCGTCGATTCGAAAACGCGGAAACGGCTCATCGGGCTTTTGACGATGACCGATACCGTGTTAAAACAGGCGGAGGAGAGTTTGAGCGAACAGCTCGAAACGACGACCGCGCCCGAGATGAGCGCGGAAACCGAAACGCTCAAGGGATAACTAAATCCGAGTCCTGAGTCCTGAGTCCTGAGTCTGAAGTCGGGTTTCGATTTCGCGGGTTTTCCGTTTCAGACAAAGATTTTATCGATAAAATCCGTTAGGATAACGAAACCGAAACCGCTGTCGAACGACTCAAGACTCAGGACTCAGGACTCCAGACTTGTGTTTTTCAACTGAGGACTCGATTAAACTAAGATGCCGACGATTTTTTCGCACGGGATTTTCGCCGTGCTGGCCGGGAAGGGTTTTCTTAAAAAACCCGCGTGGTTTTGGCTGACGGCGGCCGTCTGCGCGATGATTCCCGACGCGGACGTCGTCGCCTTCCGGTTCGGCGTGCCGTATGAAAATATGTTCGGGCATCGCGGCTTCACGCATTCGATCGCGTTCGCGCTGCTGCTCGGCGCGGCCGCCGCGCTGCTCGTCCGCTTTTTTCGGCCCGACGGTTACTCATTTTCAAAGCTTTTTCTCTTCTTCGCGCTCGTCACGTTTTCGCACCCGTTTTTCGATATGCTGACCGACGGCGGCCTCGGCGTCGCCCTGTTTGCGCCGCTGAGCGCGGAACGCTTCTTCTTTCCGTGGCGGCCGATCCGGGTCTCGCCGATCGGCGCGCGCTTTTTCGGCGCGGAAGGCCCCAACGTGATCCTCAGCGAAATTTTCCTGGTCTGGCTGCCGGCCGCCGCGATCTTTCTCTCGGCGATGATTATCCGCCGTTTCCGCCGCCCAAACTAAACGATCGCCCCGAAACCAATCCGAAATCCGAAATCCGAAATCCGAAATCCGAAATCCGACATCGTCAGTTTTTTTCGAGCACGAACGCCGAGTTTTTCGAGCCGAAGCCGATGCAGTTGCAGAGCGCGGTTTTGATCTCGGCCGTGCGCGCGACGTTCGGAACGTAATCGAGATCGCAGGCCTCGTCCGGCTCGTCGAGATTGATCGTCGGCGCGATCACGCCCTCCGTGAGCGCGAGCAGCGTCGCGCCGACGCCGGCCGCGCCGGACGCGCCCTGCGGGTGGCCGAGCTGCGATTTGGTCGCCGACATCGGAATTTCGTAGGCGTGGTCGCCGAACGCGAGCTTGATCGCCTTGGTTTCGATCCGGTCGTTGAGCTGCGTCGCCGTGCCGTGCAGGTTGATGTAGTCGACC
>JAFDVJ010000032.1 GCA_018269075.1 Acidobacteriota bacterium
GCGCGGCGGCGGTCGGCGGCGGCGAGATCGGTGCGGCCGAGCTTGTCGTAGGCGAGCGCCCGGTTTTTATAGGTGTTGGCGGTCGGTTTGAGCCTGATCGCGGTCGTGTAATCGTCGATCGCCGCCTGATAATCCTGCTGATTGAAATAGCAGATGCCGCGGTAGCGATATGGTTCGACCTCGTTCGGCGAGAGACTGATCGCCTTCGAGAAATTGACGATCGCCTGGCTGTTGTTTTCCTGCTCGTAATAGATCCGGCCGCGGTAGTAATACGAATCGTAATCGTCCGGGGTCAGCTGGATGGCGCGCGTGAAATCGGCGAGCGCGGCGTCGTAGTTGTCGAGCGAAAAATAGGACAGGCCGCGGTTGAAATAGGCGCTCGAGAAATTCGGGTTGATGCGGATCGCGTTGGTCGTGTCCGAGATCGCCGCCGAATAGTTTTTGCGGCCGTCGATGTAGACGACGGCGCGGGTGTTGTAGGCGTAGGCGAAATTCGGGTAAAGCCGGATCGCTTCCGAATAGTCGCGGATCGCCTGCTCGTAGTTGCCGAGATCGCGGTAGGCGATGCCGCGCTTGTAGTAGGCGAGGCTGAATTCCTTGTATTTCGTGACCGTCTCCGTGCATTTGTCGACGATCATATCGGCGGCGTCGCCCTTCTTGTAAAAGACGCAGGCGATGTATTCCTCGTTGCGCAGGTTCGGGTCGGTCTTGAGCGCCATATCGTAGTCCTTGAAGGCGCTCGTCGAATCGCCCAGATAGTTGTAGGAAAATCCGCGCCGGACGTAGGCGAGACTGTCGTTCGGATTGAGCTGGATCGCGCGCGTGAATTCGGGAATCGCGGCCTCGAAGTTGTTGGCGTCGAAATAATCGTCGCCGCGCTTGTGATAGTAGGTCGAGTTGCCGGTATTCGAGACGGTCGGGCGCGGCGTCGGCGTGCGGACGGGCGACGGGCCGCTCTGGCGGATCGCGTCGATCAGCGTGTCGTTCGCGCCGGTCGTCCGCAGCTCGCGCTCGATCTCGTTCGTCAGCGTGAACGTCACGCCGCGTTTCCAGACGGCGTCGGTCAGCAGCTTGTTGCGCTGGGCGAGCGTCACTTTGGTCGACTTCAGGCCGGTCAGAATGTCGGCGAGCGTCAGTTTGGCCTGCGCGCCGGCCGGATTCCAGGCGACGCCGAGCGAGAAGGCGGAAGAAATCAGCGCGAATGCCGCGACCAGCAGAAAATGGCGGCGCTTTGCCTGAGAAGAAACTCGAACTTTCATTTACTCTCCTTGTTATAATCCAAAAAAATTTTGGGCGATAGGCGAATTTTAACAACGAAAACGCCTAATTGCAATTAAAATCGGGCGGCCTTTCGATGATGCGAAAGCGCCGCCCGGTTGTCCGATTTCGAGACGAAACTTTATTCCGTGTCGTTGATGATGTCGTCGACCGACACCTTTTTCTTGGGCCGCGCGTTCGGCTCGGCCTTTTTGTTCGGCCCCGGCTGGAGCGGCGTCTGCGGCGGAATGTTCGGCTTGATCGGGCTGACCGTCGATTTGACGGCCGGCGTCGCGGTCGGCGTCGGCGTGCCGGCGGTCGCCGAATTGACGTTCGAGTTCGGGCTCGGCGAAACGTCGGGCGAAGCGGTCGTCGACGCGCTCGGGGTCGGGCTCGCCGCCGGCGACGGATTGGTGTTCGTGTTGCCGCCGTCGCCGCTGTGCTGCTGCCACCACCAGAGACCGACGCCCGCGCCGGCGACGCCGACGAAGAACAGCATCAGCAGCGGCAGGATCCAGAAAATCTTGCGCGACTTCTTTTTCGCCGGCGGCGCGGCCGCGTAATGGTTGGCGAACGCCTGATTCGGCTGAAGCGGGTTGTTCGAGTTGACGGTGCCGGCCGCGAACTGGTTCGGCACGGAATTCGGCTGAGCCGCGTTGGCGCTCGTCGAACCGGCGGCGAAGCCGGCCATCTCGGTCGGCTGCTGGAGATTGCCCGACGGATTCTGGCCGCCGGTGTTGAAGGGCGGCTGACCGCCGGTGTTGAAGGGCGGCTGACCGCCGGTATTGAACGGCGTCTGCGGCGCGCCGCCGGTGTTGAACGGCGTCTGCGGCGGTATATTGCCGCCGCCCGTATTGAACGGGTTGCTCGGCGGCGCACTCTGGCCGCCCGTTTGCGGCGCGTAGTTCTGCGAATAGCCGAGACCGCCGCCCTGGATCGTTTCCTCGGAAACCGGCGGCTTGGCCGGGTTCATCTGCCCGGCGGAAATCTGCTGCGTCGGCGCGTTCTGATAGCTTTCCGCGCCGCCGAGCCGCGTCTGCTGCTGCTGCGCTTCGAGCTGGCGGAGACGTTCCTGTTCGGCGAGCAGCGTCTCGCGGCTCGGCTTGTCGATCTCCATCGTCGTCTCCATCTGGCTCGCCTCGCGCACCTTGAGCGCCTGCTGCGCGTCGTGGAGCGCCTGCTGCATCTCGAGCGCCGACGCGAACCGGCGGCCGTGGTCGATCTCCATCGCCTTAAGCAGCAGGTTCGCGATCTCGGGCGGAATCCGCCGGTTGAGCGAGATCGGGTTGGTCAGCGGGTCGGGCTTGTTCGACCAGACTTCGAGCGTCCGCTTGAGCGCGTCGATCGGCAGCTGGCCGGTCAGCAGATGGTAAACGGTCGCGCCGAGCGCGTAGATGTCGCTTCGCGCGTCGGCGTTCTGCTGCATCACCGCGATGATCCGTTTTTCGAAACGCTGCATCAGCACCTCGCGGAAGACCGGGTCGAGGACGCGGAAGATCTGTTCGATCGGCGAGTAATTGAGCGTCGCGGCGACGAAGGTCTGGTTGTTGATCGTCGTCGAATTGGGCGGTTCGGCGCCGCCCTTGGCGATCCCGAAATCGAGCAGCTTGATCTTGCCGCGCGGCGTGATCTTGAGGTTCTGCGGCTTGAGATCGCGGTGAAAGATCGGCGGGTTCTGCGTGTGCAGGTAGTCGAGCCCGTCGAGCAGCTGATCCGTCCACCGAAGCACGTCTTCGAGCGGAAACGGCGACTGGCGCTCTTCGAGCAGGCCGCCGAGGTCCTTGCCCTCGACGAGCTCCATCACGAGAAACTGGCAGTTGCCGTCGGTAAAATAATCGCGGACGTGCGGGACGACTTCGTGTTTGATCTTGGCGAGGATCTTGGCCTCGCGCTCGAACGCGCGGAGGATCATTTCCTGCTGTTTCGGGTTCGACGATTTCGAGAGATCGATCATGATCTCCTTGAGCGCGACCGTCGTCTCGAACACGCTGTCGTAGGCCTCATAAACCGCGCCCATCCCGCCGTGGCCGAGCTGACGGAGAATCCGGTAGCGATTATGAAGGATCTGATTTACTAAAAGCATTTTGGTTTGTCACGTCCGATTTTATAGATTTCTCGCAAATTATAACCGTTTTTTGCGAAAATGAAAAAAGATTTCGCCGGAAACCGCCCGCCGCCCGCTCTTTATTTCCCCTTCTCCGCGCCTTTGTGCCTTTGCGTTTGGGCGGGAAACAGCGATCTTCGCTTTGATCGGCTCCGAAAGGCGGGTTGAAATTTATCGCAGAGGCGCCGAGACGCAGAGGGGCGAAAGGGCGAATTTCTCAACCAAATCAGCTCTGGGAATCCATTTCCCTGAGGTGTGCGTCGAGCCGGTCGTTCGACATCCGGAAAAATTCGAGAAAGTTTTCGGCGACGAAATAAACCGCGTCCGGGTCGTGCTGGTAGACGATGATCTGCCCGAAGCGGCCCTTGTCGGTCGGGTCGGCGTCGAACTGCACGCTCGTCGAAAAGCCGTTGAATTCGGCGCAGGGAAACCAGTTTCGATGAATCAGGACGGGCTGGATCCGCGGGTCGCGGTGATCTTCGGGGAAAAGACGCCATTCCTCGTAATGCCGCGCGTCGTAGGGCAGAAACATCGCCCACTGCGCGAGCGCCTCGTCGAACGACGGAAACGTGCAGAGCGTCTGCTCGTCCGAGAAAACCGAAAACCAGTAGGCGTTGTCCGAACCGTCGCTGAACAGCCAGAGGGCTTTTAAGTCTTCGTCGAGCGCGAATCCGAGCCGCGCTTCGGCGGCGGCCGGTTTTTCCGGGTCGACGCCCGCGACCGGCGCGAATTCTCGACCGTTCGCTTCGAGGATTCGCGCGAGCCGTTCGATTTCGATGTGCAGCTCGTTTTTCATTCTTTGACGACGACCGTGCGGGTCACGTATTTTCCGCACGGGCCGCAGCCGTCGTCGGCGACGGCCGTGATCCGGTAGACGCCGGGACGGACGCCCGAGAGGTCCCAGACGACCTCCGGGCCGCGGCCGACGATCTTTCCGGCCGCGACGTAGTATTGATAGAGCACCATCGTGTACGACGTGTCCGAGACGGTCGTCGTCACGGCAATCCGGGCGTCGTCGCCGGCGACGATTTCGGTGCGGCTCAGATCGAGCGCGGTGACGTCGGGCGACTCGAAAAGATCGATCAAGGAGTTTCTCGTCGCCGGGTCGCGGACCAGCCGCCGGCTCGCGTAGTATTCCCTGACTTCCGGCCGCTCGCAAAGCCGCCCGTAATTTTTCGCGGACGGGGAAAACGCGACGCTGACGACGCGGTCGCCGCTCGTCGTGATCCAGAGGCCGGCTTTCTTATCGGCGTAAAGCCGGAACTTCGGCGAAAGCCGATGCGGCGTTTCCTTCCGGAATTTCGAGTAATCGAGGCCGAGATCGGCGAGGCGCACGAAATCCTTCGGCTGGACGCTGATGCCGGTGACCGTCCATTCGGGGGCGTTCCAGTCATCGGCTTCGCCGGTGCAGCCGCCGCTCGCGTAGGTGACGGCGACGACCGCTTCCGGGAGGTAAAAGGATTCCTCGTGTGCGGACGCATCGGACGGCGGAAAAATATCGTTCGCGAAGATCTTCCGGACGTCCTCGCGCGTCGCTTCGAGCAGACGGACGTTTTTCGCCGCGTCGAGCGCGGCGCGCGGCGACTGCGCCGCCGCCGATCCGCCGAGCGTCAGAATGAAAACGATGACGGCGAGTTTTTTCATATTCTTTTTTATTTTTTATAGTTGAAAAACACCAAACAAGTAAAATCCAATCTAACGTGATTTCGACTTAAGAATCAACGCCGGACGGAGCGCCGGCATCTTGCCGGCAAAACGTCGCTGGAAGCGGCGTCACCGCGTTTCATTTTCCTAAAATCATCGGGGAAATGAAGCGCTGTTGGCGTTTTTCAAACGCTTTGCCGGCAAGATGCCGGCGCTCCGTCCCGACATCGAACTCACGTTAATCAATAAGTTCATTCAAATTCCTCTTTTCATTGAGCAAGCCGTTAAAAAAACGTGCTTTAAAGATTGGCTTGCTCAATGAATGAATTTACTGCTTCGTTCCTACATTTGCGCCAGCGCGATGAAATCCAGATCGGCGATATTGTCATTTGAAATAATGACCTGCGGAGCGAATGCAAAGCGTTTTGCGCTGACCGAAATGACGAACGTTTGTCCGGCCGCGACATTGCTGAAACGATAATGACCGAACGAATTCGTCCGCGCCGTGCGCGAATTTCCTTCCGCATCGGTCAATGTCACGGTGGCGTTCATAACTCCGGTTTTGCCCGACAAAACCCGGCCTTCGACGGAAACTTCCGCCGCCGTCGGCGGAAGAACGTCGAGACTGTAATCGGTGACGTTTGTGTTCACTCCATCCGAGGCCGTGAGCGAGAAAGCAAAGCTGCCCGACTGGGTCGGCGTGCCGTTTAGAGAGACGACCGCGTTCGGGGCGAAGCTGGTCGTTAAATTCAAACCGTTCGGCAGCCCGCTCGACACGCTGTATGTAGTCGCGCCGTTGTTTGGAACGAGGATGTAATTATACGCGGAATTTCGTCTGCCGAGGGGAAGCGAAGCCCGATAGTTGCCGCCGTTCGCGGAATTGCTGACCTCGAACGCGCCGATGTCCACACCGCCGACTCGTGATGCGCCGCGCTGATCGGTTACGGGTGAATTTACAAGTATCCCCGCATCGATCGCGGTCGAACCGGAAAGCAGCGCGAAAGTCTGCGTCTTTCCGCCGTAGAAACCGAGCGGCGCGAGACGGACGTTCGCGAAATTGCCGATCAGATTATTTTGATTCGTCGTGATAACGCCGCTTATATCTGCGAAGCTGGACGCGGAATTGCCCGAGACGATCGAGTTTATAATATTCAGCGAAATCGAACCGCCCGTGTTGTAAACGCCGCCGCTGAAATTGTTGGCGTTTCCGAAAGCGGTGTTGCCGCTGATCGTGCTGTTTCTGATCGTCGTCGCGCCGCCGATGTACTGGAAAACGCCGCCGCCGCCGGCTCTTCCGGCCGGACAGCTGCTGCAGGTGGTGGTATTTCCCGTCACGGTCGAATTAACGAGCGTGACGTTTCCGGCCGTGTTGTAAATGCCGCCGCCCGCGCTCTTATCGGCGTTGTCGGCGGTCGAATTATTGAGAATCGTGCAGCTGGCGATCATCACCGTGCCGCCGTTGTTAAAAATTCCGCCGCCTAAATTACCCGTCGACGGCGCCTGTCCGGCGACTCTTCCGTTTTTCACGGTCAGACCGTAAATCGTCAGATTCGCGCCGCTTCCGACGTTGAAGACGCGTGAATTGTTGTTGCCCGAAATTTCGAGATTGAACGAATTATTGTTGGAATTTTGAATCGTCAAATTTCCGGCGGTCGAGACGTTATTGACAACGAGCTCGCCGCTCGTCAGAGTGACCGTGCAGATGCCGTCCGCACAGCCGGCGGCATTTGCCGGAATATCGAAGCTGACGGTTTCGTCGGTCGACGTCGAATTGGCGGTTTGAACCGCGTCGCGCAGAGAGCCCGCGCCGGAATCGTTCGTGTTGGTCACGATCAGATTAAACTGTGCTTCGAAGGCGCCGATGTCGAACTGCCCGACTCTCGAGCGTCCGCGCTGATCGGTCGGGGAAGCGCCGGTCGAAGTTCCGCTGTTGATCGCCGGCGAATCGGATAAAAGCGCGTGCGTCGGCGTCGTTCCGCCGTAATTGCCGAGCGGGAGCAGCCGCGGATTTTGATTGAGGATATTTCCCGTCAGAGTTCCCGTGATGATTGCGCCGCTCGAATTGCCGATCAGGTTGTAGCCCTGCGAGTTCATCGCGTCGCGGAAATCCGGCGCGGTCGGCGCCGAGTTGTCCGCGATGATCGTTTGCGAGACGCTGACCTGTTCCGCCGTGAAGTTGGAAATTCCGCCGCCTTCGTTGACGGCGTAATTTCCCGTGATCGTCGATCCGCGAACCGTCACCGCGCCGTTGGTAAAAATGCCGCCGCCGCTCGACCCGGAATTTCCCGAGATCGTCGAATCGGTGACGTTGGCGACGCTCGGGACGCCGCCGTTGGCGATTCCGCCGCCGATCCCCGCCGCGGCATTGCCCGAAACGGTCGAATCGATCAGATTGAGCGTGCCGTTGACGTTGTAGATGCCGCCCGCGTTGCCGGTCGCCGTGTTTCCGGTGACGACGCTGTTCGTGATCGTCAATTGTGAATCGACGCTGAGAATTCCGCCGGCGTTACCGGCGGCGCCGCGCGTGACGGTCAGATTGTTTAATGCCACCGTGCCGGCCGAAGATACATTGAAGACGCGCGAAGCGTTGTTGCCGGAAATTGAAAGCCGATTCGCGCCCGTTCCGCTGACGGTCAGATTCTTGTTGATCAGCAATTCACCGGTCGTCAACACGATCGTTCGCGACTGGGCAAAGGTTCCCGCCGTGTCGAAGGTGATCGTGTTGCCCGCACAGGCGTCAATGACGGCCTGGCGCAAGCTGCCCGCTCCGGCGTCGTTCGTGTTCGTCACGACCGGACTCGGCTGGCAGCCGGGATCGACCGTCAACGACAGCGTTCCCACATCCTGCGCCAGGCCGTCCGACACGGTGGCCGTGGCCGTGTATGAATTGGACACAGTGTAGGTATGGTTGACGCTGAAGGGCGTTCCGCTGGTCACGCTCTGCACGGTGTCGGGCGAGCCGTCGCCCCAGTTGATCGTCAGCGTGAGCGCGGCGCCCGCGTTGGCATCGCTGGCCGTGCCGGAGAGCGTCGTCGGCTGCCAGGCCGTCGCCGGACTCGGCGAGAACGCCAGGCCCGACAGGACGGGCGGCGTGTTGGCGGCAACCGGCGTGCAGGCCGAAAACTCCGAAGTGTCGCCAGCCGTGCCGCCGGTGCCGCTCTCCTTGATCGCCGTCGCCGTGATGACGTGTCCCGCCGTCGTGGCGGGCAGCGTCGTCATACTGAACGGGCCGCCGGGCAAAGTCACCGTCGTGCTGCCGAGGTACACCTGCCCTTCGCCGTTCGTCCCGTCACAGGCCGGATTGGAGAAGAACTCGACGGTATAATTGCCGGGATTGCTGTCGAGCGTGAAGCTGACTGCCGTCGCCGCACCGTTCGTGGCGGCGGCGGCGATGACGGGGAAGTTTTGCAGGTTGTTGTGACCGCCGTCGGTATCGCCCGGATCGTTCGGAGTCACGCCGTTGCTGTTGAGATCGATGCCCTCCTGACCGTTGGCGTAAATCAGGTTCTGGGTGAAACGGAGTCCGGTCACGCTGCCGCCTTGCGTGACGATGCCGTCCAGTCCATTGTTACGGATGACGTTGCCGCGCAGGATCGAATTCGTCGTGCCGCCGCTGATGTAAACGCCCTGCTGCGTATTATTGGCGATCACATTGCCGTCGCCGCTCGGCCCGCCGATCGTGACATTCGAGGTCGACGTCGTCAGGATGCCGATTTCGTTCCCGCGCGCCGTCGTGCCGTCGGCCGCGACGCCGATGTAACTGCAGGTGACGCTGCCGGATGCGTGAAATTGGACGGCTCCGGAGTCGCCGAAGCGGGTGATCGACAATCCGCGGATGCTGGTGCCGCCCCCGGAGGAGCCGACGAGCAGGCCATAGAAGAGGTTGCCGGGATCGTCTATCTGGATCGCCAGATCATCGTTGGTCGGGCTGCCGATCGGGCAGTTGCCGCCGGCGATGTCCGGTTCGCTCAGACCGTCGATGGTCACCGGCTGGTTGATGGACGGCAGAAGCGATCCGATGGTGATAACGTGCGGCGGCGGGCCGTACGTGGCGTTGTCGATGTTGAACGTGATGGTGTCCGCGCCGGGCAGCGCGTTCGCCTGGGTGATGGCTTCGCGCAAAGAACAATCGGCATCGCAAACGCCGTCATTCGTGTCGGCGGTTTTGGTCACGGTCAGCGTCGCCGCCGGCTTCGAATTCGCCGTCGATCCGCTTTTTGATGATTCCGTTTTTGCGGTTTCATTCGCCGGCTTCGGTTCGGCGTTTTCAGACGAAAAAACTGTTTTTAAAAACGAACCCGCTCCGAGTGACCCGGCAATCGACGGCGCCGCCGCCAATCCCAAAGCCGCCGCCGCAAAAATTACGACGATTAAACTATAATGGACAACATTTTTCATTAAATCTTCCCTCGAATTTTCCTCAATTTTTTATAATACCCTGATGATCCGGTCTTTGGTCTTTGATCTTTGATCTTTGATCTTTGAGAATGAAGCAAAAATCAAAGATCAAAGACCAAAGAGTTCTGAGTCCCGCGTTTACGCGGCAAACGCTGCAAATGTGAGGTTTGGCCGCCTAAAGGCGGAACTCAAAACACTGGAAAACTTAAAAATTCGTGTACCTGGCTGCTGACAAAAACTATTTAGAAATTCAATTTCCGCTCCGCGCCTCCGCGGCTTTGCGCCTCCGCCGGAAACAGCGATCTGCGCTTTGATCGGCTCCACAAGGCATCCTGAAATTTAACGCGAAGGCGCGGAGGCGCGGAGGGGGAAAGTCTGATCCGGCATCGGCGAAAAATCTTATCAGAAATCGTCGCCCCCGAAAAACGTCGGACCCGATTCGTCGTCGGCCTTGTCGTCCTTCAGATAGCCCTGCGCGATGAATAAACGGAAGATCGTGCGCGCGTCGGTGCGCTGGAATTTGTCGGCGTAGGCGCTCATCTTGAAGAGATCGGCCTTGCCGAGCAACTGGATCTGCGACGTGTAGCGGAACAGCAGCAGCGAGTCCCACGAATAGCCGTTGACCTTGAAGACGAGCTCGCCTTTTTTGAAGGTCTGGCTGCGCTTGTTGTATTTGCTGAGGATCGCCGCCGCCTGGACGAAATCGCTGATCTGATCGACGATCGGCTCGAACAGGCGAAACGCTTCCGGCGGGTCGACCGTCGCGTAGCCGCGGACGACTTCCATCAGATCGTTGAGCTCGCTTTCGTCCTCCGGGTATTCGTTGACGAGCGCGCGCGCGTCCTTCATCAGCGCGGCGGCGGTTTCGCGGTCGGCTTCGGTGTTCTTTTTGTAAAACCTGACGGCGAGCGCGACGAACTGCTGAACCTGCGTCGTTTTCTGGCTGAGGTTCTTGATCAGCTTGCGCGCGTCGTCGAGCTTGCCGTCGGCGGCGGCGCGGTTGATGCGGCCGGATTCGTATTTTTCGGTCGCCTGCGCGCGCGCTTTTTCGTCGGGGATCTGGTCGAGCAGCTTGCGGGCGCGGGCCTCGTCGTCGATCTTCGCGATCTTGTCCGCGAGCGACGTGTAGAGCATCGGCCGCTGCGCTTCGCCGAGCTTCGGCAGCTCGGCGAGAATCTCTTCGGGCGTCGTGTTCGGGCTCCAGAGAGTCATCATACTCTGGAAATTCTTGAGGTCGGGCGGCAGGTTTTTCGACATCTCCGCCTGCTGCTGGCGGAGCGCGGGCATTTTTTCGGGGACGACCTTTTCGAGCGTGCTCATCAGGCGCGTCATCGCCATATTCAGGTCGAGCGACGCGGCCGGCTGCAGAAAGGTCGCGGCGAGCTTGTTGGCGATGTCCCGGGTCTGCGTCTCGCTGAATTTGAAGGGCTTTTCCTTCGCGTTTTTCGTCTCGGCCGGCGCGGTCGCGTATTCGAGAAAACTGATCGCCGCGCCGAGCTCGTCGCGTTTTTTCGTGAGATCCGTCTCGGCGATCCGGCGGACGAGCTCGTCGGCGAGTCCGGCGGCTTTTTTCTCGTCCTTCTTATTGATTTTCTGGAGCAGCCCGATCGCGCCGGGAGAGATGCCCCGGGCGAGGCTGTCGCGAAAGATCTTGATCGCCTTGTCGGGATTCTGTTCGGCGGCGAGGACGGCGAACCGCTGTTCGAGCGCGATTTCCTGCTGGACGCGAAACTGATCGGGGTTGAAATTGAGAAAGCCGCTGTCGGATTTGACGTTCGGCTGCGCGGCTTTGGCCATCGCCTCGGCGATCTTCGCGGGCCGCGTCGAGACGAGCATCGCGAGCGCGAGATCGGCGTCGTGACGGGCGACGAGCGGGAGCAGATCGCTGCGGATGCTCTCGAATTCGTAAATCCCGGCGTAGAGGTCGTCGGAATCCTTTTTTTCCTTGTCGTCCTCGGCGTTGGCGGCGATCAGCTCATTTTCGGCGTTGCGGAAAAGCTCGCGGGCGCGTTTCTCGTCGAACGCCCAGAAGAGATCGCCGGTGATCCCGTAAACGACGGCGCGGTTGCGCGCGAGCTTGAGCGCGGCGGCGTCCTCGGCCGATTGATTGAGAATGTCGAGCAGACGCTTTTCGAGCTCCTTCTGCGCCTTTTCCTTTTCCTCCTTCGTCGCGGTCGGCGCGGTCTGGGCGAGCGACGAAAAACAAAATGAGATCAAAACGACGAAAAACAGGACGGTTTTCATAAGGTTTCCTCCTTGCGGCCGATTGAGTTTACGTAAAAGGTGTCCGGTTTGTTATTAAACCACAGTTCGAAGGCGCGGGAAAAGAATTTTCCGGGGCGGCCGGAAATAAAATCGGTTTGCCGGGGAATCAATAAGCTTGAAACCGCCGGCCGGTCGGGCATCATTGCGAAAGCCGCGCTGCGGCCGGTAACAGCGTTCCGGCGACTTGTGACTACGCTTTGGCGACTTGTGACCACGTTCCGGCGACTTATGACTAAGCTCCGGCGACTTATGACTAAGCTCGGGCGACTTGTAAGTACGTTCGG
This sequence comes from Acidobacteriota bacterium, assembly GCA_018269075.1. Classification (GTDB taxonomy): domain Bacteria; phylum Acidobacteriota; class Blastocatellia; order Pyrinomonadales; family Pyrinomonadaceae; genus JAFDVJ01. The sequence goes on from JAFDVJ010000032.1 coordinate 11,953, forward strand.
GCGACTTGTGACTAAGCTCCGGCGACTTGTTTTATTACCCGGGCGATTATCAACCCGGCCTTTGACTCTCGACTCTCGACTCCGGACTCTCGACTCTTTTAGAATTGAATCCGGGAAGGGAAAGCGGGACGAATACAATAACGATGGCGGACGACATAAAATCAAGCGAGATCACGCCCGAAAAGGTTTACCTGAACCGGCGAAACTTTATCCGCGCGGCGCTGCTCGGCGGCACGACGCTGGCGACCGGGCTGACCTATCGATTCTTCAACCCGCCGCCCGCCAGAGAAGCGGTCACGGCGAAGATCGAGGACGTCAGGCAGACGGCCGATTTCAAATCGGAGGAAAAACCGAACTCGTTCGAGGAGATCACCAACTACAACAATTACTACGAGTTTTCGACCGACAAACGCGGCGTCGCGCGGGCCGCCGAAGGCTTCGTCACGCGGCCGTGGACGATCGAGGTCGGCGGGATGGCCCAAAAGCCGAAGGTCTTCGGCATCGACGAGCTGTTGAAATTCGAGCAGGAAGAGCGCGTTTACCGGTTTCGCTGCGTCGAGGGCTGGTCGATGGTCATCCCGTGGGTCGGCTTCCCGTTAAAAAAGATCCTCGACGCGGTTGAGCCTCTGGGCGCGGCCAAATACGTCGCGTTCGAGACGTTTTACGGCGGCGGCAAATCGTCGAACCCGGAAGTCCGTTTGCCCGAAGGCCGCAACGGGATGCAGTCGTCGTTCGCGGCCGGCATCGATCTGCCGTATGTCGAAGGCTTAAGGCTCGACGAGGCGCTCCATCCGCTGACGATCCTCGCGACCGGGCTTTACGGAAAACAATTGCCGAACCAGAACGGCGCGCCGGTGAGGCTCGTCGTCCCGTGGAAATACGGTTTCAAGAGCATCAAATCGATCGTCAGGATCACGCTCACCGACCGCGAGCCGCCGACGACCTGGAACCTCGCCGCGCCGGACGAGTACGGCTTTTATTCGAACGTCAACCCGGCCGTCGCGCACCCGCGCTGGAGCCAGGCGACCGAACAGCGGATCGGCGAATACACGCGCCGCAAAACGCTGCCGTTCAACGGCTACGCCGACGAGGTCGCCAAACTTTACGACGGGATGGATTTGAAGAAATATTTTTGACGGGGAGCTTTGATCTTCGGCCTTCGGTCTTTGACCTTTGATTTTTCCGAAGTTCGAAGATCGACAAAACGATGACGGACCTGAAATTCAACAAATTCCTGCTTTTCACGAACGCGCTCGTGCCGCTCGGGCTCGTCGGGTTCGACGCCGCGCGCGGAAATTTAGGCGCGAATCCGGTCGAGTTCTTTCTGCGGACGACCGGCGTGCTGACGCTCGTCTTTCTGCTCGTCACGCTCTTGGTGACGCCGCTCCGCAAATACACGGGCCGGAACGAGCTCGCCAAATTTCGCCGGATGCTCGGACTGTTCGCGTTTTTCTACGCGGCTTTGCATCTCGTCACCTACAGCATCTTCGACAAATCGCTCGACGTCGGCGCGATCGTCGCCGACGTCTGGGCGCGGCCCTTTATCGCGCTCGGGATGCTTGCGTTTCTGCTGCTCGTGCCGCTCGCCGTCACCTCGACCAACGGGATGATCAAACGCCTCGGCGGAAAAAACTGGGCGCGGCTTCATAAATCGACGTATGCGATCGGGATTCTCGGCGTGATCCATTTCTGGCTGATCGTCAAATCCGACGTTTTCTACCCGGCGCTCTTCGGCCTCGCGCTCGGACTGCTGCTTTTTTACCGTCTTTACAATTGGCTGCAAAAGAAATCCGCGCTCCGCAACCCGAAAGCGCGGGCTGTGTGATGGTGAGTTCGCCGCCAAACTGGGAGCGCCGGCATCCTGCCGGCCAACGGCGCGGAAGCGGCGTCAACCCGTTTCATTTTCCTAAAATCTTCGGGGAAACGAAGCGTTTGTGCGTTTTGCAAACGCATTGCCGGCCGAGATGCCGGCGCTCCGTTTCGGGTTATTTGAGGTTTTTCGCGTCCCATTCCTTCTTGCTGCTGCGGAGGACGAAGATTCCGGCGACGAGGGTCGCGAGCAGGGAAACGATCAGCAGGATGATGCTCATCAAAAGGCCGCCGAAGACGACGTCCTCGTCGGGCGAACCGGCCGGCAGCGCGTAAAACGCGCGGACCGAAATGATGATCAGCGCGAGCGCGAGCACGACGCCGAAAAATCCGAGACCCAGCACAATCTTCCAAAACATTCGATGATTTACCCCCGTTTTTGTTTAAGATAACATATTCGCGCCGGCCGTTGCATCCGGTTCGGACGGGCGGCCAAAAAATAAAGCCGGCTTCGGGCGAAACCGGCTTTGAAGATAAGTTTTCGGCAGACTATTTTTTCGTCAGCTCGACGCCGGTCGCTTCGAAAGCGACTTCGGTGACGGTGCCGTCCTTGTTGACGTTGTCGAACTTCGCGCCGTCTTCTTCGATCAGATGCTTGACCTCTTCCTTCGAGAGCGTCTTGACCGAGAACACGCCTTCCGCGCGGGCGAACGCGCCGGCCGATTCGAGCGGGATGAAGAACGCGTGATCCTTCATCTTGACGCGCACCGCTTTCGCGTCCTTCGACGGGGCGAGCTCCATCCAGCAGCCTTCGGTCTTGCACGAACGGACGATGACGCCCTCGACGATCACGGTTTTGCCCGCGTATTTCGACGGGTTGGCCAACACTTTGGCGAGCGAGACCTTTTTCGAATTGCCGAGCGCCGCGCCGCGTTTGAGATAGCCCTTGGTCGGAATCGCCTCGGTCTTATCCTTTTCCGTCGCCGTTTTGCCTTCCTTTTCCATCTTCATATCCTGCGCGAAGGCGGCGACCGAAAAAGCCAGCATCAAAATCAATAAACTTATAATTTTATTCATATTAAACTCCTCAAAAAGAAAAAAATTCTCCATAGATTCTGGCATACCGTTTGCGAAACAATCAAGACGAAACAGACGGAATGTTTCGATTTCGAACAGAAAGACGATTTCGGATTTCGGATTTCGGATTTCGGATTTCGGATTGGTCTTTTTTGAAACCCGAATTTTTCCGGTGAATCGAAAAACATCCGCAACAGACCAATCCGAAATCCGAAATCCGAAATCCGAAATCAAACAGGATTATTCCGACACCGGCTCGGACATCGCGCGAATCAAAGAGTAAACAAACCGGAATCCGGCAAAACGGTTTTATTTCGGTGACGGATCGACGGTCCGCAGCTCGAAGCCGCCGGCGGCTTCGAGCTGCGGCGCGGCCGCATAATCGAGATAAAGAGTCAGCACGCCGGAGCCGGCGCGTTTGCCTTTGATTTGGATGATGTAGATCTCGCCGCTGATCAGATCCTTCATCTTAAAGTATCCGAAAGGATTGGTGAAGCCGTATCTGACCTCGCCGGTCGGGGTCGTGAACGAGACGGGCGCGCCGGCGAGCGGGCGGTTGTTGTTGGTTGAGTCGACGACCCGCAGATTGAGCTGTCGGGAGGCGACGTCCGGAACGCTGTTCGTTTCGACGGCACCGATGTCGACGACGCCTTCGGCCGCGCGGCTGTTGAGTCGGCGCTGCTCGAATTTCAACTGGATCAGACGATCGAGCGAGGAACAGCCCGTCAGAACGCAGTTGCTGCCGGCGTTGACGGCCGGACTGCCGGCCGCCGGGAAACGCGTGTCGGTCGGCCCGCCGTTGTTTTGCAGGGGGCCGAGCCGCGCATCGACCGGCGCGGTCGAATTTCCGACGATGTCGTTCTGAATACCGTGGACGAAACCGCTGCCGCCCGTCCCGTCGCCGATCAGATTATTGCCGAGCGTCGTGAAGACTCCCGCCGTGTTCGGGCCGAACCGGCCGGCCGAATTTCCGGCGAGGATCGTGTTTCTCGCATACGCGGAACCGGAATCGGCCGCGAAAACGCCGCCGCCGTCACGCGTCGCGGCATTATTGGAAATGGTCGAATTGTCGAGCGTGAGCGCGCCCGAGTTAAAGATCGCGCCGCCGTTGGCGCCGTTGTTGCCGCTGATCGTCGAGTTGACGACGCTCAAACGCCCCTGCGAATAGATCGCGCCGCCGTCGGCGTTGTTCGGATCGGAAACGGAGTTGCCGCTCACCGTCGAGCGGTTTATCCCGAGATTGCCCGCGTTGAAGATCCCGCCGCCGGCAAAGCCCGTGTTGTTTTTGACGGTCACCTCAATCAGGCTCGCGTAATCGTTCGCGCCGACATAAACCGCGCCGCCGAACACGCCGGTCCCGTTCGCGATCGTCAAACCGCTGAGATTGGCGGCGGTTAGCGGCTGACTACCGTTGAGATAAAAAATGCCGAAATCGCCCGTTCCCGCCGCCGGGCTGCGCCGAACCGTCAACTGGCGCGCGCCGGGACCGACGATGTCCAGATTCCAGTCGACGTTGAGCTGGCCGAGCGTTAAATCGATCGTCGCCGGCAGCGGCAGCGAGAAATTGATCGTGTCCGCGTCGGGCGTTCGATTCGCTTCCTCGATCGCCGCGCGCAAAGTGCAGCGGCCGGAAGCATCGGCGCAAATCTCGTCGTTCGGATTCGCGTCGTGCGCGTCCTGCAGGCTGTTGACCGTAAAAACCTGATTGACGGCGGCCTCGACGGTAGTATGAGCAGCGGCGAGGAGAATCAGGATCAGTGCGCTTGAAAAGAGAAAATTCATTTTACCCTCGATAAATAATGCGATGAGATGACGACGGAACCGGAACCCGCAAATTTTAACAAATGAGGTCTTTCAAAGCAAAAAAAACTGCCGGTCTTTGTAAAATCGTTGCCGCCGGATCAGTCCGCGCTGTAAACGACGCGGCCGCCGACGATCGTCGCGAGCACGCGCGTTTGACGAATCCGGGCGGGCGGGATCGAAAAGATGTCGTCCGAAAGAATCACGAGATCGGCGAAACGGCCGGGCGCGATGACGCCTTTTTCGTTCTCCGCGAATTCGGCGAAGGCCGCGCCTTTGGTGTAAAGTCCGACCGCTTCTTCGACCGACAGACGCTGGCGCGGCGGATTGGTTTCGACGGCCGCCGCGATGCCGGCGAGCGGGTCGATCGGGATCATCGTCGCGTCCGAGCCGAACGCGAGCGTCGCTTTGACGTCGATCAGCGAGCGCAGCGGATCGAGGCCGCGGCCGGCGGCGTCGGCGAAGAGCGCGGGCTGGACCGACGCGATGATCTCGGAATTGCCGAAGCGCCGTAGATCGGCCGGCCGGAAGCCGTGCGCGTGCTCGACGCGAAAACGCCGGTCGCGCGGGTCGTTCGTGCGGGCGACGTGCTCGAAGACGGAAAGCACCTGCGCGACGGCGCGCGGGCCGATCGCGTGGACCATCACCTGCCAGCCGGCTTTATCGGCGGCCGCGATCTCGTCGGAAAGCCCGCGGGTCGAATCGGCGTCGCCGTCGGCGATGCCTTTGAGACAGCCCTGCCGGACAAACGGGTCGTCGGTTTTCGGCCGGTCGCGCTTCGTCTTCGCCCACTCGGAAAGCGACGCGCAGTCGTAGATTCTCGTTTTCAGCTTGCCGGTCTGCAAGAGCCGGCGATAGAGCTCGGCGTTGTCGTCGGCCGACATATCCTGCACGCTCGTGACGCCGAACGCGGCCGCGTAGCTGCTCGCGGTTTCGGCGAGCGCGGCCGTGTCGTCGGTCTGATCAAGCGGCGCGAATCTTCGGACGAGCCCGACCGCCGCGCCGGTCAGAATCCCGCTCGGCGTGCCCGCCGCGTCGCGTTCGATCGCGCCGCCCGGCGGATCTTTCGTCGCCTCGTCGATCCGCGCAAACTTCAGCGCGAGCGCGTTGGCGAACGCATTCCGGCCGGTCGCGTCGTAGAGAAAAACCGGATGCGCGCGGGTCGCGGCGTCGATCTTTTCCTTCGACGGCAGATTAGCCGCCGTCCAGCCGCCGCCTAATATCCAGCGGCCGGCGGGCAGGAATCGCGTGTAGAATTCGAGTTTGGCGAGCGTTTCGGCGGGCGTCGCGGCCGGACGCAGATCGAGCGAGAAAAACTGCCGGCCGATCGCCGTGAAATGGACGTGCGCGTCGTCGAAACCGGGCAGCACGAGCCGCCCGCCGGCGTCGATCCGCACCGTCCGGTCGCCGTCGGTCCACGCTGGCGAATCCTTTTTCCCGACCGCGACGATCCGGCCGCCGGCGACGACGATCGTGTCGGCGCGCGGATTCCGCGCATCCATCGTCCGCACGTCGGCGTTCGTGATGACGAGATCGGGAATCAGCTGCGCAAAGCCCGAAACCGCCACGACCAACCCGATCAGCAGCGCCCCGACCGCCCGCCGAAAAAATTCAACGCCCGAACCCTTCATCCCGACCCAAAAATTCCTTGCGCCTCCGCGCCTTCGCGTTAAAAAACAAAACTATTTCGCCCGGTAAACCACCTTCCCGTCGACGACCGTCGTCAACACCCTGACATCGCGGATCTTCACCGGATCGATCGCGAAAATATCGTCCGACAGCACGACGAAGTCGGCGAGCTTGCCTTTCGTCAGCGTGCCCTTTTCGGTTTCCTGAAATTCCGCGTAGGCCGAGCCGTAAGTGTAGGCGCGCACCGCTTCCTCGACCGTGATCTTCTGTTCGGGAATCCAGCCGTTCGGGTTTTTGTCGTCGAGCGTCCGGCGCGTCGCGGCGGCGTAGATGCCGAACATCGGGTTGAGCGGCGCGACGAACCAGTCGGTGCCGAAGGCGAGCGTCGCGCCGGCGTCCAAAAGACTGCGAAACGCATAGGTTCCTTTCAGACGCTTTTCGTCGAGCCGCTTCCACGCCCAGCGGCCGTCGTCGATGCAGTGATACGGCTGCATCGAAGCGATCACGCGGTCGGCGGCGAAGCGTTTGATCAATCCCTCGTTGAGATGCTGCGCGTGCTCGATCCGAAACCGCCGGTCGCGCGCGCCGTCTTCCCGCGCGACGCGTTCGTAGATCTTCAGGATCTCGTCGTTGGCGCGGTCGCCGATCGCGTGGATCATCACCTGGAGGTCGTTCTGGTCGGCGTTTTTGACCTTCTCGTACATATTCGGCATCTCGTCGGCGGCGAGCCCGTAAGAACCGGGCGCGTCGAGATACGGCTCGTAAAACCACGCGGTCGTCGAACCTAACGAACCGTCGGCGAATCCCTTCAATCCGCCGACCCGGAGCATCGCGCCGCCGAACGCGCGACGGATGCCGGCGCGCTGCCAGCGCTGCCAGTCGGAAAGCGTCGAAACGGCGTAAACGCGCGTCTTGAGCCGACCCTGCCGGAGCAGTTCCTGATAGACGCCGACGTCCGTCCCCGCCGACATATCCTGCACGCTCGTGACGCCCAGTGAAGCGGCGTAATCGGTCGCGGCCTGCAGATACTCGGTCTTTTCGGCGAACGAGAAATCGGGGATCACGCGGTAGATGTAGCCCATCGCCGAGTCCTTGAAGACGCCGGTCGGATTGCCCGCCGCGTCGCGGACGATCTCGCCGCCGGCGACGTCCTTCGTCTCCCGGTCGACTTTCGCGAGCTTCATCGCGAGCGAATTGGCGAGCGCCATATGGCCGTCGAGCCGGTTGATGAAGACCGGGTTGTCGGGCGTCGCGGCGTCGATCATCGCGGCCGTCGGGAGCGCGTTCGGCGTCCAGTTTTCGTGATCCCAGTTGCCGTTCTGAATCCAGCGGCCCTTCGGCAGCCCGGCCGCGAATTTGCGGATCCGCTCGACGAATTCGGCGGGCGTTTTCGCGTCGCGCAGATCGACCGACGAGAGGCCCGCGCCGCCGTCGAGAAAATGGACGTGCGCGTCGTTAAAACCGGGCAGCACGAGCCGTCCGCCGGCGTCGAGCGTCTCGGTGTTCGGGCCGATCAATTGTCTGATCTCCTCGTTCGCGCCGAGCGCCGCGATCCGGCCGCCGACGACGGCGAACGCCGCGGCGCGCGGGCGGGCCGCGTCCATCGTCCGCACGTTGGCGTTGACGACGACCAGATCGGCTTTCAGCTCGACGGCGAAAAGATTGGTCCACAAAAGGAAGTTCAGTAAAACGACGGAGATCACGGTTTTCATAATTTCGGTTTGTTGAAAAAAATCGGAACGGGCGACGGAAACTCGATGATAACCGATTGCGCGCGGTTTATCCATCTATCCGCCGCCCGCGATTTTCGCGAAATCCGCCGGCGCTCAGTTGCGCGTGTAGTCGTAGGTGATCACCCGTTCAAAATCGACGGCCCGTCCGTTTTCCTCGGCCGGCAGAAATTTCGTCCGGAGGATCGAAAAGAACGCGAGCCGGTTGAGCCCGCCGGGAAGACCCGCGACGAGCAGGATCTTCGAGACGCGGCCTTCTTTCGAATACGTCACCTTAAAGCGCATCACGCCTTTCGTGCGCGCTTCACGGGCCGTAAATGTGATTCCCGGCTGCGGGACGAACAGCACGAAAGGCGTGCCCGGCGCGCCGTTCTCGTATTTCGGCGGATCGGGCAGCGCGGCGGCTTCTTTTTTCGTCAGTTCGCCGCCGATTTCGTCGATCCGCAGCGGGTTGAACGTCGAGATTTTGACGGGCCGTTCGCCGGCCGGCCGGACGCCGAGCCGGAGCGAGTCGAGAAACCGGCCGGCGGCGGCGCTCGCGGGGCCGCGGTTCCAGACCGTGACGACGTAATAATGGGTTTTCGAAGCGATGAAGCGGACTTCGAAATTGACGTTCTCGGTCAGTTTGCGAACCTTTTCGTAACTGCGGTCGAATTCGCCCCGGCGGATCGTAAAGTCTTTGACGTCGGTCTTGATCTTCGAGATGTCGAGACCGGTGTAGGGCAGAAACGCGTCGATAAACCCCTTCGGGTTCGCCGTCCGGTAAATCTCGACGCTCATATAGGTTCCGTCGACCGCCGCGGTGAGCATCTGCATTTCTTTGAGCTCGGAGACGCCGCTGATCGGATGAGTGAAAAAGAAGCCGTCGCGGTCGGCGAAGTAAACCGGCTCGCCGGGCATTTCGACCGAGAATTCGCCGTCGTCGCTTTCGACGCGGACCCATTCGCTCGCGGGCGGGGCGGTTTTCGTTTGATCCTGCGAAAAGACGGAAGCCTGAATAACGAGAGCCAGCCCGAGGCTCGCCAGAAAGAAAAATAGTTTTTTGTTCATAGAGTAGTGTTTGTTGAGATCGATTTGCTGTTTGACGGGTTTGTTCCCTGTCGATTTATTGATTTCGTTTCCGTTCGAACCCGATTTTCCGGTTTCGAAGCATTTGGTTTCGAACGAAAGCCCGCTCGACCCGTTCTTTTACCGTCAGCCATAGCGGACGGCGATTCATAAATATCTTGATTCACGGCGCCGCCGCCGGATCTCGGATCCGCAACGGCGGATGTTAAGTCCGAAACCCGGGAGTTCGATTTCGAAGCCGCGGAACTTGAATTCCGCGCTCCGGATCGTAAATCCGCCGTTGCGGAATTCGATTCCCGGCCGCCGGATTTAAATTCCGCGATTTCGGAATCGAAATCCGGCTTGCGGGAATTCAATTCCGCGACTTGGGAATCGAATTCCGCGATTTCGGAATCGAATTCCGCGACCTGGAAATTGAATTCCTCGATTGGGGAATTCAATTCCGTGACTTGGGAATCGAATTCCGCGCGGCGCGGATCGACCGCGCTCGTTCGGGCGACGTCTTTTCGATCCGCGGAACCGTGCGCCGAAAGTCGAATTTTTCGTCCGTCACCAGCCGGTGACTAAAAGATTCTGCGCGGATTTGAATCCGATTCGCTGGTATTTGGCGTAGGCCGCGGCGGCGCGGTCGCGGATCTGTTCGGCGGATTCGTCGCGGACCCAGCCTTCGAGCGCGTCGTGCAGGATGTAGGATTCGGGCGCCATCAGATTCGATGTCCAGAGCAGCGGCCGCGCCGACGTTTTCTTGAGCGGTCCGGCGAAATAGCGGCGGCTCGCGCAGGCCAGCACGACCGCGTCGCGCGGGTCGTCGTCGCGTTTTTCGGGCTGGTTTTCGAGCTCGAAATCCATCAGGCCGTTATGTCCGACGAAGGCGACGAGGTCGGCGCTGCCGCCGATCTGGAGCGTCAGACTGCCGGCCGCGACGTTTTCGCGCCGCGCGCCCGCGACCGCCGCGAAGAAATCGCCGACCGTCTCGCGCATCTTGCTCCCCTGATAGGCGTCGGCGACGAGATAGACGCCGGTCGCTCGATGTTTGAAGACGATCCGCCGGAGCACGTTCGGCTTCGGGTTTTCAAACTCGGCGAGCTTTTCCCAGCTCGCGGATTTTGAAAAATAAGTGCGGACGCCGTAGCCCGCGCCCCAGTAGAGATTCTTTTCGGGATCGTCGCCGTTGCCGAGAAACGCCGGCACCGGCACGATGCCCTGATGCTCGTTGTCGCAGAGCGCGACGAGCACGTAAACGACGCGGCCGGGATTCTTGATTTTGGGAACGTCGGGCATTTCAGAAACCGGCGGGGCGGTCGGCGTCGCGGCGGGCGGCTGCGCTTTCGTGCAACCCGTCAGCCAGAAAAGCGAAACTAAGCAGACGACGGCGAATTTGTTTGACATTGCGGTACCTCTTTGCGCAAACTTCTATTCGACGTCGATTATAGCAATGAAGGAAAAGTTCATCCAAAGCGCGGGGCTTCTTTTGACGGTCGTTTACGGCGGTTTTATTCTCTGGCTCTACTGGGCCGCGCCGAAGGATCTCGGCGACGTTACGACGAAGGCCAAAGAGACGATCGAGAACACGACGACGAAGACCGAGGTTTTGATCGGCACCTACGAGGTCGATCCGGCGCTCTTCGGCGACGGCCTGAAGTCTTTCCGGGCGGACAATTTCGTCGCCGCGCGCGACGCCTTTCTGCGCGCCGATCCCGAGCGGCGCGACGCGAAGACGCAGTTTTACATCGCTTACAGCTATTACCGGCAGGGCTGGGGCCGCGTTTACAGCGACGACGAATTATTTAAAAAAGGGCTCGACGAAACCGCGCGCGTGACGGCGATCGACAAAAACTTCAAGTCCGACGACGCCGATCTGAAGATGAAGACGCCGGCCGAATTGAAAAACGAGTTCGAGGAAGGCCTGCGCGTGACGGCGAGCGATTTCAATCCCCTGAAGCTGACGCGGGAACGGAAATGATGCGAGAAGAGGAGAAGATCGGAAGAGAAGAGGAGAAGGGGAGAAGGGGAGAAGAGGAGATCTTTTTCCCGCCGGTCGTCGACGGCGAGCTTCTGGAGGCCGCGCCGGTCGGGGTGATCGTCGTCGATGACGAAGAGCCGACCGCCGTCGCGCCGCGCGTCAAAGATCGAAGTTTGAAGATCGAAGATCGAAGATCGAAGACCGAAGATCGAAGACCGAATTCGCAGGCGGCGCTCCGCAATTATCTTTTTCTGCCGTTCGTCTTTCTGACCGTCGCGCTGCTCGGCGGGCTGCGGCTCTCGTCGGCCGACGCGGCGTTCGTCTTCTGGCGGCCGGCGCTCTTTTGTCTGATCGCGGCGGCGATCCTGCTCGTTTTGTTTTTCCGCGCGCGGCTGATCCGTTTCGAGGATTGGTTTTCCGAGGATTTTCCGACGCTCCGGAATCTCGCGAACGGCGCGGTTCTGATCACGCTCTTCGCGGCGTCGGCGCAGGTCTTCAACGCGCTGCTGCCCGAACAGGGCCTGCCGTTCTGGGTCTTCGCGTTCTGTTTTTTCTGGACGCTCTGGAACAATCTGTTCGCCGACTTCGAGACGAAAAAACTGCTTCAGAGTCTCGGCGCGATGTTCGGCCTCGCGTTCGTCGTCAAATATCTGATCCTCGCGAACCTCGCCGCGCCGGCCGCCGACAGCTGGTGGCAGGGAATTCTTCAGAATCCGACCAAAGAAGGCCTGACGTGGCTCCTCGATCTGCCGCGCTTTTCCGCCGGCACCGGCTACATCCAGTTTTTCACGGTCGTCTTCTACCTGCTCGGCCTGTTTCTCTTTCCGGCCGGTGCGCGGGCAAAGGAGAATTAACGCGATTTTTAACGCGAAGACGCGAAGGCGCGGAGACGCGAAGGGATTTTTCAGGGCGTTTCGGGCCGAAATTGTTTCATAGACCGGCGCGGTATTTTCTCCACAAAAGCTTTTAACCAAAAAAATCTTCGCGTCTCCGCGTCTTCGCGCCTTCGCGTTGAAAATCAAGTTAAAAATCAATCGATCAGTTCGCCGATCTCCTTCTGGAGCGTTTCGCGTTCGAGCAGCAGTCTTAAAAAGAGCGCGCGCTGGCGGAAGAGGAGCCAGGCGGAGCGGAGCCAGACCGTCAGGTCGATCAGCGTTTCCGACGAGCGGAGCGCGACGTAGCCGCAGAGAATCGCGAGCGGGATCGAGAGCAGCGCCCACTGCCAGCCGAAAAAATAGAGGACGACGAGCGCCGTGACGAGCCACGTCAGCGGCATCAACAGCATCGCCGCGAGAATTTTGTAGGTCGAGCCGGCGGCGTCCGCGCCGTGCGTCTTGAACAATAATCCGACGAAGTTCGAAAAGACGAACGCCGGCGAATGGAGAAACGCGCCGGCGATCGCGAGCGGCGCGAGCAGCGCGATCAAAAACAGCCGCAAAACGAGATAACGAAAGACGTACCACGTCGGATGCTGGAGCACCGAAAGGCTCGCGGCCGTCACGCCCGAGGTTTTCAGGTCGTTTTCGTAAGCCGCGATCTTTTCGCCGAGCGCGCGCCTGCGCTCGGGATCGTGACGGCCGAGCAGCTCGTATTTTTCGGCTAAATTCTGCAGCCGCCGGAACGACTGCGTGAGCGTCTGCTTGAACAGCAGGTTGTTGTAAACGGACGAAAAAAGCGCCTCGGCCTTCAAAACCGCGTCGAGCTCGGCCTCGGTGTCGAGATTCAGGGTCGCGCGCCGCAATGCTTTTTCGATCTTTCCGGTCAGCTCCCGGACGGCTTCCTTCGGCGGCTCGCCGTTCTCGTCCAGCGCGACCGGCGCGACGTCCAGAATCTCGCCGTAACGAATCAAAACCTCGCTCCGAAACGCCGTCTTCGAAGTATAAAAAAGCCCGACCGCCATAATCTTCAACCCGATATCGTTCGTCCTGTTTTCGCTGGTCAAGCTGTTTCTCTCCTCTTCTCCTTTTCTCCTCTTCTCCTCTTCTCCTTCCTCGACGCTAAGCGCCCCGAGCGCAATTCGCGCCGCGCCGGTCTTGATCGGCTTGAGCTTGGTTTCGTCGTGCGAGAGGCCTTCGGGAAAGATCGCGATGCAGCGGTTCTGCGCGAGCAATTCGCGGCAGCGGCGAAAGGTTTCGAGATTTTTCGCCATCTCGCCGTCCGCGTCGATCCGGCGGTAGACCGGCAGCGCTTCGAGCGCGCGCACTATCCGGCCGCCGACCGGAATCCGGAAGAGCGTCGATTTCGCGAGAAACGAGACGCGGCGCGGAAGACTGACGAAGATCAGCGCCGGGTCGATCAGGCCGTTCGGGTGATTGAGGACGAAGATCAGCGGCTCGTCGAGCGGGACGCGTTCGACGTCGACCGTTTCGATCCGCCGGAAAAAAAGCCGCAGCGCGATGCTGATCGCGGCGTGGAGCAGCTGCCGCAGAATCGAGCCTTTCCCGAGAAAGACCATATCCCGCCAGCGCAGGGTTTTGGCGGTTTCATAAGCCTCGGAAGATGTCATTTTTTCTGTGCTTTCCGTCAATTCGATGTCAAAGGGCTCTGATCGATTTCGGTCTCCGGCCGGCCGCGAAATCGGTTGTTTCTCGGAATACCGGTTTCTTTCCGAAGCCGGACGTCCCGGCTATTTTTTCTGTCCGGCCTGATTGGCGATCTTCAGTCTCTCGACCGCCTGCGGATCGTTCGGATTCAGCCTGACGGCTTTTTCGAAATCCCTGACCGCGAGATCGACGCTTCCGCTGCCGAGATAGGCGTTTCCGCGTTCAAGGTAAGCGGCGTTATCGGCCGTCAGCCAGTATCGCGGATACCATCTGACGGTCCGCGTGTAATTTTCGACGGCACAGGCGTAATCCTTTTTTTCGTAGCATTCTCTGGCCGACTGGTAATAATTCGGCATCAAAAAAAACGCATACGCCAGATAGCCGACCGAGAACAGCCCGATGATGAAAACAACCACGAGCATCGAAACGCTCAGCCACTCGATCAGTAATTCCTCCTCTATAAAATAAATCAAATAGCCACTTATGCCCCCAAACAGAAGGGTATAAAGAATCGCGGTTACGACGAATGCGATCGTCTCGCCGGTCGGCCCGAAATTGTAAATCTCGGTTTTAACAAAAACGGTCGTAAACGATGCCAGCGGGTGGGCGAGCAGATAGGTCGGGACAATCAGGCCGATAACAAAAATCGAAACCATAATAACGCCGATAAAGCCGAAAGCTATCTCGCCGCGTCGTTTTCGCTTCGCTTCTTTGAGCCCGTCGCGGGCGGCCGTCCAATCGGGATCGATGTCGAGCACGGCTTTATAATCCGCGATCGTTTCTTTATAGTCGAGTTTCTGATAATGGGTCAGCCCGCGATCATAATAAAATTTCGCTTTGTTTCCGTCGAGTTCGATCGCCCTCGTAAAATCCGCCAGCGCTTTGTCGTAGTTTGCTAAAGCCTCTTTAAAATTGTAGTCGGGCCCGGTTTGACGATGCTTGATCGCGCGCTGACGGTAGGCGATTCCGCGCTTGTGATAAGCGTCCGCATCCTGAGGACTTAGGTTGATAATGAATGTGAAATGGTTGATTGCCTGATTATAATCTTTTCTCCTGAGAGCCATTTCACCCCGCGAATAATACGATACGGCTAAATCGAGACTGGCGGAACTTGATGAAGAACCGTCCCCGGTCGTTTTCGGCGGCCGCGGCAGGAGCCGATTATCTTCATTCTCGGTCTGTTTGAGCGGCCGCGGCAGGAGCCGCTCCGCGCCGCCCGATTCGGTGTTCGATGCGGCCGAATCGGAACTCTTTTCGGCGTTTTCGGGCGGCAGCGGAAGGAGGCGTTCATTTTCGGCACCGGTCGTTTGGGCAGGCGGCGAAATGATCCGCCCGGCGGCCGTTTGCTGCGCTTTCAGTTTCTCGTTTTCGGCCGTCACGGCATCCTTCGTGCGGCGCAGCTCCCGCAGCTCGCTCTGCAGCGCCTCGATCTGCTCTTGCAGGTTTTGCGAGGCCTTTCGATCGGCTGCCGAAACCTCTTCGAGCTTACCGAGCGCGGCCTTCAGCTCTTCGCCCCGGCGTTTTTCCTCAAGCAGGTTTCGATTTGTTTTTTCGGCCTGCCGCTGCGTTTGTTCGAGCTGTCCCTGCAGTTCCTGAAAGCGTTTTTGGTAGTCGTCGATGATTCTGGTGAATTTGGCTTCGGCGGAAACGATTTCATAAAGGGCTTTCCGCATCTCGCCGGCGGATTGAAAGCGTTTCTCGCGATTCTCGTGCAGGGCCCGTTCGAAAAATCCGGTCAGCTCGGCCGGGAAATCCGGAGAGAGCGGTTCGCGCTTGCATTTGGCGATATCGCCCATTTTTCTGAAGGGCGCTTCGCCCGTCAAAATCTGATAAAAGGTGACGGACGTCGCCCATAAATCGTCGAGCGGAGTTCTTTCGTGATCGAGGTTGTCGATCTCGTTTCTGATAATTTCCGGGGAACAGTACATCATCGAGCCCCCGAGGCCGGTGCTTTGGGTCTTGTCGAAGTCGCGCGCCAGACCGAAATCGCCGATGCAGGCGATCCCGTTTTTCAATAAGATGTTTTCGGGCTTGATGTCGCGGTGGATGATCGGGACTCCGTGAAGGAATTCGATTCCGCTCAGAACCTCGTCCATTATCTTGAAAATCGTTTCCCTCGGAAAGGATTTTCCCTTCAACGAGCCGCCGTCTGCGTAGTCACTGACAATGACGTATTTGCCCTGCTCGATAAAGGCGTCCCGGATGGAAATGATGTTGGCGTGGGCGTTGGCTTTGATCCAGACGGCGATTTCCCCGATGACCTTTTCGATGTCGACACCGGACTCGTCCTTGCCTCTTAAAAATTTGAGCGCATAGTGAACCCGGCCACCGCCGAATCCCATCTGCTTTTCGGCCCGCCAGACGTCGCCATAGCTCCCGCGGCCAATTTCATCTTTAAGCTGGTAGCTTCGAATCCAATCGTCCTTATTCATAGTCAGTCAAACCGGAGCCTCCGTCTGAAATTGAAAATTCGAATTTCGTCGTCTTCATCGGATTCGGATCGCGCCGGCAAATTCGGCCCGCGGTTCGTGATGACGGGCGGGCCGGTTTTCGTGATTGTTCGGGGACTCGCCCCGATCGTGCGGCGGGTTTTCGAAACCGGCCGGATCGAAGCGGGCTGGCAGCCGCTCGACGGGTGACCGATACGGGGTACCGTTTTCTTCCTTGGATTTTCCGTTCATAAATTCCGATTTCGTCCTATTCTATACAAGAATTACAAAATTTGCGACAGAAAAATCTCGGTTTCGCCGCCGGCGACCGGGCCGGTAAGCGGTCGCATTCCCGGGTCTGCGGAGGCGTTCGGCTCTGAATGGATTCGGGGGAAGGGCAGAAGAATCATACGCGTATTTCTTCCAACGTCTTTCGCGCCGCTTCGATCGGGTTCGGGGCGTTCGAGACAACGCGCAGGATGCCGTTCGCGGAAAAGACCGCGCCTTCGTTTTCGGTCAAAAAACGCATCAGCTTTTCGGGCGAAACGTGCGCGTGCTCGCTTAGCTTGACGGCGAAGCCGTTGTTCGTCCGGTCGATCGAGACGATCTGCAGCGACTCGGCCTGTTTGCGGAGCCGCGCGTAATCGAACAGGTTGTCGACCGACGGCGGGATCTTGCCGTAGCGGTCCTGAATCTCGGCGTAGATCTTGAGCAGCGCGTCCTCGGAAACGGCCGACGAGACGCGTTTATAAGTGCGGAGCCGCTGCGAAGTCTCGCTGATGTAATCCTGCGGGATCGAGACGTCGACGCCCAGGTTGATCGAGACGCTGATCTCGTCCTCGACCGTCTCGCCCTTCAGCTCGGCGATCGTGCGTTCGAGCATCTTCGTGTAGAGATCGAAGCCCAATGCGTCGATCTGTCCCGACTGCTGGCCGCCTAATATATTGCCCGCGCCGCGCAGCTCGAGATCGAGCGCGGCGATTCGAAAGCCTGCGCCGAGATCGGAGAACTCGCGGATCGCCGAGAGCCGCCGGCGGGCGATCGGCGTCAGTTCGAGCTCCGACGGAATTAAAAGATAGGCGTAAGCGCGGCGGTTCGAGCGGCCGACTCGGCCGCGCAATTGATAAAGCTGCGAGAGGCCGTAGTTATCGGCGCGGTTGATGACGATCGTGTTCGCGCGCGGGATGTCGATGCCGTTCTCGATGATCGTCGTCGCGACGAGCACGTCGTATTTGTAATCGACGAAATCCAAAACGGCCTGCTCCATCTCTTTTTCGTTCATCTGGCCGTGCGCGATGACGACGCGCGCGTCGGGGACGATCCGCTTGACGTGCGCGGCGATCGCCTCGATCGTCTCGACGCGGTTGTGGATGAAAAAGACCTGCCCGCTGCGCGCCATCTCCAATTCGATCGCCGACTTGACGACGCCCTCGGAAAACTGGACGACCTGCGTGTTGATCGCCAAACGGTCGCGCGGCGGCGTCTCGATCACCGACATATCGCGCATTCCGAGAAGCGACATATTCAGCGTCCGCGGGATCGGCGTCGCGCTCAGCGTCAAGACGTCGACTTTTTTCTTGAGCTGCTTTAATTTCTCCTTGTGCGCGACGCCGAAGCGCTGTTCCTCGTCGACGACGACGAGGCCGAGCTTCGGCAGTTTGACGTCGTTCGATAAAATCCGGTGCGTGCCGATCAGAATGTCGGTCGCGCCCTTTTCGACCGCCTCGACGACCAGTTTCTGCTCGCGCGCCGAGCGAAAGCGCGAGAGCAGCTCGATCGAGACGGGAAACGCGGCGAAGCGCTGCTTGAACGTCTCGTAATGCTGGTAGGCGAGCACCGTCGTCGGCGTCAGGACGGCGACCTGCCGGCCGTCCATCACGGCCTTGAACGCGGCGCGCATCGCGACCTCCGTTTTGCCGTAGCCGACGTCGCCGACGATCAGCCGGTCCATCGGGACGTCGGTCTGCATATCGTCCTTGGTGTCGTCGATCGCCTTCGCCTGATCTTCGGTGAGCGTGTAGGGAAAAGCGTCCTCGAACTCCTTCTGCCACGGCGCGTCGGGCGAGAACGCAAAGCCCTTGACGAGCTTGCGTTCGGCGTAGAGGCGCAGCAGCTCGTCGGCCATATCGCGCATCGCGCGCTTCGCGCGGGCTTTGGTTTTCTGCCAGCCGAGACCGCCGAGCCGGTCGAGCGCCGGCTGCGTCGCCTCGCCCGACGAGTAGCGCGAGACGAGGTCGAGCCGTTCGACCGGGACGAACAATTTCGTGTTGTCGGCGTAGATCAGGAGCATAAATTCGCGCTCCTGGCCCTGCGCGGCGATCGTTTGCAAACCCTCGAACCGGCCGATGCCGTGGTCGACGTGGACGACGTAATCGCCGGCCTTGAGATCGCGAAAGTCGGAGATGAACGCGCCGAGCGCGGTCTTCGACGGGCGGTTCGCGGCCTTTGGCTTCTGATATTCGGCCTGCGTCGTTTCGCCGAAGATGTCGGTCTCGGTCTGGACGGTGAGCTTCAGCGACGGGATCTCGAAACCGGCTGAGAGATCGCCGACGAGCAGCGTCTCGGGCGCGACCGAAACGTCGTAGTCGCGGAGGATCTCGAACAAACGCTCGGCGAGCCCGTGCGACTGGAGGACGAAAAATCTCCGATCTTCGGACTTCGGGCCGCGGCCGTCGAGCTTCGTTTTGAGATCGGCGGCGAAATCGCGGAGATTGCCGTGAAACCGCCGCGTCGCGCGCGCGCCGACGTCGTACTCGACGGCGATCTCGGCGGTCGGAAATAAAAACAATGGGAATTTCGGATTTCGGATTTCGGATTTCGGATTTCGGGTTTCACGAGCCGGATCGGCATCGCCGGCGGCGGTCGCGGTTAAGTTGAAGTCGGCCGGCAATTCATTTTCGAATTCGAGGTTTTCGCCCGTTTGGGCGGCGCTTTTGCCGAGGACGCGGAGCTCCAGGCGCGGCTTGTTTTCGAATCGGGCGCGGAGCTCCTCGCCGTCTAAGAACAACTCCGACGGTTCGAGGCCGATCTCGCCGGTTTCGATGGTTTCGCGAAAGCGTTTGGCGAGCGTCTCGTAAAACGCGCCGAGCGTCTGTTCGATGACCGGCGGCTCGTCGATGACGAAGACGGCGTCTTTCAGATAATCGAAGACCGCGGCTTCGCGCGGCTTGACGAGCGGCAGCAGAAATTCCCAGCCCGAGAACGATTCGCCCTCGTCGGCGAAATCCGTCCGGTCGCGGACGGCGCGGGCCTGCTTTTCGTCCGGAAAACGCTCGCGCGCGAAAAAAGCCCAGTCGGTAAAATCCTGCGACTGTGCGGCGAATTCGCGCATCGGCGCGATCGCGATCTCTTTCAGCTGCCCGATCGACAATTGCGTGGCGGCGTCGAACTCGCGGATCGAGTCGACCGTGTCGCCGAAGAACTCGAGGCGCACCGGATTCGGCGCGGCCGGCGACCAGACGTCGACGATGCCGCCGCGCACCGAAAACTCGCCGACGTTCTTGAGCGGCTCCTCGCGGACGTAGCCGGCGGCGACGAGCTTTTCGATCAGCGTTTCGGGCGCGAAATCGGCGTCGCGCTTCAAAACCGCGCCGAGCGCGAGCATTTCTTTGGGCGCGACGGTTTTCGTGACGAGCGATTTCGCCGCGACGATCAGAAAGTCGGGCTGTGCGAACGTCATCCGCCAGAGCGAGAGCGCGCGGCGCTCCAAAGTTTCGGCGTGCGGCGAGATGCCGGAATAGATGTCGGATTCGAAGGCGGGCAGGACCAGGAGTGGAGAGTGGAGAGTGGAGAGTGGAGAGTCGGGTTTTTTTGAGGCGGTGGCGTTTTTTCTCTGGGTCGTCCAGAAATCGAGGTCGCATTCCCAGTTTTCGAGCTCGCGGTTGGAGTCGGCGACGATCACGAAAGTCTTCGCGGTCTGCGCCTGCAAATGGGCGAGAACGAACGCTTTGGCGGCGGTCGAAGTGAGGCCGCCGAGACTCACGACGCGCGTCCCGCGGCGGATTTCGTCGCGCAGTCGGTTGAGCTCGGTCGATTCGGCGGTCGCAAAGTTCATTGGATAAGTTTAAGAAAATTCGGCGGCGGATGCACGTTCGAAGACGGTTTTAACGCGAAGGCGCGAAGACGCGGAGACGCAGAGATGGAAAGAGCGGGGAATTCGGTGGGCGGCAAATTCGGTTCGGCCGGCGGCTCGACGGCAGCCGGAGCGGGACGGCGAAAAACGGCCGGGAAACGAGGGCAAGTCGCTGGCGTTTCGAAAGGAAACGATTGCCGGAGCCGGAAACTTCGGAATAGATGAAAGATGACAGATGACAGATGATAGATTTATCCCGTCCGGCGGCTTTCGCTTTCGGCCGATCGAAAAACGCCCGCGCTTTTCCCGTAATCCCCGGTCGCCGCCCGAAAATCGGAAGTCGCCGGAACGAAATCCGAAGTCGCCGGAACGATATCTGAAGTCGCCGGAACAATATCTGAAGTTTCCCGAACGATATCTGAAGTCGCCGGAGCATTATCTGAAGTTTCCGGAGCGATATCTGAAGTCGCCGGAGCGATATCTGATGTTGCCGGAGCATTATCCGAAGTCGCCGGAGCATTATCCGAAGTCGCCGGAGCATTATCCGAAGTCGCCGGAGCATTATCCGAAGTCGCCGGAACGCTGGCCGGAATTAAACTCCCGTTTTCACCGCGCGCCGCCGCCCCGAAACCAATCCGAAATCCGAAATCCGAAATCCGCAATCGCTCAGGGTAGTATCATAATCTTCGCTTCGCCCGTGATGACGGTTTCGCCGTTCTGGTTTTCGCAGGTCGTGTCGATCGTCACGACGGGTTTGTCGTCGCGGATCTCGCGCACCGTCGCTTTCGCCGTGACGGTGTCGCCGAGAAAGACCGGCGCGGTGAATTTGAGCGTCTGGCTGAGATAAACGACCTTGTAGTCGCGCAGCTCCCAGCCGAGGACGGCCGAGATGAACGACGCGCCGAGCATCCCGTGCGCGATCCGGCGGCCGAAACGGGTTTTCGAGGCGAATTCGTCGTCGAGATGAAGCGGGTTGAAATCGCCCGAAACGTCGGCGAATTTTCGGACCAGTTCGTCCGTAACTTCTTTCGTGGTTGTAAATGTGTCTCCGATTTGCAAAGTCATACTGTTTTCACTTTCGCACGAAAAACAGCGGTTTTCAATTTCGGATTTCGGATTTCGGATTTCGGATTTTTCCGGTTCGGGCGGTCATCGTCTGCGGACGAATCGACCGGGTTTGGGAAAATTTTCACTGGCTGTTTTTCAATTGAAAGCGGGATCAACTATAATTTTTTACTTATGCCGGCCTTTGATCTTCGGTCTTTGAACTTTGACCTTTGAACTGAAGACCAAAATCAAAGATCAAAGACCGAAGCCCGATAAAATTATGTCAATCGCAAACACACGAACCGAAACCATCATCGCGGCCGGGATCATCGAGGAAAACGATCAGGTCGCGGCGCGCGTCGAGCATCTGCGGGCGCTCGAAGCGCTCGTCGGCAATTCCTACCCGAACAAATTCGACCGCTCGCGGATTTCCGATCAGGAAGACGCGATCTCGAACCTGCTCGCTTTCAAGCCGGTCGCCGAAGTGCTCGCCGAGATCAAATCGCACATCGGGACGCTCGCCGAGGGCGCGCGGCCCGATCCGGTTTTGAAGGACGCGCTCAACAAAAAATTGAAGTTTTACGGGACGGCGCGCGTCTCGGGACGGTTGACGACGACGCCGCGGACGATGGGCAAGGCCGCGTTCGTGCATCTTTCGGACGGCAAGCACCGGCTCCAGATCTACGTCCGCCGCGACGACGTGCAGGGCGTCTTCAACGGCAAGCTGACGCCGGCCGGCGAGCCGCCGAACCAGACGCCCGCGCCCGAAGCGGTCGACGGGTGGGAATTGTTCAAACTGCTCGACGGCGGCGATTTCGTCGGCGTCGAGGGGTTTCTGTTCCTGACGAACACCGGCGAATTGTCGATCCACGTCGAAAAGCTCCAGTTTCTCTCGAAGGCGCTGCTGCCGATGCCCGACAAGATGCACGGCATCGCCGACCCGGAGCTCCGGCGGCGCTACCGCTACGCCGACCTGATCGCGTCGAGTTTGCAGGTCGAGCACGACGGATTGACGACGCGCGAGGTCTTCGAGCGCCGCGCCCGGCTGATTTCGGGGATGCGGCGGTTCCTCGACGACGCCGGCTATATCGAGGTCGAAACGCCGATGCTCTCGCCGAAGGCGACCGGCGCGGCGGCGACGCCGTTCGAGACGTATCACAACGCGCTCGACATCCCGCTCTATGCGCGGATCGCGCCCGAACTGTATCTCAAGCGCCTGACCGTCGGCGGTTTTGAAAAGGTTTACGAGCTGAACCGCAATTTCCGCAACGAGGGCCTCTCGCACAAGCACAATCCCGAGTTTACGATGCTCGAATTCTACTGCGCCTATATGGACGTCAACGGGATGATGGACTTTGCCGAGGCGATGATCCGGGAATCGGTCGAAAAGGCGACGGCCGGCAGCCATCTGGTCGTGTTCGACGGCCGGGAGATCGATTTTTCGAAGTTCGAACGGCTCTCGATGAAGGACGCGATCCTCCGCTACGGCGACGTCGGCGCGGTCGAGATCACCGACGCGAACATCGTCGAACTGTTCGAAGACCACGTCGAGGAAAATCTGATCCAGCCGACGTTCATCGTCGATTACCCGAAATCGATCTCGCCGCTCTCGAAGGCGAATCCCGAAAACCCGCAGCTCGCCGAGCGGTTCGAGCTTTTTATCAACGGGATGGAATGCGCGAACGGCTTTTCCGAGCTCAACGACCCGCAGGAGCAGTACGAACGCTTCGTCGATCAGCAGAAGGCGCGCGAATCGGGCGACCACGAGGCGATGGTGCTGGACGAGGACTATATCCGCGCCCTTTCTTACGGGATGCCGCCGGCCGCCGGCATCGGCATCGGCATCGACCGGCTGGTGATGCTGCTGACGAATCGCCACTCGATCCGCGACGTGATCCTCTTCCCGCATATGCGCCCGCTGACCAAAGAAGTTGGGGAAGTTGAGGAAGTTGGGGAAGTTTAGGAAGTTTGGGTAGAGCGCGAAGCGGACTGGAGCGCAAGCGTCCCGCTTGCTATGAGCGCGTTAGCGCGAACGAACGATTCTCTTTGTTTCAAGCTTTAAAGAAAGCGAAACGTTGGTGCGTTTTTCAAACGCATGGCAAGCGGGACGCTTGCGCTCCAGTCCGCGTCGCGTGCTCACCGAACTTCCCAAACTTCCCAAACTTCCCAAACTGAAAATGATCTGCGGCGGAATGCTCAATTGCGATTTGATTGCTAAAATGATTATCACGGCCGATTTCCGGACGGGCAGAATCTGGGGCAAGCTCAACTGATTCCCGTTCGAATGACGTCCGCAGTTTATTTTTTGGGGGAATCATAAATGGATTTTAATACGGTTGAATCACAATTGGACGGCATTCGCGAGATCTTCGAGACGGCCCGCCGCGAGGACGGCTGGAATCTCGACGAGGAGATGCTCTTCAGCTACTATTTCGTCGATACGGATATCGACAAGCTCGAACAGATCGGGCTCGATCTCGAAAAGCAGGGCTACGACTTTATCGGCATCTTCGAGCTCGGCGACGAGGAATCGGACGAGCCGACGGGCGAATATATGCTGCAGCTCGACCGCGTCGAGCGGCACACGCCCGAATCGCTCGCCGCCCGCAACGTCGAGCTGCAGAAGCTCGCCGACGACAACGGGCTCGCCTCTTACGACGGCTGGGAATTCGGCGAGGACGGCGATTTCGACGAGGACGAGGACGAAGAGCAATAAATCTTCGGTAATAATTTAACGAAAACGGCGTGTCCGGCGGGCGCGCCGTTTTCTTTTTAACGCGAGGGCGCGAAGATTTTCAGGGTTGTTTGGGTTTTAACGCGAAGGCGCGAAGGCGTGAAGACGCAAGGATTTGGAGGGTTGTTTGGCTGATCGGGTATTCGTCACCGAAAGATCGGCGGCGATGAAGAGGGCCTGTCGCGATCGAAGCCGTCCCCGAAAATCCTTTGCGTCTTCGCGTCTTCGCGTTAAAAAAGGGACTTGAATCCCGGGCCCTTCGTTGAGGATGACCGGCCGGCGAGAGGTAAAAGACTTCGGCACAAACGACCGTTCGACCGGACGCCGGAACTCGGGATTCAAGATTTGAAAGTTCGTCACGGCCGCGGCAGCGCGGCGACCGGCGTGTCGGTATTGTCGCCGAAGACGAACGCGGCATAGCCCTGCGTCGAGCGGAGAATATGCCATTGATTTCCGCGCCGCACGGCGATGTCGGTTCGGCCGTCGCCGTCGTAGTCGGCCGCGACCGGCACGTCGCCGTCGAGGCCGAACCGGACGACCGCGAAGCTGTAGCCGCCGCCCGCCGTCGATAAATACTCGTACCAGTTGCCTTCGAGCGGCCGGTAGACGACGAGGTCGGTCCGGCCGTCGCCGTTATAGTCGGCGGCCGCCGGGATGTCGTCCTTGTCGCCGAAATGGACGGCGCGAAACTGGTTGTTCGAGCCGCTCGCGAGCCAGTAGAAGTTGCCGTCGAGCGCGCGCCAGACGGCGATGTCCGTTTTGCCGTCGCCGTCGAAATCGGCGGCCGGCAGCGGGATGTCGTCGGGCAGGCCGAATTTGACGATAATCGGCTGCTGATTCGCGCTCGGCAGGATGTACCAGACCGCGGTCGAGGGCCGCCAGACCGCGAAATCGGCCTTGCCGTCGCCGTCGTAGTCGCCGGAAACGGGGATGTCGCCGGCCGCGCCCCAGTGGAGCGCGCCGAAGCCGTCGCGCGAGCGGAGCAGATACCAGACGCCGTTCGACGGCCGGAAAACGGCGGCGTCGGCGAGACCGTCGTTGTCGAAATCGCCGGGAATCGGGATGTCGCCGCCCGTCCCGAACCGGATGTCCGAGGTCCGCGCGCTGAAGCTGTTCGAGATTCGCCACATTCCGTCGGCCGGCCGGAAGACGCCGTAGTCCGAGCGCCCGTCGCCGTCGAAATCGAAGCGCGCGTTCTGCGTCGCCGAGTCGATCAGCCGGGCCAGATAAGAACGGGGCGCGCCCGCGCCGTTGGCGTTGACGACCGTGAAGATGCCGCCGACGAGCAGGCGGCCGTCGCCGTCGACGGCGAGGCTCAGCACCTCGTCGTTGAGATCGTAGGTGACCGCGACCGGCACGCCGTCGGCGGTGAGCTGCGCCAGATTCTGCCGCGGCACGCCGTTGAAGGTCGCGAACTTGCCGCCGGCCATTATCTTTCCGTTGGCGAGCGGCAGGATCGCGTCGATCCGGCCGTCGGTGCCGGTGCCGGCGTTGAAGACCGGGTCGGGACTGCCGTCCGGGTTGAGCCGGACGATCGTGCTCAGGTAGCGGCCGCTCGCCGTGTCGAGCGCATCCTTGACGATCAGGATCTTGCCGTTCGGCAGGACGGTCGGATTGCTGATTCGCCGGCCGTTTTCCTCGTTGGTCTGAAACGCCGGGTCGGGGCTGCCGTCCGGATTGAGCCGCACGATAAAGCTGCCGTTGCCCATTCCTTCTCCCCAGACGCCCGAGATCAGGATCTTTCCGTCCGGCTGGATCGTCACCCCGAGCACCGTCACGTAGCCTCTCGTGCTGTAGATGTTCGGGGTGAACGCGGTGTCCCTCGACCCGTTCGGGTTGAGCCGGACGGGCGTGTTTTCGGTCATATAGACGGTGTCGCGCTGACGGCCGACGACGATCTTCCCGTCGTCCTGGAGCGCCGGCAGGACGGACTGCGACCGGAGCGAGAGCGTGTGGTTGAAGGTCGGGTCGATGCTGCCGTCGGGGTTGAGCCGGACGAGCAGCCGGTTGTAGCCGGAAGCGGGGACATATTCGAATTCGCCCGCCACGAGGAGCTTGCCGTCCGGCTGGAGAATGATCCTCGTGACCGTGCTGATATAGTTGAAATAATACGACGTGCCGCTCGTGCTGATGTTGAAGGTCGGATCGATCGTCGAATCGGGGTTGATCCGGGCGAGCCGGAAGCGCGGCGTGCCGTCGACCTCGTTGAAGAGTCCGCCGATGATGATCTTGTTGTCGGGCTGGACGGCGATCGCGCTGATCGAGCCCGGCAGAATGTTCTGAAAGCCGGTTCCGCCGGGATTGAACGTCGGGTCGGGCGCGCCCGTCGGCAGCAGCCGGATGAATGTATTCAGAAGCTGCGGCGGCACATTGAACAGGTAGTCGCCGAGCCAGACGCTGCCGTCGGCCTGGGTCGCGAAACAATTCAGGAAATAGAGGCTGCTGGTGTTGACGTACGGCGTGAACGACGGATCGGCCGGGCCGTCCGGCAGATAGCGGATGATCCGTTCGCGCAAGCTGCCGTTCTGCGCCGAGCTGATCAGGACGGTGATCCGGCCGTCGTCCGCGAGATCAGCTTTGAGCAGCGAAGCGCTCAGCGCGATCGTTTGAAACGTCGGGTCGGGGCCGCCGTTTTCGGCCAGACGGATGATGGCGGAATAGGTCGCGACGACGATTTTACGGTCGGGCCGGATGAATATTTGACGGGTCGAGTCGGAAATTACCGTCGGCGTGAACGTGTCGTCGAGCGAGCCGTCGGCGTTGAGTCTCTGAACGGATCGCGGCGAGCCGCTTTCGTTCGAGATCACGATCTTGTCGTTTTGAAGGGCGAATCGGTTCGGGCTGTACGGCAGCGTGTAGTTGAAGGACGCGTCGCGCGAGCCGTCGGGATTGAGCCGGATCATCCAGACCGTCGTCGGCGTCCCGTTGACGCTGAACCGGAAAAATCCGCTGACCAGCACGCGGCCGGCCGCGTCGGCGGCGACACTGTTGATCAGCGGCGCGCCGAGATCTTCGAGGCCGAGATCGGCGGTGAACGACGCATCGAACTGCCCGTCGGCGGTCAGCCGGATCAGCTTCGGCGCGGTCGCGGTCTGGCCGTTGAGCGTAAAGCAGCAGCCGACGAGGATTCTGCCGTCGGGCTGCGGGACGACGAAGCTCGGCGGCTGACTGTCCGGCGCGAGCAGAAAATTGTTGAAGGTCTGGTCGAGCGTCCCGTCGGCGTTGAGCCGGACGAGTCCGCTGACCGGCTGCCGGTTGTAGTTGTTGAAGCTGCCGAACGCCAGATTTTTCCCGTTCGGCAGCCGGATGATCTGTTGAACCTCCTTCTGCCTGAACGAATTGGTCTGGATCTGCGGGTTGAAGGCCGGATCGACCAGATCGAGCGTGCTGTGGCCGCCATAGACGGCATTGCCGAAGAACAGCATCGCCGCCAGCAGCAAACCGAGCGCGCGGACGTTTTTGAGGGCGACGTCGAGCGTCGAGACGCCGCGCAAAGATTTATTTTCGTTAAGTGTGAATCGTTTCATAGGGCACCTTTTCCGGTGGCTTTTTTCGGGGCAGCCGAACGGGACGAAAGCTGGATCATTAAGGTAAAATTAACACGGGCCGCCGGCCGAAACTATCAAAAAATTGCTAATTTCCGCAGAATCTTGCGGAAATCCCGTCCGGTTGGTATAAAATCTGAAAACGCTTCACTTTTCGAAATTTAACGATAACGACGAGAGCGGGGCAGTATTCGAAGCGAGAATCACCGATGATGCGAGGAGCAACGATCGATCCACCGACAAGACCGAAAATCGACGAGGGGCGGGCCCAGTCCGGCCACAACTGGCGCGGCGACTGGATCGTCAACAG
Source organism: Acidobacteriota bacterium (assembly GCA_018269075.1). Classification (GTDB taxonomy): domain Bacteria; phylum Acidobacteriota; class Blastocatellia; order Pyrinomonadales; family Pyrinomonadaceae; genus JAFDVJ01. The sequence goes on from JAFDVJ010000032.1 coordinate 39,709, forward strand.
CCGCGACCGCTGGCGGAACCTGAAGATCATCCGCAACCGCCATCACGTTCGCGAATCGGTCATCACGCCCGGTAAACTGACCTTTCACCTGATCACCGTTTATATGGGCGCGCCGTCGCGCCAGCAGTCGCTGCTCTCGGGCCGCAACTACAACATTCTCCAGACGGCCGGCAGCGTCGCCGTGATCCCGGCGGCGACCGCGCTCCGCTCGTGGTACGACGAGGTCGAGCAGGACGACGTCTATCTGCATCTCGAACCCGGTTTCGTCAAAAGCGTCGCCGCCGGCGCGGATCTCGACCCCGACAGGATCGAGATCGTGCCGACGCTCGAATCGCGCTCGCCGGCGATCGAATCGCTCGCGCGGATGGCCTTCGACGAATTGCAGCGCGGCGACGCGGTCGCGACGAATCTCTACGCCGATTCGCTCGCCAACCTGCTCGCCGTCCAGCTCATTCGCGAGTATTCGTCCGCCCGCCAGCCGCCCGCCCGGCGCTACGTCAACGGCCTGACGAACAAAAAGCTCGCGCTCGTGCTCGATCTGATCGAAAGCGATTTGTCGGAAGATCTGTCGCTCAAGGTGCTGGCCGCCGCGGCCGGGCTGAGCGAGTATCATTTTCTGCGGATGTTCAAGCAGTCGACCGGCCTGACGCCGCACCAGTACGTCATCGGCCAGCGCATCGAGCGGGCCAAAGAGCTGCTCCGGAAAGGCGATATGACGATCACCGAGATCGCCTACCTGCTCGGCTTTTCGACGCCCGCCCATTTCACGCATCATTTCCGCCGCAAGACCGGCCTCACGCCGCGGGATTTTTGCTAGTTGGCGAACAGCCGGTTTTTATCCACCAAAAACACCAAAAACACTAAATTTCTTTCGTGTCCTTTTAGTGTTTTTCGTGTTTTTAGTGGATCAAAAAACAACCGCTCGGCGGCCGGTCTTTTCATTTAGCGGCAAATTTGGCGGCGGTTTGTCGCAAAAATTATTAAAAGCGCTTTTGAGCAATGATCGTACCGAACAGTTCTGGAGTTTCGGAGGAATCAACCAACTTCCCAAACTTCCCAAACTATAATTCCGTGCAGTCGTCGAAATCGCGGCCTTTGCAGGTGAAGAGGTCGGGGGCGAGCTCGCGGGTCTGTTTGCGGACGCTGCGCCAGACGACCGAATTGCCGTAGGCGGCCCGCGTCCAGCCGAGCCGCTGACGGTTTTTCCAGACGTATTCGTAGGCCTGTTTTTCGTCCGCGCCCTTGAGATGCTGGGCTTCGTGCAGGAGGATCGCGGCGCGTTCGAGGTCGTCGGCCGGATACTGGAAGAAATCGGGATAGATCGTCATAATCTCGAACGGGAAATTGGTCGCGGCGTAGGCGTTTTCCTCGCGCGTCGAGGCGTTGAGCCAGTTGTCGGTCGCGCGGTAGGCGGTCAGAAAGCGGAGCAGCCGGACCTCGCCGTCGAAGCCCTTGTCGTCGAGGATCAGGATCGCGCGGTCGACCGTCTTTTTCTCTTCGTAGCCGAGCCGTTTGGCCGAGACGAGCAGCGTCATATAAAAACCGAACAGCGCGATCAGGATCGACGCGAGCAGCCCGCCGCCGCGGACGAACAGCTTCGACCGGAAAAACGAGCGCGGCGCGTCCGCCGATTCGATCGTCGCGACCGCGACGAGATCGCCCCCGCACCGCCGGCAGACCTCGGCGGCCGCGAAATTAACAAGCTGACAATAAGGACATTTCTTCTTCATCCGACCACGCCGGCAGTCCGTTCAAACCGCCTCAAATCCCCCAAAACTCAGGAAAAAGCCGAAGTTTACACACCGGGAAACCGATCCGAAATCCGAAATCCGAAATCCGAATTCCGAACCTTTCTTATTTAAAAAAACGTCCAATTATCCGCCGTTCCACAATTTTTTAATCGTCGAGAAACGCGGAATCCCTTTTCGGCATCAAAACCACAAGTTGCATAAATCACGTAATAAACATAAGATTTCCGAATGAGTTTTTTTTCAAGGAGTAAAACAGTGAGATATATTCGCTCCGCAATTTTTCCGATTGCCGTTTTGTTGGTGTCCGGGCTGACCGCGTTCGCGCAGGAAAGCGAGCTGAAGGTCGTCGACGAGGTCGTCGCGCAGGTCAACGACGGCGTGATCACGCTTTCGCGCATCAAGCGCGAGATGAACACGGTCGCCGACGCGATGGTCGCCGAGGGCAAGACGCGCGAACAGGCGACGGCCGAGGTCCAGGCCAAACAGGGCGAGCTGATCGCCAACATCATCAACGAGGAGCTGATCCTGCAGAAGGGCAAGGAGATCGGCGCCGACGCCGACGCCGACGCCTTCGTCAACCAGCGGCTGAGCGATATTATGAAGCAGCAGAACATCAAGTCGCTCGACGCGCTCTACGAGCTGATGCTGCGGGAAAAAGTCGATCCGCAGGAATTCAAGGAAAATCTGCGGCGGCAGTATATCAAGGACGCGGTCTTTCAGCGCGAGGTCGGCGGGAAGGTTTACTGGGGCTGGAAGGCTTCCGAGATCAAAGCTTATTACGAAAAGCACAAGGATAAATTCACGAAGCCGGAAACGCTGACGCTGTCGGAGATCTTTCTGAGCTTTGCCGGCCGTGACGAGAACGCCGTCCGCGACAAGGCCAAACTGCTCGTCCAGCAATTGCGCGGCGGCGCCGATTTCGCGAAGACCGCGATCGATAATTCCGACCGGCAGGACGTCCGGGACACCAAGGGCAGCGTCGGCACGATCACCGTTCCCCAGCTCAAGCAGATCAGCGAAAAATTCGTCGCGCCGATCGCCGCGACCAAGGTCGGCGGCATTTCCGACCCGGTCGAAACGGTCGAGGGCATCGAGATTTTCCGCGTCGACGACCGCAAGGAAGCGACCAAGGAATCGGTCTTCGACGAGTCCGAGATCCGCCAGGCGATGACGATGGAAGTGATGGCCGACAAACGCCGCGAATTTCTCGTCACGCTCCGCGCCGAGGCCTACATCAAGGTCAACGACACCTATCGCCCGCTCGTCTCGCCGCTCCTCTCGGCCGAGGTCAAGCCAGACGAGAAGAAACCTAGTAATTAAGAGAGAAGAGGAGAAGAGGAGAAGAGGGGACGGCGCCACACCGGCCGACGTCTGGATTTTTTGAGATGAATTAAATTGTTTGAAGCAGGTTGTTTGTCTCCTCTTCTCCTCTTCTCCTCTTCTCCTCTTCTTATTTCAAAACAGACAATTCCCGACAACCAATGCGTCTCGATCTTTTTCTCAAAACAAGCCGCCTGATCCCGCGCCGGACGCTGGCGCAGGAGTTTTGCGATGCCGGACGGATCAGGGTCGGGGGCGTCAGGGCCAAATCGTCGAAGGAAGTGAAGGCCGGCGACGAGCTCGAGATCCGGCGGCGCGACCGTCTGACGAAGATCCGGATTCTCGAAATTCCCGCCAAAAAACAGGTTTCCAAAGAAGCCGCCGCCGGTCTCTTCGAAGTTCTGAGCGAAGAACGGTTCGAAGAAAACTTTTAGGATTTCGGATTTCGGATTTCGGATTTCGGATTGGTTTCGTGTCGGAAGCGATCGTCGAAACCGAAACATTCGAATTCCGAGCAATCCGAAATCCGAAATCCGAAATCCGAAATCCTATGAAGCTGCTTGAATCGACCGACCTTGATTTTCTCGCGGCGCTGCGAAAACTCGCGCGGCGGAAATCTTATTCCGAAAATCAGATCATCTTTTCCGAGGGCGACCGGTCGGACTTTCTGCCGATCGTCGAGCGCGGGCGGATCAAGATGGTCCGGTATCCGGACGTCGATAAAGAGGTGATCATCGGGATTTTCGAGAGCGGCGAGATGTTCGCGATTCCGCCGGTCTTCGACGGCGCGCCGTATCCGTCGACGGCGGTCGCGATGGAGGAGACGACGCTGCTGCTTTTGTACCGGCCCGATTTTCTGCGGCTCCTGCGCGAATCGAGCGAGTTCGCGTTCGCGGTGATCGCGTGGACCTGCGAGATGCTCCGCGAAAAGACGGCGACGATCAAGAACCTCGCGACGGCCTCGCCCGAACAGCGCGTCGGCAACGTGCTGCTCAGACTGGCCGAAAAGGACGGGTCGGAAAATTCGGTGAAGATCTCGCTCCGCCGTCAGGACATCGCCGAAATGGCCGGTCTGACGACCGAGACGACGATCCGCGTGATCCGTAAACTGGCCGAAAAAAAACTCGTCCGGATCGACCGCGGCAAGATCATTCTCGAACAACCGGAACGCCTGCGGCGGTTTTTGAACTGAATTTGAGCCGCATCGTCTCGGCGATCGAAAAGGCGCGGACCTTGACGAGCGTCGCGTTATCGCCCTTGAATTTCTCGTCGACCGTTTCGCAGAACAGCTTGACCCAGCGGCCGAAATGCTCGGTCCTGAGGGTTTCCCGCGAGTTCAGGTCGCGGTGCGTCTGCATCGGACTGCGCTGGTAGGTCGTCTGAAAACTGACCGTCCCGAACAGGATCATCTCCCAGAAATCGCCGATCACCGGCAGGTGATCCTCGATGTCGATTTCGGCGACGTCCGTAAAAATATAGCCGATCAGGTTGTCCCTGAGGGCTTTCCGGTAAAAATCCGCCACCAGCTCGTCGATGTCGCTTCGGCTCTCAATATCACGCATAGCTCAATTTCGGGGGGCGCGGGACGCGGGGGCGTCCGGTGTAATTTTCGGGTAACGCTACTTTACCCGAAATTCGGTCAAAATAAAAATTGGCAAGGCGCAGGCCCGCGGGCCTGCGCCGGTTTTTTCGAACTGCGGGAAGAGAAAAACGGATCGATTTCGGATTTCGGATTTCGGATTTTCTTTCCGTCGGAAAGAAGCCGAAGCTCCTTTAGCCGTCTTCCTTCATTGGATTCATTTTTCTCTCCCGCTTTTGCCCCTTGCTCGAAAAAATTTACGCTTCGGCCGGTAGTCCGGCCGGGATCGCTTCCGGTTTCGGCCGGCGGAGCATCAGACCGAGCGCGAACCAGACGAACGCGAAGGCGCCGATCCCGAAGATCGTGTCGCCGATGACGCGCGCCCAGCGGAGGTTCTGCATCAGCGGCGTCTGCATAAATTCGGCGCTCCGGGCCGACCAGTAGCCGTGCTGGACCGATTCGAGCGTCTGCATCAGGCCGATCGGCAGCAGGCTGCCGACCATCATCAGGAGCATTCCGCCGTTGATCGTCCAGAAAGCGAACGCGAGGAGCTTTTCGTTCCAGACGCGCTCGGGCTGCATCGCCCGCAGGCAGAAGAGCATCAGCGCGAGGCCGAGCGTGCCGTAGACGCCGTAGAGCGCGCCGTGGCCGTGGACGGCCGTCGTGTTGAGCCCCTGCATATAGTAGAGCGCGATCGGCGGGTTGATCATAAAGCCGAAGATGCCCGCGCCGACGAGGTTCCAGAAGGCGACCGCGATAAAGAAGTTGATCACCCATTTATACTGCGCGAGCCACGGCCGGACCGATTTGCGGTGAATGTTCTCCCACGCTTCGAAGCCGACGAGCGCGAGCGGGACGATCTCCAAAGCCGAGAAGACCGAGCCGAACGCGAGCGCCGAGGTCGGCGTGCCCGCGAAATAAAGGTGGTGACAGGTGCCGATGATGCCGCCCGACAGATAGATCGCGCCGGTCAGCAGCGAGGATTTGGCGGCCGTCTTCGGGTTGATGACGCCGATCTTCGCGAAGAGGAACGCGATCACGACCGTCGCGAAGACCTCGAAAAAGCCCTCGACCCAGAGATGGACGACCCACCAGCGCCAGTATTCGACGACCGAGATGTTCGACTTCATTCCCCAGAACAGGCCCGGCGCGTAAAACATCGCGATGCCGGCGGTCGAAAAGAGATAGAGCAGCAGCAGGTTCTTGCTCTCGCCCGCCTTTTTCAAAACCGGTATCGACGTCCGCGCGATCAGGAAGAACCAGAGCAGCAGCCCGACGAAGAGCGCGGCCTGCCAGACGCGGCCGAGATCGACGTATTCGTAGCCCTGATGGCCGAACCAGAACCACATATCGCCGTTGAGCTTGTGCATCACGCTCATCCACTGGCCGCCCATCGAGCCGAGGACGACGATGAGCAGCGCGCCGAAGAGCGCGTCGACGCCGAGCTTCTGCCATTTCGGCTCATAGCCGCAGACGAACGGGCCGACGAACAGACCGGCGGCGAGCCACGCGGTCGCGATCCAGAAGATGCCGAGCTGCGTGTGCCACGTCCGGGTGACGACGTAGGGCAGGTAGTCGGCGAGCGGGATGCCGTAAAAGCCGTGGCCCTCGACGCCGTAGTGCGCGGTCACGATGCCCATCACGATCTGCAATAAAAAGAGCAGCGTGACGACGAGAAAATATTTGACGACCGCTTTCTGCGAGGGCGTCAGCGAAGCGCCGATCAGCGGGTCGCTCTGCGGCGCGTCGTCGGTCTCGGCTTCCTTGCGCATTCCGGCGAAGAACCAGACCATCCCGCCGATGCCGGCGATCAGCGCGATCACGCTGACGCCGGTCCAGACGATCGTGTTGCTCGTCGCGGTGTTGGCGACGAGCGGCTCGGCCGGAAAATTGCTCGTGTATGAAATCGCCGCGCCCGGCCGGTTCGTTTCCGAGGCCCACGCCGTCCAGAAGAAAAAGGCGGTCATCTGGCGGAGCTTCTGCGGGTCGGACTGGGCGTCTTTCTGGATCGCGAAATCCTTGTTGCCGTTTGTGAAAACGTCCGTGTAGTATTTGAGGTTCGCTTCGAAGGCCCGCGCGCGAACCGGGTCGAGCGTGATCCGGCCGGCCGCCGCGTCGTAGGTGTTGCGGCGCACTAGATCCTGCAGCCGCTGGCGCATCGCGGCCTGCTGCTCGCTCGCGAGCGCGTCGTATTTTTTCGCGAATTCCTTCTGCGAAAAATCGTCGAGGATGAACGTCGCCTCGCGGTGCAGATAGTCGGCCGTCCAGTCGGGCGCGACGTAGGAACCGTGGCCCCAGATCGAGCCGACCTGCATTCCGCCCATCGCCTGCCAGACGTTCTGGCCGTTGGAAACCTCGCCGTCCTTGATCAGAACCGCGCCGTCGGTGGTGACGACCTCTTTCGGGATCGGCGGGGCCTGCCGGAAGATTTCCGTGCCGATCCAGCCGAGAACGGCGAACGACATCACAAAAATCGCGATAAAAAGTATCCAAAGTTTTTTCATAATGTGCCTCAATTATTCAGTCTAAAATTTTTCGATTGGCTGCCGGTTTTCGTCGTCGACCTGCGGATTTCTGCTTTTTCAAGTTGTCCGACCGGTTTCAGCAGATTTTCTATCGTCAGAATAATCGGGCTCTGCAAAGGAAAATATGATTCCAGTCATAAATGAGAAAAAATCTCCGAAACCGAAAAAAAATCGGCCGTCTGCGCGTCTGGTTGAGAAATTCGGAGATCGAAAGCGTGCGGTTCGTCAAAAAAATCCCTGCTTGCTGTCGGCGGGTTTTCAGCAAACGACGTGCCGGGAAAAACGGCGTCCTTCGAAGTGTTGGAGCGAAAGAAATTAAAAACGCCGCCGATCGCCGGCGCGGAGAGGGGGCGGAAAACCGGCGCGCGGCGTTTTCCGCGGTTTTCCGCGCCGCCGCGAAATTTTCGCGGCGCTCAGGTTTTCCGTTTTCCGGCCGATATGAAAAGGTTTGTCCGAAAATTATCGTTGACAGGCTTTCGCGTTATCTGCTACTTTTTATCTTGCCCACACGATCCGTTCCATAACGATCGACGATTCCCGCGCTTGCCCCAGTAAAAACCAGAAAGTTCAATCAGCGATCGAAATTCCGCCTGCGAGTTCCCCGAGAAGCGGCTGCGGCAGATGCTTTTTCGACATAAAACGCTTCTGAATCCAATCAAAATATGTCAATAAAAAATTCGAACCCCCTGAAAAGTCTGTCAGTCAGAGTCTGTCTGCTGACGGTTTTTTCTTTGTTATTAACGGCTTACGGCGTCAGCGCGAGCGGCACGATCAGCGGCGCGGTCTACGTCGACTACAATATGAACGGCGTCCGCAACACGACCGGCACCGCGCCCGACTACGCGATCGACGGCGGTCTCAGCGGCGTGACCGTCACGGTTTACGCCCCGAACGGCGCGAATAAGACGGCGACGACCGCCGCGAACGGCAGCTACAGCATCAACACTTCCGCCGGCACGCCGCTGCCGGCCGGCCCCTACCGGGTCGAGTACACCAATCTGCCGGCCGGTTATTTCCCGAGCGCGGCCGGCACGAACAACGCGACGAGCGTCCGCTTCGTCGCCGAGGGCGGCGCGGCGAACGTCGATTTCGGCGTCATCGCGCCGAAGGAATTCTGTCAGACGACGCCGTGGCTCGTCACGAACTCCTACGTCGTCGGGCCCGGCACGTATCCGTCGCTCGTCGCGTTTCCGTATCGCTACGCGGACGAACTGGACGGCAACGTCAACGGCACCTGGTCGGCTCCGCCGTCGCGCACGAGCGCGCTCGCGCCGACCGCGATCGGCGACGCCGACACCGTCGGCGCGACCTTCGGCCTCGCGTGGAACAATCTGACGAATCGCGTCTTCGCCGGTTCGTATCTCAAACGCGGCGCGCGGTTCGGCGGCCTCGGCGCGGAGAGCACCGGCGCGATCTACCAGATCGACAACCCGCTCGCGGCCGCGCCGGCGATCTCGGTCTTCGTCGATCTGAACGCGGTTTTCGGCGCGGGCACGGCCGGCGCGAACCCGCATCCGGCGAGCAACACCGATTTCGGCACCGACCCGACCGCGATCGATCAGATCGGCAAAGTGAGTCTCGGCGGTCTGAAATTGTCGAAGGACGGGACGAAGCTCTACGCGGTCAATCTCGCCGACCGGCGGCTCTACGTGATGCCGACGAGCGGCGCGCTCAATTCCTCGACGATCACGCGCTTCAATATCCCGACGACCGGGCTCGCGACGTCGAGCGGCAACTGCGCGACGGCCGATGTCCGCCCGTTCGCGCTCGGCCGCGACCGCGCCGGCCAGATCTACGTCGGCGGCGTCTGCTCGGCCGAATCCGAGACGAGCGACGCCAAACTGACGGCCTACGTCTGGCGCTTCGACAATCCCGGCTTCACGCTCGTGGCGACCAATTCGCTGACCTTCGGGCGCGTTCTGTCGACGACCGAATCGACCGTCTGGCAGCGCTGGGCGAACGACACCGGCGTCCTCAACCGGGCCGCGCCGGTGCTGACCGACATCGAATTCGACGGCTCGGATATGATCCTCGGCGTCCGCGACCGCTACGGCGATCAGGTCGTCACGCCGAATTACTATCGCGGCTACGGCGATCTGATGCGCGCCTGCCCGAACGGCGCGACGTTCAATTTCGAAAGCAACGGCGGTTGCGGCAGTCTGACGACGACCGGGGCCGGCACCGGCGCCGGCCCGGGCGGCGGCGAATACTACATCGATCTGAACGGCGACGGCCGCGAAGAGGGCGCGCTCGGCGGACTGGTCCAGGTGCCGGGCTTCAACCACGTCGTCGCGACCTTTTACGACGCGGTCGCGTATAATTCGGCCGGCACGCGCGTCAGCAATTTCTACACCGCCGGCGTCCAGCGCTACAACAACACGACCGGCGCGATGACCGGCGCGTACGACGTTTATCTGCAGAGCGATTCGGGAACCTTCGGCAAGGCGGACGGCGTCGGCGACACCGAAGTCCTCTGCGAAGCCGCGCCGCTCCAGATCGGCAACCGCGTCTGGACCGACGCAAACGCCAACGGCATTCAGGACGCGAGCGAAACCGGCATCGCGAACGTCGCCGTTCAGCTCTGGGCCGACACCAACAGCGACAACGCGGTCGACACGCAGGTCGGCGCGGCGACGACCGACGCGTCCGGAAATTACATTTTCGGCGGGACGGGCAATGCCAATCTCGGCACTTACGCCTGCGGCACGGCGACTTCCGACACGCGCGTCGCGGTCTCGGCCGACGACGCCGAGCAGAACGCCGGCAACGGTTCGGTCAGCATCAACAATTCCGACCTCGAGCTGACCGCCGACGGCAACACGCAGCAGTACGTCGGCGTCCGGTTCACCGGCGTCGGCGTCCCGAAAAACGCGTCCGTGACGAGCGCGTATCTCGAATTCACGCCGCGCGACGACGGGCAGACGGTCAACACCGGAAACCCGACGATCACGATCAGGGCGCAGGACGCCGACAACGCGGCGACCTTCACGACGACGGCCAACGACGTCAGCTCGCGACCGACGACCGCCGCTTCGGCGACGTGGAGCCCGGGCAGCTGGACGGTCGGAACGGCGGCGCAGACGACCGATGTGACGGCGCTCGTCCAGGCGGTCGTCAACCGCACGGGCTGGACGAACGGCAACGCGATGGCCTTCGTCCTGAGCGGCGCGGCGGCCAACAATTTCCGCCGGGCGTGGTCGTTCGACGGCGGCGGCGGTTCGGCGAAAGCGCCGCGGCTCGTCGTCCAGTACACGACGTTCTGCAATTACGCGGTCAACCCGCAGACGAAATACGAGGTCCGGCTGCCGGCGAGCAATTTCACGACCGGCCAGGCGTTGTTCGGCAAAACGCCGTCGCCGCGCGACACGGACGCTTCGGCGAACGGCGACAGCCGCGATTCGGACGGCGTGCCGGGCGGCGGTCAGGTTACGGCCGCGCTCGTGACGGGCAATAACGGCGAGAACAACCACACCTACGATTTCGGCTTCTACGTCGCGCCGACGGCGGCCAACGCCGGGATCGGCGGGGCGGTTTACGACGGCGGCCGCGGTCTCGGCCGGGTGACGGTGACGCTCTCCGGCGGCGGGCTCAAACAGCCGCGCGTGACGCAGACGAGCGCCTTCGGCTATTACCATTTCGACGATCTGCCGGCCGGCGAAACATACGTCGTGACGGTCGTTTCGAAGAAATACTATTTTCCGAACCCGAGCCTCGTCGTCAATCTGACGGACAATATCTCGGACGCGAATTTCGAAACCGGCGCGGAAATCCTCTCGCCGGTCAAAAATCCGATGCTGAAATAAAGTTCGGGAAGTTCGGGAAGTTCGGGAAGAAATCAACCAACTTCCCGAACTTCCCGAACTTATTTATGCTTTTTCGCCGACGACGAGGGTCGCTTTGACCGTAAAGCGGAAGGTCAGGCTGCCGTCTTCGGCGTCGACGAGTTCGGCGAGTTTTTTCGTCGCCCGGGCGCGTTGTTTGTCGGTCAGCGATTCGAGCCAGACCGGCAGCAGAAAATCGGCGACGAGCGGCGAGGCGACGAATTCGGCGCCGTTCTGGTATTCGAAGATCTCGTTCGCGACGTGCGTTTCGACGTCTTCGAGACCGGCCCGCGCGGCCGTTTCCTCGATCTGCGAAACGGTCGGAATTTCCGCGATCAGCCGCTCGGCGGCGGCGCCGTGCTCGCCGAGATCCTCGTTGAAAAAGACTTCCCAGAGCAGCGAGAAGACCTCGCCGAAGCTGCCGGCGGAAACCGTGAAAAAGGCGACGCGGCCGCCCGGTTCGGCAACGCGCGCGGCTTCGTCGACGAAACTCTGCAGATTTTCGGGCCGGACGAAGCTCGCGTCGGCAAGCACCGCGTCGAAAGATTCGTCGTCGAACCGCCGGCGGGAAAAATCGATCGCGCTTTTCGTCGCCGTGCCCTTGTCGCGGGCGATCGTCAGCGTGTCGTCGTTTTCGCAGACGGCGCAAACCTCGGCGTCGCGGCCCATTTTCCGGCGCAGCTCGATGATGTGATTGCCGGTGCCGGCGTTGATGTAGAGAAAGCGGCGCTCGTCGGCGAACCCGAGATGCTTGTCGACCAGCTCGGTAAACCGCCGCGTCCATTCGTCGTCAACATACAAATCCCGCAGAAAAGCGAGTTCTTTTTGTGTCTTGGTCATAATGTTATTAAATCGTATCGGCATTAGAGACGCAAAAACGGCTGCGGGTTGTTTGCGATTATAAAATTACAGATTACGGACCATTGTTGTTAAAAAGATCGGGAGAGCGTGGAAATGTCAGTCAAACAGGACGCTGGAAATGCGCGGATTGAGCGGATTTTCGCGGATCAAACCATTAAATAGTCCGCGTTAATCCGCCGAATCCGCGCATTTCCAGCGTCCTATTAAACGTTTGCAGGCCGTATTCTAAAGAGTATCGAGGCAAGTATCGAATCCTTTTAACAGCAATGATTACAGATTTCAAATTACAAAAATCCGGCCGCCCGATTTGTAATTTGAAATCCGTAATCATTACTGTTAAAAAGAATTTGACGACAGCCCGCCCGTCGGTATTCACGTTGAAAATCAGGTCTGAAACCACCTGACTGGAGCGCGGGCATCCCTGCCGGCCTGAGCGCGACAGCGCGAACAAGCTTTTCATTATCGAGCAGCGTCGAGGATTTGAAACGTTTCGACACCGCTGGCGCGGCGTGGCAGGCCGAGGATGCCCGCGCTCCAGTCAGCAATTTTTCGGTTTTCCTTTAACCGTCAATCTTTTTAACAGTAATGATCCGTAATCTGTAATCTTTAACTGCAAACGGAGTTTACAGTTAAGGATATGGCTAAACACATCAAGGAATTGTTCGATTTGACCGGAAAGACGGCGCTCGTCACCGGCGGGAGCCGCGGGATCGGCGTCGCCGGCGCGAATTTCGTCCGGCTGCCGGAACCGAATTTATTTAAAGGAATTTCCCTGATGACAGATATCGGTATTTCGGTTAGACTGTCTGCTAAATTATGGTTAGCGCGGACAAAAGTCACTCCGGAAACTTGAACACAATTTCCTTTACCGGATTGCTCGTTGCGATTGGTATTGTCTATGGCGACATCGGCACATCGCCGCTATACACATTTCCGGCCGTTATCGGTTCAAAGACGGTCAACGAGGTTTTAGTGATCGGCGCGTTGTCCAGTATTTTCTGGACGCTGATGTTTCAGACCACGCTCAAGTACGTCATTATTACCTTGAATGCGGATAATCACGGCGAAGGCGGTATTTTTTCACTTTACACGCTGATCCGGCGTTATTTCGGCAAATGGATGCTTGTTCCGGCCATTATTGGCGGCAGCTTTCTGCTTGCCGACGGGATCATCACGCCGCCGATTTCCGTTTCCTCGGCGATCGAAGGTCTCAGAATCTATTTTCCCGAAATAAACACAATTCCGATTGTCATTGCGATCTTGGTGGCGCTGTTTATCGCCCAGCAATTCGGAACGCAGGTTATCGGAAGATTTTTCGGTCCGGTGATGGGGCTCTGGTTTACGTTTATCGGGATTATCGGCGCGATGGCCCTGAGTCATAATCCGGCCGTTCTGAAGGCGTTGAATCCGGTCTATGTTTATCGTTTTCTGGCCGAATATCCGGGCGGTTTCTGGCTGTTGGGCGGCGTTTTTCTTTGCACGACGGGGGCGGAGGCCCTCTATTCCGATATGGGACACTGCGGGCGCGGCAATATTCGTGCGAGCTGGATTTATGTTAAGATCTGCCTGATTTTATCCTATGCCGGGCAGGCGGCGTGGCTCACCGCGAATCCGGGCATTACGCTCGACCGCAGCCCTTTTTACTCGATCGTGCCGCCGGTTATTCTCCCGCTGGCGATCGGCATCGCGACTCTGGCGACGATCATCGCCAGTCAGGCTTTGATTTCGGGCAGCTTTACGCTGGTCGGCGAAGCGATGCGTTTGAGCCTGTGGTTTCGCCAGAGAATCGTCTATCCGACCGATTTCAAAGGTCAGCTTTATATTCCGCAGGTCAATTGGCTGCTGATGATCGGATGTATCGGCGTGGTTTTGTATTTCAAAGAATCAAAATATATGGAAGCGGCCTTCGGGCTGGCCGTGACCTTGACGATGATGATGTCGACCGTGCTGATCGCCGCGTGGCTTTACACGCGCCGCGTCAATAAGATTTTGATTTTCCTGCTGACCGCTCTCTTTTTAACTATCGAAACTACCTTTTTAACTGCTAATTTAGTTAAATTTGAAGAAGGCGGATGGATTTCGATTTTAATCGGCTCGGTTCTTATCGGGGTGATGTACTTATGGCATAAAGGAAGAGAATACCGGCGCAAACTGACCGAATTTGAGCCGCTGGCTCCATTTGTGAAGACATTGATAGAATTGAGCAATGATAAAACCCTGCCGCAATTTGCCACGCATCTGATTTATCTGACGGCTTCCGAAACATCCAAACGAATTGAAAAGGAAACGGTCCATTCGATTCTTCAGCGAACGCCGAAACGCGCCGATGTTTACTGGTTTATTCACGTGCAGACCGCCGACTCGCCTTTTGCGATGCGTTACAAGGTCGAACAGTTAGCGAAAGAGGATGCTTATTTTATTAAATTCACCCTCGGTTTCAGAATCGAGCCGCGCATCAATTATTTCTTTGAACTGGTATTAAATGATTTGGAGAAAAATAAGGAAGTCGAACGCACGAGTCGTCATCCGGCGCTGCAAAAATACAATATCGAAGGCGATTTGCGCTTTGTCCTGTTGCGCTCGTTCCTGAGTTATGAGAACGATCTGAATTTTCGACAAAACTTAATTTTGCGGGCATATTACTTTCTTCGGCGATGGTTTTCCAGCAGTGAAGATGAAGCCTACGGTCTCGATGCCAGCAATGTCATTGTCGAAAGGGTTCCGATGGTCGTCAGTACGCCGGAAAACATTCAATTCATACGCGAACCGTAAATCTTCAAACGGCACGACGCAAGATCAGTATTAGAGTTTGGAAATCAAGGGCGCGGGCCCGAACGAAATTATGGCAAAACACATCAAGGAATTGTTCGATTTGACCGGAAAGACGGCGCTCGTCACCGGCGGGAGCCGCGGGATCGGCGTCGAGATGGCCGAAGGGCTGGCCGAGGCCGGCGCGCGGCTGATGCTCTGCGCGCGGCGCGCCGAGTGGCTCGACGAAACCGTCGCCGAATTTCGCGGGCGCGGCTTCACGGCCGAGGGCGCGGTCGGCGACGTCTCGAACCCGGAGGACGTCGAGCGGATCGTCCGCGAAACCGTCGAAAAACTGGGCGGCGTCGATATTCTCGTCAACAACGCCGGCATCTCGTGGGGCGCGATGCCCGAGGAGATGCCGCTCGACAAATGGCAGAAGGTGCTCGACGTCAACCTGACCGGCTGCTTTTTGATGGCGCAGGCCGCCGGCCGCGTGATGCTCGCCCAGGGGCGCGGCGGGTCGATCATCAACATCGCTTCGATCTCGGGGCTGACCTCGTCGGCGAACGGTCCGTTCTACGCCGGCTACGTCGCGAGCAAGGCCGGTCTGATCGGCCTCACGCGCGAGCTCGCCGCGAGCTGGGGCCGCCGCGGGATCCGCGTCAACGCGATCGCGCCGGGCTTTTTTCACTCGCGCCTCGCCGACGCCGTGATCGACATCTACGAGCGCTCGATCCAGGAAACGAACGTCATCCCGCGCGTCGGCAATGAAGGCGAATTGAAGGGCCTGACGGTCTTTCTCGCGTCGGACGCGGCGAGCTACGTGACCGGGCAGACGATCGCCGTCGACGGCGGGATGACGGTTTAGCGATTGAAGTTATTTGCAGTCGGCCGGGCCGAGATACCGGAGCCGGAAAGTGTAGTCCGAGTCGTCGATCGTCAGGACCTCGCCGTCGAGCGAGAGCGTCCCGTCGGCGTAGGTTCGGCCGTTTTCGTCGCGCATCGTCAGCCGGTCGCCGGACTGCTCCCACGCGCCGCCCTGGAGGCTCGAATAATGGCGGATCGCCCACTTGCCGTTCGTGCAGAACTCGACGTTCGGCGTCGTTCCGCTGTCGCGCGGCGTCGCGCCCTTTTCGGTCATCGAAAGCAGCGTCCAGTCGGTGCCGGCGAGGTCGACCGAATCCGCCGGCGAGCTTCTCGAACGGCGCGTCGGGGCGGAGGAATCGGCGGGCGTTTTGCCGGGCTTTTCCGGCGTTTCGGCCCGCTCGCGGTTCTGACAGGAAAACGCGAGACAGAACCAGATCAGCGCGACGATCGTCAGATTGCATACGGTTCGGTAGTTTTTCATAAGGTAATTACAGTCCTGAGTCTTAAGTCCTGAGTCGTGAGTCTGAAGTTCGTTTCCGGCACCGCCGGTTTTCCGTGGCGGGCAGAGAACTGCCGATAAAAAACAAACCCGGCCCGGTCGCTGAAAGACTCAAGACTCAAGACTTAAGACTCAGGACTCGATTTAAGTTATTTCGCGGCCCCCGCCAGAATTTTCGCGAGCGCGAAGGTCTGGTGCGTTTTGTACGGCACCTTGTCGTAGTTGATCACGGAGTAGAGACTCTCGCCTTCGGTCCAGTAGGCCCTGTCGCTGGCGGGGTAGACCGGCAGGTTCTGCATAATGTAAAGCGGTTCGCCGCTCTTGGCGGTCAGTTTCTCGACCTGTTTGTAGCGCCATTTGTCGGCCGCGATTTCTTCCTTCGTCTCCTTCCCGTCGAAGTCGGTGTCCTCGTCGTTCTGGCACTTGATCGCTTTTTGAGCGATCTGGGCCGAGTCGAAGAGATACCGCGACACCAGCACTTTTTCGCCGTCTGCAGTGGTATAAACGGCGTTCGCCTCATACTTGATCGTCAGTGCGCGCGCGCAGGTAATGTCCTGGCTTCCGTTGTGCACGAACAGATCGCCTTCCCGAATCTTGGTCGCGCCGTCGTCGCGCGTAAAACCGGCCGGCGCGGCCGGCATAAAAGTTTTCGGGTCGGGTTTGGACGCGGCCGGATTCGTATTTTGAGCGCTGTTGGTCGAGCTTCTCAAATTGTTCGCCAGATTGCAGCTTAAGACCAGCGCCGCGCCGAGCAGAACGAGCGGGAGCGATAAAAGATTGGATCGGTTTTTCATCTTGTTTCTCCGCCGCGCCGGCCCGAAAATCGGCTTTTGACGGTTCGCGCCGCGCGGTTTTCATAAAGAGATGCAAATTCGGCGGGCGAAAAAGATCACCGGCCCCCGAATTATTTTCGACAAAACCCGTAAACCTCTGTAAAATACCGACATCTCAGACAAAAGTATGGAGAAGAGCGGGGAAATCACCGAGCTTCTGCGAAAGGGCGACGCCGCCGCGCTCGAAGAGCTGATGCCGATCGTTTACCGGGAGCTGCACCGGATCGCCGAAGCCCTGTTTCGCAGAGAATACCGGGTCAATCACACTTTGCAGCCGACCGCGCTGGTCAACGAGGCCTATCTGCGGCTGGTCGGGAATATGGACGACGTTTCGTGGCAGAACCGCGCGCAGTTTTTCTGCATCGCGGCGCGGCTGATGCGGCAGATCCTCGTCAATCACGCGGTCGCCGGACGGGCCGAAAAACGCGGCGGCGGCCGGTCGTTCGTCGCGCTCGACGAAGCGCTCAGTTTTTTTTCGACACGGGACGTCGAGATCCTCGCGCTCCACGAGGCGCTCGAAGCGCTCGCCGCCGTCGACCGGCGGCAGTCCGAGATCGTCGAGCTCCGCTTTTTCGGCGGCCTCACGATCGACGAGACGGCCGCCGTGCTGGAAGTTTCGTCGGCGACCGTCAAGCGCGACTGGGAAATGGCGAAGGCGTGGCTCTACCGCGAGCTGCGCGGTGATTATTGAAAAATATGGGGACGCAGAACAACCCGGACCGGTACGACAAAATCAAGGAAATTTTCGGCGTCGCGATCGAGCGGCCGGTTGAGGAAGAGTCTGATTTTCTGGCGGCGGCGTGCGGCGGCGACGAGCAGTTACGGCGCGAGATCGAGTCGCTGCTGAGGGCGCACCGAAAAGCCGGCCCGTTTCTCGAAGGCGTTTCCGCCGCGGCCGTCGTCCATAATTCCCTCAACCGCGACGAGCGGCCGGGCGGAAGACAAATCGACAAATACCGGCTCGAAAAGGAAATCGGCCGCGGCGGGATGGGCGTCGTCTATCTCGCCGAATATGAGGATTTTCGCCGGCGGGTCGCGGTCAAGCTGATCAAGCGCGGGATGGATTCGGACGCGATCCTCGAACGCTTCAATCGCGAGCGCGAGATTCTCGCCGCGCTCGATCATCCTTTCATCGCGCGGTTTCTCGACGGCGGCACGACCGCCGACGGCGTTTCTTTTTTCGTTATGGAATACGTCGACGGCGTCCCGCTCGACGAATACTGCCGCCGACCCGACGCGGGGCTCCGGCGGCGGCTCGAATTGTTCTGCCGGATCTGCGAAGCGGTCGGCTTCGCGCATCAGAAACTCGTCATCCACCGCGATTTGAAGCCGTCAAACATTCTTGTCACATCGGACGGACGGCCGAAGCTGCTCGATTTCGGGATCGCGAAGCTCCTCGATTCGCCCGACGCGCGAGAGACGGCGACCCGCCAGAAAGTGCTCACCCCGGCCTATGCGTCGCCCGAGCAGCTGCGCGGCGAACCGGTCGATACGACGAGCGACGTCTACAGTCTCGGAAAGCTGCTTGGCGAAATGCTCGCGGCGGAGGGCCGCGGCCGGCCCGACAGCGATCTGGCGGCGGTCCTCGAGACATCTCTCCGCGAAGACCGTGCGCGGCGCTACGTCTCGGTCGACA
Organism: Acidobacteriota bacterium; assembly: GCA_018269075.1. Lineage (GTDB taxonomy): Bacteria > Acidobacteriota > Blastocatellia > Pyrinomonadales > Pyrinomonadaceae > JAFDVJ01. The sequence goes on from JAFDVJ010000032.1 coordinate 58,152, forward strand.
AATTCGCGGATGACGTGCGTCGCTATCTGGACGGGCGGCCGGTGTCGGCGCGCCGCGATACGTTCGCCTACCGCGCGCAAAAATTCGTCCGGCGGAATTATCCGGCGGTCGGGGCCGCGACACTTTTTACGGTAATGCTGCTCGCCGGTCTGGCGGTGCTGATTCGCGAGAACCGGCGGACGGAACGCGAACACGCGAAGGCCGAACAGCGGTTTAACGATATCCGGAAGCTTACCAATTCATTTATGTTCGAGTTTCACGACTCGATCGAGAATCTGCCGGGCGCGACCGCCGCGCGTCGGCTGGTCGTCGCCCGCGCGCTCGAATATCTCAACAAGCTTTCCGAGGAATCCGGCGGCGACGCCGAACTGCTCCGCGAGCTCGCGACGGCCTACGCCAAACTCGGCCGGATTCAGGGGAATTCCTACTACGCGAACCTCGGCGACACCGACGGTGCGATGCGAAGTTATCAAAAATCGCTCGCGATCCGGCAGACGCTTTCGGCCGCCGACCCGGAGAGCGTCGAACTGCGGGAAGAGCTCGCCGACAGCTTCGAGGGCGTCGGCGATATTTACTACACGGCGGACGATCTGCCGAATGGCCTGAGCAGTTACCGAAGCGCGCAGACGATTCGCGAAAATCTGGCGCGCGGCGCGCCGGCCGATCCGTCGTATCAGTCCGCACTCGCCGGTCTCTACGCGAAGATCGGCGATATCAGCGGGATGGAGAGCTACGCGAACCTCGGCGACGTCCCGGGCGCGCTCGAAAATTACGAAAAAGCGACGGCAATCGACGAGAAGCTGCTCGCCGTCGATCCTGAAAATTCGAACTACCGGAAAAACTACGCGACCCGGCTGACGAATCTCGGGATGCTTTACCGGACCGTCGGAAAGACATCGAAGGCGCTCGAAGCCTGTCAGAAGGCGGCCGACCTGTTTCGCACTCTTGCGGCCGCCGATCCGAACAACGCCGAGAATCGATTCCACGTTCTTTTCAATCAGGCGACGCTGCGCTACGCGCTCGCGGACGAGGGCCGCATCGACGAGTCGATCGAGCTGAGCCGGCAGACGATCGGGGCGCTGACCGCGATGGCGCGGGAAGATCCGAACGACACGCACGTCACGCGCAGTCTGGGCGTCGCTTATAATGGGTTGAGCCGCGGGCTGCTGCAGAAAAACGATCCGGTCGGCGCGACGCAAAACGCGCGGCTCGCGCTGAATCTGGTCGAAAAACTCGTCGCCGCCGACGCCGGGAGCGGGGAATCCCGGGACGATCTGATCTTTACCCTCGAGCTGCTCGCCGAAGCGCAGCTCGCCGGCCGCGCTTACGAGCCGGCCGCCGGCAATTACCGGCGCGCGCTCGAGCTCGCCGAAAAGCAGCTCGCCGCCGGCACGGCGAACGCCCGCGGCCGCGAGTATCTTTCGATCGGTCTCGCCGGTCTCGGCAATGCGCTGGCGGCGGAGGGGAATTTCGGCCCGGCGCTCGACAATTTACGCAAATCCGTCTCGATCGCCGAAGAGCTCGCTGCCGGTTCGCCCGTCAGCGCCCCTTTGCGGAGTCGGCTGGCAATGCGTTATTACGAGCTCGGAAAAGTCTGCGATGATTTCGCCCGGACGAATATCGGGCAGAGCGCGACGAGACGGGAAGAAGCCCGGAACTGGCTGCAGAAAAGCTACGCGCTCTGGGACGAGATGCGGAAAAACGGAACTCTCAGCAAAGTCGACGCCGACCGGCTCGAAACGGTTTCGACGCTGTTGAATAAGGTTTCCCGACAGGTTAAAAGCTGAAGCGGCCCGATGGCGCCCGTCAGGCGCCCGCCCGCCGGATGAGCGCGATGACGCCCCACAGGCCGAGGATCAAAACGGCGACGACGACCAGCCCGATGCCGCCGATCCGGCCGAGCCGGAGAAAAACGAAGCCGCCCTTGAGCAGGAAATAACCGGCGACGGCGAGCCCGCCGAGGACGCCCGTGATTTTCCCGCCGAAGCCGCGTTTCTGCGTTTCGACGGTCTGCGACAGCGGCATCGGCGGCGCGGGCGGGGCCTGAAAAACGGGCGGCGGCGCCGCGTTCGGCTGAAAGGGCGAGACCGGCGTTTGATACTGGTTTGTGGCCGGCGTCTGATATCGGTTCGTGGGCGGCGTTTGATACTGGTTCGAGGCCGGCGGCTGAAAAGCATTCGGCGACTGGAACGAAGCGTTCGACGGCGTGTTCGCGACGCCGAGCGCCGCGCCGCACTGCAGACAAAAGTTATGCTGTCCGGCGTTGGTCGCGCCGCATTTGCCACAAAAATTACTGTTCATATTTTTTCCTGAAGGATGACCCCTCAATTCGTAAATTCGCTCCGCCCGCTCAGTGCGCGGCGCGCCGCCCTGAAAATCGAGGCCGCTGCCGTCGCCCGGATACCAGTCGACGAGCCCGGCCGGCGCGGTCGCGCACGAGCTCTGCGCGGCGGCGGGTTTGCCGGTCGTCATAATGATGAAGAAAACAAAAATGCCAAGCGGGACGAGCAAAGGCCCGCCGAAAATCTTCTGTACGTGGTTTTTCGATGTCATAAATCCAAATCCTCTGTCGGGAATTCGTGTCTCCCAAACCTACCTGCAAAAAAATCGGCGGGAACGGCTCAGAAAATTTTCAAAGCCCCGTGAAAGATTGTAAAATTGCTGATACCTCGGCGAGCGGCATGGAAAATCCCGGCGAAATCACGAAAATTCTGCAGGCGGGCGACCGGGCGGCGCTGGAACGGATCTTTCCGGTCGTTTACGACGAGCTGCGCGAGATCGCCGGCGCGCTTTTCCGCAACGAGTTTCGCGCCGACCACACTTTGCAGCCGACGGCGCTCGTCCACGAAGCGTTTCTGCGGCTCGCCGGCGGAAAGGAAATATCGTGGCAGAGCCGCGCGCATTTTTTCGGGATCGCGGCGCGTTCGATGCGGCAGATACTGGTCAGTCACGCCGTCGCGCATAACGCCGCCAAACGCGGCGGCGGCGAAACGGTGATCGCGCTCGACGACGCGGTCAGCTTTTTTCAGACGCGGGACATCGAGATTCTCGCGCTTCACGAGGCGCTCGAACGGCTCGCCGCGCTCGACGGGCGGCAGGCGGGAATCGTCGAGCTCAAATTCTTCGGCGGCCTGACCAACGAGGAGACGGCCGAGGTGCTCGGCGTTTCGGTTTCGACCGTCAAGCGCGAGTGGGAAATGGCGCGGAGCTGGCTCTATCGCGAGCTGAAGAAGTAAAAAAAATCGCGGGTCACCGCGAATTGTCTCAGCGGCCGGGGCCGCAGATTCTTTCAAAGACGATCAGGGAACAATGGGTGACAACGAAAACCTTTCGGAAATCTCGGCGGCCGATTACGAAAAAGCCAAAAAACTATTCTCCTCGGCGGTCGAACTGCCGCCGCCCGCGCGGGCGGCGTTTCTCGACGAAAACTGCGCCGACGAACGGATTCGCCGCGAGGTCGAATCGCTGGTCGCGGCGCACGACGAGGCCGCCAATTTTCTCAACGACGTTTCGGCCGTCGGCGTCGTTCGCGACTCCTACCTCAAAAGCGGCCGGCTGATCGGCCAAAAAATCGACAAATACCGGATCGAAAAAGAGCTCGGACGCGGCGGGATGGGCGTCGTCTTTCTCGCCGGGCGCGAGGATTTCCGCCAGCAGGTCGCGCTCAAGATCATCAAGCGCGGGATGGATTCGGACGCGATCCTCGAACGGTTCAATCGCGAGCGCGAGATCCTCGCGACGCTCAATCACCCGTACATCGCGCGGCTTCTCGACGGCGGGACGACCGCCGAGGGACTCCCGTTTTTCGTGATGGAATATGTCGACGGGCGGCCGGTCGACGAATACTGCCGCGCCGGGAATCTGTCGGAGACGGCACGGCTCGAGCTGTTCCGGAAGATCTGCGAGGCGGTCCGGTTCGCGCATCAGAAGCTGATCGTCCATCGCGACCTCAAGCCCTCGAACATTCTCGTGACCCCGGACGGCACGCCGAAGCTGCTCGATTTCGGGATCGCCAGGCTGCTCGATGCGCCCGACGGCCGCGCGACGCTGACCGGCCAGCGCGTGCTGACGCCGGCCTACGCGAGCCCCGAGCAGCTTCGCGGCGAGCTCGTCGGGACGCCGAGCGACGTTTACAGTCTCGGATTGATCCTGCGGGAAATGATCGGGATTTCGGATTTCGGATTTCGGATTTCGGATTCTTCGGAGGCCGGTGACGGAGTGCCGACCGCGCGGCCGCGGACGCGGACGCGGCGGTCGAACGGGGATCTGCCGAAGATCGTCGCGATGGCGCTGCGCGAGGACGCGGCGCGGCGCTACGGTTCGAGCGAGGCTTTGTCGGAAGACGTCCGGCGGTATCTCGAGGGCCGGCCGGTCGCGGCGCGGCCGGATTCCGCTTTTTACCGGGCCTCGAAATTCGTCGGGCGCAACCGCGCGGCGGTCGCGGTTTCGGCGCTGCTCGTCCTGAGCCTGATCGGCGGGCTCGCCGCGACGTTCTGGCAGTGGCGGGTCGCGCGACGCGAGCGGGCGGTCGCCGAGGAACGCCTCGACGCGCTCCGGAAATCGTCGAGCTCGATGATCAACGAGATCAACGGCGCGCTGATCGATCTGCCGAGCACGCTGCCGGCCCGAAAGCTGCTGCTCGAACGGGCGATGGAGCAGCTCGACGCGCTCGCCGCCGGCTCCGACGACAACCCGGAGATCGAGACCGCGCTCGGCGACGCCTACCAGAATCTCAATTATCTGCCCGACAAAACGCTCGACGAACGCGTCGCGCTGCTCGGCCGCTCGCTCGGCTTCTACGAAAAAGCGGTCGTCGCCGACGCCGGCAATATCAAGGCGCGCAAGGGTTTGGCGATCGACGACGTTAATCTCGCGGACATCGCGCGCGAGCGCGGCGACCTCGCCGGCGCGGCCGAATACAACCGGCGGGCGGTCGCGCTGCTCGAAGCCGTGAGCCGCGACGATCCGTCCGGCGTCGAGACGCTGACCGATCTCTGGAACGTTTATTACAACGCCGCGCTGACCTACAATCTGCAGGGCCGGGCCGCCGATTCGCTCGAAATCTGCCGCCGGATGACGCCGCTCGCCGACCGTCTGCAGACGGAAGCGCCGGTCGATCTGTCGGGCAACGAGGCGCGGCGGCCTTACTTGAGCCGTGCGCTCGCCGGCGGCGATCTCGCCTATCTCGGCCGATACGACGAGGCGCTGACGGAACTGAATCGGGTGCTCGAAGCCGTCCGCGAACAGCGCGCGGCCCGTCCGGACAGTCTTTACGCGCGGCTCGACGAGGCGGTTTTCAAACAGCGGCTGGCCGACGTGCTGGAAAAAAACGGCGCGGCCGCCGAGGCGGTGAAAACGATGCGCGAAGCGCTCGCGCTGACCGATCGGCTGGCGGCCGAAAATTCCAAAGACGATTCGTATCGCGGGACGGCGGCGCGCAGCCGCACGCTGTTCGCGCGGATGCTCGTCCGCGCCGGCAAATACGGGGAAGCGATCGCCCTCTTCCGGGAATCGATCACAGCGGAAGCGGAGATTTTGAGCCGCGACGCCGGCCGGAAACAGTCGAAATTCGATCTCGCCGCCGCCCGCGGCGGTCTCGGCCGCGCGCTCGCCGAAACCGGCCGGCTCGACGCGGGCCTCGCCGAAGAGCGCCGCGCGGTGGAGATTTTCGACCAGCTCGGCGTTCGGGATTCGGGCGATTCCGTGCTCCGCCGCGATTTCGCCGAAACGGCCGTCGAAACGGCGGAAAATCTGCGCCGGAAAAACGAGCCGGCGGCGGCCGCAACGCTTTTCCGGCAGGCCTTCGACGTCCTCCGCCCGATGCGCGAACAGGGCACGCTGAGCGCGGCCGACGGCCCGCTCTTCGACCGGGCGGCGGCCGGACTGAATAATTGACGGGCCGGCGGTCAAAGGTTCGAATCGACGGAATTGACGAACTCGGCGGTTTCAAGTTAAATTTGGTTACCCGCAAAGATAATTCTATGTTGAAAAAATCTCTGGTAATCAGCCTGATTCTGGTGGCGCTCAATCTGACCGGCGGTCTCGTCCGCGCGCAGACGCCGACGGACGCCGATCCGGCGCTGACGGCGAAAATAAAGGCGAAGGTCGCCAAATACGGGGCCGGAAAAAAGGTCGTCGTCAAACTCCGCGACGGCGCGCGGATGAGCGGCTACATCAGCACGTTCGACGACGATTCATTCGTTTTCAGGGACAAAAAGACGAACGCGACGACCGACGTCGGCTACGCGCAGGTCAAAAAGATCGACGGTGGCGGTCTTCCCGCCGGCGCGCAGATCGCCATCATCGCCGCGGCGGCCGTGCCGGTCATCATTCTGCTGCGGGTTCTTGCCGTCATAAGCGATAACTGAGACCGGTGTCGGATGTGTGATGTCGGAAGGCTTGATAATCAATCAACTTGCCTGAAAAGAATCGAGCCGAAAATCCTGATGCACAATTGTTTATTCAAAACGGTATGATTGACCGGGTTTCTTCAGCTAGCTTCGATGGTCTTTGGTCTTTGATCCCGGGTTTTCTTTGAAAGGTCAAAAGCCAAAGCTCAAAGATCAAATTATCAGGAAATTTATCCGTTACTGACTTTCGAAAACAGATCGACAATTATGGAAAGTGCGACAAAATTCAATCTGGCCTCGGTCATCGAGCATCACGCGCGAAACATTCCCGAACGCGAGGCGATCGTCTGGAAAAATATGCGGTTCACCTACGAACGGCTCAACGCGCTCGCCAACCGGGTCGCCAACGCGCTCACGGCGATGGGCATCGGCCACGGCGACAAGGTCGCGCTCGCCTGCCCGAATCTGCCGTTTTTCCCGATCGTCTATTACGGCATCATCAAGACCGGCGCGGCCGTCGTGCCCCTCTGCATCCTGTTCAAGGGGCGCGAGTTCGAGTATCACCTGCACGATTCCGACGCGAAGGCCGTCTTCGTCTTCGAGGGCACGCCGGAGCTGCCGCTGCTCGACGCCGTCAAGCGGGGCTTCGACCGCGTCGAATCGTGCGAGCACCTGATCGTGATGACAGCCGACCCGGCGGCGCCGCGCCCGCTGCCCGAACATCCGACGCTGACCGAGGTCACGTTCGATAAGTCCGAGGAATTCGAATGCTTTGCGACGCAGCCCGACGACACCTGCACGATCCTTTACACGTCGGGGACGACCGGCCATCCGAAAGGCGCGGAGCTGACGCATTTCAACATCTTCTCGAACGCCTCGACGACCTATATGCTCCATCTGCCGATGATGGATTTCACCGACGGCGAGCAGAAGACCTGTCTGATCACGCTGCCGCTCTTTCACTCGACCGGCCAGACCGTCCAGCTGCACGCGAACCTCTACGCCGGCAACCGGATCGTGCTGCTGCCGCGATTCGAGCCCGTTTCGACGCTCGAAACGATGGCCCGCGAGCAGGTCAATTTCTGGGTCGGCGTCCCGACGATGTACTGGGCGCTCCTGAAATACGCCGAGGAAACGAATTTCGATGTGACGCGCGTCGCCGCGCATATGAAGGTCTGCACGTCGGGCGGCGCGCCGATGCCGGTCGAGGTGATGAAGGCCTTCGAGGCGAAATTCGGCGTCCGCGTGCTCGAGGGCTACGGTTTGTCGGAGACGTCGCCGCTCGCGACGTTCAACCATTTCGAGCGGCCGTCGAAGCCCGGCACGGTCGGGCAGGCGATTTTCGGCGTCGAGGTCAAATGCTTCGACGACGAGGACCGCGAAGTCCCGCGCGGCGCGCGCGGCGAGGTCGTGATCCGCGGCAGCAACGTGATGAAGGGCTACTACAAGCGGCCCGGCGCGACCGCCGAAGCGTTTCGCAACGGCTGGTTTCACACCGGCGACATCGGGATTATGGACGACGAGGGCTATCTCTCGATCGTCGACCGCAAAAAGGATATGATCCTGCGCGGCGGCTACAACGTCTACCCGCGCGAGGTCGAGGACGCGCTGCTGGCCCACGACGGCGTCGTCGATGCCGCGGTCGTCGGCCTCCCCGACCCCACGTGGGGCGAGACGGTCGCCGCGTTCCTCGTCGGCGACGCCGACCCCGACGCCGTGGCCGCGACTGCCGCAGAGCGCCTGGCCGCCTACAAGCGCCCGCGCGCGTGGTTCGTCGTCGACGAGCTGCCCCGCAACGCGATGGGCAAGGTGCGCCGCGACATCCTGCGCGACCAGGCCCTCCGCTCGGACTGATCGCTTTCGCGTGAGGGCCCGGTAGACGCGGATCCGATCAGTCTCAGCGAGGGACCCGGCTGCTGAGAGGATGGAGGGCATGAGCCGCGTCGCCGTGATCCAGCTCGACTCGTCCGACACCGAGCCGGTGGCCGAGCGCATCGAGCGCGCAGCCCGCATCGTCGAGGCGCTCGAGCGCGTCGACGTCGCGATCCTGCCCGAGCTGTGGCACGTCGGCGCGTTCGACCTCGAGTCGGCCAAGGCGCACTCCGAGCCCATCGACGGCCCGCTCGTGACGCGGATGCGTGGGGCGGCGAAGGCTGCCGGCATCGTGCTCGACATGGGCTCGTTCGCCGAGCTCGAGGGCAGCCAGCGGTTCAACACCCGCGTCGTGATCGACGTCGACGGCGAGATCCCCGCGACCTACCGCAAGCAGCACCTGTTCGGCTGGGAGGACGGCGAGCCCTCGGTGATGACGGCGGGCGACTCGCTGGTGGTGCTGCCGACGCCGCTCGGCGCCACCGGCCTCGCCACCTGCTACGACCTCCGCTTCCCGGAGATGTTCCGCCGGCTGCTCGACTCCGGCTCCGAGACGTTCCTCATCGCCTCGGGCTGGCCCGCGCTGCGCATCGAGCACTGGGCCGTGCTCAACCGCGCCCGGGCCATCGAGGACCAGTGCTGGGTGGTCGCCTGCAACGGCGCCGGGACCCACAACGGCGTCACGCTGGGCGGCCGGTCGGTCGTGGTCGACCCGCGCGGCACCGTCGTCGCGGAGGCGGGCAGCGACGAGGAGATCCTGTTCGTCGACGTCGACAACGCGATCGTCCACGAGTGGCGCCGCGCCTTCCCCGTCCTCGCCGACCGCCGGCTGTAGCGGCCGGGCTCAGCGACCCTTGTCGGTCACTGTCGCGGGGGCGCCGGAGACGTCGTAGGTGGTCCACTCGCCGACCTGGCGGCCGCGGTCGAAGGTGCCGCTGCGCAGGAGGGTGCCGTCCTTGCGCCACCACTGCCATGCGCTGTGCAGCTCGCCATCCTTCATGCGGCCCTTGGCCTTCAGCCCGCCGTCGGGGTAGAAGTCGCGCGTCGCACCCTTGCTGTCCGGCACCATCGAGATCTCGGCGAACCGCGCGGCGAGGAGCTTCTTGAGTAGGGCCTTCGGGAGGCTCGCATCGGCGCCGACCTTCACCGTGCCCTTGGTGACCTCGTAGCCGGAGAGCGCGTCGCCCAGCGCCTCGGTGACGCTGCCGGAGAACGGGGCGTAGGCCCAGTGGTTCTTCGCCGACACCACGCCGGCGACAGCGATGCCGCCGTCGACCTTCCATGCGGGCATGCCGTAGGCGAGGCCCTCCTCGGCGCGCGGCAGCAGCGCGCGGATCGCGGAGGCGGCCTCGGCCAGCCGCCGTCGCTGCGGCTCGGGCTGACGGGCGATGTAGTCGTCGATCTCGCTCATGCCGACATCCTGCTCCGACGGCAGTCCCGGTGTCCGGAGTCCGCACGACGCGTCGGAATCCGCGGCACCGCCGTGGGGTTGGATACCGGCGTGACGACGCGTGCGCGGGTACGGGCCCCGGAGCTGGTGGGCCGGCAGGGCTGGCTCAACACGGGGGGCCGCGATCTGTCGCTGGCCGACCTCCGCGGCAAGATCGTGCTGCTCGACTTCTGGACGTTCTGCTGCGTCAACTGCCTGCACGTCCTCGACGAGCTGCGGCCGCTCGAGGAGAAGTACGCCGACGTCCTGGTGACGGTCGGCGTGCACTCCCCCAAGTTCGTCCACGAGGCCGAGCA
>JAFDVJ010000033.1:0-37371 GCA_018269075.1 Acidobacteriota bacterium
TCCTTTCTAACTTCATAGATGGATCGAAAAACAACCGCTCGCCGTTCGGGCGGTTGATTACTTCAACCGATTTTGTCACGCTGGTTTACAGTTCGTGAAAAATTTGTCGGGATATTGATCGTTAAGCGATCGAACGTGTGTTTTTTGATGCGCGATGTTCCGCAATTACTGCGGAACATCGCGCATCAATTGCAGAACATTCCGCATCAATTGCAGAACATCGCGCATTAATTGCAGAACATCGCGTATCAATTGCAGAACATCGCGCAACAATTGCGGAACATCGCGCAACAATTGCGGAACATCGCGCATCAATTGCGGAACATCGCGCAATAATTGCGGAACATCGCGCATCAATTGTGGAACATCGCGCATCAATTGCAGAACATCGCGCATCAATTGCGGAATGTTCCGCAATTGATACAGAACATTGCGCAATAATTGCGGAACATTCCGCAATTATTGCGGAACATTGCGCATTAATTGCGGAATGTTCTGCATTAATTGCGATACTCGCCGAACCAAATGCGGAAGAAACTGCAGTCGATTCAGTTTGTCCGGCATTAATTGCCGGACAAACCGGGGCGGCGGCCGGATCTTTTTTGATTGATCCGCGCCGTTCCGCCGCCGCGCGGTTTGCGGCATCCGGCTTTGACCGTCATTTCCCGATCGAATCTTCTTTCGTCTTTCAAAAAGTTTCGGGCGGGATTCCAAACGTGAAGCCGGCTCGTTTAAAAACTGAACCGGATCTGCAGATTGATCCGCCGGTTGCCGGCCGCGAGGCCGCCGCGGCCGTAGCCGCCGGCGCCGTTCGTCGAGACGCCGAAAAACGGCGAGCTCAGATTGCCGACCGGGACGCCTTCGTTCGTGCTGTTGAGCAGGTTCTGAATGTTGACCGAGAAATTCAGGTTGTAGCGGCTGCGGGTTTCTCCGCCGCCGCCGAAACCGCCGCGCCGCCGTCCGCCGCCGCGCCGGTTGCCGCCCGTCGCCGGTCCGGTCGCTTCGCCGCCGAAGCCGAACGTCTTGCCGATCCGGAGATTGACGACCGCGAACGACGCGCCCGTCCCGTAATTGCGCGGGACGATCGTCTGGCCCGGCTTCGGGTTGACGTCGAACGCGCCGAACCGCGTCAACCGCAGATCGGCGGCCGGCGTCTGCGCGTCGGCGAAGGCCGGCCGTTCGGTAAAGAGCGCGTCGCCGTTCAGATCGCGGCCGGTCGTGATGTTGAACGGCCGGCCGGAATTGACGATCAGCATCGGGTTGAGCTGCAGGCCCCACGGCAGACCGCCGATCGTCCCGAAGAGCGTCAGCCGGTGGCGCGTGTCCTGGAGCGAACGCCCGTATTCGCCGCTCAGATCATATTGATTGACCGGAAAGCTGCCGGGCCCGTCGGTGTCGCCGCGCGCGCGGTTGAGAACGTAGTTGGCGCGGATCGTCAGCGTCCGGCTGAAACGGGTGTTGACGCCGACGATCAATTGCTGCTGGTCGAAGCGGCCCGTCGATTCGTACTCGAAGATATTGCCCGCGTCGGGCCGCGGCCGGACGCCGCTCCCCGAAACGCCCGGCACGAAGGTGCCCGGCAGCGGCGCGTTGACGTTGCGCGACCGGAGCACGCCGCGCGTCGCGGCGTCGACGAAGCTGATCGAAACGGTCGTCTTCAGGGGAAATTGATGCTCGAAGCCGAGCGAGCTCTGAACGGTGTAGGGCGTTCTCAGGTTCGCGTCCATCCGCCGGACGGTCTGGCGGACGGCGAACGACTGGAGTTGGGCGATCGTCGGAACGGACGGGTAGAGATCGAGAAACTGGAGGCCGTTCGGCGTCGCCGTCGTGATCAGATACTGCTGCTGGCTGACGCCGTTGAACCGGAGCGTCTGCGCGAGCAGCGATTCGTTGAAGCCGCTGTAGAAAATGCCGACGCCGCCGCGCAGGACGGTTCGCTGGCGGCGGCCGCTCTGATTGCCGCCGCCGCCGAACTGCGGCGCCCACGCGAAGGCGAGCCGCGGCGCGAAATTGAAACGGCTTTCGATGTCGCTCTGCCAGTCGTAGCGCAGACCGAACGAGAGCGTCAGGTTCGGCGAGACGCGCCAGTCGTCCTGCACGAACGGGCTGAAATCCGACCGGAAATAATCGATTTCCGGCTCGCCGCCGGAGATCGAAAACTGCGTCGCGCCGCCGCCGCGCGCGCGGATTTCGGCCGGCGAGAGGCCGAGACTCTGAAAAAGCCGCGTCCGGCGATAGCGCTCGATGCTCGTGATCTGGACGAGCACCGGATTGCCGTCCGGGTCGCGGACGATCTCGTTGCCGGCGTCGAGTTGCGGCGCCTGCCCGCCGCCGAACGTGTAGGTGCCGGCGAAATTCTGCTCGCTCGAATTGGCGATCCAGCCGGCCCGGAGCCGCGCGCCGGCTTTGAAGGAATGCCGGCCGACGGTCCACGACGTAAAGTTCTGGAGCTCGATCCGGTCTTCGTCGTTGAACGCCCGCCCGATCTGCGCGCCGCCGCCCGTAAACGCGTCGAGCACGCGGATCGCCGGCTCGTTCGACCCGCCGGCCTGCGTGCGCCGCTCGCGGACGTACTGGAAACGCGTCTCGTTGACGATTGACTGGTTGAGGACCGCCGTTTCCGTCAGCTGCACGGTCTGCTGGCGGTTCGTCGTGTCGTAGACGCGCGAGGCGAGGTTGAAGCCGCCGACGCCCTCGTTGACGCGCTCGTTCCGGTCGTCGGTGTAGCGCGCGATCAGCGTGTTCGCCGGGTTGATCTGCCAGTCGAACCGCGGGCCGAACGTCGTCCGGCGCGTCGGCGAGAGCAGCGTTTGATAAAACGGCACGGGATTGAACGACGGGTCGAGCACGATCGCCGTGATCTCGTCGTTGTCGTCGGTCGCGCGCCGCTCGAAATCGAGAAAGAACGACATCTTCTTTTTCCGCAGCGGCCCGCTCAGATTGCCGCCGTAGCGGCGCGCCTGATACGGCGCGCGGACGGCCGCGAACGGCGAGCGCGAATTGAGCGATTCGTCGTTGAAGTTGAAAAACGCCTGCCCGCGCAGCTGGTCGGTGCCGGGTTTGGTGAGGATCTCGATCCGGCCGTAGCCGAGCCGGTCGAATTCGGCCGCGAACGGGTTGCGGTTGATGCGGATCTCGCGGATCGATTCCTTCGGCGGCAGCCGGCCGCCGGTGAAGCCGTCGATGTAGAGCTGCCCGTCGCCGTCGACGCCGGCGGTCGGGCCGGCGAGCGCCTGCAGCGCTTCGGCGAGATCGTCCGGGTCGTCGGGCAGCGATTCGAGATCGGCGCCGCGCAGGACGGTCGCGTCGCGGTTGTTTTCCGGCTCGACGCTCGTTCCCTCCTCGTCGAGGCCGACGGTCACTTCTTCGGCCGCGCCGGCGACCGTCAGCACGATGTCGAGCGGCTCGGTGCGGCCGGCGGCGACCTCGACGTCCGCGTTTTCATAGGGCGTAAAGCCGGTCCGGCTGACGCGCAGCGTGTAGCGGCCGGGCGGCAGCGCCGCGAAAACGTATTGCCCGCGCGCGTCGGTGACGGCGCTCCGCGTCGTCCCCTGCGCGTCGGCGGCGGTCACCGTCACGCCGACCAGCACGCCGCCGAGCGCGTCGACGACCTGCCCGCGAAGAGTCGCCGGCGCGGTCTGCGCCGACGCGCCCGCCGCGCAGATAAAAAAATAGATGAGTGCGAAGATTTTCAGACCGTGCGGCCGAAAAAATTCCCTGTGCATAAAATCCCCCTTGTTCGGAAAACCGGCTTTTCGAAAGACCGGTTCCGTTATAATTTCAAATAAAACGGCAGTTTTTTTAGGGCCTGCCTTCAGTCAATTATACAGAAAAGGACGGAACGCATAAAAAGCTGCCGGCCGGCCGGGTATCAATTCGACCGGGCGCGGCCGGACCGTTTCGCCGGTTTTAGCGGCCGTTTGCGACGGAAAACGGGCGGCGAAAAAAATCTTTCGAAATTATTTGGTCTTCCGGCCGAACTACATTATAATCAGTCCGATTCATAACCTTACGGTCTCCGGCGCTTCGGCTCACTTCCGAAACGCATTCGCAGGTCGATTCCGGATTTCGGATTTCGGATTTCGGATTTTTTTAATACTCGTATTCATTGTTTTTTTTGTTCAAATCGACGGGATTTGAAAGAAAATGTCGCGGGCCTTTTCGAAAAGTCCTCGACGCTGGTTAATTCACCAATCACACCTCAAGGAGACAAATACGATGAGCGAAATACGCCTCAATATCATTGACGACACGCAAACCGTTTCCGGCACGCTGCACGGCAGCTTCGGAAGCATCCTGATCGCCGCGCTGACGGCCGAACCGGAAACCGTTCCGGAGCTCGAACGGGCCGCCGAGCGGTTTTACAAAGACGAATTCGGAGAACCGCTCTTCCGCTTTTTCGACCCGCACGAAAACTTCGAGCCCTACGACGCCGGACTCGTCGCGATCGATCTCGCCGCCCGGTCGATTCTCGTCGATTCCTCGTACGACGATTATTCGAAAGAGGGACTGGTCCGCATCCGGACCGACGACGGCGAGGACTTCGATCTGCCCTACGAGCTTTCGGACGACTGGAAATTCGCCCGTTCGCTGCCGGCCTTCGAATTTCTGCGGACCGCGGAACGCCGGAAGCGCGCCGAGCGCGCGCCGTTCGACGCGCGCCGCGTATTGTTCGGAACCCCGCTGTTCGAGTTTCTCGCGGCCGCGGCCGCCGACGAGGAACCGTCGGCGGCCGCGATTCACGCGCGCTGGCTGATGACGCCGCGCTCCGATCTCGGCGGGAAGACGCCGCGCGAACTGCTGCTCGAGAAACGCGATTTCATCAGCTCGGATCTGCATTACCGGTCGCTCCAGTGGTCGTTCACGAAGGTCTGCCCGCCGCCGCTCTCCATCGAGTCGGCGGCCTTCCGGTTCGCCGGTTTCGGGACGCACGAGATCGTCGTCTATCACCGTTTGATCCGGTTTCTGCTCGACGAATGCGCGGCCGGCGGCGCGCCCGAACCGGCGCGGCTCGAAAAGCTCGCCGCCGTCTGGCTGAACGCGCCGCAGGCCGATTTTTCGGACCGCGCGCCGGCGGCGATCGTCGAGGCCGAGCGCCGCCGGCTCAACCTGACGGTTCCGGCGCACGAAGCGCTGATCGACGACGACTGCGAGATCTGCCGGCTGATCGCCGCCGATTTCGACACGCCGCTGTTCTGGTTTCTCGACGGCGCGGAGCTCGAGGCCGAAGGGTTCGAGTTCTCGTTCTACCGGACGCGCGCCGAATGGGACGAGGAACAGCGCCGCTTCGAGGAATTCAGCCGCCGCTGCCGCGCCGCGCCGGTCGGCGGCGACGATTTTTACGACTGGCCGTTCGACTAGCGATTGCGGATTTCGGATTTCGGATTTCGGATTGGTCTGAGGTCGGGCGGTTCGGACGGGTGTGGGAATGGACCGTTCCGAGACATTACTGTTAAAAAGATCGGCAATCCGGATTTTGGTACTTTCAATAGGACGCGGACAAATGCGGCTTTAGCGGATTTTCGCGGATAACTTTAAAATAAATCCGCGAAAATCCGCTAAATCCGCGTTTGTCCGCGTCCTCTTAAACCAATTATTCGCAGTTCTTACAATCCTTTTAACAGTAATGGTTCTGAGAAAGAAGTCGGCGGGTTTGGGGCGTTTTCGGCGTGGTTCGGGGCGGCCGGCGAGGGTCAGGGTTTGAGGGGTTTTCTGGTAAAATGGAGAGGGACGGAAACCTTCGAAACGCGTTTCGGAAATCATTATTTTCCGGCCCGTTGAAAGCCTATGAAAGCCTGTCTTCTGGAACGACCTTTGCCGGTCGAGAACCGGCCGCTGAAATTGACGGAGACGAGCGCGCCGGCGCCGCGGGCGGACGAAGTCCTTTTGAAAGTCCGGGCCTGCGGCATCTGCCGGACCGATCTCCACGTCTGCGAGGGCGAGCTCGCGCCGCGCCGTTCGCCGGTCATTCCCGGCCATCAGGTCGTCGGCGTGATCGAAAAGACCGGCGCGGACGTGACCGGGCTCGAACCCGGCCGGCGCGCCGGGATCGCGTGGCTTCACCGGACCTGCGGGCGCTGCGCTTACTGTCTGAAGGGAAAGGAAAACCTCTGCGAGCGGGCCGAATTCACCGGCTGGACGCGCGACGGCGGCTTTGCCGAATACGCGGTCGCGCCGGCGGATTTCGTCTATCCGCTGCCGGAAGGCTTTCCCGATCTGCAGGCCGCGCCGCTGCTCTGCGCCGGGATCATCGGCTACCGCGCGCTCAAGCTGACGAATCTGACCGAAACGGACTGGTCGGGCGCGCGGCTCGGGATCTACGGGTTCGGCGCGGCCGGCCACGTTTGTATTCAGATCGCCAAAGCGCGCGGCGCGGAGGTCTTCGTCGCGACGCGCGACCGCGCGCGGCACCAGAATCTCGCCGGCGAGCTCGGCGCGGTCTGGGTCGGCGACACGTTCGACGCGCCGCCGGTCAAACTCGACGCGGCGATCGTCTTCGCGCCGGCCGGCGAGCTCGTCCCGGTCGCGCTCGCCGCGCTCGACCGCGGCGCGACGCTCGTCCTCGGCGGCATCTATATGAGCCCGATCCCGCAGTTCGAATATTCGCTGCTCTACGGCGAGCGCGTCGTCCGGAGCGTCGCCAACAACACGCGCGCCGACGGCCGCGAATTCCTCGCCGAAGCGGCGCGGATTCCGGTCAAAACGTCGATCGCGACGTTCCCGCTCGAAGCCGCCAACGACGCGCTGATCGCCCTCAAACACGATGCGATCCGCGGCGCCGGCGTCCTCGTCGTCGATCCGAATTAAGTTGTTTTTTTAGCGGTCGTCGAGCCCCGCACGATCAGTTCCGGTTCGACGCTCAGGTCCCGGGGGATTTCGTTTTCCCCGGCATCGCCGGACAATCTTCTGATCAAAGTCTCGGCCGCCAGCTCGCCCATTTCGAAAAGCGGCTGTCTGATGGTGGTCAGGGGCGGATAGCTGAATTCGGCGAAATAAATGTTGTCGAAGCCGACGACCGACACGTCTTTCGGAACGCTTATTCCGCGATCGGTCAGCGCGCGGATCGCTCCGATCGCCGACATATCGTTAAAGGCGAAGATCGCGGTAAAATCGTCGGTCTGAGCCAACAGTTTCTGCGTAGCGATATAGCCGACCTCGGGAGACGGGTTGATGCCTTCGAGCTGAACGATGCGGCGCTCGTCGATCGGGATGCCGCGTTTGACGGCCGATTCTTTGATCGTTTCAAACCTGATCTGCGAATCGGAGCTGAAATCCTGCCCTTTGATCAGGGCGATTTTTCGATGCCCGAGGGAATAAAGATGTTCGATCCCCAGCTCGGCCGCGGTCCGGTGATTCAGGACGACGTTGGTAATGGCCGGGTCGTCGCCGTGACCGGCCACGGCGACGACCGGCAAATCGGTCTTAAACCGCATTTTCGTGTCGATCGTGATGATTCCCTCGACCTGCCGTTCAATCAGCATCCGGCAGTTGTGATCGAGAAGCTCCTGCCGGTGAAGATGACTCATATTCAGATAAAAATAACCCTGACGGATCGATGCCGACTCGATGCCGTTGAGAATCATCGCGCAGTAACCGTCGCTTAACTCGGCTGCGATGACGCCGATCATAAAACTCCGGTTGGCTCTTAGGGAACGGGCGAAATAATGCGGGCGGTAGCCGTAATCACGGGCCGCCTGAAGAATCCGGTCCTTGGTCTTCTGCGGAATCACATTTGCCCGCGCGGTATTGTTCAAAACCACCGAAACCGTGCCGGGAGACAATCCGATGATGCTGGAAAGTTCCTTGATCGTCATCGACCGACCGTTTGCGGGGGGAGCCTTCTTTTCCGTTTTTTTCGTCATCAGCCTTGTTCTAACACCAAATCGGGGTTGTTAGCAAATCAGTTTAGTCTAATTATGCATTTTTTTGCCACAAATCGACGGCGGAAATTGACTAAACCGAAAGTTGCTGATAAATTGTTACCAAATCGTTTTGCCAAATCGTTTTGCCAAATCGTTTTATAAACATCACCCCGACTCCCTGCCATTTCTAAATTATAACTAGTATAGGTTTTAGCCAAATTTTACATAAATCTGACGAACCGGGGAATTCACTAAGGAAGATGCCGATAATTTTGGAGGAATTGTTCGTTATGCAAAAAAGATTAAGTTTGTTTATTTTCCTGATTTTGATGGCTTTGGTCGGTGCGGGCTCGGGGCAGACAACCAGCGGTTCAATATCGGGAAACGTCGTCGATCAGCAGGGCGCTTCGGTACCCAACGCAACGATCAAAATCACGGAAGAAGGAAAAAATTACTCCCTGACCGCAACGACCGACGAGGACGGTCGTTTTGTTTTTGCGATTGTCCCACCCGGAACTTATACGCTGACGATTGAAGCGGCCGGATTCAAGAAACACGAAGGAAAGGGCGTTTCGCTCGTTGCCAACGATAAGCTGGCGCTCGGCGTCATCAGTCTGGAAGTCGGCGCGCCTTCCGAAGTCGTCAACGTCACCAGCGACCCGACGCCGATCCAGGCCGACAGCGGCGAAAGATCGTTCGCCGTCGAGGGCGAGGTCGTCCGCAATATGGGCGTCAAAACCCGCAGCTTCATCAATCTGGCGACGCTCGCTCCCGGCGTGATCGCCGCCACTTCCGACGGCCAGACGAATGACATCCAGAATATCAGCGTCAACGGCGTCAGACAAAATTCCAACAATATTCAGATCGACGGCATCACGGCGGTCGATACCGGAAACAACGGCGCGAGCTCGAACATTCCGCTCGATTCGATCGGCGAGTTCAAGCTGTTGACCTCGACCTATCAGGCCGAATACGGCCGCTCCTCCGGCGCGCAGATCATCGCCGTCACGCGCAGCGGGACGGACGAGTTTCACGGATCGTTTTATTATTATCGCCAGCACACCGGTTTGAACGCGAACACGTTCAGCAACAACCGCGCAGGGCTCACCCGGCCGATCTCCGATCAGAAACAGATCGGTTATACGATCGGCGGACCGATCTATTTTCCGAAGTTCGGAGATAACGGCTTCGGTCTCTGGAGCGGAAAGAAAAAGCTCTTCTTTTTCTGGAATCAGGAATGGGCTCCGCGGACGACTCCGAACAGCGCCCGCAACACCCGGGTGCCGACCGCGCTCGAACGGGCCGGCGATTTTTCGCAGACGCGCAACAGCTCGGGCGTGCTCGCCCCCTACATCCGTGACTGGACGACGGGGCTGCCCTGCAGTTCTGCGAACACAACGGGCTGTTTTCAGGACGGCGGCGTGCTCGGCCGCATTCCGGCCAACCGGCTCAACGCGCTCGGCCTGAAAATACTCTCGATCTACCCGATGCCGAACTACACGCCGTCCGGCACCCAGAACTACAACTATGTAACCCAGGTTTCTTCGACCGCCAAAAACCGCAACGACACGATTCGTCTGGACTATAACGTCAACGAAAACTGGCGCGTCAACGGCCGCTTCCTCTATAACGCTTCGACCGACACCAATCCGTACACCGGTCTGTTCGGCGATTCGGATATGATCGCGGGAAATCTGGGCATCTGGGGACTGTATCGCGAAACACCGAAATACGGCGTCTCGACGACCGTCAGCGGCTCGCTCGGCCCGAATATGATGCTCGAAGTCACCTACGGCTTCAATAAGGCGAAATACAACGGCACGATTTCCGACACGGCTTACACGCGAACCTCGATGGGACTGCAAAACCTGCCGGTGCTTTACAACGATGCGGTCGTCGACGACATCCTGAGCAGCTTCACCTTCGGTTCGGCGCTCGGCTCGACGCCCAATTATCGTACCCAGCGGGCTCCGCAGGATTACAGCTACCGGACCGACAACATCGCCGCCAGCCTGTCCAAGGTCTGGGGCAACCACGTCTCCAAGATCGGCCTCAACTATGAATGGGGCACCAAAAATCAGACCAACCGCGTCGACCAGAACGCCGTCATCAATTTCGGCGAGTCGGTCAACAACACTTATGATACCGGCAACGGCTTTTCGAACGCCGCGATCGGCACCTTTCAGGAATTCCGGCAGGCGACGCGCGGCACGACCGGCATCTACAAATACTTCAACTTCGAGCCCTATATTCAGGACAACTGGAAGATCACCAAAAAACTGACGCTCGATTACGGAATGAGGTTCTCGTGGCTGCCGCCGACGAAGGACACCACCGGACTGGCGTCGAACTTCTTCCTGAGCGACTGGAGATCGGGCCAGGCGCCGCGGATTTTCCTGCCGGTCTGTCTCAATAATTTGACGACCTGCTCGGGCGTTTCGCTGACGTCGAATTACCGCGCCGTCGATCCGGCCGTGCTCGCGTCCGGCGTTCCGCTGACGTTTTCGAACACGCTGCTGGGCTCGTTCGTCGGCCGCATCGTGCCGGGCTCCGGCACGCTGGCCAACGGTCTCAGCCTGTCTGACGCCGCGCTCGTCAAAGATCGGGGCATCCATTTCTCGCCGCGTTTCGGTTTCGCCTACGACGTCACCGGCAAACAGAACCTGATCATTCGCGGCGGTTTCGCGATCTTCTACGACCGCGCGCAGGGCAATCTGGTTTACGATTTCAACCAGAACCTGCCGACGACCTTTACTTCGTCGGTCTTCAACGCCGTCCTTTCGGACATCACGACGAACGCGACCTCCTACGGCACGCCGCAGTCGGTCAAGTCGATCGATCCGAACGCCAAGACTCCGACGACCAATTCCTACAACATCGGGATTCAGTATAAACTGCCGTTCTTCGACACGGTTCTCGACGTTTCGTACGTCGGCTCGCAGAGCCATCACCTGCCGCACAACCGGCCGCTCAACGAAACTCCGTTCGGCTCGGCGTTTTTGCTGGCCAACCAGGATCCGACAAAGGCGATCCAGCCGACCCCGAACGGGTCGAACGCGCTGCCGACCGATTTTTACCGTCCGTACAAGGGATTTGCGGGCATTTCGTACACCGAATTCGTCGAAAATTCGAACTACAACTCGCTCCAGATCTCGGCCAACCGGCGGTTTTCGAAAGGCCTGCTGATGAGTATGAGCTATACCCTGAGCCGGGCGCTCGGAATCACGAGCGGCGACCAGGGCGGTTCCAGAATCGACGGCAAGGACTACATCAATTACGGCCGGCTGAGTTTCGACCGGCATCACAACCTGTCGATCAACTGGGTTTACGATCTCCCGAGCATCACCAAAAACCGGTTTATCGGGCTCGCGACGAACGGCTGGCAGTTCTCCGGCATCTATCGCTACACGACGGGCGCCCCGCGCCAGTTCACCTGCGGCGTGAACGGCGTGTCGGCCGTCAACATTACCGGTTCGTCGTCGGGCGAATCGAACCGCTGCATCCTGGTCGGCGATCCGTTCGGGATCGACGCCAAGACCGAGTTCCAGCAGTTCAACATCAACGCGTTTCAGGCTCCGGCGGTCGGCAATACCGGCCTGGAAACGAAACGCCGCGCTCTCCAGATCAGCGATCCGTCGATCAACAACTTTGACTTGTCTCTCTCAAAGCGGTTCTTCATCTGGGAAAAACTGAATATCGAGGCTCGCCTTGATGCCTTCAACGCTCTGAACCACACACAGGGCTCCAGCATCAACACGGGCGGAACGTTCACCGCGCTCGGCAGCACGACCCTGATCGCCAATAATGCCGGATCATCGACCAACCTGACCGGTTTCGGCGCGATCAACGGTTGGCGGCCGAACCGTACTCTGCAATGGATGCTGCGATTCAGTTTCTAAACCACCGCGAAAATAAAAGCAGACTTCCCTGACCAGGAAATCTGCTTTTATTTTTACAACGACGAAAATGTCCTGACGACATTTTCGAGATCATTCCGGATGTTTGAGGAAGAAATTCGACTTTTAAGAATCGGGCGGCGAACCGTCTCTTTCCGGCCGTCGCCTGGTGAGATCCGGTGATCCGCTGACTTTTTAATTTTCCCGGAATTTGAGTTCGCGGCGATCGTCCGCGAAACGTTTTTTGTTCTTCATCGCCTGTATCGATCGTCTCAAACCAGGCCGGCCGGGATGGCGAAAATAATAAAACCGATGAAAATTTTAGCTGTTTCGATTCTCTTATTCTCGCTTTGCCTGATCGGAGCCGGCCAGACCAAGCCCTTTTCCGTCACCGGCAAAACCGTTTCGATTTATACGACCGCCCGCGACACGGGTCAAAAATTGTCTCCGGCGGCCCCGCAAAAATTTGCGGAAAAAAGACAGCCGACCGAAAATGAAATCTCAGTCTTCGTAATGCCCCGAAAAAGTTTTCAGACTTTTTTGGGCATCGGCGGTTCCTTTACCGACGCGGCGGCCGAAACCTTCGCCAAACTGCCGGCCGACAAACAGGTCGAATTTCTGGCGGCTTATTTCGATAAGGATCGGGGCATCGGCTACACGCTCGGCCGCACCACCATCCACAGCAGCGATTTTTCCTCCGCGAGCTACACTTACATCGAAGAGGGCGACCGCCCGTTAAAGACGTTCAGCCTGGCCCACGATGAAAAATTCCGGATTCCGCTGATCAGACGAGCCATCGAAAAAGCGGGCGGAAAGCTCCTTCTTTTCGCGAGCCCGTGGTCGCCGCCGGCGTTTATGAAGTCAAATCAAACGATGCTTCAGGGCGGAAAGCTGCTGCCCGAATTCCGTCAGACGTGGGCGGATTATTTCGTCAAATACATCCGGGCGATCGAACGCGAAGGGATTCCGATCTGGGGCGTCACGATTCAAAACGAGCCGATGGCGACGCAGCGCTGGGAATCGTGCATCTTTACCGCCGAGGAAGAACGCGATTTTCTGAAAAACTATCTCGGCCCGACATTCTGGAAAAACGGCCTGAAGGACAAAAAGATCATCATCTGGGATCATAACCGCGATCTGATCACGCATCGCGTGGCCGCGATTCTGGACGACCCGGAAGCCGCGAAATACGTCTGGGGCATCGGCTTTCACTGGTATGAAACCTGGGCCGGCGGGCAGCCGATGTTCGAGAACCTCGAACTCGTCAACGCGATGTATCCCGATAAAAAACTGCTGTTCACGGAAGGCACGGTCGAGAAATTCGATCCGGCGCGCCTACAATTCTGGGACAACGGCGAGCGCTACGGCCGGTCGATGATTAACGATTTCAACAACGGGACCGTCGGCTGGACCGACTGGAACCTGCTTTTGGACGAAACCGGCGGCCCGAACCACGCCGCCAATTTCTGCTTTGCACCGCTTCACGCCGATCTCAAAAAAGGCGAATTGATCTACACGCCGTCCTATTACTACATCGGCCATTTTTCGAAATTCATCAAACCGGGCGCCAAAAGAATCGCCGCCGCCGCCAGCCGGAGCCGGCTTCTGACGACCGCGTTTCTCAACCCGGACGGGAAAATCGTGACGATCGTGATGAACGAAAGCGATTCGACGGTAAAATACAATTACGTGATCGGAACCGCCAGCGCGGAGATCGAAATTCCGGCGCGCGCGATCCAGACTTTGGTTCTTTAATTTTATGAGACTGCTCAAAATTATTTTTAGCGTCACGATCTTATTCGTTTCGTTCACTTCCGCCCAAAACGCGAATTTCGAAAAAAAGATCGACGCGCTGCTCAAACGAATGACGATCGAGGAAAAGATCGGGCAACTGACGCAGTATTCGGGCGACCGGAAGGCGACCGGCCCCGTGACGTTCAAGGGCGATTCCGAAAAACTGATCCGGGAAGGAAAAATCGGCGCGATGCTCAATGTGATCGGGGCGGATTACACCCGTCGTTATCAGGAAGTCGCGATGCAGTCGCGCCTCAAAATCCCGCTCCTTTTCGGTCAGGACGTGATTCACGGATTCAAGACCACCTTTCCGATCCCGCTCGCGGAAGCGGCCAGCTGGGATCTCGAAGCGATCGAACGATCCGCCCGGCTCGCGGCCGTCGAAGCTTCGGCGGCCGGCCTTCACTGGACCTTCGCGCCGATGGTCGACATCTGCCGCGACCCGCGCTGGGGACGCGTGATGGAGGGCGCCGGCGAAGACACCTATCTCGGTTCGCGGATCGCCTTTGCCCGGGTCAGAGGCTTTCAGGGCAGGGGGCTCGGAAACGTCGACTCGGTGATGGCCTGCGCCAAGCATTTCGCGGCCTACGGCGCGGCGGTCGGCGGTCGCGACTACAACTCGGTCGATATGAGCGAACGCCAGCTCTGGGAAACCTATCTGCCGCCGTTCAAAGCGGCCGCCGACGCCGGCGCGGCGACTTTTATGAATTCCTTCAACGATCTGAACGGCATTCCGGCGACCGGCAACCGCTATCTGCAGCGCGATATTTTAAAGGGAAAATGGAATTTTTCGGGCTTCGTCGTCAGCGACTGGGGCTCGATCGGCGAAATGGCCGCGCACGGCTATGTCGAAGACCGCCGCGCAGCCGCGCTCGCGGCCATTACCGCCGGCAGCGATATGGATATGGAAAGCGGCGCTTATCGCGACAATCTCGCCGGGCTCGTCAAGACCGGCGAGGTGCCGGTCGCCGTCGTCGACGACGCCGTGCGGCGCGTCCTGCGAAAGAAATTCGAGCTCGGACTCTTTGACGATCCCTATAAGTTTTCCGATCCCGCGCGCGAACAAAGAGAATTGAACAATCCCGAACATCTCGCGTTCGCCCGCGAGATCGCCCGCAAAAGCATCGTCCTGCTGAAAAACGAGAACCGGACGCTGCCGCTTTCGAAAGACGTCAAAACCGTCGCCCTGATCGGCCCGCTCGCCAAAGCCGTCCGCGACAATCACGGGTTCTGGTCGGTCGAACTGCCCGGCGTCGATTACGATAAACTGATCGTCACGCAGTTCGACGGGATCAAAAACAAGCTCGGAAGCGATTCGCGGCTGTTATACGCCGAAGGCTGCGACGTCGACTGCCGGACGGACGAAAAATTCGCCGGCGCGGTCGAGACGGCCCGCCAGGCCGACGTCGTCATCCTGAGCGTCGGCGAGCGCGCGAACCAGAGCGGCGAAGCGAAAAGCCGCAGCAATATTCATCTGCCCGGAATGCAGGAAGAACTGATCAGAAAAATTCAGGCGACGGGCAAGCCGGTCGTCGTCCTGATCAATGCCGGCCGGCCGCTCGTCTTCGACTGGACGGCGGACAACGTGCCGGCGATCCTGTACACGTGGTGGCTCGGGAGCGAGGCCGGAAACGCGATCGCCGACGTTTTGTTCGGCGACTATAACCCGGCGGCCAGGCTGCCGATCACTTTTCCGCGCACCGAGGGACAGATTCCGATCTACTACAACCATTTCAACACCGGCCGGCCGCCGCGCGGCGACGATTCGACCAACTACGTTTCGGCCTACATCGATTTGAAAAACAGTCCGCGTTTCCCGTTCGGTTTCGGGCTCAGTTATACGTCGTTCGAATATCGCGACCTGAAGCTCGATAAAAAGCGGATGCGGGCGAACGATAAGCTCGAAGTTTCGCTGAAGGTGACGAACACCGGTCGGCTGGCGGGCGAAGAAGTCGTCCAGCTTTATCTGCGCGACCGGGTCGCTTCGGTCGTCCGGCCGGTCAAAGAGCTCCGCGATTTTCGGAAGCTCGCGCTGCGGCCGGGCGAAACGAAAGAGGTCCGATTCGTGATCGACAAGGAAAAACTGTCGTTCTACGATCAAAAGCTGCAATGGACGGCGGAGCCGGGCAGGTTCGATTTGATGATCGGCGCGTCTTCGGCCGATATTCGGCTGAGCGATTCATTCGAACTGGTCGATTGATCGCGGGCAGAGCGGGCGAAATAATATAAACCGTATGCGAAAAAGGGGAATTTTTTCTAAGATACTGATCGTTTTGTGCTGCGTCGCGGGATTTGTTCCGAATGCCCGCGCCGCCCGCGACGATGATCGAAATAAATCCGCGGCGGTCTTTCCCGAGGCGGCGGACAAAAACGTCGTGCTGCCGCCGGCGTGGGCCTTCGGCGTGATTTACGGGGCCTATACGAATCAGGCGGAAAGCGAGGAACTGATCCGCGAGATCATCGCGCACGATTATCCGATCGACGCGTTCTGGATCGATTCCTGGATCTGGGATTGGAAAAACAAGGGCAAAGGTCCGGCCAAATACATCGATTTCGTCGCCGACACCGAATCGTATCCGGATCTGAAAAAATTATGGGCCGGAATGGAGCGCCGGAACATCAAGGCCGGAATGTGGATCTGGGACGCGATCTTCAAAACCGGCAACGAACCGGTCTTCGAGGATTTCAAAAAACGCGGCTTTTTCGCCAGAGAATATTTTCGCACCGACAGCTGGCACAACGGCTCGCGGACGACGATCATCGGCGACAACAGCAAACCCGTGACCGGAACGGTCTGCGGCGACATCGATTTTCAGAACCCCGCGGCCGTCAAATATTTCAAACAAAAGATGAAGCATTTCTTCGACGACGGTCTGGATTTCGTCAAGCTCGACAAAACCGACGCGATTCCGGTCTGTAAAGGAATGTTCGAAATGACGCAGGAGCTCGGCCGCGAAACCGGCGGGCGCGGCTTCATTCTCTCGCACAGCGGCGGCACCGAGCGCGAAGAATACAAGAATTATCCGGCCAAATGGACGGACGACACGCGTTCCGACTGGTCGGCGAAAACGCCTGCGCGGCAGTTCTCGCCGTGGCTTCCGCCGGTCGGTTTTAAGGAAAACGTCGAGAAATACACGAATCCGGCCGCGCCTTTTCATAAAATTCCCTTTCTCGCCAACGATCTCGGCGGATTCGCCGTCAGCACGGACGGCTTCGTCGACGAGGAGCTCTACATTCGCTGGCTCGAATTCGCGGCGTTCGTCCCGCTGACGACGCCTTTTTCGCAGCCCGAAAACCCTTCGCAGAACATCGCTTTCAAAGTCTCGGCGCGCGCCGACCGCATTTTCCGTGACTACGCGCACCTGAAAATGGAGCTTTTCCCGTATATTTACACCTACGCCCACCGCTCGCGGCTCGACGGCGTCAACACGATTCGGCCGATCGGGAACAATCCGCACCAGTATCTTTTCGGCGAGGAAATGCTGGTCGCGCCGGTTCTGACGCCGGGCGCGACGAGCGTCGAAGTCGAGCTGCCGGCCGGCGCGAGCTGGATCGATTACCGGACGGAAAAGACGTTGGCGGGCGGACAGACCGTGACCGTCGACGCGCCGCTCGAGAAAATCCCCGTTTTTATCAGACAGGGCGCGATCATTCCGCGGCGAAAATACGCGCGTTCGATCGAGACCGGCACCAACGACCGGCTCGAGCTGCACGTTTACGCGGGCGCGGACGGCAGCTTCGAGCTGATCGAGGACGACGGAATAAGCAACGATTACCTGCGCGGCATTTACGCGCGGACCCCGATCCGGCAGCGCGCGGCCGGTTCGGTGATCGAGATCGAGACCGACGCGATCAAAGGTTCTTACAAAAAGATGAGCGCTTCGCGGCGCTGGCAAATCGTCGTTCACGGCCCGGAAAACGTCCGTGCCGTCCGACTCGACGGCCGGCGGATCGGATTCAGAAAAACGGAAGCGGGAATCGTCATCCCGGCTTTCAGGAAAAGTAAGACGGCCGCCTGGAAAATTCGGATCGAGACCGAATGAGACGCCGCCCGAAACCGATTCTATTATGAACAGAATTCTAATTTTATTGCTTTTGCTCACGGCGGGCAGTCCGGTCAATTTTTCACAAAGCCCGGAAACCGCCCGGCGGCCGGAACCGGGTTTCGCCTCGATGGAGCGGCCGGAGCTGCTGCCGCTGCTGTTTCCGCCGACCTCGGCGACCCGGCAGGTGCTGTCCTATGACGTTTCGTCGGGCAACAGCGACGGAAATTATCCGCGGGCATTCGTCAAATACTACGATAAAA
Source organism: Acidobacteriota bacterium (assembly GCA_018269075.1). Taxonomy (GTDB): domain Bacteria; phylum Acidobacteriota; class Blastocatellia; order Pyrinomonadales; family Pyrinomonadaceae; genus JAFDVJ01. Next base: position 17,859 of record JAFDVJ010000033.1, read on the forward strand.
ACGGCGAAGCGGTGATCTTCGACGAATACGGGCCGGGCTGTCTGTATCGCCAGCAGATGAACGTCTGGGTCGGCTTCGGCGGCCCGACGCTGCTGATGTTCAACCCGGACGAAAACAACGCGCGGATCAAATATTATTTCGACGACGAGGAAAAACCGCGTTTGGACGTGAGCCTCGACGATCTGTTCGCGGGCCGGCTCAAGCCGTTCGATCTGCCGCTGACCTTTATGGACGACGGCACCTTCCCGATCCCGCCGCGCTACGACATCAACCGCGGCCGGTTCGCGACGATGTATTACCCGTTCAACTTCAACAAACGGCTGAAGATCACCTTCATCCCGAACAAGGACTGGAATTTTCGCGGCACGACCTGGTATCAAAACACGCACGTCGTTTATCCGAAAACCGAAAAAATCGCTTCGTGGACCGGTCGTGAGCTCGACAGCCGCCGGGTTCGCGAGCAGTGGGCCGGCGTCGGGCGCGACCCGAAGGACGCGACGGGCAACCGGACGCTGAAGGAAAGCGTGGGGATCGAAAAGGGCCGCTCGAAAACCGTCGCCGAGCTCACGGGCGAGGGCTCGATCGCTTCGGTAAAGATCAATCTCCGGCCGCTGACGAAGGAAACCTTTTTCAACACGAATCTCAAAATATACTGGGACGGCGAAAAAGACGCTTCGGTCGATGTGCCGCTGAGCTATTTTTTCGGGGCCGGAGCGAAGAATTTCAAGCTTTCCGACGTCGTCTGGAAACGGAGTCTGAATTCGCTGTTTTTCGGCTTTGACGGCGCCGCCGGCACTTTTTATTCGTATTTTCCGATGCCTTACTGGAAATCGGCGAAAATCGTCGTCGCGAACAACGGCGCCGAGGACATCGAGGCGCTCGATCTCGAACTGCAGACCAAACCCGCGTCGGTGCTCGCCTATCCGAAAGACGCGACCGGATATTTTCACGCCAGACGGACGGTCGACACCGACACCAAAACCAAGCCCTACACGACCGCTTTTCAGGAAACCGGCCGCGGCCACGTCGTCGGCCTTCTGTTTTACACCGAAGGCTACGATATGGACGGCGACGAATTCACCTATCTCGACGGGAGCCGGACGCCGCAGATTCACGGCAGCGGAACCGAGGACGATCATAATCAGGGATGGGCCGGCACGGCTTACCAGAAGCCGCTCTGGGGCGCGCTGACCAACGGCTACGAATCGGCCTACCGCATCTACCAGAACGATTCGTATATTTTCAACCGGGCAATCCGGATCAACTACGAATATTCGTCGCTCAAGAAATTTCCGAAAGGCGGCGATTCCGACATCACCGTTTTCTATTATAAATCCCGGTCGACCGACCTCCTGAAGCTGACCGACGAACTGGACGTCGGCCGCGCCGCCTCGGAAAAAAGCCATAACTACGAGATTTCCGGGCAGACCCGTTTCGAAGAGCTGACGAGCGCCTACGACGGCTACGAAAAAAAACCGGATTTCGACGTCGCGACCGATGCCGGCCGGGCATTTAACGGCTTCAGCCGGTTTACCGTCAGACTCGATCCCGAAAACTCCGGCGTCAAGCTCCGCCGCCGCATCAATCGCGCCGGCAACGGCGTTCAGACCGCCCGGGTTTACGTCGACGGTGAGGACGCCGGCGTCTGGCACATCGTGCAGACTTCCTACGCGCCGATCGACCAGGCGTGGCAGGAATCGGAGTTTGAGATTCCCGCCCGGTTTACCGCCGGCAAGGAAAAGGCGACCGTCAGGATCGAGTATCTGAAGTCGGACGGCAACAACGGCGAAATCAACGAGTTCTACTACTGGGTCTTCTGCTATCCGAAAAGCTGAAAAGATGGCGAAAGGCGGATCAGATCGATGTTTTGGAACAGGAATCAAAAATTTATGAAGGTTTTCGGAATCTTGCTGACGATCGTTTTACTGTTTTCGACCGCGGCCGCCGCCGACAAGCGAAAGGTTTTCGTGATCGGCGACAGCATCTCGATCTTTTACGGCCCGGCGCTGAAAAAGTATATCGGGAGCCGGTTTCTCTACGACCGCAAGCGCGATAACGGCGAGGCCCTGCAGGATCTCGACAAGCCGGTCGGCGCGAACGGCGGCGATTCGCGGATGGTCGTCGAATATCTGCGAAAGCTGCAGGCCGACAAGAGTTTCGCGGCCGACATTCTGCTCGTCAACTGCGGCCTCCACGACATCAAAACCGATCCGGCGACCGGCAAAAAACAGATCGAGCCCGAAGAATATCTGGCGAATCTGAAAACGATCCTCAAAATCTCGAAAAAGATGAAGCTCAGGCTCGTCTGGATCAGCTCGACGCCGGTCGACGACGAGCGTCACAACCGCCAGAAGGTCGGATTTTTCCGCTACAACCGCGACGCCGCGGCCTACAACGAAATCGCCCGCGGGCTTTTCGAGAAGGCGGGCGTGCCGATCGTCGATTTATACGCTTTCAGCCGCGAATTTCCGGCCGACGCCTATGCGGACCACATTCACTACAAAAAAGAATACGCCGAGCTGCAGGCGGCCTTCATCGCCGGCTTTCTGCTTAACTCGAAGTTTTAGCCGGTTCGGCTCAGGCGGCCGGCGAGAGCGAAAAATTCGTTTATTTCAGGCCGAGCGCCTTCAAATAGCCTTCGTTGATCCGGCAGTTCTTTAATTTTACCCCGTCCAGAAAATCGCGCAGGATCTTTCTCGATTTTTCGACCGGCGGGCGATTCGCGCGGACTTCGCCCAAACCGCCGCGCTGGACGGCCGCGAACTTGACGATGTCGTCCCAGCCCGCGGGCCGCGGAATCGAGGCGATCGTCGCGGTCGCGTTCAGTCGTTTGTACGTCCAGAAACACCAGCCCATCCCGTTTTGTTCGGCCAGCAAACGATTGTCCCGGATCCATTCGTCGGTATTTTCCCCGGTTTCCCCCAGCCAGACGGGAACGTTGTATTTGTCGGCGAAATCCCGGTATTTCTGAAAATGCTCCTGTTTGGCGGGCGAGCCGTATTTATGCCAGGCATACGCCAGCTTCGGATCGAAGGGCGGGCCGAAAATATCGAAATTCATATTCCACTGCGCGCCGCCGAGAATGATGATATGTTCTTTATCGACCTTTCGGATCGCCGCCGTCATCTCGCGGTAAAGCGGTTCGAGCTTCGGATTGAGCGCCTCCTTGTCGAAATAAGTGGCGATCGGTTCGTTGAGCAGTTCGTAGGCCAGAACGGTCGGCTCGTTTTTGTACTGCGCGGCGAGCTTTTGCCAGATGCGGATCGCGAGCTCCTGATTTTCCCGGTTTTCGAAAAGATACGGGTAGCCGAAACTGTCGTCGATGTTGTCGCCGGTCTGCCCGCCCGGCGCGCCGTGCATATCGAGGATCACGTAGAGCTTTTCCTGTCTGCACCAATCGATCACGCGTTTCAGCAGAAAATAGCCGTCGCCCTCGAGCCGGCCCGGGTCGTCGGCGGAAACGAAAAGCCGGTAATTAAAGGCGATGCGGATCGTGTTGAAACCGGAGTTCTTGATGAACCGCACGTCTTCGCGGGTAATGAAGTTTTCCCGAAATTCCTTCCAGAACCGGCGGGCTTCGACCTCGCCGACCAGCTGGTTCATCAGCATCGAAATATAAAACGGCGAGCTCGCGTTTTTGAACTCCCACATATAACCTTCGGGCAGCAGCCAGTTGCCGATCCCGATTCCCTTCAGATGCAGGACCCGGCCGTCCGGGGCAATGAAATCCTTACCGCTGACCGAAACGAATTTCGAGCGTTTTTGAGCCGCCGCCGGGAGAGCAAGGAAAAGAACGAGCAGCAGCGATGCAGTGATAAAATTAAAATACCTGTTCATAAAAATAATTATTTGACGATCTCGGCCTCGACGAAGACCGGAAAATGATCGGACGCGAAACGCAGATCGATCGATTCGCTGAGAACGGCGTATTTGCGGATCGCGATTCGTTTCGGATCGTCGACGAAAATATAGTCGATCAGCAGCGTGACGGGCCGCTCGTACCGGAAGCCGTTGAACGTTCCCGCCGGGCCGAACGGCTTCTGCGCGCTCGCCGTCCGCGCGTCGGTCATCACCTTTCGGAGATCGACGAGCAGCTCGGAATCCGGTTCGGAATTGAAATCTCCCATCAGAATGACGGGATAATTATTCCGGTTGACGGCTTTCATTCTGGCGAGGATCATCTCGACGCCTTTTTTTCGGGCGATGACGCCGTCGTTGTCGAGATGCGTGTTGAAGACCCAGAAGCGGCGTTTCGTTTTGAGGTCCTCGAAGAGACCGAACGTGCAGATGCGGATGTAGGAAGCATCCCAGCCTTTCGAAACCTTTTCGGGCGTTTCCGACAGCCAGAACGTCTGCGCGCCGGAAACCCGGAACCGCGATTTGTTATAAAAAATAGCCGAGGCCTCGCCCTTTCCTTCCCCGTCGCGACCGATCCCGATCCGCGCGTACTCCGGCAAAGCCGTCGCCAGATCGGTCAGCTGATTCGGCAGCGCCTCCTGCACGCCGAAAATATCGGGCCCGTAAAATCTGAGCTGACCGCTCAGAAAATCCTTTCGGTGATTCCAGTCGTTTTCCCTGTCCGACGCCAGATCGAGCCGGATGTTGTAGGTCATCAATTTGAGGTTCTGCGCGGCCGCAAATTGAACCAAAAGAAGGATCGGAATAAAAATTCGGCAAATCGATTTGCTAAAAATGGAAAGACTCATTTGATTCGGTTAAGTTTCAATCTAACTGGTTGACGGAATTACAATAAGAGACGATTGTTCAAGTCTATCACACCGTCCGTCGATTGGACAGTTTTAAGGATGCGTTTGAGCTTTAAGGCGAGCCCGATCTTCCAAACCTCCCGAACTTCCCAAACTTAAAAAAGCAGCGCGCGGCGACTGAACGCCGCGCGTCTGCTTTTTTCTCCCGGCAAGCCCCCCGTACCGGTTAAGAAAATCGTGTATCCTCCCCCGATGCCGGAAGCCCGCTTCCCTCGGCTCGAATGCATTCCGGATCAGCAGTCCGGCGGGCTTCCGGCATTTGCGGCGACAAAAATTAAAATCCTCATTCGACCGCGAAGCTCGTGTTGACGACCGCCGTGATGTCCTTGTCGATCGCCGTCGTGTCGCTGATGCCCTCGTCCGAAACCTCGGTCGAATCGGCGGCCGTGATCTGCATCACGCCCATCTTCGCCGAACGCACCGTCCCGATCCGGTTGCCGGTGCTGGCGGCGATCTTCTCGGCCCGCGTTTTGGCGTCTTTGGCCGCTTCGCCGAGCATCTCGATCTTCAGATCGCCGAGCTTGGTGTAGTAATACTGCGGCGGGTTCGATTCGATCAGGATGCCCTGATCGATGAGCTCGGTCGCCTCGCGGGCGAGCTGCGCGACGCGGTCGACGTCGTTCGAACGGACTTCGAGCTGCTGGCGCAGCGAATAGCCGGTGATCTCCGACGACTCCTGACCGTTTTCATCCGTCTTATGGAGCGGCGTCGTCGCGATCGACGAGACCGTGATCTCGTTTTCGGGAATGCCCTTGCCGAGCAGGTACTGTTTGACGCGCGGGACGTTTTCCGAGAGCGAGCGGTAGGCGTCGGCGAGCTTCGGGGCCTGATAGGTGACGGCCGCCGTCCAGACGACCAGATCCGATTTGATGCGTTTGCGGGCCGCGCCCGTGACGGTCACGACCTCGTCGCCCTTCCGCGCTTTGGCAAAAAACCAGCCAAAGATCAGCGACGACAGGATCAGCCCGACCGCCAGCGCGACGCCGGCGTTGAACCAGTAATTGTTTCTTTCTCCGTTCATATTAATACCTCCAATGAACGAGTTTTTTTTGCCCCTTCCCCGAAAATATTCGCCTCTACCCCCGAAAATAAACGAGCTTCCCCTTCCCTTCCCCGAACAAACCAATCCGAAATCCGAAATCCGAAATCCGCAATCGACATCAGTTCCAGTTTTCGAACCGCAGGATCGTCGTCCGGCCCTGCCGGTCCTCGATGTCCAGACCGTCGGCTTCGCCGTTCGTGCTCATCACGATCTTGACGAGCATCGTTTTCGCGATGATGTGCGTCAGGTGCGTGATCTCGCTGTTTTCGCCGGTGCCGAGCATAATCTCGACGGCCGGGCCGTCGGCGCCGTGCGTGTCGAGGTCGATCCCTTTCAGCTGGAGCCCGTCCTCGATCCAGAAATCGGTCATCACGCCCGGCGCGCCCTCGAAAATGCCGATCCGGGTCGGCCGCATCTGATTCTGCTGCGAGAAGAGCCTGAGATATTCCGCCCAGCGGTCGTATTTTTTCATTTCCATCATTTCATTGGCCTCAATAAATCAATTTTCTTCCGGCCGGACAGTTTCGAGCGAAAGATTTTTCCGGTGTCCCGAAAAATCGAAAAGCGCCCGGCAGCCCGTCAGTCGGGCCCGCAGCCGATCGCGCCACGTCGGCCGGACGGGCTCGACGCTCATTCCGAAGGCCCGGCACATCCCGCAGATCCGGTCGCCGTTCCAGGTTTCCTGAACGCGACACCGGCGGCAGGTCAAATCCGCGATTTGGAGGGGAGTTCCGACCGTTTTGGGCTGTATTTCCGCATTCATAATTCGTCGAGCCTCCATTTTCAAAGAGATCACTGTCCGTCCGCGATGATCAGGCGCAAACTTCGTGCCTCGGAGCGATCGCGGCCGGAGCGGCGGTTTCGCCGCGTTTCCCGCCGCCGGCGGCCGGAAAGCGTGGAAAAATACCCGTTCGAGGCGGGAAAACTTACCCGCTTGCGAATGATCGACGCGCATTTTACGGGATTAGGCGGGTGGCACAGACCTTGCGGCAGTATTTGGCGAGGGGCGAAAGTCACCGAATCCGGAGGGTATCAAAAATGAAACTATTGTTTGCTTACGACGGCTCAGAATGTTCCGAAGCGGCAATCGAAGATCTGGTTCGCGCGGGGCTGCCGGCCGAAGGCCAGGCGCTCGTTCTGACGGTGGCCGAAGTCTGGCTGCCGCCGCCCGGTCTGAAGGCGAACGTGACCGGCATCCGGCTCGACGCCGAAACCTCGCAAATCATCCGGAACCATCTGATAAAAGCCGAAAAAGCGGTCGAGGAGGCTCGTTTGCAGGCCATCCGCGCCGGCGAGCGGCTGCAGTCGATCCTGCCCGAATGGAAGATTTCCGGCGAGGCGAGCTACGGTTCGCCGGCGTGGGAGATTCTGACGCGGGCCGATAAGTTCCGGCCCGATCTGATCGTCGCCGGTTCGCACGGCCGCTCGGCGCTCGGCCGGCTGCTGACCGGGAGCGTTTCGCAAAAGATTCTGACCGAGGCGAACTGTTCGGTCCGGATCGCCCGCAACGGGCACGGCGAAGCCGAACCGCGGCCGGCGCGGCTCGTCGTCGGGTTCGACGGCTCGACCGGCGCCGACGCCGCCGTCAAGGCGGTCACCGCCCGCAGCTGGCCGTCGGGCACCGTCGTCCGGATGATCGCGGCCGCCGATCCGCTGACGCCGTCGCTGATCGGAAAACTGGTCGTGCCGATCGCCCAGATCGTCGAGGAAGTCAACGAGACCGAACACCGCTGGCTCGAAAAGAAGGCCGAACGGGCGCTCCGCGCGCTCCGGCGCAAGGGACTCGAAGCGTCGTTTCAGGTCTTCGCCGGCCATCCCAAACAGGTGCTCGTCCACGAAACGAAAAACTGGGGCGCCGACTGCGTCTTCGTCGGGGCCAACGCGTTCGGCAGCCGGATGGAAAGATTCCTGATCGGCAGCGTCTCGGCCGCGGTCGCCGCGCACGCGCCCTGCTCGGTCGAGATCGTCCGCAAAAGACGTCCGGGCAAATTCAAAAGCTGACCGGCCCGCTTTTTTCCGTGAACGGTCCGCGCCGGAGGCGTGTAATTTTTCACGGTCGGCGGGTAAAAATACTCGTCACGCCTTCGGGATTCGTTCGAAAACGGAACCCGAAGGCGTTTTTTAGCGCTTCCGGCGGGCGCTTTGCGGGGAATAAAAGTTGCGTTCGTAATTATTCGATTCGCTTTCGAAACCACCCCGAAAACGTTTGTCAACCTTAAATTCTCCCGGAAACCGCAGGGGGTTTTGTGATGCAGGAAAAAATTCTCGTCGTCGATGATGAAAAGCTGATTCGCTGGACTTTGAGCGAGGCGCTGCGCGGCTGGGGATTCTGCCCGGTCGAAGCGGAAAACAAACGCATCGCGCTCGAGCTCTTCGAATCCGAGCATCCGGTCGTCACGCTCCTCGACATCAACCTGCCCGACGGCTCGGGTCTCGACGTTCTGCGCGAGATCCGCCGCCAGCAGCCCGACGCGATCGTCGTGATGATCACGGCCAACGTCCTCATCGACGACACGATCGCCGCGCTCCGCGCCGGCGCCTACGATTTTATCGGCAAACCGATCAATCTCGACGAGATTCACGTGACGATCCGCAACGGAATCGAGACGCGCGAGCTCCGGCGCGAGATCCGCAAGCTTCACCAGGAACAGGCCCACGAATTCAGTTTTGCGCAGATCATCGGCGAATCGCCGACGATGCGGGAGATGAAGTCGCTCGCCCAGAAGGTCGCCGCGAGCAACGTCTCGAGCGTTCTGCTGCAGGGCGAATCGGGCACCGGCAAGGACCTCGTCGCGAAGGCGATCCATTACGCGTCCGACCGCGCCCACAAGCCGTTCATCGCGATCAACTGCGCGGCGATCCCGGCGACGCTGATGGAATCCGAACTGTTCGGCTACGAGAAGGGCGCGTTCACCGGCGCGACGCAGCGAAAGCCCGGACGCGTGGAGCTCGCGCACAAGGGCACGCTCTTCCTCGACGAGATNNNCGTGCTCGAAGAGGGAATGTTCCGGCGCGTCGGCGGCCTCAAAGATCTGCCGCTCAACGTCCGGGTGATCGCGGCGACCAACCGCGACCTCAAAGAAGAGAGCGAGGGCGGCCGTTTCCGGCTCGATCTGTACTATCGCCTGTCGGTCATCCAGATCGACATTCCGCCGCTTCGCCTGCGCGGCGAGGACGTCATCCTGCTGGCCAATCACTTCATCAAATCGCTCGACAAATCGCGCGGCGACAAAAACCCGCGCAAGCTCTCGCCGAAGGCCTGCGAAGCGTTTCGCCGGTACGACTGGAAGGGCAACGTCCGCGAGCTGCGAAACGCGATCGAGCGGTCGCTGATCCTCGAAGACGGCCAGCAGATCACGATGGAATATATGCCGAAAGACCTCGTCAACAGCAGCACCGACGGACTGACGCCGCTCGGCTTCGAACAGGACGTCAGCCGCTACATCATCTTCCCGCCCGACGGGATCTCGCTCGACGCGGTCGAAAACTCGCTGATCGATCAGGCGCTCCGGCGCAGCGGCGGCAACATCACGCGGGCCGGCGAGCTGCTGCACATCTCGCGCGACCGCGTCAGATACCGGCTCAAGGTCAACCGGACGAGAAGCCGCTGAAATCCGAAATGCGACGCAAAAAAGATAAATTCGAACCCGCACTGCAGGATCTGAAAAACGCGCTCGAGGCGGCGGCGATCGTCGCCGTCACCGATCCGCAGGGCGTCATCACCTACGTCAACGATAAATTCTGCGAAATCTCGAAATACTCGCGCGAGGAGCTGCTCGAACAGACGCACCGGATCATCAATTCGGGCTTTCACACCGATGAGTTCTTCCGCGAGATGTGGGACACGATCGCGAGCGGCCGGACGTGGCGCGGCGAGATCCGCAACCGGGCCAAGGACGGCGATTACTACTGGGTTTCGACGACGATCGTGCCGTCGCTCGACGAGCACGGGCGGCCGCAGCATTTCATCGCCGTCCGCCACGACATCACCGAGCGCAAGGCGGCCGAAAAACGGCTCGACCTTTACAAGAATGTCGTTCTCAACACGCGCGATTCGATCCTCATCACCGAGTCCGAACCGCTCGACGAACCCGGTCCGCGGATCGTCTACATCAACCCGGCCTTTACCGCGATGACCGGCTACACGCCGGAAGAGATCATCGGCCGGACGCCGCGCATTCTGCAGGGCCCGAAAACCGACCGCGGCAAGCTCGATCAAATCCGCGAGGCGCTCAAAAACTGGCAGCCGATCCGGATCGATCTGACCAACTACCGCAAGGACGGCAGCGAGTTCGAGGTCGAGTTCGACATCGTTCCGATCGCCGACGAAACCGGCTGGTTCACGCATTGGGTCTCGGTCCAGCGCGACGTCACCGACCAGAAGAACTTCGAACGGCGGCTCCGCGACAACGAGGCGAAATACCGCGTCCTCTTCGAACAGAACCCGTACCCGGTGATCGTCGTCGACGCCGAAAACCACCGGATTCTGGAGGCCAACCGGTCGGCCCTCGATCTTTACGGCTACCGCCGCGACGAGCTTTTACGGATGACCGCGCTCGAGCTGCGGCCGCCCGAGGACGTTCCCGCTTATCTCGAAACGATGCGGAAGATCGGCGCTGACGAAACGGCTCATCTGATCCGCACGCGGCATCGCCAGAAAAACGGCAGCCCGATCGAGGTCGAGATCACGTCGTTCAAAACCGTTTACGAAGGCCGGCCGGCGCGCTACGTGATCCTGCAGGACATCAGCGAACGCCGCCGTCTCGAAGACATCGTCGCCCAGGAGCTGCGCGAAAAGATCGACATCCTCGAGAGCATCAAACAGGCGTTTATCTTTTTCGACCGCGACTGGCGGATCATCTATCTCAACCCGGCGGCGGAAAAGCTGGGGCATCGGCCGGCGTTCGAGCTCGTCGGCCGGATTTTGTGGGATGAATATCCGCACACCGCCGAGACGACGATCGGGAAAAGACTGCGCCTCGCGATGGAAAACCGCGAGGAGGCTTTTTTCGAGGAATATTACGCGCCGCTCGGCTACTGGCTCGACGTCAGCGCCTACCCGCGCGAAAACGGCCTCGCCGTTTTTTATCACGACATCTCCGAGCGTAAACAGAACGAACAGTCGATTCTCGAAAAAAACCAGCTGCTCGAACAGACCTACGACGCGATCTTCATCTGGAACCTCGACGACGGCATCGTCAGCTGGAACCAGAACGCCGAGCGGCTCTACGGCTACACGGCCCGCGAGGCGGTCGGCCGCGAATCGCATCTGCTGCTCAGGACCGTCAATCTCCGGCCGTCCTCCGACGCGCTCGAAAAACTGCGAAAAAAAGGCTTCTGGGAAGGCGAGCTGATCCACACGACGAAGAGCGGCGAGGAAGTGATCGTCGAGAGCCGCCGGCATCTGATCCGACGCGACGGCGACAACATCGTCGTCCTCGAAACCTCGCGCGACATCACCGAGCGCAAACAGCTCGAAAACAAGCTCGCCCGCGCCGCCCAGCTCTCGCTCGTCGGCGAGATGGCCGCCGGGCTCGCCCACGAGATCAAGAACCCGCTCGCCGGCATCAAGGGCGTGATCGACATCATCCTCCAGCGGCGGCCGGCCGAAGACACCGAGCGCGAGGTGCTCGAAAGCGTCCGCCACGAGATCGAGCGGATCGACCGCACCGTCCGCGAGCTGCTCCGGCAGTCGCGGCCGAAACCGCTCGAGATCAAGGTCACGTCGCTCAACGAAACCGTCCTGCGCGCCGTCCAGTTCGCCTCGCACCAGAACGGCGGGAAAACGGCGAGCGGCGCGAAGGCCGTGACGCGGCTCGCGCTGCCGAAGACGCTGCTGCTCGTGCCGCACGATTCGTCGGGCGTCGAGGACGCCGTCCTGAATCTGATCCTCAACGCCCGCGAAGCGGTCAAAAACCGCGAAAAGGGCGAGATCGCCGTCCGCCTGCGGAAGCCGAAAAAAGGCGCGCGCGAGGTCGTGATCGAAGTCGTCGACAACGGCTGCGGCATTCCGAAGGAAAAGTTCGAGCAGATCTTCGTGCCGTTCTACACGACCGGCGAAGGCGGCACCGGGCTCGGGCTCGCCGCCGTCCGGCGGATCGCCCGCGCCCACGGCGGGAGCTGCGAGGTTCGCTCGACCGTCGGCAAGGGCTCGACCTTTTCGCTGCGGCTCCCGTACGACCCGCGGTATTCGCCGTAAATTTCGGGGCCGGTTCCGCCGTTTCGCGGCGAAAAAAAAGTGTTGACAACGAAATCCGGTCGGGTGTAAGCTCATCATCCCACCGTTTGTCCCCAAACAATCTGCCCCTCGGCCGCCGGTTTGCCGGCCGATATGGGTTCGCTCCCGATTCGCCGAACAAGGGTTTTCACGTAATATAGACTTTAAATATCTGAAAATACTTGCGTTATGGATTATTTCAGTTTGCACGTCGATGAACAGAACAAATTGCTGCGGGTCAAAGCCGCCGGCCGGGTGCTGAAGGCCGACGCCGCGGACGTCATCAACACCGCCCGCCGCGAGGCGATGAAAAACGACCTCAACATCCTTTACGACCTGCAGGCCGCGAAAACCACTCTGACGGCCTTCGACTGGTACGAGCTGCCGCGCGAGCTGGAGGTTTTCCGAACCCCGACCGCCCGCCGGATCAGAGCCGGGGCGCTGATTTCCGAGCGCGACGACGTCGGCAATCTGAAGTTTTTCGAAAACGTCCTGCATAATCTCGGATTCAACGTCAAGATCTTTTTTCACGACGAGGATGCCGTCAGGTGGTTGGCGAAGAATTCATAAACTTAAAACTCCGGCGGGATTCTGACCGGAAAAGCGCGATCCGAAACGGGCGAAGAAACGATTTTCTTCGCCCGTTTTCTTTGCCGGAGGCGGAAATTTTCCCCGCGCCGGCGGGCGAAATCCAACGCCGGGCGACTTTCCGCGATCGCTTCCCGGCGCGCCGCAACGCGAAACTTCCGGTCTTTCCGGCGCGCCGGCGGGCGGTGCCGGACCGCCTTCCGGCCGGCGCACGGGTGGCACAAATTTTGCGAGACGAATGGGCGGCAACATTCCCTTGAGTCTTTCACGAGCTTGATAAATTTATGGCCTTCGGAATCAAAAAAATTCTCTGCCCGGTCGCGCTCGACGACCAGTGCGCCGCCAGTCTGCGGCTCTCGATCAGGCTCGCGCGCGATTTCAGGGCCGAACTTTTCGTCTGTTTCTGCACGCCCCGCGCCGCCGCCGGCATCCCGCCCGCCCAACACCGGAAAATCAACGAGATGATCGAACGGGCCCTCGATTTTTACGCCGGCAGCGTCGATGAGGGAACGATTTCCTGGCAGTCGGTCGTCATCGAAAGCGGCGACACCGCCAAAGGCATCATCGACGAAGCCGCCCGGCAGGACGCCGATCTGATCGTGATGGGCGCGAGCCGGCACCCGATCCTGCACGCGCTGCTCGGCTCGGTCACCGAAAAGGTCTGCCGGACCGCGCCGTGCTCGGTGCTCGTGACGCCGTCCGGCGATCCCTCGCCGCCCGCCGCCGGCGAAGAAAGCTTCCGCCGGATTCTCGTCGCCCACGATTTTTCCGACTACTCGGAGATCGCGCTCCAGACCGCGACCGCGCTGACGATGCTTTACAAGGCCGAGCTTTATCTCTTTCAGGTGATCACCGAAACGCCGCGTCAGGAACCGGAGCTGGTCTGGTCGCGGGCCGCCAGAAATCCTTATCATAAAACGATCGAGCGGCTCAAGACGGTCGTCACCGGCGAATTCAAAAAAGTCCCGCGGGTCGTCATCGCCGCCCGCTGGGGCAAGCCCTACCGCGAGATTCTGACCTATTCCCGGGAGCACGAAGTCGACCTGATCGCGATGGGCGCGCAGGGCGCGGATTTCGGCTCGAACACGCTCTTCGGCTCGAACGTCGACCGCGTCCTCCGCCAGTCGTCCTGCGCCGTCCTCGTCGCCCGCCCGCACCGGCCGGTCGTCAACGGGAACGGGAAACTTGAATCCTGAGTCTTAAGTCTTAAGTCTTGAGTCTTGAGTCTTGAGTCTTGAGTCTTAAGTCGGATCCCGAGCGGGATTCTTCGATTTCTTTTAGTTCCAAAACTAAAAACTCAAACTCAAGACTTAAGACTCAAGACTTAAGACTCAAGACTTAAGACTCAGGACTTAAGACTCAGGACTTAAGACTCCGCACTCCAGTCTCCGATCTCCCGCCGCCCAACCCACGAAATTTCTCCCATCGGATCGGGTAAATTTACCCGTTTTTCGAAGCGGCGGCGGCCGCTTCCGGCCCGCGCCGCCCGCCTGCCCGACGGTCTTTCGAAAAATAATCCGCCCGCCCGTTTCCCTTCTTCGCGCTAACTTCTGTCGCCGTTTAACTTGCCCTTTCAATCCGAAATCCGCAATCCGAAATCCGCAATCCGCAATCTCTCCGGAATGTCTTTTGCATCGATCAAGGCTGAAAGCCCCGAAACCGATTCGAAAAATTCCCGACGCGACAGGCAAACGGCGGAGGAAAGGAGGTAACGATATGAAAGTCAGGGAAATAATGAAAGCTGACCCGGCCTACGCGACGCTCGACACGAGTCTCCACAACGTCGCGCAGATGATGATGGACAACGACTGCGGCTGTATTCCCGTGATCGAAAACGAGGAAAACAGAAAACCGCTCGGCGTCATCACCGACCGCGATATGACGATCCGAACGATCGCCCATAACAAGAACCCGCTCAATATGATCGCCGGCGAGGTGATGACGGACGGCGTCGTTACCGTGACGCCCGACACGAGCATCGACGACTGCGTCGCCATTATGGACGGCAACCAGATCCGCCGGATCATCGTCGTCGACGAAGCGGGCGACCTGTGCGGCATCGTCGCGCAGGCCGACGTCGCGCGCCACGCGCCGCTTTTCGAAACGGCCGTTCTCGTCAAAGACATATCCGTCACGGCATAGGACGGAACACGGGTTCGTTTGCCAGCGGGTAGGCAAACGTGAGAAGCCCCGCGACATTGATTTCAATTTTGAAAATCGGGGAAAGCCTTGTCGCGGGGCTTCATAATCGCGGATCGCGGATTGCGGATTGCGGATTTTTTTCTTTCCGAAACCAACCGGTCTTCAATGCCTCTTGATTGACCAGCAGCAACCGCCGCGCCGCGATCCGCGATTTCGATCGCAAACACCGGCGATCATTCGCAACGGCGGTCAGCGGCCGCCGTTTGCTTTTTCCGCTTTCGGCTGCCTTCCCTTCCCGACCGGTTTGTTGTCGACCTAGACGGCATCAACGGTTAACCGGTTTCCCCTGCGCTCTCGAAGTTCCGGCCGCGACCGCAAAAAAGTTAAAAAACGCCGGCGTTCTTGTTGGCTACCGGCCGGAAAGTGGTATAATGAGTTCATCGAGATTGTCATCAGACTCGAACTTTTCACCAATACCCCGTTTTAAGCTTTCTTAAATTCACTCTTTATCTTTGAAAAATTGCCGTATGACTTTTTTAAAAACCGACCTTACTGCGGAAACCGACCTGCAACAGCATAGTTCGGGAACCGGTTCGACCCGCAGTAAGCGACCGCTTTACGTCGATTTTTTTCCGCCCTGCAACAATGCCTGTCCGGCGGGAGAAAACATTCAATCGTGGCTTTCCTTTGCACAAAACGGGGAATATTACCAGGCCTGGCAGCGACTGACCGAAGAAAATCCGATGCCGGCGATCCACGGGCGCGTCTGCTATCACCCGTGCGAATCGGCCTGCAACCGCGGCGCGCTCGACAGTTCCGTCAGCATTCACGCCATCGAGCGCTTTCTCGGCGATATGGCGATCAGCGAGGACTGGCAGTTCGCGAAACCGCGTAAGTTTTCGAACCGGAAGGTCCTCGTGATCGGCGCCGGCCCGAGCGGGCTTTCGGCCGCCTATCACCTGGCGCGGCTCGGCCACGCCGTCAGCATCTACGAGGCCGGCCCGGTCGCCGGCGGAATGATGAACTTCGGGATTCCGTCCTATCGGCTGCCGCGCAACGTCCTCCAGGCCGAGGTCAAACGCATCGAGAATCTCGGCGTCGAGCTCCGTCTCGACTACAAGGTGACGGACGTCCTCGGCGAGATGCGGGCGGGCGGTTTCGAAGCGGTCTTCATCGCGATCGGCGCGCATATCGGCAAAAAGACGACGATCCCGGCGCGCGACGCCGGCAAGATCCTCGACGCCGTTTCCTTTTTAAAGGACGTCGAAATGGGTCTCCAGCCGAAGATCGGCCGCCGCGTCGCGATCTACGGCGGCGGCAACACGGCGATGGACGCCGCGCGGACCGCCAAGCGGCTCGGCGCGGAAGAGGCGCTGATCATCTACCGCCGCGACCGCGAACATATGCCGGCCCACGATTTCGAGGCCGACGAAGCGTTGAGCGAGGGCGTCAAGATCCACTGGCTGCGGACGATCAAGAATCTCGACGAGACCTCGATGACGGTCGAAAAGATGAACATCGTCGACGGCCGCCCGGTTCCGACCGGCGAATTCGAAACCCTCGAAGCCGATTCGGTGATCCTCGCGCTCGGCCAGGACACCGAAACCGATTTTCTGCACGGCATCGACGGCATCGAGTTCAAATCCGACGGCACGGTCGTCGTCGATTCGATGATGATGACCGGCCACGCCGGCATCTTCGCCGGCGGCGATATGGTCCCGAGCGAGCGGACCGTGACGATCGCCACCGGCCACGGCAAAAAAGCCGCCCGCCATATCGACGCGTGGCTCAATCGCACTTCCTACGAGAAAAAACCGAACAACCCGCTGATCCCGATCGAACAGCTCCACGTCTGGTATCGCACCGACGCGCCGCCGAAACCGCAGCCGCATCTCGAACCCGAAGTCGCGGCCGCCGGCTTCGAGGAGATCGTCGCCGGCTACGACGCCGACGAAGCGCAGTACGAAGCGCAGCGCTGCCTCTCGTGCGGCAACTGCTTCGAGTGCGACGGCTGTTTCGGCGCCTGTCCCGAAGACGCGATCATCAAGCTCGGCAAGGGCAAACGCTATAAATTCAACTACAAGCTCTGCACGGGCTGCGGCGTCTGCGCCGAACAGTGCCCGTGTCACGCGATCGATCTGATTCCCGAACCGGAGGTGGCCCGATAATGAATACCGAAACTCAACCAGTCGTCACGCTCGACGGCAACGAAGCCGCCGTTTACGTCGCCTACCGCGTCAACGAGGTCTGCGCGATCTACCCGATCACGCCGTCCTCGGCGATGGCCGAATTCGCCGACGAATGGTCGGCCAAAGACATCAAAAACATCTGGGGCAACACGCCCGAAGTGATCGAAATGCAGTCGGAAGGCGGCGCCGCCGGCACCGTTCACGGCGCATTGCAGACCGGCAGCCTGACGACGACCTTCACGGCGTCGCAGGGGCTGATGCTGATGCTCCCGAATATGTACAAGATCGCCGGCGAGCTGACGTCGGCCGTCTTTCACGTCGCCGCCCGCAGTCTCGCGGCGCAGGCGCTCTCGATCTTCGGCGACCATCAGGACGTGATGGCCGCGCGGACGACCGGCTTCGCGCTTCTCGCCTCGGCGAGCGTTCAGGAAGCGCACGATATGGCGCTGATCGCGCAGGCCGCGACCCTGCGGGCGCGGATTCCGTTCCTCCATTTCTTCGACGGTTTCCGGACCTCGCACGAGGTCAATAAGATCAACTTTTTGTCCGACGCCGAGATCCGCGCGCTGATCGACGACGATCTCGTGATCGCGCACCGCAACCGCGGTCTCAATCCCGAACGCCCGTTCATCCGCGGCACGGCGCAGAACCCGGACGTTTATTTTCAGGGCCGCGAAACGGTCAACCCGTTCTACGCGGCGGTCCCGTCGATTCTTAAGGAAGAGATGGCGAAATTCGGCGAGCTGACGGGCCGCCGGTACGCGCCGGTCAGATATTACGGCGCGGACGACGCCGAAAGCGTCGTCGTGCTGATGGGCTCGGGCGTCGAAACCGCGTCGGAGACGGCCGAATTCCTCGCCGCTTCGGGCGCGAAGACCGGCGTCCTCCAGATCACGCTTTTCCGGCCGTTTCCGGGCGCGGACTTTCTCGCCGCGCTGCCGGCCGGCGTCAAACGAATCGCCGTCCTCGACCGCACCAAGGAACCGGGCGCGTCGGGCGAGCCGCTTTATCAGGACGTGCTCGTGACGCTGACCGAGGCGTTCGCGGACGGTCGTATCCAAGCGATGCCGCGCGTCGTCGGCGGCCGCTACGGTCTTTCGTCGAAGGAATTCACGCCGGCGATGGTCAAGGCGGTGTTCGACAACCTCGACGCCGACGCGCCGAAAAACCATTTCACGGTCGGCATCACCGACGACGTCACGCACACCAGCATCCCGGTCGACGATAGCTTCAAGCTCGACGAATCGGGCTGGACGCAGGCGCTCTTTTTCGGCCTCGGCGCGGACGGCACGGTCGGCGCGAACAAGAACAGCATCAAGATCATCGGCGAAAACACCGAGCTTTCGGCGCAGGGCTATTTCGTTTACGACTCGAAGAAATCGGGCGCGAAGACCGTTTCGCACCTGCGGTTCGGCCACCAGCCGATCCGCGCGCCGTATCTGATCACGGCCGCCGATTTCATCGCCTGCCACCAGTTCGGCTTCGTCGAAAAGGAAGAGATGCTCGCCTTCGCGAAACCCGGCGCGACGTTTCTGCTGAACAGTCCATACAACAAGGACGAGGTCTGGGATCATCTGCCGCTCCGCGTCCAGAAAGCGATTTTGGATAAAAAGATCCGGCTCTTCGTGATCGACGCGACCGACGTCGCCCGCCAGACGGGAATGGCCGGCCGCATCAACACGATTATGCAGACCTGCTTTTTCGAGCTCTCCGGCGTTCTCCCGCCCGACGAGGCGATCGCGCAGATCAAAAAGGCAATCGAAAAGACCTATTACAAAAAAGGTCCGGCGGTCATCGAGAAAAACTTCAAGGCGGTCGATCAGACGCTCGAAAATCTGTTCGAGGTCGCGGTTCCCGACGCGCCGACGGCGAAGGCGGAAAAACTCTACCAGATCTCGCCGCGCGCGCCCGAGTTCGTCCGCAACGTCACGCAGATGATGATCGCCGGTCAGGGCGACGCGATTCCCGTCAGCGCGATGCCGGTCGACGGAACCTATCCGAACGGCACGTCGAAATGGGAAAAACGCAACGTCTCGAACACGATCGCCGTCTGGGACGAGAAAAGCTGCATCCAGTGCGGCAACTGCAGCTTCGTCTGCCCGCACAGTGTGATCCGCTCGAAGTTCTTCCACCGCGAATATCTCGCCGACGCGCCCGCGGGCTTTAAATCCGCGCCGATCAACGCGCGCGGCTTCCCCGAAACGCGCTACGCGCTGCAGGTCTATCTCGAAGACTGCACGGGCTGCAATCTCTGTCACGAAGTCTGTCCGGTCGAGGAACGGACCAACGGCAACCGCCGCGCGATCAACATCCTCGACAAACCGGCGGATCTCGACGCCGAGCGCGCGAAGATCGAGTTTTTCGAAAACCTCCCGCAGAACGCGCGGCCGGACGTCAACTTCTCGACCGTTCACGGCGTCCAGTTTCTCGAACCGCTCTTCGAATTTTCGGGCGCCTGCTCGGGCTGCGGCGAAACGCCGTACATCAAGGTGCTGACGCAGCTTTTCGGCGACCGGCTGCTCGTCGCCAACGCGACCGGCTGCTCGTCGATCTACGGCGGCAACCTGCC
>JAFDVJ010000033.1:37399-37676 GCA_018269075.1 Acidobacteriota bacterium
GGACAACGCCGAATTCGGGCTCGGAATGCGGATGACGGCCGACAAACAGCTCGCCGTCGCGCACGGGCTGCTCGACGCGCTCGCGCCGCTACTGGGCGCCGAGTTCGTCAACGATCTGAAGACCGCGCCGCAGCTGCTCGAAAGCGAGATCACCGCCCAGCGCGTCCGCGTCCGGCGGCTCAAGGAAACTCTCGCCGGTCTCGGTTCGCTCGACGCCAAACATCTGCTCTCGCTCGCGGACCAGCTCGTTCACCGCAGCGTCTGGCTGATCGGCGGC
>JAFDVJ010000033.1:37722-39592 GCA_018269075.1 Acidobacteriota bacterium
GCTCGTCCTCGACACCGAGGTCTATTCGAACACCGGCGGCCAGATGTCGAAGGCGACACCGACGGCCGCATCCGCGAAATTCGCGGCGGCCGGCAAGCGCGTCGGCAAGAAGGATCTCGCGATGCAGGCGATCTCTTACGGCAACGTCTACGTCGCGCAGGTCGCGATGGGCGCGAACCCGCAGCAGACGCTGATCGCGATGCGCGAGGCCGAAGCCTACGACGGCCCGTCGCTGATTCTCGCCTACAGCCACTGCATCGCCCACGGCATCGAGATGGACAAGGGACTGTCGCAGCAGAAAAAAGCGGTCGCGAGCGGCTATTTTCCGCTGATGCGCTACAACCCGGTGCTCCGGCGGCGCAACCTGAACCCGTTCGTGCTCGATTCGCCGAAACCGACGATCGCCTTGCGCGACTACGCCTACAACGAGCTGCGCTACAAGGTGCTGACGCAGACCAACCCGGAAGAAGCGGAACGCCTGATGCAGCTCGCGCAGGAAATCGCCGATCTGCGGTGGAAGACTTACGAGGATATGGCCGGCTTCGGAGCGAGTTCGTTCCAGCCCGTTTATTGATAAACCCATCTTTGGTCTTTGATCTTCGATTTTGTGAATTAAAGGTCGAAGATCAAAGATCAAGACTTCAAAAATATACGAAAATGTTAGACACAAGCACAAAATACATGGGATTGAATCTGCGGAGCCCGCTCGTCGTGTCGGCCAATCCCCTTTCGCAAAAAGTCGACAACATCGCCGCGATGGAAGACGCCGGCGCGGGCGCGGTCGTCCTGTTCTCGCTCTTCGAGGAGCAGATCCGGCAGGAGATCGAAAAGGTCGAGAAGGTTTATCAGTCGACGTCGTATTCGTTCGCCGAAACGGCCGAATTCTTCCCGTCGCTCGACGAGTATCCGGTCGGCACCGGCCAGTATCTCGAGATCATCCGGCAGGCCAAGGAGCGCGTCGACATCCCGATCATCGCGAGCCTCAACGGCGTCACGCCCGAAGGCTGGATCGAGTACGCGCGCGAGATCGAGCAGGCCGGCGCGGACGGGCTCGAGATCAACGTCTACTTCATCCCGGGCGACATCCGGCTGACCTCGGAAGAAGTCGAAAAACGGTATCTGCTGATCGTCCGGATGATCCGCGACGCGATCAACATCCCGATCGCCGTCAAATTGAACCCTTATTTCTCGTCGATCGGCAATATGGCGAAGCGCTTTCACGAATCGGGCGCCGACGCGCTCGTGCTCTTTAACCGCTTCTACCAGCCGGACTTCGACATCGGCGAGCTCAAGGTGCTGCCGAACCTCGATCTCAGCGTCCCGTCCGAAATCCGTCTGCCGCTGCTCTGGATCGCGATTCTGTACGGCCGTGTGCCGGTTTCGCTGGCCGCGACGACCGGCGTCCACGGCGCGAAAGAACTGATCAAATACCTGCTCGCCGGAGCCGACGTCGCAATGGTCGCGTCGGCGCTCCTGAAACACGGCATCCCGTGGATCGGGGACATTCTCGACGATCTGCATAATTATATGAACGAAATGCAGTTTGCTTCGATCGAAGCCTTCAAGGGTTCGATGAGCCAGCAACACATCTCCGATCCCTCGGCGTTTGAGCGGAGCAACTACATTCAGATCATCGAAAACAAGGCGTGGCGGTGAAGTTCGGGAAGTTCGGGAAGTTGCGGAAGTTCAGGAAGTCGTTTTCTTTCCAAACTTTCCAAACTTCCCGAACTTCCCAAACTTCCTAGAGTAGATTTTAGTTAAATGTACGGGAACTGCCCGAAAGATTTTTAGTCCGGTTGACAGGAGACAGCCTGTAATAAAGCTTTACACTAGTGAAACGTTCGAAACCGCTTTCGCGGCGTGGGCCGGC
>JAFDVJ010000033.1:39708-92410 GCA_018269075.1 Acidobacteriota bacterium
TGCGGCCGGCTGACAGCCCGCCGTGCATCAATCATAAATCTGCTCTAAACTTCAACAAACCTTCCCCTGATGAATTTCAGTCTGACGACGCGGCCGGTCGGCTTCGTGAAACCGGTCTCCGCGTCGCCGGCGAATTCGCGGTAAGCGATCGTCTTCGTCCGCGGATCGTAGGCGAGATTGGTCCGATCGATTCGCGGGTAAAAGATATAGATCGCTTTTTTTTCGGGCAGGATCGAATCGTCCTCGACGAGGCCGAAATCGCCGATCCGGAAAACGCGCACGACGTCGAAATCCTCGGCGCGGCCCGGCGTGCCGCGGCCGAATATCAAATACCGCTTTCCTTTTTTCGACCCGATCTCGTAAATTTCGCGGACGACGAAATCGGTCTCCGCCGGCAGCTCGTCGAGTTCGGGATCGTTCAATTCCTCGGCCGCGATCCGCCCGTCCGGCCGGCGATACTGCGCGACGACCGTCATCCGGTGCATCGTGCCGCCGGTGCGCTCGTCCCAGCTGAAAAACCTCAGCCGCCGGTCGGGCGCGGCGACGATCCCGAGCAGTCCCGAGAGTTTTTCGAACCGATATTCGAAAGTCGCCGGATCATTGAGCGCCGACTTCAGTTTCCGCGTGAATTCGCGGCGGCGGCGGATCGATTCCTCGTTGTAATCGCCGCTCAGCGCCGCCGAAAACGCCGCCGAAAGCTCCGCGTCGAGCCGGTCGGGCGCGTCCTCCGCGCCGTAATCGACGTCGGTCAGATCGTTCTCGCGGGCGTATTGTTCGGCCTCGGCGCGGTCGGCGAAAAGCCGCAGAACAGCGAATTCGCGAAACTGCCGGCGGCCGTCGCGCTCGATTTCGACGACCGGCCGCTGCTGCGGAATCGCGTCTTTGAGACAGACGTCGAGCAGCGCGAGGCGCGGCGTCCGCACGACGTCCGGCCGCTTCGTCAGCGGCACGAAGACGACCCGGATGATCCGGCAATCGCCGTTTTTTCTTTCCTGCGCCAAAACCGTTCCGCAAAATGCGGCGACCGTTATCGTTATTAACAGCAATTTCATAAATTCTTTTGAGCTTTGATCTTTGATCTTTGATCTTCGACCTTCGCTTCATCCGATTTCATCCGAAGATCAAAGACCAAAGACCCAAGACCCAAGACCAAAGATCCGATTCAATGAAACCGGATATACCCGCGATCCTCGTACGATTCAAGCTTCAGCGTGAAATTCCGCTCCGTTTTTCCGCGGTCGGTGACGGCCGTCAGCGTGACGTCGAGCGCGGGCGGCAGGCGTTTGAGCGACCGGTATTTTTTGACGATCTCGACGCCGAACGGATACTCGCCGGCGGAATTCTTTTTCTTCAGCCCGAGCCGCTCGCCGAGCCGCGCGCAGCATTCGGCTTCGGGAAATTCGACGGAATCGTTGAAATGCCGCGCTTCGAAGCTCGTTTCGTCGGCGGCGATCTCGCGGCCCTCGACGAACAGCCGCAGGTCGAGCTTCTGCAGATCGTCGGCGCTTTTCGCGTCCGAAGAGTAATGCGCGATGATCGTCGGGTAATCGTTTTCGATCAGCGGCAGCGCGTAGTTGGTCGGCGCGCCGAATTCGAAAACCGCGGCGGCTGACGAGCCCGCCGGCACCGTCATTTTCGGCGACGTTTCGCCCCGCTCGTCGAGATACTGATAGCTCGTGCCGGAACAGCCGGCCGCGGCGAGCGCGAACAGCGCAGCGAATAATCGAAGCGACTTTTTCGAACGATCCTTCAAAATCAACCGAACTCTCCTTTTTCGATCCGTTTTTTCAGTCCGTCGGCCGGGGCGATGCGGATCTTCACCGGGCCTTCGTCCTCGTATTCGACGGCTTCGAGGATCACCTTGCCGGCCGTCGCGATCCCGACGACGTCGGCGACCGCCGCGATCGTGTCGTAATATTCGCCGTAACCGCAGTCGCCGTCGTAATCGAACGTCACCCGCCGGCCGTCGAGCGTCGCGCCGAACATCCGCGAATCGGCGGCGAACTGCGGCGGGACGTAAAAAACCGTGCCTTCCGTCCGGCACAGAAAATCGAACGCGATCCGCGCGCGGCGCGCGGTCGCGAACGAGAGCCGGCCCGTATATTTGACGAACATCACCATTTAACCGTCCTCCCCGGCGTCGAGCCGACGAACTCCGCGCGGATTGCCGTAAACGTCCGCCGCGGCGATCTCGAGCCCGCCGCCGGCGGCCCGCGCCGCGAATTCCTCGAGCAGCTTGAAATAAATCTCGAAAACGGCCGGTTTGGCCGTGACCGCGTCGTCGAAGATCACCCGGTCGCCGGCGCGCGCGAGCTTCGGCGTCCTTCCCTGCGACTCCATCAGATCGAGAAGCGACTCCCGTTCCGAAGCGTCGGTCGACAGCTTGTCGAGAAATTCGGTGGCCGTTTCCGCGGCGGCGAAGCGCAATTCGCCCGTCAGACGGTAATCCAGAAAACCGCGCTTCGCCCTTTCGCGCAGATTTTTTTCGCGGAGCTTTTTCAAATGCGCGACCGAGATCCGCTCGCGATTCCATAAATCGTCGGCGCTGTCGCCCTCGTCGACGTCGACGCTGCCCGACGCGGCGTCGCGGGCCGCCTCGTTGATCAGATCCTTCGTCTTTTCGCAGACGCCGTAGCCGGCGAAATTCCCGCCCGACTTGAATTCGACGACGTTCCCGACGAGCTCGAGCTCCTCGGGCACGAAACTGTACCACGAATCGGCCGCCTTCGTCAGGAGCTCGTAATAACGGGCCGCCCGCGCTTCGCTCTCGAATTTCAGGCGGCCCCGGTATCTGAAGAACATACTCATTTCTTTTTCCCCGTCGCGGGCGATTTACGGCGTCGGCCGCTCGCCCGGATGTAGTATTTTTCCGTATCGTAACCTTCGTAAACGACAAAGATCGAACCGCCCGTCGCGCGGCGGGCGAGCGCGCTCAGCCGGCTCTCGCTGTCCGTCGGCAGCTCGCCGCCGGCGAAGCCCTGCGCGTCGATCGCCAGACGGCGACCCTGACAGACCAGCTGTCGGCTTTTTTCGGGCCGCGTCGTAAAAAACACGGTCTCGTCGTCGGCGAGCAAAGAGGCGCGCGCTTCCCGCGCCTCTTCCTCGCCGGCGAAATCGAGCGTTCCCTTGTATTTATAAAAAATACTCATCTTCGAACCTCCGCCGGGCCGCCGAAAACGGCGGCGGCTTTGCCATTCTTACTTCGAATGAAGATTTAACGCCGTTTCTAATACTGCCGGAAAAAAACGATGCGCTTGCCGCTTTTGCCGGTTTCGGTCTGCAGCCCGAGATTGAGCGCGCGCCAGAGCGTGTAAAGCTGCGGCTTGCCGTTTTCCGTCGCCCGTTCGAATTCGAACAACAGCACGCCGCGCCGGAGCGTGCCGTTCCAGCATTCGGTCCGCACGCGCTCGTCCGGCGGCAGACAGCGGTCGTAATAGACGAACGCGCGGTCGCCGCGGGTTCTGATCGTCACGCGAAAACGCCGCGTCGTCTCGCTGTTGTAGCCTTCGGAAAAAACTCCGGTCAGCCGCTTTTTCGGCTTTTCGACCGCGAGCCGAAACCACATCGAAGTCCAGCTCCAGTCCATACCGAGGCTCTCCTCGTCGTAGGAGTAGACGCCCGTCCAGCGCGCGTCCGCCTGCGCGCCGGCCGCGGCCGCGAAAATCAGCGTCAAAAGCAGTAATAAAAGCGTTTTTTTCATACACACCTCACGACACGCGCCCGAGCGAGGCCGTCACCAGATAGAGCCACGGAAACAGGCCGCACAGGCCGAAAACCAGATTCGCGGCTGCGCCGAGCGCCGGAAACAGCTTTCGCCGGCGCGGGAAAAAGAGCGCGGCCGCCGATACGACGAGCAGAACGAGATGCGCGGGAACCGGCACGATCATCAGGATCACGAGCCGCACGAGCCCGAGATCCGGGTTCGCCGCGAGCGGCCCGGCCGCGTAGCCGGCCCCGAATTCCAGATAGTATGAAAGCAGCGCCGCCGCGTAGACCGCGAACACCGCGAGCCCGCCGAGAAAGGCGGCGAGGCCGAGCTTCGAATGCGTTTTCACGGGCGGCGGCGTCATTTCCCCTCCGTTGACGGCCGGACGAGCTCGACGTAATCGACCGGATCGGCCTCCGCCGCGAATTCCGCCGGTTCGCCGGCGACCGTCCACGCGTCGCCTTTCCGGCGAAACTCCTGCCGCCGAAAGACCGTTTTTCCGGCCGCATCGACGGCGGCGAAGATCTTCGCCGCGGTGACGAGCGGCGGGATATAGACCCGTTTCGCGGGCGGCCGGCCGTCGAGCGTCACCGGCGAGAGCTGTTTCTGCTCGATCCGGACGAAGATCTCGCCGAAAAACCGCTTTTCGAGGCCGGCTGGCGTAAAGCCGACGATCCGGACCGTCCGGCGATCCTCTTTCCTGGTCGAGAAATCCGAAAAAACGGCCAGCCCGTCGCGCGCGTCGCGTTCGAAACCGGCGACCCGCCGGATGAACCGGTCGCCGCGAAAACGATACGCGTAATGCGCCGCGATCTTCGTCAGCCGTCCGCCGGCGCCGTTTTTCGCCCGCTCGAAGACGATGATGCCCTGATAATTGCGCCGCATCCGCGCGCTCCACGCCGTGTAGAGAAAGGCTTCGGATTCGCGGCCGCGGGCGATGAAAAAGCCCTTCGCGACGTCGAGCAGTTCGAAGTTCTTCACAAACTGCGTCTCGTCGGCCGGTTCCTGCGGCGACGCCGCAAACTCGACCGCCGCCGCCAGCGCCTGCTTTTCGACCGCCGCCGCCTCGTCCGCCGGCAATCGCCCGACCGTCGGCTGAAGCGCCGCGCGCGCCGGTTCGAACCGCGTCCCGTCGGCCAGCAGCACGCCCGCCGCCTGCGCGGCAACGCCCATCGCGAAGCCCAGAATCGTCATCAAACTCAACAATAAGCGCATCTTCGCCCCGTCCCGACCAAATAATTTCCCGCCCGATTCTTCCGATCAGCATTCCGGGCAATCCGAAATCCGACATCATCACTGTTAAAAGGAATTTGACGCCAGATCGTCCGTTGTCTTTCAAACTGAAAATCAAATCTGAA
Organism: Acidobacteriota bacterium; assembly: GCA_018269075.1. Classification (GTDB taxonomy): domain Bacteria; phylum Acidobacteriota; class Blastocatellia; order Pyrinomonadales; family Pyrinomonadaceae; genus JAFDVJ01. The sequence continues at coordinate 44,773 of JAFDVJ010000033.1, forward strand.
AACTGCTGACTGGAGCGCGGGCCCCCCTGGCCGCCTGAGCGCGACAGCGCGAACGAACGTTTCGCTTGCCGTGACGTCGAAAGCCGGTGAAACGCTCGACACCGCTTGCGCGGCGTGGCCGGCAAGGATGCCCGCGCTCCAGTCCGCGATTTTCCGTTTTCCTTTAACCATCAGTCTTTTTAACAGTAATGATCCGACATCCGACATCCGATAATTTCTTAACGGCCAACGACAACCATTCTTGCATAAAACGCGGCGGATTTGTGTGAGATTTGGCTGAGATTTTCGCGAGCGCCGGTTTTCGCGGCTTCGACTGCGGCACAAGCGTTGCTAATTCCCCTTGCAGCAGCGAAACGCGTATGTTTTCGATACGCCTTTCGGAAAACTTACAGATCATTGGGAGGGTTATTTTATGTCATTGATACATTGTCCGGAATGCGGAAACGAAGTCTCGACCGAAGCCGTCGCCTGCCCGAACTGCGGCCGCCCGCTCGCCGCGCCCGCGCCGACCATCCAGCGCCGCGTGATCGTCGCCGAACCGCGCGACGACGGATTCCCGAAATGGGTCATCGCGCCGATCGCGATCCTCGGCATCGTCGTCATCTTTCTGCTGATCGCGATCACGCGCAACAACGAGGACGAGGCGAACCGCACCGTCAACGTCAACCTCGCGACGCAGCGGCGGACCGCCGAACCGCGCGACGCGGCCCGCGACACGAGCCCGCCGAACCGGATCGACGTCCCGTCTTCGTCGACGACCGTCAACCCGCCCGCGCCGCCGCCGAGCGCGCCCGCGCCGAGCTACCCGTCGTCGACGACCACGGTCCCGCCGTCATCGGCTCAGACCGTCCCGGTCGACCGGGCGTCGGTCGTCATCGACGCGAAGATCGCGACCGGCGCGGGCGCGATCCAGTCGGTCAAAAACGAGAAATTCTATCTGCTCGACAAGGACCTCGACGCGATCCTCGCGGACGCCGACCTCGAACCGATCGAGGGCAACAGCCTCGCGGATTCGTTCGGGCTGGCGGTGCTGTATCCCGACCGCTACGGCGATTTCCGGCGCGACGCGCTCGCCGCGATCAGCAAACACATCAAATATAACGCGACGACCGGCGGCGACGGCCGCGCGGCGATCAAAAACGTCGAACCCGACAGCTATTACCTGTTCGGCATCACGAAAGCCAAAAACGCCTTCGCCGTCTGGAGCGCGCCCGTCAGCATCACCGCCGGCGAGAACAAACTGAACCTCCAGCCCGCACGGCTCAACGAAATCGCGAATTAATTCCCCAACTGGAGCGCGGGCATCCCTGCCCGCCGCGCGTTCGCGCGAAGCGCCGAACGCGCGAATCGCTCGCGATCTTTCACGATGCTCCTATAATCGCGAAAGAACGCGCGAATCGCTCGCGATCTTTCAACGATGCTCGTATGATCGCGATCGGACGCGGGAATCGTTCGCGATTTTCAACGATGCTTGTATGATCGCGATCGAACGCGCGAATCGTTCGCGATTTTCAAGGATGCTTGTATAGTCGCGAACGATTGCTCCGTTGTCGCTTGCGCTTAACGGAGCGGCGGGCAGGGATGCCCGCGCTCCAATTGGCGGCGCTCTGATTTTAAGGGCGGTTGCGGCCGAGCTTTTCGTGGGACGCGACCCAGTCGCCGGCGATGACGGCCGTGCCGAGCGAGAGCTCGCCGCACAACACGGTCGCGGCGACGATCTCGGCGAATTTGTTGACCTTGCCCGCGCCGTAGCAGTCCATCAATTCGAGACATTCGCGCTGCGTCGCGAGGCCCGTGCCGCCGCCGTAGGTCGCGACGATCAGCGACGGGAGTGTCACCGAAAAATAATAATCGCCGGAACCGGTGATCTCGGCGTAGACGGCCGCCGCCGAAGATTCGGCGACGTTCGCGACGTCCTGCCCGCAGGCGATGAAGAGCGCCGTGATGCCGTTGGCCGAATGCGCGCCGTTGTTGTTGACGCCGGCGATAAAACCGCCGAGCTGCGACGTCAGCCGTGCCGCGAAGAGCGCGTCGACCGTGACGCCCATAATTTCCCGCAGCGCGGCGGCCGGAACGACCGCTTCGGCGATCACGCGTTTGCCGCGCGTGTGGAGCGTGTTGACGAACGACGTTTTCTTGTCGGTCGCGAGGCTGCCCTCGAGCTGGCAGCGCTCGATGCCCGGATAAACCGTCTCGATCCAGTCGCAGGCGGCCTTCGTCGCCTTGCCGACCATATTCTGCCCGGCGGCGTCGCCGGTCGTGTAGTTGAACCTCAGATAAAGGATGCGGCTCGCCGGAAACTGCTGGATGTCGCGCAGACGCCCGGCGCGCGTCGTCGCCTCGGCGCGCTCGCGGATCGCGTCGAAATTTTCCGTCACCCAAAGACCGAAATCGCGCGCTTCGCGGGCCGACGCGAAGACGAACGCCGGCGCGCGCTGCATCGCGTCGTCGACGACCGTCACGGTCACGCCGCCGGCTTCGCGCAGCAGCTTCATCCCGCGGTTGTAGGACGCGACGAGCGTCCCTTCGGTCGTCGCGAGCGGCACGAAAAACTCGCCGCGCGCGTGTTCGCCGTCGACGAGCAGCGGCCCCGCGAGGCCGATCGGAACCTGCGCCGCGCCGATGAAATTCTCGACGTTGCCGGGCAGCATTGACGGATCGAAGGAATACGCGCCGACGTGATCGAGCGCCGCGCCGGTCCGCTCGCGGGCGAAAGCGCGCCGCGCGCGGGCGGCCTCATGCGTGTAGTCGTCGTCTTTGCTGCGCGGAATTTTAGCGGTCATCTTTTTGAACTTTTTTTATAATTTCCGGGAAGCTGTTATCAAAACTCGCCGGGTCACGAAACAAAATTATCAATTATCAATTTTCAATTAATTTATGGAGGCAAAAACCGTTTCAAAACCTCTGAAGTTAATTGATAATTGAGATTTGATAATTGATAAGACCTGATTCCCGGCGTTTTCAAACAGCTTCTGAATGTTTTCAGGTAAATGCGGTCTTTGGTCTTTGAAAGCAAAATCAAAGATCGAAGATCAAAGATCAATTATCGTTAGTGACCGAAATTATTGGAAAAGCATTGATTCCGGTCGCGTTCGCTTTTTTGGTCTTCCACTAAACACACTAAAAACACGAAAGAAATTTAGTGTTTTNNTGTGTTTAGTGGATCGTTTAAAACCGCTCGCGGGTTTAACGCTCATTATTCCGACAAGTTTTGTCACACACTAAAATAAATCGCGGATTTCAGTATTCCGGCCGCTTAAGATCTTCCGTCAGCCGACGGCCGTCCGGATAGATCCAATCGTCGATCAGCCAGCCAGCTTTGCCGTTGACGAGCGCGACCTTGTAGGTGTCGATCGCCGCGCCGCCGCAGATTTTCGGGCTCGCGAAGACGATCTCGACGAGCGTGCGGTCGCCGTCGGCCGTCACCGCGCCGGTTTTATAGGTGTTGTTGTACGAGCGTTTGTTGACGTAGCACTCGTCGAGCGGCTGAAACGGAAAGCCGTCGCCGAAATACGGTTTATCGGTCGGATGCAGCTTGAGATAGGCGGCCTCGCGTTTGAGCTCGTAATCGAACAGCTTGTTGAGCGCGGGCGAAAACCATTTTCGATAAGCCCGCAGATTGCCCGCCGTAAAAATATTCGAGCGCGCCCAGTGAAATTTGTAAAACGACCGCACGAAAACGGCCGCGTCCGGCTTCGTCTGCCCATAAACGCCCGCCGCGAGCACGAGCGCCACGAGCACGCCGCCAATGATCCTTTTTTTCATATCGATCCTCCGCGTTTCGGGGAAAATTATCGTTCGTCCCTCGAATTATTTCACAACGCTGCCGCTCATCGCAATAAAACCCCCGTTTCGGCCGGAGCGCCGGCATCCTGCCGGCCAACGCCGCGCCAGCGGTGTCAAACGTTAGCCGGCTTTCAACGTCTCAGAAAGCGCGGCGTTCGTTCGCGCTGTCGCGCTCAAGGCCGGCAGGATGCCGGCGCTCCATTTCGCGGCCGCGCCGCCGGCCGTGCGGGCACGTCGAGACGGTTTGCGGCGACTTCGAGATGCTTTGCGGGGGCATCGAGATGCCTTGCGGGGACGTCGAGATGCTTTGCGGGGACGTCGAGATGCTTTGCGGGCACTTCGAACCGGTTTGCGGGGGCTTCGCCCTGCCTTGCGGCGACTTCGAGCCGGTTTGCGGAGTTTTGAGTTCCGCCTTCAGGCGGCCCCGCGCTTCATAAGGGAAAAAAATCCCGGTGAAGCGCGGGGCGCTTAAAACTGCGGAACTCAAAACCGAATCGGAAAAAAGTCCCGGCGAAGCGCGGGGCGCTTAAAACTGCGGAACTCAAAACCGAATCGGAAAAAAGTCCCGGCGAAGCGCGGGGCCGCCTGAAGGCGGAACTCAAAACCGAATCGGAACTCCAAACTCCTAGCCGGCGCGAAAGACGAGCAGCAGCGTTTTGCCCGCGTAGAGCATCAGCTTGCCGCCGGCGATCGCGTAGCGGTCGGTCTTTTCGAGGCCGCTTTTGAATTCGCGCTCGACGTTCATCCGTTCGTCCTCGATGCAGGCGCGCATCGTCGAGATGAGGCCGGTGATCTTGAGCCGATCGCCGCTCGTCGTGTAGTCGCCGCCGAACGCGTTGCAGCTCGTGTCGCCGCCGGCGCTGCCCTTCGTTTTATCGAAACGGATGAACGGCGCGGGCTCGACCTTCGGCAGTTCGGGCAGGCTCGCGATCTTTTCGAGAATCCATTTCCGGTCTTCGAGCCCGCCGGACTGGTTCGTTTCCGGTTTGTCCGGCGCGGCCGCGCGGAATTTCAGGACCGCCGTGTTGCCGGCGTAAAGCGTCAGCACGCCGTCGGCGATCGCGTAGCGCGCGACCTTGGCGAGCGCGTTCATCAGCCGCATTTCGGTTCCCATCACGTCGCCCTCGGTGCAGAACATCTTGGTCGAGCCGAGCCCGGCCAGCTTCAGTTTTTTGCCCCTCGATTGCACCGTCCCGTAAAGCTGGTTGCAGCCGCCGCTGCCGCCGAGCGTTTTTTTGTCCGGATCGACGACGATGTAGGCCGACGTCTCGCCGACCGGTTTCCGGTCGATCTCGGTCAGATTCCAGCGGACGCCGCCGAGACTCTTCTGCGCGCAGACGCCGAGCGCCGCGAGCGCGATGACGACGAGTATTTGCAGTCCGTATTTCGTATAAGTATGATTCATAAATCCCCCTTTTAATTATTATTTTATATTCTTTCCGGGCGAATTGAAAATTTTTGCCGTTTTCGGTTCGCCGCATTTATAGAACGGGCTTTTTCCGCCGATCTTGCAGCCGGCCCGGCGCGCGTCCGCCGCCCGCGCGGCGTAACTTTGCGGCCGCGAAAGGTTTAGGTTTTGATTGCAGATAAAAACCGTCAGTTAATTAACAACCTTAAGAAATTTATGTATAATGCGAAAAGAATTTACCGGAACGTAAATTTTGCAACTCATCAGGGCAATACAGCATCAAGAGTTTGGTTTTTTGCCGCTTTCCCGAAAGTAGTTTCAATGAAGAGCTTTTCAGATTGCGCGCCCGGCGCGCCGACCAATCCGAAGTTTTTATCCCGTGGAGGTATTATGTCTTTAAAATCCAGATTTAACCGCGTCGCGCTCGCCTGTTTCCTGATTCTGTCGATGTTCGTCCTGTCTTTCGCCGATACGATCCATCTCAAAAACGGCATCATCATCAAAGGCCGCATCGTCAGCTTCGGCGACGGCCAGTTTACCGTGCTGATCGGCGAGGGCGCGCGCCAGCGCCAGATGAACTTCTTCGCCGACGAGATCGAATCGATCGAATTCGACAGCGGCGCGATGCAGGCCAACTCGAACGCCAAGACGTCGCTGCCGACCTATACCGACACCTCGGGGAAAAAGGACAACAAGAACACGGTCATCACCGTCGGCCAGAACGACACGCGGCCGACGCCGACGCCGACGCCCGTGCCTTCGAAAACGGTCATCATCACCGACAACACGACCGCGACGGTGACGCCGACGCCCGTCTCGACGCCGGCGCCGACGCCGATCCCGACTCCGGTTAGAACCGACACGACGTCGAAACCGATCACGCTCAACGTCAAGGTGCTCGCCGACAACACGGCCAACGGCTGGACGAATTCGGGCTGGGTCGTCCGGAAAGGCCAGAAAATCCGCATCACCGGCAAGGGCCAGATCAGTCTCGGCAACGGCCGCTACTCGTCGCCGGCCGGCGTCAGCTCGCTCCCGGATAAAGACAAGCTGATCCAGAAAGAGGCGACCGGCGGCCTGATCGCGGTGATCGGCGACGACAACAACGAGTTCATCTTCGTCGGCGCATCGCGCGAATTCGTCGCGCCGCGCGACGGCGCTCTATTCTTAGGCGTCAACGAAGGCAATCTCGACGACAATTCCGGCTCGTTCGAAGTGACCATCGAGATCACGCCGAACTAAAGTGGAAAAGTGGAAAAGGGAAAAAGTAGTCTTCGCCGGCGCGAAGCGAACTTTTCCACTTCTCCACTTTTTCCCTTTTTCCCCTTTCCACTTTTTCCCTTTTAACTTGATAAAAACCAACCAAAAGCGCAAAATCGGTATCTAAAATAGTAACTTGCTGGAAAATTTGAATCTTATGAAAGCCGTTTTATCGAGTCGTCCCGTTATCGTCATCGTTTTATTGTTCGCGCTCGGCGTCGTCGCGTTCGCGCAGTCGAAGCCGCAGAAGCCGGAAGCGCCGACCGGAAACGGCAAGAAGAATTCGCGCCCGACGGCGAAAACCGAGGAAGAGCTTAAAAAAGAGGAAGAGCAGCGGAAGCTCGAAGAGGACGCCAAGAACGCCGAACAGGACAACGAGGTGCTGGCGATCAAGACCAACATCGTCAACGTCGACGCGGTCGTCTACAACAAAAAGACCGGCCAGATCATCACCGGCCTGAAGAAAGAAAACTTCGCGATCTTCGAAGACGGCAAAAAACAGGAGATCAGCTCCTTTGCGACGCCCGACACGCCGATCACGGTGACGGTCGTCGTCGAATACAGCAAATGGTCCGAGGTTTTCGGCGCCTACGCGAGCCGCGGCTTCGATCCGGGCAAGCTCGAAGTCGTCCGGCCGGTCGCCTATTTTCTTTTGAACTTCATCAAGCCGCCGAACGATTACGCGTCGCTGATCGCGTTCGACATCCGGCCGACGCCGATCACCGATTTCACGAACGACCCGAACCGGCTCCGCGAATCGGTCAATCTGCTCCTGCGGAACAGCCCGGCGTTTCGTGAAAACAATCTTTTCGACTCGGTCAAGTTCGCGCTCATCGGCGGCCGCGGCGATTCGGTCGTGCTCGAAAATTCGAAGGAGGAATACGCGCAGTACGGCGGGATGAAGGACGTCAAGGCGAAACGCCGCGCGATCATCCTCGTCGCCTCGGGCATCAACACGATGAGCAAGAGCAATTACGACGAAGTCCGCCGCGTGATCCAGGAAGCCGGCATTCCGATCTATATCCTGAGCACCGGCAATCTTTTCTACAAGTTATACGAAAACGATCTGCCGCCGACCGACGGCCTCAACGGCTTTCCCGGCCGGCTGACGTTTCTGCAGGCGCAGAACACGATGAACACGTTCGCCAAGGAATCCGGCGGCGCGCATTTCCCGATCACGTTCGAAAGCGAGATTCCGGGCGCGCTCAAATCGATCGACGGAATGCTCCGCAGCCAGTACAGCCTCGCCTACGACGCCGGCGAAAAACCCAAAGACGGCAAGAAATACAAGCTCGAAGTCAAGGTCGACGTCGACGGCGACGGCATTTACGACGAAAAACAGTACGTCGTCCAGAGCCGCCCGTACTTCATCGCGCAAAAAGAAAAAGATTCGAAGAAAAAATAGGCTGGGGAATTAAAAATTAAAAATTAAAAATTAAAAATTCATCGAACGTCCCGGAGGGACGATGGTCAATAGCCCACCAATTCATTGGTGGGAAAAACGCGGCACAATGCCAGCGAGTCCCGGAGGGACGTCAGATCGTTCGGTTGACGAAAAAAATCTGACGTCCCTCCGGGACTCGTTGTATTTTTATCGCAATTCCCACCAATGAATTGGCGGGCTTTTGACTTTTGTCCCTCCGGGACATTAACGGAAAAACAATTTTCCTCGATGAATCTTTAATTTTTAATTTTTAATTTTTAATTTTTAATTTATCTTTCCCCGCTCACGCCGCGTGGATCTTCAGCTTGAACTCGTCGTTGGTTGTGTAGATCTCGGCGCGGCGGCCGGAGAATTTGTGCGCGTCGCGGAGCAGCATCGGGAGGCCGCCGCGCGGGACGTTGGTGCCGTATTCGCGTTTCGCGAAGATCGCCGCGAGCTGCGGGTTGAGCCGCTGCGTGACGCCGTAGCGGATCGCGCGCGAGGCGGGCGGCGAAAAGCCGTTCGTCCGGCGCGGGTTGACGAATTCGATCGCGTGATCGTAGATGTAGATCCGCGACGGGATGTCGCGGATCGCGAGATCGCGGTGCATCAGCAGATTGGCGACCGCCTCGCGCACGGCGTAGACCGGATAACTGCCGCGCGGCCGGACCGGCGAATCGCCGTCCTTCGCCTTTTTCGGCTTGGTCTTTTCGAGGTCGCAGTAGCGCTCGACGAACTTCAGCACGCTCTCGTAAAGCGTCAGCAGATTGCCGCCGAGGACGACTTCCTCGACCTTCTGCGCGCCGCCGTTGTCGCCCGAAAACCGCGCCACCGTGACGCGCGAGCGCGGGACGAACTCCGAAACCTTCTCGTTTTTCCCGAACAGGAGCACGCCGGCCAGCGTCGGGACGAAATCCTCGGTGCCGCCGACCGCGAGCAGCAGATCTTTCTTGAGAAAATCGGCCGTTTGATAGAGATTCTTGCCGAGCGAATCGGTGTCGAAGGCGTCGGCAAAGCTCCACAGCAGCGCGTCGTCGAAATCGTTTTCCGCGACGCCGGCGAGCGGGATGTTTTCGTAGGCGAGCGGCCGCAGCTCGTCGAGCCACGCCGAGAGCTCGTCGCGGCTGATCTCGCGTTTTTCGGCGCCGATGCGGATGTAGAAGCGGCCGTCGCGCGTGCGGTACGGGCGGCGCTTGCCGTCGACGTCGAGGACGACCAGCCGGCGGCCGTTGTCGAACGCGATGACGTCGATCAGCGGCACGAGCGGCGGGACGATCTCTTCGCGGCAGATCCGCACCAGCTCTTCCTGCACGGATTCGCTGTTGACGACGCCCTCGACGCGCAATTGGTCGCTGACGCCGAAAATGATCGTCCCGCCGGCCGTGTTGGCGAGCGCGACGATGCCCTGCGCGATCCGTTCGGGATTCGACAGCTTGACCTTGAGTTCGAGATAGGTGTCCTCGCCGCCGCGAATCAAACGAAGAAGTTCGGACCGCGTCGTCAGCGGAACGGGCGTATTTAAAATATATTCCTGAAAGGAGCGTTCGGCGGGCGATTCAAACCGTTGACTGTTGCGAAATTTTCTGCGCGGCATTTTTCGGGGCGTGAAATTTTTTTGTCAAGACGGCCACGCATTATTACCGCCCGAATGTTTGAGGGCCAAACATTGCTGGTATTTTTTCAAGTCTTGAGTTTTAAGTCCTGAGTCCTCGGTTTCGACTCAGGACTCAGGACTTAAGACTCAAGACTAAATACTATTGAAACATTCTCGGCCGGAAAAGTAAAAGAACAGGCAAATTCCCCGCTGTTTATTTGCGCTTTGCCGATTTTTTTCGCAAACTTAGGTTGTCTTTTCATTTTCAAACTAACAGCTTTGTAATAAGTGGAAACCGAATCAATTACAGCTTACGTCAGTCTGGGGTCGAACCTCGGCGATCGGGCGGGCAATCTTTTGTTGGCGGTGCGCGGTTTGATGGAAGCGAGCTTCGTCGTCAACAAGCTGTCGGCGATCTACGAGACCGAGCCGGTCGGCGTCGAGGACGGCCACCAGAAATTTCTGAATATGGTCGCCGAGATCCATCTGTCGGGCATCACGCCGTCGCAGATGATGGCGCGGATGCTCCGGATCGAATACCTGCTCGGCCGCAAGGACAAATTCCTGAAAAAACCGCGGACCGTCGATCTCGATCTCCTCTTGTTCGGCGAAACCGTGATCGAAACCGAGTTTCTGACGATCCCGCACCCCCGTATGATCGACCGCCGCTTCGTGCTGCAGCCGCTCGCCGAAATCGCCCCGCACGTCGTCCATCCGGTGCTCCGCAAGGACATCGCCCAGCTGTTGGGCGAAACCGGCGACTTCGCCGTCGTCAAGCGCTGGACCCCGAACAACGAAAAGATGTTCGAAAACGAAGAGATGAAAATATATTTGAAAACAATCTGACGATTTCGGATTTCGGATTTCGGATTTCGGATTGTTCCGGGTCCGGAAAAGTCGAACCCAAAAGAACGGCTTCGAAATCGAAAAACCGAAATCCGAAATCCGAAATCCGAAATCCGAAATCACTTATGGCTTATTTACAACCCGATAAACCCGAAAAAGTTTATCTGCCGGCGATTCGCGCGGCGAAGGAAAAGGGCGAAAAACTGGTCTGCCTGACGGCTTACGATTACCCGACGGCGCGGATCGTCGACGAGGCGGGCGTCGATATGATTCTCGTCGGCGACTCGATCGGCAACGTCATTCACGGCTACGGCAACACGATTCCGGTGACGCTCGAAGAAATCTGCTCGGCCTCGATCGCCGTCAAGCGCGCGACCGAGCGCGCGATGGTGATCGCCGATCTGCCGTACGGAACCTATCACGTCAACCCGGACGAAACGGTCCGCAACGCGCTCAAACTGATGAAGCACGGCGGCGCCGAAGCGATCAAGCTCGAAGGCGGCCGCAACCGCGTCGATCTGGTCAAACGGCTCGTCGACGAGGAGATCCCGGTCTGCGCGCATATCGGCCTGACGCCGCAGTCGGTCTACAAGCTCGGCGGCTACCGCGTTCAGGGCCGCACGGCCGAACAGGCCCGGCAGCTGATCGAGGACGCGAAGATGCTCGAAGAGGCGGGCGCGTTCGCGATCGTGCTGGAGCTGGTGCCGCGCGAACTCGCCGCGATCATCACCAAAGAGCTCGAAATCTCGACGATCGGCATCGGCGCGGGCGCGGAATGCGACATTCAGGTGCTCGTCCTGCACGATCTGATCGGTCTCAGCTTCGGCCGCCTGCCGCGTTTCGTCCGCCAGTACGCGAACCTGCGCGAGGTGATGACCGAGGCGATCCACAACTGGACGGCCGACGTCAAATCCGGCGCGTACCCGAGCGACAAGGAGTCGTACGGGCTGACCGAGGAAACCAAGAAAGAATTGGACATCGGTTGATTTTCTGGTAATTTTGTATTGATGATTCCCGAAGTTCTGCAAAGATCGAAACGACAAATCGAGGAGATATGCCGTCGTTATCAGATTCGCGAGCTGTCGCTTTTCGGCTCGCAGGTGCGCGGCAGTTCGACGATCGAAAGCGATTTCGATTTTCTGGTGGAGTTTCAGCCCGGCGCGAGGATCGGGTTGATCGCTTTGGGAAAGATTCAGGAAGAGCTTGAAAATATCGTTCAAACACAGGTCGATTTGGTTCCGAAAGACGGATTAAAGCCGCTCATCAGACAACCGGTTCTGTCCGAAGCCGAAATAGTTTATGCCGACTGAAGAACTTTATTTTCTTTAGATCGATTTCGAACTGAGAAGCGAGACGAAATGGGCATCCGAAAGCAGATTTTACTCGCCTTTTTCATTCCGCTGCTCTTGGCGGCCGGCTTGCTTTTATTGCGGATTTACGTATTTTACGATCCGTACGATCCGTGGATCGCCTGTCCGAACGGCGGCGTTTGTTTTGCTCCGTATGAAGAGTACGAGATTCCCAAACAGCTGCAAATCATCGAGTTGTTTATTTTGTTTATGCTGGTTCTTTCCCTGATCATGCCCGCGTTTGTTATGATGAGAACATATCAGAACAGAAGAACCAAACTGAAATCGCCGCAAATTTTTGAATAAATGGAAATAATCAACCGTCGACAGAGAATGGCGTCGCTCGCGCGCAAATTGCGGCGCGAGAACAAGACGATCGGGTTCGTCGCGACGATGGGCGCGCTCCACGAAGGGCATCTGAAGCTCGTCGAGGAAGCGCGGCAGATGTGCGACATCGTGATCGTTTCGATCTTCGTCAACCCGGCGCAGTTCAACGATAAAAAAGATCTCGAACGCTATCCGCGCGACCTGACGGCGGACGCCGCGATCCTTTCCGGCTACCGCGTCGACTACATCTTCGCGCCCGACACGGAGGAGATTTACCCGGCCGGCTTTTCGACCTACGTTTATGTCGAAAATCTGACCGAAACGCTCGAGGGCGCGTCGCGGCCCGGCCATTTTCGGGGCGTCGCGACCGTCGTCACGATCCTTTTTAACACGATCCGGCCCGATTTCGCGTTTTTCGGCCAGAAGGACGCGCAGCAGGTCGCGGTCATCAAACGGCTGGCGGCCGATCTCGGCTTCGACACGGAGATCGTCGTCGTCCCCGTCGTCCGCGAAGAATCGGGCCTCGCGATGTCGTCGCGCAACGCGCTGCTCGCGCCCGAGGAAAGACTGAAGGCGGCGATCATCTACCAGGCGCTCCGCGAAGCGAAGATCGCCGCCCGCAACGGTGAACGAAATGCCGCGAACCTCGCCGAAATCGTGCGCCGGACGATCGAAACCGAACCGCTCGCGCTCGTCGATTACGTCGCCGTCGTCGACAACGAGACGCTCGAACCGGTCGATAAAATCGGCGAAAAGGCCGTTTTGATTGCGGTTGCCGCGCGCTTCGGGAGCGTCCGGCTGATCGACAACACGGTATTGAACCGAAGGCAGTAGATTGGTCTCAAACTTGCATCTAAGCCTTATGGAACGCGCGAATCGCGTTTCTAAAAATATGAACAAGATCAAAACAATTTTCGCGGTTTTCGGACTTCTGGCCGGTTTCGCCCTGAGCGCTTCGGCGCAGACGGTGACGTTCACGTCGCTCGACGGCGGCAAGGTCGATCTCGCCTCGGACAAGGGCAAGGTCATCGTCCTGGCGATCGGCGCGAGCTGGCTCCCGCTCTCGAAAAATCAGGCGGTCGCCGTCAACAAGCTGTCGAAAAAATACACCGGCCGCGACGTCGTCTTCTACTTCATCGCGACCGATTCGACGGCCGCCAAGTCGAAGAATTACGCGAGCGACGACGAAATCCGCAAATTCGCGCAGACCAACAAGCTGACGGTTTCGATCCTCCGCGACTCGGACGGCCTGCTGAGCATCAAACAGTATAAGATCGACCAGATGCCGGCCTTTATCATCATCGGCAGGGACGGCAAGGTGGCGGGCGCGCCGTTCGGCGGCATCGACCCCGACACCGACATTTCGACGCTGCTCTCGAAACGGATCGACGGGATCCTCTAAAATCCGGCAACACGGCAGCAACGGCGGGCTTTTGAAAAAAAGCCCGCTTTTTTTTTGGAATCGGGCGGCGTTTTGGTGTATAAACGCAATATGAAGACAATTTTCTTAGCGGGACGGCTGCTGTCCTTAGTGGCCGTCATCATTTTTTCGATCAGCGCCGCCGGCGCGCAGGCGGCCGACGCCGAGCTGACCGTCGAGGACCGGCGTCAGATCATCGAAGTCCTGCTGACGGAGAGATTCGCGAACGCCGACGAGAAAACGATCTTCATTTCGAAGACCAATCTTTCCGACGATCTTCTGAAAGTCTTCCCGACCGTCAAAAACAAGCAGATCCGTTTCGTTTCGAAGGACGAGGCCGCCGCGACGGGCGTCTGCGCCTTCGAATTCGGCGATTTCCAGACGATCGGAAAATTCGTCTCGGTCTCGTTCGGCGACTGCAGCGAGGGAATGGCCTACGATTTCAAAAAATACGGCGAAAAATGGAAAAGCGTCGGGCTGACGATAGTCAAGTGATTTCGGATTTCGGATTTCGGATTTCGGATTGCTTGTGATGGAGGTTCGCGATTTACTGAACTTCCCTAATTTCGAAACTTCCCTTAACTTCCTAAACTTCCCAAACTTCCCCAACTTCTTTTTATGTACGACGGACTGTTAGTCTGTCGCCGCGCCGCGCGGGTGTGAGGCCGCATTACAGGCTGACAGCCGGGTTGTACGTTTTCTTCCCAAACTTACCAAACTTATTTCCTGTCTTCGAGCGTCCATTCGTCGACTTCGAACGCGCGCATTACGAACCAGAGGAAGAGCCAGACGACGAGGGCGAGGGCGACGACCGTCATCAGGACGACGCCCGGCCAGTTGCCGGCCGCGTAGAATTTTTCGAGCTGCGAAGAGATCAGAAAGCCGGGCAGCGCGAGGCCGACGCCGGCGACGGCGAGAAAAAACAGGCCGCCGCCGAAGCTTTTCCGCCGGAACATAATGACCGCCCGCGCCAGAAATTCGCCGCAGACGAAGACGTAGACGAAAAGGATGATCAGAACGATCGCGTAGCCGAGCATCGTCACCGCAAACTGCCAGAAATTTTGAAACAAACCCGGCGCGGTCAGCAGCGTGATCGCCGCCCCGATCAGCAAAATGCCGCAAACGGCCCAGAATATCTGAAACTCGCCGATCGACCGCGTCAGATGCCACCCGAACCCGAGCGGATTCCGACGGCTCTGCCGCCAGACTCCGAAGCCGAACCGGCCGAGCAGCGCGCAGCCGGCGACGCTGCCCCAGACGGCGAACGGCACTTTCGTTAAAAACATCGCGACCAGCCCGCCGGCGAGCCCGACGGCGAAGATGATCAAAAAGCCGATCACGAGGATCAGCGGCAGCGCGAGCAGCCAGCCGAATTTTTCACGAAATTTCCTTAACCATTTCATACACGAGACTTATCGGCAGCCCGACGACGTTCCAGTAATCGCCCTCGATGCCTTCGATAAAGAGCGCGGCCTGCGCCTGCACGGCATACGCGCCGGCCTTGTCGAGCGGGTCGCCGTTTTCGGCGAGAAAATCGATCTCGGCGGCCGTCAGCGGCGCGAATTTGACGCGCGTCCGCTGCAGACCGACGATCGATTTCGGATTTCGGATTTCGGATTTCGGATTTTTGTTGATCAGCGCGACGCCGGTTAAAACTTCGTGCCAGCGGCCCGAGAGCATTTCGAGCATTCGTTTGGCGTCGGCGAGATCGACCGGTTTGCCGATGATCCGTTCGTCGATGACGACCGTCGTGTCGGCGCCGAGGACGAGCGCCGCGTCGTATTTTTCGGCGACCGCCGCCGCTTTTTCCTGCGCGAGCCGCCGGACGTAGTCTTCCGGCTTTTCGCCCGGCCGCTCGGTTTCGTCGAGGTCGGCCGAATCCTTCGTGAATTCCCAGCCGACCGAAGTCAGGATTTCGGCGCGGCGCGGGCTTCCCGATGCGAGAATCAATCTTGGAAGTTTCATAATTTCGTGGTTTAATTTTAAATGTCGCAAGCAATTAGCTTACAACGAACGGCGCGAGCCGAACAAACGCCCGCTATGAACGAGTTGTTTCGCGCCCTGCCCGGGCTGCTCAAACAGTTTGACGACAACGATAACGTCCGCGAAGCCGTCGTCTTCGCGGCGTGGCGGCGCGTCGCCGGCGATTCGCTCAACCCGCACGCGATCCCGCTCCGGCTCGACAACAAGCATCTGTCGATCGCCGTCGCGAGCGAGATGTGGAAAAAGCATCTCCAGTCGCTGAGCGGGCAGATGATCTTCAAGCTGAATTCCCTGCTCGGCCAGGCGCTCGTCACCTTTATCGAGTTTCGCGTCGACGAACAAAGGATCGAGACCGAGCGCGCCGGCCGGCGGGAGAAGCAGATTTCCGAGGCGGAGCTCGAAGAGATCGCGCTCAACGAGGTGACGCCGAAGATGCGCCGCGCGGCCGACGCGATCAGGGACGACAACCTCCGCTATCAGTTCCTGCTCGCCGCCGGCAGTTGTCTCGCGCGCAAGAAAAAGTTGAAATGAAGGCCGATCACCGTTCGTTGCCGGCGAATTTCGGCTCGCCGCTTTTCCAAATAAACGAAAAGCCGTTAACAGCGAGCAACGAACGACGAACAACGAGCCACGAACAAGAATATGGACGTTAGAAAAGTAGCCAAACTGGCGCATCTTGAGATTACCGACGAGGAAGTCGCGCTGTACACGCCGCAGATGAACGAGATCGTCGCTTACGTCGAACAGCTGAACGCGCTCGACACGGACGACATCGAGCCGATGCTCGGCGGGCTGACGCGCGAGGGCGCGGCGACCGAAACGCGGCGCGACGACGTGCCGCACGAATCGCTCGGTCAGGCGAACGCGCTCAGGGAAGCGCCGGCCGCCGTCGAAGGTCATTTTCAGGTGCCGAAGGTTCTTTAACCGATGATGATTACGAACCGGACAATCAAACGGCTGGCGCTGCTGCTCGGCCTCTTCGGCATCGTTTTTTCGAGCGCCTGCAGCGTGCCGAACCTCGAAGCGCCCGAATGCACGGATTCGCGGCTCGCGGCCAAGGAGCTGTACTCGTATCATTTCGGCAACGAGATGCGGTTTTCGCCCGAAAACCTGAAGCGGCGCGAAAAATTCATCACGCCCGAGCTGTTCCGCAGCCTGCAGAACGCGCCGCCGGACGCCGATCCGTTCACGACCAAAGACACGGATTTCCCGAAGGCCTTTCGAATCGGCGGCTGTCAGGTGCTCGATCCGGCGAAGACCGACGTCGAGGTCCTGTTGTTCTGGAAAACCGACACCCGGACCGAACAGCGGACGATTCACGTCGAGGTCGTCAAAGAAGGCGAAAAATGGCTCGTCAACAAAATTTTGAATTAACTTATGTCAATCGTTGAAAACACCCGGAAAACTCTGGACAACGCCGAGAAACTGAATGGCGAACTGAACTCTTTTCTGTCGATCGAGCGCGATCACGCGATGCAGCGCGCCGCCGAGGTCGAAAAAGACGGCGGCGACCGCCCTTTGCGCGGCGTCGCGATCGCCGTCAAGGACAACATCTGCACGAAGAACCTGCAGACGACCTGCGGCTCGCGCATTCTCCATAATTACCGGGCGCATTACGACGCGACGGCGGTCGAGCGGCTGAACCGCGCCGGCGCGATCGTCGTCGGGAAAACGAATATGGACGAATTCGCGATGGGCTCGTCGAACGAATCGTCGGCCTTCGGGACAGTCAAAAATCCGTGGGACACGACGCGCGTGCCGGGCGGCAGCTCGGGCGGCTCGGCCGTCGCGGTCGCCTCGGGCGTCGTCCGCGCGAGCCTCGGCTCGGAAACCGGCGGGTCGGTCCGCCAGCCGGCCTCGCTCTGCGGCATCGTCGGCCTCAAGCCGACCTACGGCCGGATCTCGCGGTTCGGGCTCGTCGCGTTCGCGTCGTCGCTCGACAACATCGGCATCTTCGGCGCGACCGCCGCCGACGTCGCCGGCGTCCTCGGAGTGATCGCCGGCCGCGACAAAAACGATTCGACGAGCGCCGACGTGCCGGTTCCCGATTATCGCGCCGCGCTCGACGACGACGTCAAGGGCCGCAAGATCGGCGTCCCGCGCGCGCTGTTCGGCGAGGGCATCGACGACGAAGTGCGCGACGCGGTCGAAAAATCGATCGACAACTTCCGCGCGCTCGGCGCCGAGATCGTCGACGTCGAGCTGCCGTACGCGAATTACGGGATCGCCGTCTATTACATCATCGCGACGGCCGAAGCCTCGTCGAACCTCGCGCGGTTCGACGGCGTCCGCTACGGTTTTCGCGCCGAGGGCTCGCACGAGCTCCGCGAAATGTACCGCAAGACGCGTGAGGAAGGCTTCGGCGCCGAGGTCAAGCGGCGGATTATGCTCGGCACCTACGTTTTATCGAGCGGCTATTACGACGCCTATTACGCGAAAGCGCAAAAGGTCCGCGCGCTCGTCAAACGGGATTACGAGACGGCTTTCGCGAACTGCGACGCGATCCTCACGCCGACCTCGCCGTCGACGGCCTTTAAGATCGGCGAAAAATCGGACGATCCGCTGGCGATGTACCTGTCGGACATTTATACGGTTTCGGCGAATCTGGCCGGTATTCCGGGCGTTTCCGTCCCGTGCGGGCTGTCGGGCGAAGGCCTCCCGATCGGCACGCAGCTCGTCGGCAATTTCTGGTCGGAAGGCGTTTTGCTGAATCTCGCCAACACTTACGAAAAGGCGTTCCCGCTCGCGGCGAGGCCGAAAATCAGCGTCGCCTGAAAAAAAAATCGAGCAGCTTAAAAGCGGAGCCGCGAAAAAGTTATCGTCCCGGCGGGACGCCCGAACTTTTCGCCGCTCCGCTTTCGCCTTTCCGGCGCGCCGCCGCTGCGGTAAAATCGAAGTAGTGCGGTTTTGGATCATTGATCGGGTAGGAGGAATTTCATTCTCAAAGACTTTAACAGTCGCGAGAAACCGGGCCGGCTCAATTTCGAGCAATCCGAAATCCGAAATCCGCACAGGCGTATTACGCCGGGAGAAAAAATGATCGAGATTTTAAGTTCTCCGGGACCGGTCGTCGCGCTGCGGCTTTCCGGTCCGGTCGACGGCAAGGACGTCGAAACCGCCTACCGGGCGCTCGACGACGCGCTCGGCGCGCACGACAAGGTTTCGCTTTACGCCGAGGTCGATAAATCCGCGGACTTCAGCTTCGAGGCGCTCTACGAAGATCTGCGTCACGGGTTCGGCAAATTGGGACAAACCAAACGCTTTTACCGGGCCGCGCTGGTCACGGACAAGAAATGGCTGGCCGCGCTCGCCCGCGCCGAGGGCGTGATGTTCTCGCGGATCGAAGTCCGGGTTTTCCCGTTCGCGGAACGCGAGGAGGCTTTGAAATGGGCGTCCGCCGAGTTCGTTCCGCCCGAAGAGCCGCCGAAAACGCCGTCGCTCCGGATGATCGAAACCAGCGATCCGAAAGTTCTGGCCTACGAGCTCGACGGGCGGCTGACGGTCGCCGATCTCCGGATTCTGATCGACGCGGTGACGCCGGAATTCAAAAAACAGGAAAAAATCCGGCTGCTCGGACGCGTCAAACGCTACGCCGGGTTCGATCTCGGCGTGCTGCTCGAAGACGGTCTGTTCGCGCTCAAAGCGAACGGGCTGCGAAAGGTCGAGCGCTACGCGCTGGTCGGCGCGCCGTCGTGGCTCCAGAACCTGACCGAGCTGATCGACCCGTTCTTTTCGGTCGAGCTCAAAAACTTCGAGGCCGACCGCGAAACCGAAGCGTGGGAATGGGTCGGCGCGCGGCCGGCGGCCGACTGACCACACGGATTCTCCGCTTTCGGAACCGCCACGGATTTTCGGATAAAACACCGTAATCCGCCGGTATTTTTGTATTTTTGTTTAGTCGATCCACTCGTCGACGACGATCTCATTAATCCTTATGAAATTTCAAATCATCATCAGACTCAGTCTTTTTATATCGTTCGTGACGGCCGTTTCGGTTTTGGCGCTGACGAATCGAACCACGGCCGATTTTCGGCCCATCCCCGCCGCGCCGGCCAACGGCGAGCTCGATCCGACTTTTAACGCCCCGGTCGCGACCGTCGCGAACCTGACTGTCGACGCGATCGCCGCGCAGCCGGACGGCAAGGTGCTGGTCGGCGGCAAGCTCGGCGTCGGCGGCGACACACCGCACAACGGCATCGTCCGGCTCGACGCGCAGGGAAACGTCGATCCGACCTTCAACGGCGGCACCGGAACCGGCAGCGACACGCAGGAAGTCCTCGCGATCGCCGTCCAGCCGGACGGAAAAATTCTGGCGGGCGGAAACTTCAGCCAGTTCAACGGCCAGACTATCCCGTCGCTCGTCCGGCTCAACAGCGACGGGAGCCTCGACACCGGATTTACGGTCGGCACGGGAACGGCCGGCGAGGTCCGCAGCATCGCCGTCCAGCCGGACGGAAAGATCCTCGTCGCCGGCGATTTTTTTCGGATCAACGGGACGTCGATCAACCGGATCGCCCGGCTCAATCCGAACGGGACGGTCGATCCGACCTTCACGATCGAGGGAACCGGTCCGAATTTCAGCGTTTACGCGGTCCGCTATCAGTCGACTGGCAAGGTCCTGATCGGCGGAATGTTCACCAGCTACAACAACAATTCGGCGCTTTCCTATTTTATCCGCCTGAACGCCGACGGAACGGTCGACAATACTTTCAACCGCGGAACGGGCGTCAGTTTCCGCGTCTTTACAGTCGCCGTCGACGCGAACGACGCGATCCTGATCGGCGGCTTCTTTTCGAGCTACAACGGGACGGCCCGCAGCAATCTCGCGCGGCTCAACGCCGACGGCAGCCTCGATCCCGGCTTCAACCCGATCGTCTCGAACGACGTCTATTCGGCGGCTTTTCAGCCGGACGGAAAAGTGTTGGTCGGCGGCAACTTCAATCAGGTCAACGGCAATTCGCGCGGCAGCCTTGCGCGGATCAACGCCGACGGAAGCCTCGACCAAAGTTTCGCCGCCGGCGTCAGCTTCAAGGTCAACTCGATCTTCCTGCAGCCGGACGGCAAGCTGCTCGCCGGCGGCGAGTTTTCGGCCGCCAACGGGGTTCCGCGCGGCGGGATCGCGCGGTTCGACGCCGCCGGCGGTCTGGACGGATCGTTCGATCCCGTGATCGGCTCGGCCGGCACCGTCCAGACGAT
Source organism: Acidobacteriota bacterium (assembly GCA_018269075.1). GTDB lineage: Bacteria > Acidobacteriota > Blastocatellia > Pyrinomonadales > Pyrinomonadaceae > JAFDVJ01. Next base: position 65,365 of record JAFDVJ010000033.1, read on the forward strand.
CTCGATTTACAATGACGGGAAAACGCTGATCGGCGGCTTTTTCAACAGCGTCGGCAGCGTGCGCCGCAACCAGCTCGCGCGGCTCAACGCCGACGGCACGGCCGACCCGTCGTTCGACGCCGGCGCCGGCGCCAACAACAGCATCCTGACGACGGCCGCCCAGCCGGACGGGAAAATTCTCGTCGGCGGCGATTTCACGCAGTTCAACAACGTCAGCCAGTCCTCGATCGTCCGGCTGAATCCGAACGGCGCGATCGACGGGTCGTTTAATCTGCCGGGCGGGATCAGTTCGCGCGTGCGGGTCATCAGGCTGCAGCCGGACGGCAAGATCCTGGTCGGCGGCGGCTTCGCGGCGGTCGGCGGAACAGCCCGCAGCCGGCTGGCGCGGCTCAACCCGGACGGCAGTCTCGACACCGGATTCAGCGGCGAGGCGGACGGCGACGTTTACGACATCCTGCCGCAGCCGGACGGCAAGATCGTCATCGGCGGGGCGTTTTCGCGCGTCAACAACACGGGCGGGCAGATCGGAATCGCCCGGCTCAACCCGGACGGCACGCTCGACACCGGATTCAACAGCGGCGCGGGCGTCGGCGGGCAGGTCTTTTCGATCGTCCGGCAGCCGGACGGTAAGATCCTGATCGGCGGGTTCTTTTCGGCCGTCGACAACTTGTCGCGAAACTATATCGCGCGGCTCAATCCGAACGGCAGCCTCGACACGAGCTTCGATCCGGGAACGGGGGCGGGCTTTACGGTTTTCTCGCTGTTTCTTCAGCCGGACGGAAAGATCGTCGCGGGCGGCGATTTCGCCGTTTTTAACGGCTCGCTCCACCGCGGGCTGGTCCGGCTTTTCGAAAACGGAGCGGTCGACGAAAGCTTTAATCCGATCATTGCGCGGGCGGGTTATATCGGCCCGACGATCCTGAAAATCGACGGCTACCGGGCGACCGGTCAGCCGGCGGCGGGCAAGCTCCTGATCGGCGGCCGGCTGACGAGCGTCAACGGATCGAGCCGGATCGGTCTCGCGCGGCTGAATCTGAATTTCGATTTTTCGAGAACGCCGTTCGATTTCGACGGCGACCGGAAGACCGACATTTCCGTCTTCCGGCCGGGTTCGGGCGAATGGTGGATCAACCGGAGCTCGACGGGACAGACCGTCGCCGCCGGGTTCGGCAATGCGACGGACAGACTCGTGCCGGGCGATTTCACGGGCGACGGCCGGACGGACCTCGCCGTCTGGCGGCCGGGAAGCGGCCAATGGTTCGTGCTGCGGAGCGAGGACGGTTCCTATTTCTCGTTCCCGTTCGGCGCAACGGGCGACGTGCCGGTGCCGGCCGATTACGACGGCGACGGACGCACGGACGCCGCCGTTTTCCGGCCGTCGAACAACACCTGGTTCATCCTGAAATCATTGACGGGCGAAACGGCCATCGTTTCCTTCGGCGCATCGGGCGACAAGCCGGTGCCGGCCGATTACGACGGCGACGGCAGGACGGACCTCGCGATCTTCCGCCCGTCCGACGGCAGCTGGTGGTTCGTTCGGTCGTCCGACAATCAAGTCCGCGTTTACAGCTTCGGTACGACCGGCGATCTTCCCGTGCCGGGTGATTTCACGGGCGACCGGAAGGCCGACATCGCCGTTTTCCGGCCTTCGACCGGCGTATGGTTCGTCCAGCGGAGTGAGGACGGCTCGTATTTCTCGTTTCCCTTCGGCGCGACGGGCGACGCGCCGGTGGCGGGCGATTACGACGGCGACGGCCGGTTCGACCCGGCGGTGTTCCGTCCGTCGACCTCGACGTGGTACGTCAACCGGACGACGGCCGGCCTCTTGATCGCGACATTCGGCGCGACCGGCGACGCTCCGGTGCCGAACGTCTTCGTGCCGTAACCGGCGGTCCGGCCGAACGCGAAATCGAAAGAGCGGGGTTTCGAATCGATCGATTCGAAACCCCGCTCTTTTATCTCGGAAAAGATTTTGGATTCGCCGCCGGCGGGCGTCAATTGGCGATTGTCAGATGCGTGAATTCGCGGTTCTGCGCGACCGATGCCGGGTTGTTGTTCGGGATCACGTTCTGCCAGCGGGTCGGATCATCGAGAATTTCCTGCGCCTCGTCGAGCGGGACGGGCCGCGAGAAGAGATAGCCCTGACCGTATTCGCAGCCGAGAATCCGCAGCTGATGCAGCTGGTGGATCGTCTCGATCCCCTCGGCGACGACGTCCAGATTGAGCGTCTTGGCGAGCGCGATGATCGTCCGCACGATTTCGCCGTTTTCGCTGCCGTCCTCCATCGTCGAGACGAACGAGCGGTCGACCTTGAGCGTGTCGATCGGAAAGCGATGCAGGTACGAGAGCGACGAATAGCCGGTCCCGAAATCGTCGATCGAGAGATTGACGCCGAGCGCGCGGAGCTGTTTGAGCATCATAATCGTCGCTTCGGCGTTTTCCATCACCGCGCTTTCGGTGATCTCGAGCTTGACCGACGACGGGTTGACGCCGGTTTCCAATATGATCCGGCGGATCTGATCGACGATGTCCGGCTGCGCGAAATGCTTGCCCGAAAGATTGATGCTGACGATCAGCGAATGATTGAGCGGCGAACGCGCCTGCCAGCCGGCGAGCGTCCGGCAGGATTCCTGCAAGATCCAGAGCGTCAGCGGGACGATCATCCCGGTTTCCTCGGCGACCGGGATGAATTCGACCGGCGGGACGATTCCGCGCTGCGGATGCTTCCAGCGCATCAGCGCCTCGAACCCCTTGAGCTTCATCGTCGCGAGATCGACGATCGGCTGATAGTAGGCGAGCAGCTCGTCGCGGTCGATCGCGTGCCGCAGATCGGTTTCGAGCTGCAGGAGCGTGACGGCGCGGGCGTGCATCGTCTGGTCGAAGACCATAAAGTTCTTGTTGCGCCGCTTCGCGTAATACATCGCGATGTCGGCGTCGCGCAGAATGTCTTCGGCTTCCTGATACTTCGAGTTATTGTAGACGGCGATGCCGATGCTGACGCTCGTGAAAACCTGCCGGCCGTTGAGCGTGAAGGGCGTCAGCAAACGGCGGCGCACGAGATCGGCGAAATGCGCGCAGTATTCGTCGGCCGGCAGATCCTTCAGAATGATGCCGAATTCGTCGCCGCTGAAACGCGCGACCAGATCGCCCTCGCGCATCAGCGATGTCAGCCGCTGGGCGACGTGCGTGATCAGCCGGTCGCCGGCGAGATGGCCGAGGCTGTCGTTGATCGTCTTGAAGCGGTTGAGATCGAGAAACAGCACCGCGAACTTGAGATCTTCCTGATATTTGGCGCGTTCCAGCAGGAACTTGAGCATATCGATGAAGAAGTTGCGGTTCGGCAGTCCGGTCAGATCGTCGTGAAACGCGGCGTGGCGGTAGCGTTCGTGGCTCTCGCGCAGCGCCTGCGCGATCCGTTCCTGTTCGCCGATGTAGTGCTGGAGCTCTTCGATGTGCCGCTCGGCCTGATCGGTGCGCTCGCGCTCGGCGAGCTCGGCCTTGGCGGCCGCATCCTTGATGTCGTTCAGATATCGGCGGTAGGTCAGGTAGATGAGCGCCGAAACGCCGATCGTGACGCCGATCGTGAACGGCTCGATCTGCTGAAACGCCTTCGTGAAAAATCCCGCCGCGAAGGCGCCGGCGACGTAGATGATGAGGGCGTTGAGACAGTTTTCGTTCCAGATCTTCCAGAAGGATTTGTCGTCCTTGGTCGTCGCGAACAGCGAGACGACGAGCGAGTTGGACAAAAACTGGGCGAGCGCCATCACCGAGACGATCTTGACGAAATTCGTCATCGAGCCGGCGGCGAAGTCCGACACCGAATCGAACAGCAGGCGCAGCAGATGCACGGTCGCGAAGGTCGTCAGCGCCGCGATCGCGCCGTTCAGAAAGAGCGTTTTGGTCTTGATCTTGATGCCTTTGCGCTTGAAGTTGAGCGAGGTGAACAGCGATTCGAGCGTCGCCAGGACGATCGCCGCCTCGCCGCCGTAATTGAGCAGCGCGATGAAGATCAGCGTGTCCGAGATCGTGAAGTAGAGCTTCGTGCGCGGGAGCTGGATTTGCAGGTATGAGCTGAAAAAGACCGTGAACAGCGCGAAGATCGAAAGCCCGAGACTCAGCCGGTCGATCGGAAACAGGTAAACGGTATAGCCGAGAGCCGCACCGCCCGCCGCCATCGCCGCCCACGCCAGAAATTCGATTATTTTCGCTTTGTTCCTCACGCTTAATGTTTGCCGTATCAGCGGATTTTTCCGTCGGAGGCGGGACTGTCTCCCGCGTCCGCCGGAAGTTTCGGGCTTCTCCGATTCCCGTATTACTGGTGAACGTGTTCGGACCGCTGATCTCGGATCAGTATTTTTTTCCCGGTGACCGGGTTTTGATTTTTAAAACACTTCAATTGCGTTTCAAGCGGGGTAGCTTCGAAAAATCTTGCTTTTACTGATCTATTACCCGATAAAATCCAGGGTAATTATCATATCTTGTTTGCAAACATTATGCCGTCGCGGCCGGCTGCGGCAAACTGCTATGTCTGCGGGATTTATTTTCGTTTAACCGGTTTTCGGGCGGCTTAAATGGTCAGACCAGCCGGTCAGTCTGACCGAAATTCCGTCAAGTTGACAAACGGCGAGCGGCGGGAGCGGGCGGGAATGTTTTCATCGTTTCCGGCCCTTTATTTGGCGATTCTGAGGTGAGTGAATTCGCGGTTCTGCGCGACCGACGCCGGATTGTTGTTCGGGATCACGTTCTGCCAGCGGCCGCGATCCTCGCAGATTTTTTCGGCCTCGTCGAGCGGGACGGGCCGCGAGAAGAGATAGCCCTGACCGTATTCGCAGCCGAGAATCCGCAGCTGGTGCAGCTGGTGGATCGTCTCGATCCCCTCGGCGACGACGTCCAGATTGAGCGTCTTGGCGAGCGCGATGATCGTCCGCACGATCTCGCCGTTTTCGCTGCCGTCCTCCATCGTCGAGACGAACGAGCGGTCGACCTTGAGCGTGTCGATCGGAAAACGGTGCAGGTACGAGAGCGACGAATAGCCGGTCCCGAAATCGTCGATCGAGATCTGGAGGCCGATCTGTTTGAGCCGGTTGAGCATCGCGATCGCCTTTTCGGGATTGTCCATCACGGCGCTTTCGGTGATCTCGAGCTTGACCGTCTGCGGCGCGATCCCGGTCTTGATCGTGATCTCCTGGATCCGTTCGACGAGATCGTTGTGCGCGAAATGCTTGCTCGAAAGATTGACGCTCAGGAAAAGCGGTTTTCCGGCCGGGGTGCGGCGCTGAAAACGCATCATCTCGCGGCACGATTCCTCGAGAATCCAGTAAGTGATCGGCACGATCAGGCCGGTTTCCTCGGCGACCGGGATGAATTCGCTCGGCGGGATCATTCCGCGCTGCGGGTGCTTCCAGCGAATGAGGGTTTCGAAACCGTTGAGCTCCATCGTGTCGAGCGCGATGATCGGCTGGTAGAAGGCGTAAAATTCGCGGCGCTCGGTCGCATACCGCAGATCGGTCTCGATCTGCATCAGCGTGACGGCGCGCGTGTGCATCGTCTGGTTGAAGATCTCGTAGTTCTTTTTGTGGTCCTTCGCGTAATACATCGCGATGTCGGCGTCGCGCAGAACCTCCTCGGCCTCGTCGTAGGCCGCGCTGCCGAACGAGATGCCGATGCTCGTGTTGATGAAGATTTCACGGCCGTTGATGCTGAACGGGTACGAGAATTTATAGTTGATGAGCTGGGCGAAGCTGACGACGTCGTCCGTGTCCTTGACGTTGTTGAGGATCACGCCGAACTCGTCGCCGCCGAACCGGGCGAGCAGATCGTCGTCGCGGATCAGCTCCCTGAGCCGTTTGCCGACGCACTGGATCAGATTGTTGCCGATCGAATGGCCGAGACTTTCGTTGACCGTCTTGAAGCGGTTGAGATCGAGAAAGAGGACGGCGAAGTTGAAATCGGGATTCTGCTTGTGTTTTTCGAGCGCGAACTTGAGCATTTCGATAAACGAATTGCGGTTCGGCAGATCGGTCAGCGAATCGTGAAAAGCGGCGTGCCGGAAGCGTTCCTTGCTTTCGCGCAGCGCCTCGCCGATGCGGTCCTGCTCGGCGATGTGCCGCTGCAGTTCCTCGATGTGTTTTTCGGCCTGCTCGGCGCGCTCGCGTTCGGACTGCTCGGCCTTCGCGGCCGTTTCGCGGATATCGTCGACATAGCGGCGGTACGTCATATAGACGATCGCGAAAAAACCGATCACGACGGCGAAGAGAAAGATGTTGATCGGATAGAGCGCCTTGACGACGACGCCGGCGAGGATCGCGCCGGTGAAATACATCACCAGCGCGTTGAAACAATACTCGTTCCAGACCTGCCAGATCGTCTTTTCGCTCTTGAGCGAAACGTAAATCGCGACGCAGACCGAGTTGACGACGAACTGCGTCAGCGCCATCACGATGACCATCGCGACGAGGCTCGTGTCGCTTTCCATATAAGCGACGGTTTCGGCCGCCCCGAAGCCGGTGCGGACGAGCGCCGTCGTCAGCCAGGCGGCGAGCGCCGCGACCGCGATGTTCAGCAGCACCGTCCGGGTCTTGATCGAAATTCCCTGCCGCCGGAAATTGAGCGAGGTGAAGCAGGATTCGAACGCCGCCAGCAAAACGGCGACCTCGCCGCCGTAGATCAGCAGCGAAAGAATGATCAGCGCGTCGGAAACCGTCAGGTGAATTTTCGTCCGCGGCAGCTGGATTCGCAGATACGAGCTGAAAAAAACGGTGACGATCGAAAGCGCGATCAGACCGGCGTTGATCTTATCGATCGGAAAACGGTAAAACGCCCAGATCAAGGCACCGAGCCCGAGCGGAAACACGACCGACAGGTACAATTTTATTTTTCTTTCTTTGTTCTCCACTATTTAATGAGCAGGAAGGAAGGATTCGGCTGCAATCTTATTAGTGATTTTTTTCGGGGCATGGGCAGGCAAAGCAAGCCTTTGTTATTATATGTCAAACCGTGTTGTTTTTCCAAGAAAAAATTGCGGGCCCCGAAATATTTTCTCGAAAGCCCTGCTAAAACCTGGCGAAAAGCCCGAAAAAAAAGGTCGGAGGAAACACGAAGAGGGGCTTTCCCCGCGTTTCCTCCGACCTTTTATTTCAGGTAATTCAGCGCATCCGGGCGGTGTTGTCGCCGACGGCCAGCACGTTGTTCGACTGCGAACGAATGTTGTCGCTCACCAGCAGTCCGTCGCTCACCAGCAGCCCGTCGCTGACGAGCAGCCCGTCGGCGATCGGCGTATTGTCGGGCAGCGTTGCGGCGTTCGAATAAAGAAGGCTCGACGGAGCGAGCAGCGTTCCCCGCGTGAGGGTCTGGTAGCCGGCCGGATTCGCGTTGTCGGCGAGCACCGCGCCGTCGCTGACGAGCAATCCGTCGCTGACGAGCAATCCGTCGCTCACCAGCAGCCCGTCGCTGACGAGCAAGCCGTCGCTCACGAGCAGCCCGTCGCTGACGAGCAGGCCGTTGGCGTAAAAAGCCTGGTATTTCGTGATCAGCTCGGTGCCGGTCAGCGCGCCGTAGTTCGGGAAGATCCCGCCCGACCACTGGAATTTCGTGCCGGCGATGGTCGAGGTGTGTTCGGGCATCCCGTTCGTCGTCAGCAGCGGCGTGCCGGGCGGCGTCGGGTTCGGCAGATCCTGCCGGACGAGCTTCGCGAGCCGGATCGCGCCCTCGATGTTGAGCAGGCCCGCACCCTGTTCGAGCGTGTTGAAGCCGCCGAGCCGCTGCGCCGTGTACTGGAGAATCACCTTGATCATATTCGGCGTCAGCTTCGGATTGACCTGCAGCATCAGCGCGGCCGCGCCGGAAACGATCGGCGTCGCCATCGACGTGCCCGACAGATACATCATCTTCCGCTTATCGTCGGCCCCGTTCGGGACCGTCAGCGACGGGTTGCTCGTTCCGAGCTCGCTGTCCTTGGCCCGCGCGCCGATGATCAGGTTGCCCGGCGCGACGAGGTCGGGCTTGATCAGATTGTCGAAATGCCGGACGTTCGCGTCGTCCGTCCAGTAGGAACGCGTCGGCCCGCGCGAGCTGTAGGTCGCGATGCCGTCGTCGTCGCGCGCGTCCGTGCCGAACGTGTTGGCCGCGCCGACCGTGATCACCGACGGATCGTTGCCCGGCGAATGGATCGCGCCGTAAATCTTCTGCCCGTTCGCGGTCTTGCCGTTGTTGCCGGCGGCCGCGACGACGACCATCCCGGCCGCCGTCAGCTTGCGGACGGCGCGGCACAGCGGATCGTTGCGCCACGATTCGACGGCCGGCGAACCGAGACTCATATTGACGACGCGGATGTTGTAGGCCGTGCGGTTCGTGTAGAGCCAGTCGAGCGCGCGGATCAGGTTAGCGGTCGTGCCGGCGCCGTTCTGGTCGAGCACGCGGACGTTGACGATCTTCGAATTCGGCGCGATCCCGCGGTAATTCGACAGATAATTCCAATCGGCGCCGTCGGCGAAACGGCCGACACCGCCGGCGGCCAGCGCCGCGACGTGCGTGCCGTGGCCGTATTCGTCGTCGGTCAGATGATCGTCGCCCGAGAAATCGACTTTATAAACGATGCGCTTGTTGCCCGAATAGTCGATGAACGAGCGATGATCGTCGCGGACGCTCGAATCGACAATGGCGATGCCGACGCCGCTGCCGTCGAGCAGGTTCGTCGACAAAAGCGAAAGGATCGGGAGCGTCAGCACCGGCGTCAAGAGCGACGGCGTATTTAATTTATCGCGAACGAGCAGCGCGCCGGTCGTCGTTTCGATATGGCCGAGCAGATGAACCTTGCGGTCGAGCGACAGATGGTTCGCGCCCTGCGCGGCGGCGACTTCTTCGGCGACCCGCACGGGCAGTTCGAGAACCAGCATATTGAGGCTCCGCGCTTCGTCCGAGACGATCACTCCGTTGTTTTTCAACACGCCGCGCAGCGCGGAATTGTCGATGTCTTCGGCCTGCAGGATGACCTTGACCTTCTGATCGGGATCTTTCTGCAGCAATTCGCGCAGATCGGGCGACAGTTTGTCGCCGACGAACGAGTCCTCGGAATTTTCCGCGTTGAGATCGACCGCGCCGAAACGCGACCGGAGCAGATCGTCCGCTAAGACTTCCTGCCGGTAATCGTCGAACGTTCCCGTGCTGACGATCTGAATGCGGCCGTCGCCGAGCGCGCGGCGCAGCCGTTCGGCGACCGTCGCGCCGAACGCCGGATTTTTCCCGCTGAAGCTCGCGACTTCCTCGACGACGACGATCGATCGTCCTTTCACGCTTTCGATCGACTTCAGCACCGCGTCGAGCCGCGACGCGACGTCGGCCTCGCTCTCGGCGCCGCCGACGATCCCGGCGAGGTTCACCTTAAACAGTTTTCGGCCGCGCAGCGCGGTGTTTTTCCCGGCCGCCAGCCGGAGCGCGAGATTGTCGAGGACGGCCTGCCGCTTGGCGCCGTAGCGATCGACGATGATCGTTCCCTTTTTGTCCTTGTCCGCCGCCGTCAGCGCGTCTTCGATCTTTTCGACCTCGACGTCGAGGCCTTCGGTCGGACGGATCTTCCCTTCGGCTATCGAGCGCGAAAGATCTTCGACGTAATACGGATTTTCGATGGCGGAATCTTGCGAAAGGCGCGGGTTGTTCTGCGAACGGATCGCGGTCTGTCCATTGACGATGCCGGCGACGAGCAGCGACGGGATCAGTATTAACGAAATCAAGCCAGGGGTGACAATTTTTCTCATTTATTTCCTCTTGTTCTAAACCTTGTTCTAAACCTTGTTCTTTTTGCCGTGGCAAATCGGCGCGTTCCTCTAAGCAACCCGCGTACCGCACCGGCGAAATGCCGTAAACCGAGTATTCCGATTATTTATCGGATTAAGTACAAATCGGTCGAAAACGAGGATAATCGTTCTATCGGTCAGATTCACGGCCCGATCCGGTCAATTTGACCGAAAAAAAAGAGCCGTGCGAAAATTTTCGCACGACTCTTCGACTCCTTCGGAGCTCGTCTTTATTTGTCGATGCCGACCTGCGTCAGCGCGTAGGCGTAATCGAAGGCGACTTCCTTGAGACGATCGTAGCGGCCGCTCGAACCGCCGTGGCCCGCGCCCATATTCGTCTTGAGCAGGATGACGTTGTCGTCGGTCTTCATCTCGCGCAGCTTGGCGGCGAACTTCGCGCCTTCCCAGTAGGGCACCTGCGAGTCGTTGAGCGAGACTTCGATCAGCATATTCGGGTATTTCTGTGCCTTGACGTTGTCGTACGGCGAATACTGAACCATATAATCCCACGCCTTTTTCTCGTTCGGGTTGCCCCATTCGACCCATTCCTCGGTCGTCAGCGGGAGCGTCTCGTCGAGCATCGTGTTCATCACGTCGACAAACGGCACCTGCGCGATGACGGCGTGAAAAGTCTCCGGCGACATATTCACGACCCCGCCCATCAATAAACCGCCGGCGCTGCCGCCCTGGATGACGAGCCGATCCGACGAGGTGTATTTGTTGGCGACGAGCCATTTCGCCGAATCGATGAAATCGTAGAACGTGTTGAGCTTTTTGAACATCCGGCCGTCCTGCCGCCATTTCTCGCCGAGCTCCGCGCCGCCGCGGATATGCGCGATCGCGTAGATCATCCCGCGGTCGAGCAGGGACAGCCGCGCGGTCGAAAAGCTCGCGTCCATCGAGATGCCGTAGGAACCGTAAGCGTAAAGCAGCATCGGCGCCGAGCCATCGAGCTTCACGCCCTTTTTCCAGACGATCGAGATCGGCACCTTGACGCCGTCGCGGGCGACCGCCCACAGCCGCTTCGTTTCATACTGCGTCTTGTCGTAGCCCGACGGGATTTCCTGCTTTTTGAGAAGATTGCTCTGGCCGGTCTTGAAATCGTACTCATAGGTCGAATTCTGTGTGATCATCGACGAATAGGTGTAGCGAATCGACGCCGTGTCGTATTCCGGATTGGCGCCCATCCCCATCGTGTAGACTTCTTCGGGCGTCGGAATCCGAACGGGCGCGGTTTTCGTCCGGAGATCCATCACCTTGAGATATTCGAGCCCGTTTTCGCGTTCGGAAAGTACCGCGTAACCCTTGAAGAAATCGATGCCGTCGATCTTGATCGCCGGATTGTGCGCGACGAAGTCCTTCCAGTTCTTTTCCGACGGATCGGCGAGCGGCGCGCGGACGACCTTGAAGTTTTCGGCGTCCTTGTTGGTCACGATGAAGAATTCGCCGGCGTTGAAGTCGGCCGAATACTCGTGGCCCTCGCGGCGCGGGCTGATCGTCTTCCATTCGCCGGTCGGGTTGTCGGCCGCGAGATAACGATACTCGCGCGAGGTCTTCGCGTACGAAGCCATAAACAGCATCTTCCGGTCGCGCGAGCGGCCGACGCCGAGATTGAAGAGCAGATCCTTTTCCTCGAAGACGAGGTCGTTCTGGTCCGCCGTCCCGACCGTGTGCCGCCAGAATTTGTCGGAGCGCTTGGAAACGGCGTCTTCCTGCACGACGAACAGATACTTGCCGTCGTTCGACCACGCGCTCGACGTCACGCGCTCGATCTTATCGGGCAGCATTTTTCCGGTGCGCAGGTCCTTGATTTGCAGAGTATATTGCCGGTAGCCGGTCGTGTCGGTCGAAAAAGCGAGCAGATTGCCGTCGTCCGAGACGTCGAAATCGCCGATCGCGAAGAATTTGTAGTCTTTCGCGAGTTCGTTCTGATCGAGCAGCACCTCGGCGTCCGCGCCGTCATTCGACTTGCTGCGCAGGTAGATCGGATACTGCTTGCCTTTTTCGACACGCGTGAAATACCAGTAATCGCCGAGTTTGTAGGGCACGCTCAGATCGGTCTCCTTGATGCGGCCGATCATTTCCTTGTAAAGCGTGTCGACGAGCCCCTGATGCGGCTTCATATAGCCTTCCGTGTAGGCATTGTTGTCTTCGAGATACTTGATCACCTCGGGATCTTTTTTATCGTTGCGGTCGCGGAGCCACCCGTAATTGTCGGTGATCTCGTAACCGTGGATCTTCAAAATTTTCGGTACTTTCTTCGCAGTTGGTGCTTTCATATCGGTCTGGGCGACGCCGCCGCCGGTCATCAAAATTATCAATGCCAAACTCAAAACGTAAATCATTTTACTCATTTTGCCAAGCTCCTTTTTTTGTTTTCCAGGGACTGAATCGATTGACGTATTTTACGCTATTCTAACAGTTTTGTTTCGCTTCCGGTAATTTCGCCCGGCGCGGCGCGCAAAAAAAAGAAGGCCGCCGGCCTTCTCTTCATTATCGGATCAAACCGCGGGCTTACTGCTTCGGGTCCAATTCCCTCGCTTTCCTGAAATCGGCGGCCGCCCGGTCGGCCTGGCCGGTCTTTTTGTAAAGCTCGCCGCGCGAACGGTAGGCGTCGGCGTCGTCCGGCGCGAGCTCGATCGCGCGCGTGTAGTCGTCGGTCGCATTGTCGTACCGGCGGAGATCGGCGTAGGCGTTGGCGCGATTGTAGTAGGCGTCGGCGTCGTCCGGGTCGAATTCGATCGCACGCGTGTTGTCGGCGACCGATTTCGCGAATTCCTTGTTGTTGCTGTAGGAGATCGCGCGGTTGTAATAGGTCGCGGCATCGTCCCCGCCGAGCTCGATCGCGCGCGTGTAATCAGCGATCGCCTTCTTATAATTGCCGCGGTCGTCGAGAATGCCGGCGCGGTAGAAATAACCGTCGGCGTTTTCCGGGTCGAGCTCGATCGCTTTCGCGTAGTCTTTGAGCGCGAGCTCCTTTTTATCGAGATTTTCGTAGGCGATGCCGCGGTTGAGATAGCTGTCGAAATCGTCCGGCGCGAGTTTGATCGCGCGCGTGTAATCCTTAACCGCTTTGTCCGACTGCTCGTCGGCGTTGTAATACCAGCCGCGATTGAAATACGCGAGGTAGTTTTCCGGGTCGGCGTCGATTTCCTCGGTGTACTGCGCGATAAAGCATTGATAATCGTCGACCGCGCACGCGTCCATCTCATTTTCGAGCGTTTCCCGGCTCGGAATGGTCTGGAACGGGCCATCCTGAATCGTCACATAATTCTTTTCCCCGACCGGAAAACTGCAGTCCCAAACGGCCGGCCGCGGCACGACCAGCACCGACAGCAGAAAAGCGAGTCCGAAAACGAAAACTCCCAAAATCGTCTTAAAATGTTCCACGCGCATAAAACCTCCGACCGCACTGATTGATTTTCACGCATTGTAACAGAGGTTTCTCCGGCAAAGCAAGATTTTTTGTTTTCCGGCGGCAAAGACTCCGTTTTTAGTCGAGAGTCGAGAGTCAAGAGTCGAGAGTCCCGGATTCGGTGCGGCCGGATTCCTTTACTTCCCGAACTTCCCAAACTATCTCTCAAATGTACGGCGGGCTGTCAGCCGNNAGCCGGCCCACGCCGCGCCAGCGGCGTCGAACCTTTCACCGGTGTGAAGCGTTTTTACAGGCTGATGCCTGTCAACAGTCTGACAGACTGTTGTACGTTTACTTCCCGAACTTCCCAAACTTCCCAAACTTTTCCCGCCTGTTTCGCGTAGTTTCCGGCAGCAGCGAAAATTTTTCGTTAACACTTTTTAACCGCCCGGCGTCTTTAATGACGGCAAGCAATAAAAAAGCCGATTTCATACTTCGGTGAACGACGTCGATTCCGTTTGATCGTTCGTTCATTTTCAAATCATAGCAACGGCTTCGTTCACCGAATTTTGAGTGGAGAGTGGAGAGTGGAGAGTAGAGAGTGGAGAGTCTAAAGAATTAAATCAAAACGCTCGAGACCTTTGAAATAGATAGAGCTCGAAAATCCCTGACTCTCCACTCTCCACTCTCCACTCTCCACTAAAAAAAACAATGCCCGACCGCGAAATGACCGGAAATTTATTTTTCTTCGCTCCGAGCGAGCAGACCGCGACGGCGGCCCGCCGGACGGCCGTCAGGCTCGTCGAACGCGTGACGGCCGGCGACGCCGAGGCTTTCGGCGAGCTTTACCGGGCATACGCGCCGATGGTCCACGGCATCGTGCTGGCGCGCGTCAACCGCGACGACGTCGACGACCTCGTGCAGGACGTTTTTCTGTCGGCCTACCGCAAGCTGTCCAGTCTGCGCGACCCTGCGGCCGTCGGCGCGTGGCTCGCGATGATCGCCCGCAACTGCGCCGCCGAATATTACCGGCGGAAACGGCCGACCGAGGAGCTTCCCGAAGACCTTTGCGATCGGGAAACGCCGCGCACCGAAGCGCGCGAGATTTTGAACGCGATCCGGAGCCTGCCCGACGCCTACCGCGAAACGCTGGTGCTGCGGCTGGTCGAGGGAATGACCGGCCCGGAGATCGCCGAACGGACGGGCCTCAAGCCCGAATCGGTGCGGGTCAACCTGCATCGCGGAATGAAGCTGCTGAGAGAAAAGCTCGGCCTATAAGTTTTGAGCTCCGCCTTCAGGCGGCCGGCGTCTCGAAACGAAACCCGAACGAGGAAATTTATGAAAGACGATTATCTGTGGGACAAGACCGGCGAGGACGCCGAGATCGCGGCGCTCGAAAACGCGCTGCTCGCGTTCCGGCACGCGAACGACGAACCGCCCGCGCGGCCGGCGCGCGAGATCGAAATCGCGCCGGCGAAACCGCGCCGATTCCTGTCGCTGGGCTTCGCGTTCGCGGCCGCCTGCGCCGCGCTCGTCGTCGTCTTCCTGCTCGTCCGGCCGCCGGCGGCCGACCCGAAAATCGCGGCCGTCGACAGCGTCGCCGACGCCGATTCGAAGAAACGGCCGGAAAAAACCGACGGCGCCGGCTATGTCGCGCCGCCCGACGCGAGGCCCGTCAAAGCGGTCGAAAGCGCGCCGCGCCCGGCGAAACCGTTCGTCCTGAAAATTCGCCGGACGACCGCGCCCGAGGTTCGCCGGACGCCGCTCGTTTCGCAAACCGGCAACCTAAAGGATCAACCCGCGCCGGCGCTGACGGCCGAGGAAAAATACGCCTACGATCAGCTCCGGCTCGCGCTCTCGATCACCGGCTCGCAGCTGCGGATCGTCAAGGACAAGATCGACGCGCTCGAAGATTCGACCGCCGCTTTCAAGAAAACCAAATAAACCCTGAATTTATAACGGAGAAACATATGAAATCATTCAACCGAAATTTAACGAAAATCTTTCTGTTCGCCGCGCTGCTGCTGCCGGCGGTCGCCCTGCACGCGCAGGACGCGCGGCTCCGGTTCGAAAAACTGAACGGGCTCGAAACACGCGCCCGCGACGTCGTCGAGGTCAACATCGAAGGCAAACTGCTCGATCTCGCGCGGCGCGTGATGATGAAATCGAAAGACCCCGACGCGCAGAAGGTCGCCGAGGCGATCAAGGAGCTCAAGGGCATCTACGTCCGCGTCTACAACTTCGAGAACGAGAACGAATATAACGCCGCCGACATCGACGAGATCCGCGCGCAGCTCAGCGGGCCGGGCTGGGAAAAGCTCGCCAACGTCCGGAGCAAGAAGGACAACCAGAAGGTCGACGTCTACACGATGTTTACCGGCGACGTGATGAGCGGCCTCGCGGTCGTCGTCTCGGAATCGAAAACGATCGCGCTCGTCAACGTCATCGGCCCGATCGACATCGACACGCTCGCCGAGCTCGGCGGCAAGATGAGCATTCCGAAGCTCGACATCGAAGAAGACAAAAAGAACAAGTAAACGGGAGGAAAGACGATGTTGATAAGCAAAAGATTAACTTTCGCGTCCCTTATTCTCCTCGTCGTCCTGACGCTCGGCGCGGGCCCGATTCAGGCGAAGGCCGGCAACGAATACGAGCAGATCGTCCGCCACCTGAAAACCAAATACCGGGCGAAAAAGGTCAAGATCCCGCTGATGTGGCTCGCCCGCGCGGTCGTCAAGGTCGTCCGCCCGGCCGGCGTCAAGAGCTTCAGCGTGACGCTTTTCGAGGATCTCCAGTTTTCGAGCGAAACGCTCGACGCCGAGATGCAGGCGGCGATGCGCTCGTCGTTCGGCCCGGAATGGTCGCCGATTCTCCGCGTCCGCTCGCGCGAGGGCGAGCAGGTCTATATGTATATGCGCGAGGACGGCAAAAACGTCAAGATCTCGCTCGTCACGATCGACAAGGAGCAGGCCGCCGTGATCCGCGCGACCGTCAACCCGGACAAGCTCGCCGAATTTATGGAAAACCCGAAGATCTTCGGCATCTCTTTGGGCGACCGCGACGACAAACCGGCCGTCGAAGCCGCCCCGACCAAAGACGCGCCGCCCGCCGACCTGAAAACCGCGCCGCCCGCGCCGAACGAACCGAAAAAGGACAACTGACCGCCAATTTCGCGCATCCGATTTTCCGTGCCGGAGTTTCGTATATGATAGCTCGTCCTTTTATTCCGGCACGAAAAAAAGGCCGGCGGATTATTCCGCCGGCCTTTTGTCGTTCGCGCGACGTTCCGGTCTATTCGCCGGCTTTTTTCTCAATCGCTTCGAATAGCTTTTCGCAGTGCGGCGCGGCGCGGCGGACTTTGGCAGAATCGATCTGCCGGAGAATTTCGCCGCTGTGCGCGCCCTTGCCGTATTCTTTTTTGGCCGTTTTGCGCGTCGCGTTCTTCAATCCGGCGAGGACGTCCGTTTTCGGGATCTGCTCGACGTTTTTATTTTGCGGGAGCGCCTTCGGATTGAAACCCGGACCGAAAAATCCGGCGAGCGCTTTCCGGTCGGCCAGAAACCACGATTCCATCAACTCGACCATCAGATGACACTGATCGTCACCGACCTTTCGAAAATCGAATTTCGGCGATATTTTCCGTAAAAAATCCTTCGGCGTTTCGCCCGCGCCGACGGCGCTTTCGGAATCGACCAGTAAAACGATAAAACCCTCCGAATCCGCATCCAGATTAGCGAGAAAGAGCCGAATCGCCGTTTCGCGCGCGCCGCACATAACCGGTTTGACCGGCACGCGAATTTTATCGGCCAGTGTCTGGAAAAACACGCTGAAGCCTTCGCGCAGGGTAACGGCGGCGGCATTTCCCTTTTTCGTGTCGCCTTCGATGTAAACGAGTATTTTCCTTACCATCGCGTCCCGCCGATCGCGCCCCGCAGCCACGCCTCGCCGAGCGTGTATTCGTCGAGCCACGTTTTGAGTTTTTCGGCTTCGAGCCGTTTGAAATGCGTCCCGTCCGCATCCTTCTCGCAAACGAGCACCGCTTCGGGCAGATCCGAAAAAGCCGACACGAGAATGTCCGAATGCGTCGTCACGATCAACTGCGTCCGCTGCGCCGCGTCCTTCATCAATTCCGCGATCGTCGGCAGAATATCCGGATGCAGCCCCGTTTCCGGCTCCTCGATACAGATCAGCGGCGGCGGCTCGGGATGACAGAGAACGGCGAGCAGACAAAGGAAACGCAGCGTGCCGTCGGACAAACGCATCGCGGAAATCGGCTTTTCGAGCCCTTCTTCGCGGATAAAGAGCTGCACGGTCCCGCCTAAGATTCGAATCGAGTAATCTTTGATCTTCGGGTTAAATTTCCTGAGATTTTCGACGATCTTGTCTTTCGAATCTCCGCGATGCTCCAAATCATTCAAAACAAGCGCGAGATTGCTGCCGTCTTCTTCTAAAAAGTCGTTTGGAGCATCGGGAAGTTGCGGCTTTCTAATTTCCGACTTACGATTTGTTAAAAGATCTGTATAAATTGCAACCGACCTCAATAAAAGCCCTCTTAAAAAAATAAAATCAGACTTTAATTGGTTATTTAATTGTAAATTTGAATCACTCAATAATGTTTCATCAATAGACCGGTTATCTAATACTTTTCTTTCATTTCTTTTGAAAAGGTCAACTCCTTTACCATTATAAAATTTCTCGTCTATAACATTAATTCGCTGCAAATTTTCTGTAAAAGCTAATTCATAATTTATATTTCCACCAACTAGCCTAAAACGAGCAGACAAATTTAAATTTTTCTTCAAATCATTTTTTGTAAGACTGCCTTTCCAAATCCATTCAGTAATTCCACCATTTTCACTTATAAATTTTACAAGACCCTTTTCTTTGGGAAGTGAACGCAAAAGTTTAATTACATCAATTAAATTCGATTTTCCTGAAGCATTTTGACCTATAATTATATTAAGGGACTCAAAATAAACTCTTTCTCCTTTGTTACCAAAAGAAAGAATATTACGAAGCCTAATTGTTTCAATTAAGATTTTGCCGTCCATATCGTTTCAGATTATCCGATTCATTCGGCCGCGAAGCAACCGCGCGCGGCAAATTCGCGGCGGAAGGTTTTTCAAAAATCATAGTTAGTGACAGAACTTATTGGAAAAAGCGGCGATTCCGGTCGCGGTCGCTTTTTTGGTCTTTCACTAAAAACACTAAAAACACTAATTTTCTTTCGTGTTTTTAGTGTTTTTAGTGGACAGTTTAAAACCGCCGGCGGGTTTAAGGCTCATTATTCCAACAGGTTTTGTCACAAGCTATAATATCGAAAACGGCACGGCCCCGTCCGACGGATTGTTGCCGCCGTGCAGTAAACACTTATAATCAGACCCCGATAACGCCCGGCGACGCGGCGGCGGACTGGAGCGCTGGCCGTCCCGGTTGCCATGAGCGCGACAGCGCGAACGAACGTTTCATTTCCAGACGAGCCGAAAGAAGGTGAAACGCTCGTTCGCGCTGTCGCGCTCATTGCCGGCAGGATGCCGGCGCTCCGGTTCGCCGCGGTTCGAAAAGTTTTTCTGATTATTAACGATATGGCGGCATCGGTTCGTTCGAACGGTCTGAGCGTCAGTTTTACGTCTTTTCCGAATAAAACCAGATATTTTGCCTGTTTAGCGCGATTTTTTTCAAAAAACCTTGACAAAAAACCGGAACGGCGCGAAAATTCGGGGCATACGCAGCATCCGGCTGAAATTTTTGAAAAATCGGTGTGTCAGTTCTTCCACGCGATGCCGAATTCATCCCCGTATGAAACTCCCCATCCCGAACGGAAAAACCCGACTCCGCCGTGAAAAGTTCATCTGAAAGCGAAAATGTCGACCGCCGCCGTGAAAAGTCCGGCTCCGTTTGAAAATGTCCGTCTCCGCGCGGAAAAGTCCATCTCCGCGCGGAAAAGTCCATCTCAACGCGAAAAAGTCCATCTCAACGCGAAAAAGTCTATCCCGGAGCGAATAAGTCCATCCCGGCGCGGAAATGTCCATCTCCGCGCGGAAAAGTCCATCTCCGCGCGGAAAAGTCTGTCTCACACGGAAAAAGTCCGGCTCGGCGTGAAAAAGTCCGTCAACGGCGCGATCGGCCAAATCGCAGGCATTTATTTTTCTTTTTCAACCTACAAAATCAACCACAAGGAGAAAAAATATGAACGATAGATACAGGCGTATTTACGAAGCGGCCATGCGGGTCGCGGCGTTTCTGGTCAAATATTACGACGATTTGAAGCAATATGAGATCGTCGTCGGGATGCGCGGCGAGCTCGAACAGGCGACCGGCGAACTGACGGCGCTCGGAGCGGACAAGGTCACGAAGACCGCGGCCGCGCTCGACAGGACGATTCATCGCGGCGACGCCCGCGATCGTTTGACCGACCGGCTGCGGAACATCGCCGATACGTGGAAGCGGATCGTCGTCAAAACCGGCGGCGATCCCAATAAATTCCGGATGCCGCGCGGCGGCGATCAGGACATCATCGCGACCGCCGAAAGTTTCGCCGCGCAGGCCGAAGGAGTCAAAGGTGAATTCATCCGACGCGCCTTCAAACCGGATTTCATCGACGAGCTGCGAGCGGCGATCGCGCTTTTCGCGCAGACCGTGACCGAAGCGGAAACGGCGCGGCGCGAACGCGTCGGGACAAACGCCGCCTTCGATATGCCGGTCAAAACCTGCAAGACGCTGATCGAGGATTTCGACCCGATCGTCAAGCTGCATTACCGGGACAATCCGCGCGTCCTCGCCGAATGGCTCGTCGCCTCGCACATCGAGCGCGCGCCGCATTCGCGAACGGAAGCCAAACCGAAAGAGTCTTGAGTTCCGCCTTCAGGCGGCCTTTCGCCGCACTTTGTTTTGAGTTCCGCCTTCAGGCGGCCTTTCGCCGCACTTTGTTTTGAGTTCCGCCTTCAGGCGGCCTTTCGCCGCACTTTGAAATCTTTTATCGAGAAGCGAAAAGCCGCCTAAAGGCGGAACTCAAAACGCGGAAGGCGGAACTCAAAATGATGAAGGCGGAACTCAAAACATAAAAAAAGGAACGCGAAACGAATTCGCGCTCCTTTCGCGCTCCTTTCGGCATCTCCCTCGACGACGGCGCCAAACAGGCGCGCAACAACCAAACAACCGAAACGCAAAACGAATCGCCCGAAAAAACCGAACCGGCAAAGGAAAACGAATAAATTTTCGGGGTTTGAGCAAACGAAAAGGGCAAGGGTTCGAATACTTGCCCTTTTCGTTTATTTCTTTCTGGTAAGCTCCTCGTATTTGCGACCGTCAGCGGCGGCCTTTTCTTTATCGCCGATCCTTTCGTAAGCTGCCGCGCGCCGGTAATAAGAATCTGCAAAATTTTTGTTCAACTCGATCGCCTTCGTAAAATCTTCGATCGCCAGTTTGAATTCTCCTTTATCGAAATACGTGGTTCCGCGATTATTATAAGATTCGAAATCGGACGGATTCAATTTGATGGCCATGCCGAAATCGGCGATGGCGGCATCGAGATTTCCGGCTCGTCTGTTGTACACGCCGCGCAGGGCAAACACCCTCGACTCATTGGGATAGTTCCTGACCAGAGCATCGTAATACTTTAGCCCGATCTTAAAGTCAGCGCTGGCCTTTTCCGTCTGCCCGAGATTTTTGTAACTGAGTCCGCGCGCATCATAAGCCATATAATATTTCGGGTCTAATTCCAACACTTTGTTGAAATCCTCGACCGCAGCTTCGTATTTTTTAAGCTCCGCTAAAGCGCGCCCGCGCCCGTAAAACGCGTTGACGTTTTTGGGATTGAGCGCGATCGCACGCGAAAATTCTTCAAGCGCCCGCTGATTGTTTCCCTGAACGCTGTAAATATATCCACGCCCGTTGAAAGCCCCGTCATCCTCGGGTTTGAGTCGAATTGCCTGATCGTAATCGCTTAGGGCTTTTTCGAACTCACCTTTTTTTACCAACTGATTCGCGCGCTTGTGGTAAGCCTCTGCGTTTTCGGGATTTGCCTTGATCGCGTCCGTATATTGAGCGATCAGACAATCCGTGTCGTTTTCGCCGCAAACAGTTTGTCCGAAACAGATAAAAGAACAAATCCACAGTATGAGTAACAAAATAAAAAGGCGAGATTTCCGGAAAATGTTAATAAACATCATTTTTAGTCCCTTTTTCGCACGAATTAATCAAATATTAAACGCCCTTACAGAAAAAGGCAAAAGAACTCGCATCCTTTTGCCTTTTTCACTTTTTGAGAATTTTACACCCTTGCTAACGCGCGGGTTTCTGCCCTATCTTTCTTCGATCGGCACGTATTTCAGATCGCGGGCGCCGATGTATTCGGCGCGCGGGCGGATCAGTTTGTTGTGGCCGTACTGTTCTAAGATATGGCCCGTCCAGCCCGAGATGCGCGAGACGGCGAAGATCGGCGTGTACTGATCGAGCGGGATGCCCATCAGATAGTAGGCCGACGCCGAGTAGAAATCGACGTTCGGGAACATTCCCTTTTTCTCGTGCATCAGGTTTTCGATCCTCTGCGACATCTCGAACCATTTCGTGTTGTCGTATTTCTCGCCGAGCTGCTTCGAGAACCGGCGGAGCCACGTCGCGCGCGGATCTTCCGTTTTGTAGACGGCGTGACCGATGCCCATAATCTTGCGTTTCGAGGCGAGCGCTTCGTCGAGCCACGCGTCGACCTTGTCGAGATCGCCGATCTCGAGCAGCATCTTCATCACGTTGGTGTTCGCGCCGCCGTGCAGCGGGCCCGCGAGCGCCGCGCAGCCGGCCGTCACCGCGCCGTACATATCTTCGAGCGTGCCGGCGACGACGCGCGTCGTAAAGGTCGACGCGTTCAGTTCGTGGTCGGCGTGCAGAATCAGCGCGATGTCGAAGATCCGCGCTTCGTCGGCCTCGGCTTTTTCGCCGCGCATCATATAGAGAAAGTTTTCGGCGATCGACAACGAAGCGTCGGGCGCGACGACGTCCTTGCCGGTGCGGATCCGTTCCCACGCGGCGACGAGCGTACCCATCTGGCCGGTCAGCCGGATCGCGGTCTTGACGGCGCCGTCGCGGTCGACGAGGTGGCCTTCCTTATCGTAAAAGCCGAGCGCCGAGACGGTCGTCCGGAGAACGTCCATCGGGTTCGCGTCGGTCGGAAATTTATTCATCATCTCGATGATTTCCGTCGGGATCGCGTAGTTGGCCTGAAAACGAGCCTTCAGGTCGGCCAGCTCGTCGGCTTTCGGCAGCCGGCCGTTCCAGAGCAGGAAGATCACTTCCTCGAAGGTCGAATGTTCGGCCAGATCGTGAATGTTGTAACCCTGATAAATTAAGATGCCTTCTTCGCCGTTGACGTCGCCGATCGCGCTCTGCGCGGCCACGACGCCGCGAAGTCCGGCGCTGGCGGCGGTTGATTCTGTTGCTGTGCTCATAATATTAAATTCCAGTAGATGGTAGATTTAGTAGAAACTATCTAATTTTATTCCAATTTATCCGGCTGAACAAGCGTCGTCACGAGAAAAAAATTTATATAGCCGCAAAAGTTTTACTTATAAAAGCACAAACTCAAATTGACTTGCGGGTATTTTAAGAATAGACTGGCGAAAACCCAAATTTACGGAAGCCCCAAGAGAACCATTTTTTCGATATTGTTTTGGTTTGGAGTAAATATGACCCCGAAATTGTCCCGAAAGCGAATCATCGCGATCGCTCTTTCATTCTTTGTCATCGCCCTGTTTTTTTTCGTTAAAAACCAATATTCGACCGCGGCCGGACCGCGGCCGGCGGCGCTCTTCGTCCCGGCGGTGACGGCGACGAAGACCGCCGGGCTGCAGACGGACGCGAACGGCAACGGCACGGTCAATCCGGGCGACACGCTCCGCTACACGGTGACCGTCACGAACGGCGGCACCGACGCGGCCGGCGTCAATTTCAACGACACGATCGATGCGAACACGACGCTCGTCCCCGGCTCGCTCAAAGTCTCGCCGATCGCCTTCGACGACAGCTACTCCTCCATCGGCAACGTCGGCATCAACGTGCCGGCGGCGAACGGCGTGCTCGCCAACGATCTCCCGATGAACGGCGCGCCGATCGGGGCGACGGCGGTCAATACCGCCGGCACGCAGGGGACGGTCGCGCTGAACCCGGACGGCAGCTTTACCTTCAAGCCGAACGCCGGCTTCGAGGGCGCGACGACGTTCACCTACACGATCTCGAACGGTTCGTTCACCGCGCAGGGCACCGTCACGATCAACGTCTCGGGAATGATCTGGTTCATCGACAACAACGCGGGAACGAACGGCGACGGGCGGTTGGGAACGCCGTTCAATTCCCTGGCTAATTTTAACGCGGGCGCGGCCGACGATCCGGGCGACAACATCTTTTTATACCGCAACACGGCGACGAATTACACGGGCGGCATCACGCTGCTCGCCAATCAAAAACTGATCGGCGCGGGCGCGACCGCGTCGCTCGCGACCGTCACCGGCCTGACGCCGCCGGCGTTCTCGAACGCGCTGCCGGCGACCGGCGGGACGCGTCCCGTCCTGACGCATACGACCAACGACGTGACGGTTTCGACCGGCAACACGATCCGCGGGCTCGACATTCAAAGCACGGGCGGCTCGGCGCTCGTCGGGACGAGCTTCAACGGTCTGAACGTTTCCGAAGCGGCCGTTTCGGCGACCAACGCGATCGGCGTCAATCTCGCGCAGGCCTCGGGCGCGGCGGCGATCAACGTCGCGCTGATCAGCGTTTCGGCGAGCGGCGCCGCGAACGGGATCGTCCTCTCGAACACGACCGGCAGCTTTACCGTCGCGGGAACGGGCGGCACCTGCACGGCGGGGACGCCGACCTGCACGGGCGGAACGATCGCGAACGTCACCGATACGGGCGTCAAGCTGACCAACGTCCAGAACGTCACGCTGACGCGGATGCGGATGAACAACAGTCCGAATTTCGGGCTTAACGGCTCGACCGTCACCGGCCTGACGGTCGATACCTGCGTCTTCGACGGCACGCACGGCAGCGCGATCGACGAGGGCGCGCTTTTCGTGACCAATCTTTTCGGCAGCAGCGCGATCACCAACAGCGAAATTCTCGGCGGTTTCAACGACAACGTCCGGATCAACAACACGGCCGCCGGCACGCTCAACCGTTTGACGGTTTCCGGAACGACGATCCGCAATTCGGGCAACAACCACGGGCTCGCCTTTTATACCTGTCTGGGCGGCAACGGCAGCACCTGTCCGTCCGTCGGGACGATGAACCTGACCGTCACCGGCTCGACCTTTACCGACAACGCGGCCAACAGCGTCGACATCGGCGCGAAGGAAAACGCGTCGATGGACGTCGTGCTGCAGAACAATACTTTTCAATCGACGACGCTCGACCCGGTCAACGGCGGCAACGGCGCGGTCCTGCTTTCGGTCGATCATTCGGCCGATATGACGTTCGACGTCAACGGCAACAATTTTCAGAAAACCAAGCTCAGCGCTTTTACGGCGTTCATCAGCAACCAGACGACTTCGGCCGCCTCGATGACCGGCAAGTTTCGCAGCAACACGATCGGGACCGCCGGCACGCTGCTCTCGGGCTCGCGGCAGGGCAGCGGGATGCAGGTCACGGCGACCGGCGCGGCCGCGCTGACGATGAGCATCACCGGCAACACGATCCGCAACTGGGCGAGCAACAACGGAATGGACATCTCGGCCGGCGACGGCGGCGCGACCGGCCCGCAGGTCAACCTGACGGTCACCGGCAACACGCTCAATCTCAATTCGGCGACCGTCAATCAGCTCCACGGCCTGAGCGCCGTAATGGGCACGACCTCGACCGGCGGCGCGGTCAACGCCTGTCTCGATATCGGCGGCGCGGGCGCGCTCGCGAACAATCTCGTCGGCGCCGAATCCGGGCCGAGCAGCGGCTTCCAGCTTCGCGCCCGGCAGCGCAATTCTTCGACCGTCCGGCTGCCCGGCTACGCCGGTTCGACGACCGACACGACCGCCGCCATCAATTATCTGGCCGGCCGCAACACTGTCAGCGCGCCCGCTTCGACCTTCGTTTCGGCGACCGTGCAGTCTCCGCCGGGCGGTGGTTTTACGGGCGGCGCGGCCTGCACGCAGCCGCCGATCGCGCCGCCGGCGCCGGAAGACGGCGAAACCTCGTTCGCGCCGGAATCGGACCGGTCCGGCGAAATCCCGGCGACGGCCGCGACGGCCGTTCCGGTTTCCGAATATCTCGCTTCGATCGGCCGCGGCATCACCGATCTCTACAACGGTTTGAGCGAAGCGGTCGCGCCGACCGCGCGGGCTGAAGAATCTTCGAGCCTGCCGTCCGCCGCGCCGTTTTCGGGCGAGACCGTTTCGGTCAACGGCAATATTCCGGGCGGCTTTACGCTCCCGGCCGGCAAGTCCGTGACGATCCAGTTCGACGCGCAGATCGACGCCAACATTCCGGCCAACGACTTCTCGGTCTCGAACCAGGGCACCGTCTCGGGCAGTAATTTCGCGAACGTCTTAACGGACGATCCGAGCGTCGCCGGCGCGGCCAATCCGACCGTCACGACGGTCGTCCAGCCGCCGACGATCGCGAAGGCCTTCGGCGCGTCTTTTATTGCGGTCAACACGCCGACCACTTTGACCTTTACCGTCGGTAATCCCAATCCATCGCAGAGCTTCACGAACGTCGCCTTTTCCGACACGCTCCCGTCGGGAATGGTGATCGCGACGCCGAACGGGCTCGTCAACAACTGCGGCGGCGGCACCGTCACCGCCACTCAGGGGACGAATTTATTCAGCCTTTCCGCGCTTTCGCGGGCGGCGAACTCGTCCTGCACGATCGTCGTCAACGTGACGGCTTCGACCGAGGGTGCGAAGAACAACACGACCGGCACGATCGCCTCGACGCAGGGCGGGACCGGCCTGACGGCTTCGGCTTCGGTCACGGCGCTCGCCGCCCCGACCTTTACCAAATCGTTCGGGGCCCCGACGATTCCGCTCAATTCTTCGACGAGCCTGAGCTTTACGATCACCAACAACAGCGCGACCGCGCCGCTCAACGGCGTCGCTTTTAACGATGCTTTACCGGCCGGTCTGATCGTCGCGACGCCGCCTAATCAAACCGGAACCTGCGGCGGCGGCACGATCACGGCGACGGCCGGAACGGGCTCGATCGCGCTGACGGGAGCGACCTTAGCGGCCGGCGCAAGCTGCACGTTCAGCGTCGACGTGACGGGCACGACGGCCGGGCTCAAGTCCAATTCGGTCAATCTTTCGACGACCGAGCTCGGCGCCGCGAGCGCGACGGCCGCCGCCAGCGTCACGGTCGTCGCGCCGCCGACGATCGCGAAGGGCTTCGCGCCGTCGACCGTTCTGCAGAACAACGGCTTTTCGGTCCTGACGCTGACGATCACCAACCCGAACGCGGGCGCGGCGCTCGCGGGCGTCGGCGTCGTCGACAACTTCCCGACAGGGCTTGAGGTCAACACGACGCCGGCCGCGACGAACAGCTGCGGCGGCACGTTCGCGCCGACGGCGGCCGCGACGAGCGTCACGCTCTCCGGCGGCTCGATCCCGGCCGGCGGAAGCTGCGCGGTCAGCGTCCGCGTGACCGGCACCGCTTCGGGCACGCTCGTCAACACGACGCAGAACGTGACCTCGACGAACGGCGGCGCGGGCTCGACGGCGACCGCCAATCTGACGGTCACGAACACCGCCGTCTGGAACGGCGCGACCGATTCGAACTGGAACACTTCGACCAACTGGACGCCGAACGTCGTCCCGAATTCGGGCAACGACGTCTCGATCCCGCTCGCCGGGGTGACGAACAGCCCGATCATCTCGGCTTCGGATGTGACGGTCAACAGCGTGACGCTGATCACGCCGCG
>JAFDVJ010000034.1 GCA_018269075.1 Acidobacteriota bacterium
ATTTTAGACCGCTCAGTAATGACCTTACCCGACAGATGCGAAAATCCTTGAACTTGAAATTTGGGGCAAATTTTAGAGATAAAGATAGCTTAGATTTGTTATTCGGGCAAGTTTTTGGGAAATGAAAAGACGTCCGGGCCTGTGAGAGAAAGCCCGGACAACTTGAAAAATACGAACGGTCTTAACCGACGACTATGAAAATATGCACTTCGCCTTACAGGCCACGCGCTTAAAAAAAGGCTGAGAGTTGCAGCCGTCGATGCAGCTTTGATAACCGCCGTTGCCGCTGCCGCTCCCGCCGCTGTTCGTCACGCTGCAAACGAGACTCAGCACGCAGCTCAAACATTTTCCCCATTGCATACTCAAACAGGTATTCACGCAAGAGTTCTGGCCGCCGAGAAGATTGAATTGATTTGTCGAAGCCGTCGTCTGCTCCCTGTAAAACAGCCCGGACGGATCATTTTCGGGTCTTTCGAAAGCGGTGTTGACGATATTTACCGTTTTTTCGGAAATCGGGCCGGCCTTTCGATCCGGCGGTCTTTTGATTTTTCCCCGTTCGAGACCGTCCGTGATCCTCGTCAGACGCGCCAGCAGGAGCTTTCCGGCCTCGCCCGTCTTTTTGGCGAAATCATCGAACCGTTTAAAAACCCCGACGTCGCCTTTCACGCCTTCCGTGCGGGCGGCATATTCGACCGATTTCAGAGTCGCCTCGTATGCGACCAGCCGCGCATCGGCAAATTCGGTCAGCGCGTCGCTCAGTTTTTTTTCCTGTTGATCGGAAATGAGACTCGTTTTTTCGATTTCTCCGATCGTTTGATCAAGAACGGTCAACTGTTTTTGAGCTTCCAGCATTTTCGCCTGCGCGATGCCGGCGAAGGTACAGGCGTCGCCCGACTGGGCCGCCGCCAGACTATTCAGCATCATTGCGGCCAACAGCGCCAGCAATAGTTTTTTTCTTCCTTTCATTTTTCTCTCCATAAAATTGAGTTGTGCACGCGGCCTCGCGCCGTTTTTTCGTGCTTCGATCAGTTGTGACCTTTTCCGGCAAAACGTAACCCGACCGCGAAAAATTTTTTTTCGAATCGCGAACCGGATCGGCGGCGCGCCGGGCGGTTCCGAACAAAAAGTCAGAAAATAGGAAGGAAAACGTCAAGACTTTCCGCCCGCCCGTCGCTTATAATCCGAATCGAACCCGAAAACGAATTGGCCGCCGGTCGCCCGCGCGCCGGCTTTAACTCGGCCGAATGGAGAAAACCGATGAAAAGAACTGTTATTTTTTTGCGTGCCGGCTTTTTGTCGGCGCTCGCGCTGCTCGGCGGTCTGGCGGCGCAGGCGCAGACCGCGACGTTTACCTATCAGGGCCGTTTGACCGACGTCAACAATCCGTCGGGCAGCGGAGCTTACGATATGCAGGACGTTTTTACTGCCCGCGAAACACACGAAAAACACGAAAGAATTTACTGTTTTTAACAAACCCCTGAAAATAGCGGTCGAAAAATTGAATTTCCGCGCGCGGAAATTGACTGTTTGATCGACGAAATTCAATTTCCGCGCGCGGAAATTGACTATTTGAGATCAAATAGTCAATTTCGCGGATCAAATAGTCAATTTCGCGAGTCAAATAGTCAATTTCGCGGATCAAATAGTTAATTTCGCGAGTCAAATAGTCAATTTCGCGAGTCAAATAGTTAATTTCGCGGATCAAATAGTTAATTTCGCGAGTCGAATAATCACTATTTGCGCGCCGAAAATCACTATTTGATCGGAATTGTTCGACGCGGCAATTGACCGGGCTGGCGTTTCGTTCGGGAACGGCTTTTCGATCGAATCGGAACTGCCGGCCCGGCGAACAGCTGTTTGTTTTCCACTAACCACACTAAAACCACTAAATTTCTTTCGTGTTTTTTTAGTGTTTTTGGTGTTTTTGGTGGTTCAAAAAACAACCGATCGCCGTCCGGTGTTTTCATTTAACGGCCGGTTTTGCCGAGTCCCGGATCGAAATTTATCAAAAGCGCGTTCGGGCAATGATCGGGCCGAACAATTCCGCCGTTCGATCGCAAATGGTAAATTTCCGCGCGGCGAACTGCAATTCGAAAGCCGGAATAAAAGCCTGTCGCCGATCAAAATTTATCGCTCATCACGAACGTCAGCCGGCCGCCGGCCGTCAGTTCGGCGTGGGTCAGAGAGGTTCGCCTGATTTCGCGGCCGTTGAGCAGAACCTGTTTGACGTAGACGTTGCGCTCGCTCTGATTGCGCGCTTCGATCGTCAAGACGCGGCCGTTTTCGAGCGTCAGCCGCGCGGTTTTGACGGCCGGACTGCCTAATTGATACTCGCCCGAGGCCGGCGCGACCGGATAAAATCCCAATGCCGTAAACAGATACCACGCCGACATCTGGCCGCAGTCGTCGTTGCCGCCGAGACCGTCGGGCGTCGGGTGATACTGGTGTTTGAGGATCATCCGGACGCGTTCCTGCGTTTTCGCGGGCGCGCCGGCGAAGTTGTAGAGATAGGCGACGTGATGCGACGGCTCGTTGCCGTGGACGTAGCCGCCGATGATGCCGTCGCGCGTGATGTCCTCGGTCTCGGCGAAAAAGCTGTCGGGCAGGTTCATCGTGAAAAGCTCGTCGAGATGCGCCGCGAATTTTTCCGGGCCGCCCATCAGCGCGATCAGTTCGTCCGGCCGATGCGGCACGTAAAGACTGTAATTCCACGAATTGCCTTCGATAAAGCCCTGCCCTTCGGTTTTCAGCGGGTCGAACTTTTCGGCGAACCGGCCGTCCGTCATCTTCGGCCGCGTAAAGCCCGACGCCGGGTCGAAGACGTTCTTCCAGTTTTCCGAACGCCTGATGAATTCGTCGTAAACGTCCCGTCGATTGAGTTTTTTCGCGGCCTGCGCGATCGCCCAGTCGTCGTAGGCGTATTCGAGCGTTTTCGAGACGGACGACGAATTCTTGTCCTCGGGCACATAGCCGAGCCGCATATAATATTCGAGCCCGTCGTAATATCCGGTCCGCGCGGTCCGCGTCATCGCGTCGAGCGCGCGGTTCGCGTCGACGCCGCGCAGCTCGCCGGTAACGATCGCCTCGGAAATCACCGACACCGAATGATAGCCGATCATACACCAGTTTTCGTTGGCGTAATGCGACCAGACCGGCAGCATCTTATGGACGCTCTGGTCGTAATGCGCGAGCATCGACGAGATCATATCGCGGTTTCTTTGCGGCTGGACGAGATTGAAAAACGGGTGGAGCGCGCGGTAGGTGTCCCAGAGCGAAAACGTCGTGTAGTTGGTAAAGCCGCGCGCTTCGTGGACGTTCTGGTCGAGGCCCTTGTATTGGCCGTCGGTGTCCATATAAACCGTCGGCGAGATGAAGGCGTGATACATCGCCGTGTAGAAATTGACGAGATCGGCCTTCGACTCCATCGTCACCGCCACCTTGCCGAGCTCTTTGTTCCACGCGGCCTGTCCCTGCCGCTTGACCGCGTCGAAATCCCAGCCGGGCGTTTCGGTTCGCAGATTATTGAGCGCGCCGATGGTCGAAACCGGCGAGAGCGCGAACTTGACTTTTATTTTCTCGTCCTTCGCGGTCTTGAAATCGAAATGCGCGCGGAGCTGCTTGCCGGCCGCTTCGGGAAAGTTCTTCGTCTGGTCGAATTTCCGCCAGAAGCCCTTGTAATCCTGCTTTTCGTAGTTCTTGAAACCGTAGCCCGCGAACGGCTTCGAAAATTCCATCGCGAAATAAACCGTCCGCGTCCGCGCCCAGCCGTTCGTCTGCCGGTAGCCGACGACGGTGCGATCGTTTTCGACCCGCACAAAAGTCCAGACGTTTTTGTCGTCGTAGTTGTAGATGCCGTGCATCAGGTCGAGGACGATGTGCGCGTCGTCGCTCGCCGGAAACGTGTATTGATGAAAACCGACGCGCGCGGTCGTCGTCAGCTCGGCCATAATCCGGTCGTCTTCGAGCAGAACTTTATAATAATCGGGCTCGGCGACTTCCGTTTCGTGCGAAAACGCCGACCGGAAACCGCTTCGCGGATCGCCCTTCGCGCCCGGTTCCAGCTGCAGCGGCCCGACGGTCGGCATCAGCAGAAAATCGCCGAGGTCGGAGTGCCCGGTCCCGGAAAAATGCGTGTGCGAGAAACCGACGATCTCGCGGTCGTCAAAGTTGTAACCGGCGCAGTAGCGATACGCGTCTTTATTATACTTCCCGCCGACGTTGTGCGGCTGCTCGTCGGTGTCAGGCGAGAGCTGAACCGCGCCGAACGGGACGGTCGCGCCGGGATAGGTATGGCCCATCTTCTCGGTGCCGATCAGCGGGTTGACGTACTGAATGAAATTTTCGCGGTTCTGCGCCGGCAGGCTGATTTGCGAAAAGAGCAGAAGAAAGACGGTCAGGATTTTTTTCATTTTTTGATTTCGGCTGATATTTTAAGTCTTGAGTCTTGAATCTTGAGTCTTGAGTCTTGGGTCTTGAGTCTTAAGTCGATCGGCCGCCGTCCGAAGACGAAATCGCCGGCAACAGGGACTCAAGACTTAGGACTCAAGACTCAAGACTAAAAAAAACTCAGGACTCCACCTAAATGATAGGCTTTACCGGGGGGAAATCAAACCAGCGCGATGAACGACGACGACAATTCGAAGGAAACTCAGATCTCGATCCATATCTTCAGCGTTTCGGCGGCGCTCGTCGGCGTCTGCCTGACGGTCATCGGCATTTTTCGGGCGATCGGCGCGCTCAAGAATTTTTCGACGCTCGGCGACAACATTCTCGCGATCGACGCGCTGATTTTTCTCGGCTCGTGCATTCTCGCCTACAGCTCGCTGCGTTCGCGAAATCCCGAAAAAAAGCATAAACTTGAAAGAATCGCCGACGCGCTCTTTATCGTCGGCCTCTCGCTGATGGCGATCGTCTGCACGATCATCGCTTATACTTTTATTTGAGAGTGGAGAGTCGAGAGTGGAGAGTGGAGAGTTAAAAGAAATATAATCCTCGTACTCTCCACTCTCCACTCTCCACTCTCCACTGATTAAGAATTGACGAATACTTCGACCGGACCCATTTATTCGATCGTCGGGCCGACGGCTTCGGGGAAAACCGAGATCGGCGTCGCGCTCGCGCTGCGTCTGGGCAACGGCGAGATCGTCAACTGCGATTCGGTGCAGATCTATCAGGGCATCGAGATCGCGACCGCCAAACCGTCGGAGGAGGAAAAACGCGGCGTCCCGCATCACCTGATCGATTACGTGTCGCCGCACGTCAACTACACGGCCGCCGACTGGGCGCGCGACGCGGCCGCGAAAATCAAAGAGATCGAGGCCCGCGGCAAGGTCGCGATCCTCGTCGGCGGCACCGGCTTTTATCTGCGGAGCCTGATGAACCCGTTTTTCGAGAGCCCGAAAACCGACGAGGCGCTCCGCGAACGGATCCGAACGCTCAAAGAAAAAAAAGGCGCCGGGCATCTCCACAAAATGCTGTCGAAAGTCGATCCGGCCGCCGCCGCGCGGCTCTTTCCGCGCGATTACGTGCGCACGTCGCGCGCGCTCGAAGTTTTTTTTCAGACCGGCCGGCGAATCTCCGAAGTTCAGCCGCAGCGCGCCGCGCCGCCGGAATTCGCCGGCCGGATCAGGATTTTCGCGCTCAATCCGCCGCGTGACCGGCTGTATGAGCAGATCAACGAGCGCGCCGTCAGACATTTCGAAAAAGGGTTGGTCGAAGAAGTGAAACAATTACGCGCCGCCGGCGTAAAAGATGACACCAATGCGCTTGGCGCTCACGGTTACCGAAGGGTTTGCGAATACTTGCGGGGCGAACGCAGTTTGGAAAGCGCCGTCGAACAAACCCAGCTGGACATTCGCCACTATGCCAAACGGCAGATGACCTGGTTCCGCCGCGAAACCGGCGTGACCTGGCTCGACGGTTTCGGAAACGAACCCGGATTGCAGGCAGATTTTTGGCAGAGACTCGATATTTAGCGGTTCGCGAAAAAAATCTTGTCAGTCAAGTTAAATCTGTTATAATTTATTACAACTAGCTAAATTTAAGATAACAAACGAGAAAAGTTATGGAAAAACCTACGGCGCAAAACATCCAAGATGCTTTCTTAAACTCGGCCCGACGGGATAAACTGTCCGTCATAATTCACTTAATGAACGGCTCATCGCTCTCAGGGAGAATCAAAAGCTTCGACAAATTTTCGGTCCTGCTCGACGCGAGCGGACAGGACTTTTTAATCTTCAAACACGCTATTTCAACCATTTCGCTCGAACGGAAGGCTAGCTGATCCTGAAAAATTTTGCGCGGTAGATTCATAAGTTTTGAGGGAATAGACGGCAGCGGCAAATCGACCCAGCTGCGTTTGATCGCCGGCGATTTGCGGGTTCGCGGTTTCGATGTGCTGACGACGATGGAGCCGGGCGGCACGCCGCTCGGCCGCCGCCTGCGCGAGGCTTTTCTCGAAACCGAGGAAAACG
The DNA here is from genome assembly GCA_018269075.1 of Acidobacteriota bacterium. GTDB lineage: Bacteria > Acidobacteriota > Blastocatellia > Pyrinomonadales > Pyrinomonadaceae > JAFDVJ01. The sequence goes on from JAFDVJ010000034.1 coordinate 6,474, forward strand.
TCTCGCCGCTCGCCGAGCTGCTCCTGTTCGCCGCCGACCGCGCGCAGCACGTCAATTTTCTGATCAAACCGGCTCTCGAACAGGGAAAAATCGTTCTTACCGACCGTTATGCGGACGCCACCGCGGCCTATCAGGGCGCCGGCCGCGGCTTCGACGAAAAAACGGTCGAAGAGGTGATCGCGCTCGCGACCGGCGGGCTCAAACCGGATCTGACCGTCTTTTTCGACGTTCCGATCGAGAAGGCGATCCTCCGCACGAATTCGCGCTCGGACAGCGAAACGATCAAAAACCGGATGGACCTCGAAACCGCCGAGTTTTACACGCGCGTCCGCGAAGCCTACCTGAAAATCGCGGCCCGCGAAAAGGAAAGATTTCGCACCGTCGACGCTTCCGGCCCGATCGACGAAGTCCATCGCCGCGTTTCCGAGATCGTCAAAGAGTTTCTGGAAGACACGAAAGATGCCGGGGATAAAGTGAAAAAGTGAAAAAGTGAAAAAGTGAAAAAGTGAAAAAGGGGAAAAGTGAAAAAGTGCAGGTTCCGAAAACGACAATAAACTTTTTCACCTTTTCACTTTTTCACTTTTTCACTTTATCCCCTTAAAAATATGTTCGACACGCTGATCGGCAACAACCATATCAAGGACATCCTGCGGCGGATGATCGCGCGCGAGCGCGTGCCGCGCTCTTTGCTGTTCGCCGGCATCGACGGCGTCGGCAAAAAGAGTTTCGCGCTCGAGCTCGCGCGGTCCTTCGTCTGCCACAATCCGCAGAATCTCGAAGCCTGCGACCGCTGCGCGGCCTGCCGGCGGGCGTCGAACTTCAATTTCCCGAAACCCGACGACCGCGACGCGCACAAGCAGGTCGTCTTCAGCGAGTTTCCCGACATCGGGCTCGTCATTCCCTACAACAAGAACATCCTCGTCGACGCGATCCGCGATCTCGAAAAAGAGGCGAACTACCGGCCCTACGAAGCGAAGGCGCGGATCTTCATCATCGACGACGCCGACCGGATGAACGACGCCGCCTCGAACGCGCTGTTGAAGACGCTCGAAGAGCCGAGCCCGACGACGCATCTCTTTCTCGTCAGCTCGCGGCCCGATTCGCTGCTGCAGACGATCCGCTCGCGCTGCCAGACGATCCGCTTCGCGCCGATCCCGACCGAAGCGATCGAAAGACATCTGTTCGAAAGCCGGAAGGTCGCGCCGGCCGACGCCGAGCTGGTCGCGCGGCTCGCCGGCGGCAGCATCGGCCACGCGACCGATTTCGATCTCGAAAAATTCCGGCCGCGCCGCGAAACGATGCTGCGGGCGCTCGAAAGCGTCGCCGGCCGGCCCGATCATCTCGCGCTGCTGAAGATCGGCGAAGAGATCAACGACGCCAAAAACAAGGACGATTTCGAGATTTTTCTCGTCATCCTGCAGATGCTGATTCACGATCTCTGGGCGCTCCGGCACGGCGCGGGCGAAAAAGCGCTCGTCAACATCGACCTCCGGCCGCCGCTCGAACGGCTGGCCGCGGCCGCCGACACGAAAAAACTGGCCGGCTGGATCAGCGAGATCGAGACATTGCGCGAAACGCTCGCCGTCAACGTCAACCGCAAGATCGCGACCGACGCGCTGTTCGTCAAAATGGCCGCCGCGTAACGCGGCTTTTGCACGCTGTTATTTTTATCAGCCTGCTTTTAGGAGAGAAAATGCGAATCGGACAAATTATTCTGGCATCGCTGATTTTAAGCCTGAGTTTTCTGAGCGCGGCCGCGCAGGATGCCGGCGCGCCGGCGGCGGGCCGCTCGATTTCCGGCGGCGTGCTCAACGGCAAGGCGACGAACCTCGTCAAACCGCCGTATCCGGCCGCCGCGAAGGCCGTCCGCGCAGAGGGCACGGTCAACGTTCAGGTCACGATCGACGAAGAAGGAAACGTCGTCTCGGCGACGGCCGTTTCCGGGCATCCGCTGCTCCGCGCGAACGCCGTTCAGGCCGCCCGGCAGTCGAAATTCTCGCCGACCACGCTCGAGGGAAAGCCGGTTAAAGTGACCGGCGTGATCGTCTACAATTTCGCGCTTCCGAAAGAGCCGCGCACCGAAAGACTGGTTCCGATGGCGATCTCGATGTTTCTGACCGCGCTCAGGGAGATTCCGACCGACGAGGAAACCGAGCAGATCCTGCGCCGGATCGCCAACGTCGTGCCGCCCGGTCTGAATGTTCAGAAATCGCAGTTCGAACGACTGGCGCGGGCCCGCACGAGCGCCGACAAAGGCCTGATCGTCGACGAGATCATCGACGCGCTCCGGCGCGATTCGACCGGCACGGATGTCTGGGCGATCGATTTCGGCAAACAATGGGGCGCGGCGCTCGGCGAGGCCTACAAAATTATGGCCAGCGATTACCAGCGAGACCGCCGGAGCTTCGTCAAAAACCTGCAGGCGATGAACTGGCTGCTCGAAACGCCGCCGAAGGACATTTCCGAAGAAACGCTCGATAAGATCCGCGCGTTCGCCTCGTACAACAACGAAAGCGACGCGATTTCGCCGGAGTTTATCGGCAATTTTCTGAAGACCAGCCTCGATTTTATGCAGTATATGATCGATGCCGGCAAAACCGGGAAGTAAATAATTTATGAAGTGCGTTTTACTGGCATTCCTGATCGTGACGGCGGGCTTTTCGACGGCGCGGGCGCAGACGCCCCGCAAGGTGATTGGGGGCGGCCTCGTCAACGACCGGGCGACGATGCTGGTCGAGCCGGCTTACCCGCCGGCCGCGCGGGCCGTCCGGGCGACCGGCGCGGTCAGCGTGCAGGTCCTGATCGACGAAAACGGCGACGTCGTTATGGCGACGGCGGTCAGCGGTCACCCGCTGCTGCGCGCGGCCGCCGTTCAGGCGGCCCGGAAGACGAAGTTCACGCCGACGGTCGCCGACGGCGAACCGGTCAGGGTCAGCGGGATGCTCGTCTTTATTTTTCTGGATGCCGGTATCGTGCAGTCGATCGGCGCGGCGCTCGGCGACGCGGAAACCGAGATCGAATCGGTCGATAAGCTTTCAAACGCGGCCGACGACCTGAAAAACGCTTTTCCGGAGCTGTCGCAGACCATTAGAACGATCGTCGAAAATTACGAAAGGAACCAGGAATCGGCGCGCTTTCAAAGCGGCGCGATCGGCGACGTGATCGCCCGGCTGCAGACGCTGATCGCGGTCAACCCGAAAAATCTGTGGCACTTTGAATTCGGGCTGACGATCGGTAGAATAAAAGCCAACGCTTTCGACGACAACGCGCTCCGCGCCAATCTGCCGAAGCTCCGCGAACTGATGATCCGTTTGTCCGAGACGGATCGGCGCAATCTGCCGGACGAAGAGCTGAAAGCTTTGGAGGAACTGAGCGCGCTCGCCGACAAGGCGTTTTTTACGAGAAAGGACAAGAGCCTGATCAGCAAGCTGCTCCAGAATTTTTGATGACGACCGACGTTTACAAAATCATTCCGCCCTCGAACGCGTCGCGCGCCTTCGCGCTCGCCGGCGCGCTCGGGATGGCCGGCGTCTGCGGCGTCGCGTGGTATTTCGACCCGACGACCGACGGCATCTTCCCGCCCTGCCCGTTTTACACGCTGACCGGCTACGCCTGCCCGGGCTGCGGGATGACGCGCGGGCTGCACGCGCTGCTCCACGGACACGTTCTGACGGCGCTCGATTACAACCTGATCCTGCCCGGCATCGTTTTTTTCTTCGGCTATCTCTTCGTCTCGCTCGTCCTCGTCGCGGCGCGCGGCCGCGGGCTCGACTTCAAAATCTTCACGCCGCGCGTGCTGACGGTGTTTTTCGTCGCGGCGTTCGTTTTTACGATCCTCAGAAATCTGCCGTATTATCCGTTCAATATTTTGTTTCCGTAATGACGCGCGGCGGGCGGGCGGCGCGTTCGGAAACGTGCAACGGCGCGAACGCTGCTTATACCAGGCTGCAATAAAGTCGGCGACGAAACTGGTTGGAAAATTATACGGTTCAGGATAAATTAGCTGATTTAACTGTCCACCAAAAACCATTACTGAGCGGTATAT
>JAFDVJ010000035.1 GCA_018269075.1 Acidobacteriota bacterium
TATTCAACTAGCACCATTGGTTAAATAAACCTCTTTGGTATTTTTGCGGAGAACTTGTAAAAACTTATTCGATGCGAGCGGCGAAAATGTTTCAAAAAAGAAAGGCATTCAAGCCGTAATGCCTCAGTCTTGAGTCTTGAGTCTTGAGTCTTGAGTCTGAAGTTCCGGTCCCGGCAAGGGCGGAGGTTTCTATCCGGCAGTCAGGCGGCGAAAAAAAGATGACGGTTCCGGCATCTCCGCTTCGTGTAAAATATGCCGGAGACTCAAGACTCAAGACTCAAGACTCAAGACTCAATCTTTCCATAACTTCTGGCTGAGACATTACTTCAACCCGGCGGGCGGCGGGCGATGATTTCGGCCGTCCGGCGGCGGTGTTTTGCTTGCGACGCGTCGGCGGCGGTCGTTTCGCGATAGTGGAGGATCTCGAAATCTTCGAAAAAGGCGCGCAGTTCTCCCGCGTCGAGCAGAAAGCGGCCCGGTTCGTCCGCGTCGCGGCGAAAATGGATCGCGGCGACGATCGCGCCGCCCGGTTTGACGCCCTTTTTCATCGCCGGAAAAAGATTGCGCTGGAGATAGTAGATGTCGAGGATCAGATCGTAGGCGTTGGCGGCGATCGCGAATTCGCCCGTTTCGAGATCGGCGCGCCGGAAGTCGATCGCCAGATTTTCGGCGGCCGCCTTTTGCCGGGCGAGCGCGAGCCCGGCCGGCGCGGCGTCGACGGCCGTCACGCGCCAGCCTTTGGCGGCGAGAAAGACCGCGTGGCGGCCCGCGCCGCAGGCGAGATCGAGCGCCGTTCCGGGTTTCAATTCGTCGACGAACGCCGCGAGCAGCCGGTTCGGCCCGGCCTTCGAATAATCGCCGCTCGCATAGCGCGCGTCCCACGATTCCCCCGTTTTCGAGTTTTTCCCGTTCCCGTTCATTGCAGAAATCCTTTCTTAAAGGTATAAAAAATATAACGATGTCGGATTTCGGATTTCGGATTTCGGATTTCGGATTTTTTCGAGATCAGGAAAAACGATCCGCTTTCAATCGATCCGCAATATTTTCTTTCAGAGTAAGAAAAACGATCCACCTTCGGCCAATCCGAAATCCGAAATCCGAAATCCGAAATTATTATTGAGGGAATTATAAGAAGATGCAAGAAATTACCGCAACCGAGCTGAAAGCGAAAATGGACGCGGGTGAGGATTTTCAATTGATCGACGTACGCCAGCCCGCCGAATACGACTTTGCCAGAATCGAGGGCGCGAAGCTGATCCCGCTCGGCGAGATCGTCCAGCGGATGAACGAGCTCGACCCGGAACGCGAAATCATCGTTCAGTGCAAGGCCGGCGGCCGCAGCGCGATGGCCATTCAGGCATTGGAACGCGCCGGCTTCAAGGGCGATATGAAAAATCTCCGCGGCGGCATCACCGCCTGGTCGAACGAGGTCGACCCGAAGGTGCCGAAGTACTAGGATAATGGGAGTTTAGAAAAGGAGAAGAGGAGAGGAGGAGAAGAGGAGAAGAGGAGACTGTTTTCCGCTCAGTGTCTTGCGCGTTGTTATTTGACGCCCAGGATAGTGAACGGAAAATTTCTCTCCTCTTCTCCTCTTCCCCTCTTCTCCTCTTCTTTATTTCGGCAGTTTCCAGTCGCGATACGCGCCGTCGCCGTAGACTTCCTGGTAGGTTTTGACGGCTTCGTCCTCGGACGGCAGGCGGAGACCGTCGGTGAAGCGGTTCATAAAGGCGAACGCGCCGGTTTGCAGAACGACTTCGACCGCGCCCTGTTCGCCGAATTCCTTTTTCAGTTTCTCGAAATCAGCGTCGGTCACCGAGGCCGGCTGTTTCGTCAGCTTGCGCGCGAATTCGACCGCCGTCAGTTCGCGCGGCGTCAGCGCCGAATCGTCCTTTTTCATCGCGAGCAGCTTTTTCGGATCGACGCCCAAGCGCCGCAAACCTAAAACCTGATGGAGTGTGCAGTAGCGGCAGCCGTTGGCCATCGAGACGGCGAACGAGATCTGGAGCTGGATGCTGCGGTCGATCGTCCAGCTCGCGCGGTTCTGAAAGCCGAAATCGCGCCACGCCTGCCCCAAAGCCGGCACGCGCAGGAACGCGCGCTGCGAATTGGCGATCCCTAACCCGAGACTCTGCCGCGGATTTTCCGTCTGCGCTTTTTTGGCCGTTTCCAAAATCGTCTGCGCCTGCGTCATCTCGCCGTCCGAAACGAGCGCGACGCGCGCCGGCGGCGGCACGGTTTTATTGACCGAGGCGTCGAATTTCGGCGCTTTATCGTTTAAGACCCAGTCTTCGACCGGCAGCCCGGTCGCCTCGACGAAGCGCACGAAATGATTGAAGAAACAAACGGTCATCGTCAGTTCGATGAGCTGCGAATCGTTGTAAAAGCCGCGCGCGCGGGCGAAGTCTTCCTCGGAGACGCCGTGAATGTCGCCGGTCAGCTTTTCGGCGTATTCGAGCGCCGTTTTTTCGGCGTCGGAAAAACTCCGGCGGTCTTCCCAGTCCTTCAAAAGACTCTGACCTTTGGCCGACGCGCGGAGCCAGCGCGCGGTGTGGGCGTAGAGATAGCCGCTGCCGTAGAGCTGCGCGATCCGGAGGCCCATCGCCATCTTCGTTTCGGGCGCGACGGTGCCGCCGAAAAGAAACGTCTGGACGAGATTCGCGAACTGCGGCGCGGCCTTCGTGTTCTGCGCCATCGCCCGGATGTAGTTCGGCACGCCGCCCGATTCGAGCGCGTCGGCGTTTTTGATCTCGACCGCCTCGGCGAGCGCGACGCGCGCGCGGCTTTCCGGCAGCGCTTTCCGGCGGGCCGCGCTTTCCAGAAAAACGAGCGACCACGCGGCCGGCGGGTTATTGGCTTCGGTAAACTTCTGCGCGAGGCCCGAAACGGCGAACGCGGCGATCAGGGCGACGATGGTTAATGTTTTCATAATTTTGTTACTTACAATTGCGGTCTTTGGTCATTGATTTTCGCATTATCGCGGGTGACAAAACTTGTTGGAATAATGAGCGTTATACCCGCGAACGTTTTTTAATCGATCCACTAAACACACTAAAAACACTAAATAATTTCGTGTTTTTAGTGTGTTTAGTGGACGGATAAAAAAGCGAACGCGACCGGAATCGCGGCTTTTCCGATAAGTTCTGTCGCCAACTATAATTTCAAAGGTCAAAGACCAAAAATCACAATAACTGAAAATATCCGGAAACTTAAAACCCGGCGATTATTCCAGACTGTAATCGAACGAAAAGCGGCCGATATAGATCCGGCCTTTTTTGGCGGCCGGCGGCGTGATCAGAAACGAGTAGATCGCGCCCTTGCTTTTTTCGACCTTCGCTTTGGTCGCGCCGACGAGCTCGCCGTCCTTCGAGCGGAAGAACGTGACGCGGAGCGTGTCGGCGTCGAGCCGCTGGTAGCCGAAAATATACTCGCCCTTTTCGAGCGGCAGATCGCCGACGCGGAGCGCGACGTCCGATCTGAAATAATGCGTGTATTTGCCGTCGGCCTCGTAGCCGGCCGTGATGATCACGACGCCGAAGATATTCGCCTTCCCGTCGGTGATGCCGGCCGCCGTCCGGAGCTCGGTCTCGATGTTCTCGCGGATGACCGGCGCTTTTTCGGGCACCGTCTTCCGGAGTTCAGCTTCGCTCATCTTGCGCCAGTCCTGCGCGAACGCGGTCAGCGAGAAGAGGCCGATCAGAAATAAAATGGTCGATAGTTTCATAGTTTAATCAACGCGAAGACGCGAAGGCGCGAAGACGCAAAGATTTTTCGGGTCAGTTTCAGTTGATGACCATGACCGTAAAAACCGCAAGTCTTCGATAATCGGCAGCCATCAAATTTTGCGTCTTTGCGCCCTTGCGCCTTCGCGTTAAAACCAAAGCGTCTAAGCCTAAAAAGTAAACTTCGCGCTGACCTGCATCGTCCGCGGCTCGAAGGCCTGCGTCGATTTGCCGAAGGTCGGCAGGCTCAGGTCGGCGTTCGGCAGATACAGGTTGACGGTATTGAGCGCGTTGAAGGCGTCGATCTTGAGCAGCAGTTTGCGGCGCTCGCCGAACGAGAACTGGCGGCCGAGCGACAGATCGAGCGACAGATAGCCGGGCCCGCGGAACGTGTTGCGGCCCAAAGAGCCGTTCGTGCCGGGCGTCGGGGCCGAAAAGGCCGACGCCGGGAACAGGCCGTTGATGAAATCGCTCCGGCTGAAATGCGTGTTGACGCTGCCGGTCAGGTTCGGCCGGTCGTAAAAGCCGCCGCCGACCGCGCCGCCGCCGGCGTCGAGATTGTAGTCGCCGCCCGCGAAGCCGATGATCTGGCCGGCCGGGTTGCGAAGAATCGTCGCCGCCGCGCCGTTCCAGACCGAAAACGGCCGGCCCGACTGCGCCGTGAAGATCGCCGAGAGCTGCCAGTCTTTGGTCAGAAAGCCGGCGAAATCATTGCGCTTGCCGAACAGGTTCGGCGTCCAGACGCCCGCGAACGAAAAGCGGTGCGGGATGTCGAAGAGCGAGCGCGCCTTTTCGCAGCGCAGGCAGTCGATGTCCTGCGCGCCCTTGCCGGGCTCGGAGTTGTCGGCGAACTGGCCGGTCGAAGTGTCCGACGAGGTGTCGAGCCATTTCGAAAAACGGTAGTTCGTCTGCACCGAAAAGCCCTTCGCGAAGCTCTTGCGGAGCTCGAACGTCGCCGCGTGATAGTTCGAGCTGACGCCGTTGGTGACGAAGAGCAGCGTCCCGAAATTCGGGTTCAGACGGTTTTCGACGCCATCGAGCAGGTCGCCGGCGAAGCGGTTGATGTCGTCGATCCGTTCGAGGTTGACGCCGAGCGTGCCGTTGTAGCCGACCTCGGCGACCCAGCCGCGGCCGAGCTGGCGCTGGACGTTGAGAAAAAAGCTCTCGCTGTACTGCGTCTTGATCGTCGGGTTGACGACGAAGCCGGTCGGCCGGATGCGGCGCGTCTCGCCGGGCAGCGGATTGATGCCGCCCTGCGCGTTGAGACCGCGCGCGAATTCCGGGTTGAACGGGACGGGAATGCCGTAGAGCAGCTGCGTGCCGATGCCCTGCGACGGCTGCGAAACGACCTGGATCGCGTCGGGCGGCAGCGCGCGCGCGCCGGCGATCGACTGGCCGTGATGCGGCTGGAAGGCGAGCGAAAAGCCGGCGCGGACCGAGGTCTTGCGGTCGCCGAACGGGTCGAACGCGATGCCGAGACGCGGCGAGAAATTCGTCAGCTCGGGTTTGTAGAGCCGTTTGACGCGGCCGACCGCGGCGTTCGCGATCCGCTCGCGAAAGCTGCTGCCGTCGCCGAGGACGATCGACGAAAGCAGGCCGCTTTTCTCCTTCGCATCGCCGAAATAATCCCAGCGCAGCCCGAGGTTGAGGTTGAGCCGGTCGCTCACTTTCCAGTCGTCCTGCGCGAAGAGGCCGGCCTCGATGACGCGGAAATAGCGCGGAAAGCCGGTCGGCTGGCCGGTCGTCGGGTTGACCGTGATCGTCTGCCGCGCGGGCGTGTCGTTGATGAAATTGAGAACGCTCGTGAACGCGTAGGTGCCGGCCGACGCGGGCCCGATCGACAAACCCTTGTAGATGCGCCGGCCCTCGCCGCCGAAGCGGATCGTGTGATTGCCGCGGACGAGCGAAAACGTGTCGCGAATTTCATAAGTCCGGAGTTTGGTCCGCGAATTGAAGATGTCGCCGAACGGCGCGGTGATGCCGGTGATCGTGATCTCGGGGACGACCGCGTCGTCGTTGCCGCGATTCGTGTTGACGAAGCCGGCCGAAAAGCGCAGGTCGTTGGCGGCGTTTTTGAAGAGCTTGGTGTAGCCGAAGTTGAAATTGCCGAACTTGCCGTCGAAAAAGCCGCGCTCGCCGCGCACCGCCTTGCCGTTGGTCGCCGCCGCCGAGCTCGTGCCGCCCTGGTCGCGCTGGTATTCGGCGATCCAGCGCGCGGTCAGCTTGTCTTTGTCCTTGTTGAACGAATGATCGACGCGCGCCATATACTGGTCGAACCGGATGTAGTCGCGGAGATTGACCGACGCCGTGCCGGTCGCCGGGATGACGACGTTGTTGACGGTGATGTTGGTCTGGTTCTGGTAGCCGCTGCCGGCGCGGTTCGGCACGGGCGCGAAGTAATTCTGAAAGAGCCGGTTGGCGATCGAATTGGGCCGCGTGCTCGCGACGAACTGGCGGAGCTCGGGCGTTTCGACCTGAAATGAAAGCGCTTTCGCGAGCGCGTTTTTCGTCCCTTCGTAGGACGCGAAGAAAAAGGTTTTCTTTTTGCGGAGCGGCCCGCCGAAGCTGCCGCCGTACTGGTTGAAGACCTGCGGCGCGCGGCTGACGGCGAAAAAGTTGCGGGCGTTGAGCGCGGCGTTGCGGTGATATTCCCAGACCTGACCGCGAAATTCGTTGGTCCCGGATTTGGTCCGCATATTGACGACCGAGCCGTTGCCGCGTCCGAATTCGGCCGAAAAGTTCGAGGTCTGGACCTGCACTTCCTCGATCACCTCGATCGACGGCACGATCATCGGCTCGCCGGTGTTGTTGGCGTTGACGTTCAAGGCGCCGTCGAGCACGTAATTGTTGCCGCGATAGCGGTTGCCGTTGACGGTCACGACCGGCGAATTGGTCAGCTTGGTCGAGTTGGCCGCGCCGGCGATCGCCGTCGCGCCGGCGCTCAGCTTCGAGAGCGCGAAGACGTCGCGCTGCGGCACCGGCAGCTCGGTGATCGACTGCCGCGTGAAATTATCGGAAACGCGCGCCTCGCTCGAAACCTGCGAGAGATTGTCGCTGCCGTCGACCTCGATCGTCGCCGAGAGCTCGCCGATCTCGAGTTTGATCGAAAGCTCGGCGGTCTGCCCGACGTTGAGCTTCAGATTGCGCTGCTCGAAGGTCTTGAAGCCGGGCACGCGGACGAAGATCCGGTAGCTGCCCGACGGCAGGCTCGGAAAGACGAATTCGCCCGACGCGTTGGTCGTCGCCGTCGAAACCTGCGCCGTCGCCTCGTTCTGCGCGACGACGGCCGAGGCGACGATGACGTTCCCCGACGCGTCCGTGACGGTCCCGCGCAGCGAAGTTTCCGTGATCTGCGCCCGCACGAGGACGCAGCTCAAAAACAACACGGCCAGAATAAACGGCATCCTGACGAACAAAGCCATTCTTACCATATTCGTAATTTTGAAAAAACTGTTGGATTTTGTAACCGAGAACTTTGTTGTTATACCAGACAAAACTCCGCGCCGTCAAGATTTTTTTGAGGATTCCGGCATTTAATCGAAAAATAATAAATCGAAAACCGGTTAACCGCGACGATCAGAGTTTGATCTCTTCGTGAAGCTCGGTGATCTTCATATTTTCCTCGACCTTCGTGCGGCAGGCGAGGACGCTTTTCCCTTTGCCGCCGGTTTCGACGCGGACGCGGCAGTTCAGACAATCGCCGTTCCAGCAGAAGTCGCCGTAGGAGATCGTTTCGATCGAAAGAAACTGAAAACAGCGCAGCAGGCTGTTGTTTTCCGGCACTTCGCGCCGTTCGCCGCGAATCTCGATTTCGACGAGCCGCTCGAACGGCTCGAAAATGTCCTTGTAGTCCATAAGGCGATTTCGGATTTCGGATTTCGGATTTCGGATTTCTTGTTGTTGGAGGTCCGAGGTTACCCGAACTTCCGACACTTCCTAAACTTCCCTAACTTCCCTAACTTCCCTAACTTCCCTAACTTCCTAAACTTCCTAAACTTCCTAAACTTACCTGACTAATCCAACGCGGCGTCCCGGAGCTTTTCTTTTTTCTCGAGGATGTATTCGGTGAAGGCGCGGATCGGGGCCGGCTGGGCGCCTTTGAGCGAAACCATCGCGACCGCGCGTTTCAATTCGTGGCCCTTGATCCGGATCTTGGCGAGCTTGCCGGTTTTTATTTCCTCGCGGACGGCCCACGACGGGATCAGCGAGACGCCGAGCCCGTGCTCGATCATCAGCTTGATGAAATAAGTATCGTTCGATTCGAGCGCCATCGCCGGCTCGACCCGGACCTTTTTGAAAAAATCGTCGGTCGCGCGCCGGATCGAGGCGCCGCGCTCGAACAAAATCAGGCGTTCCTTTTCGAGCTCTTTGATCGAGATTTCGGCGCGTTTCGCGAGCCGGTGCTTCTTGCCGACGACCAGCACCAGCTCGTCCTCGAAAAGCGGCGTCACCTGCAGCGTCGGCGAGTAGACTTCGAGCGACGCGAAACCGACGTCGGCGACGCCTTCGAGAATGTCCTCGACCGTCTGCTCGGTCGAAACCGTCGTCCGGAAAACCAGCTCGACCGTCTCGAACGCGTCCATAAAATCCTCGAACAGCGGCGCGAACAGATAGACGAGCGCCTGCGTCGCGGCCGCCACGCGAACGCGGCCCGTAATGTTTTCCGAAACCTTCTCGCGCAGCTCCTCGGCTTCTTTCAGAATTCTCTCCGCGTAATGGAGCGCGATCCGGCCGGCGTCGGTCAGAAGCACGCCGCTTTTCGCGCGGATGAAAAGCGGCACGCCGAGCTCTTCTTCGAGCGCCTTCATCTGGTGGCTGACCGCCGACTGCGTCAGATGAAGCTTTTCCGAAGCCTTCGTAAAATTCAGGGTCTCGGCGATCGCGGTAAACGTCCTTAGCTGCCAAAGTTCCATTATTTCAATCTTTACAAGCATTAGAACGATTCATAATGCTGATGAAAAATAAGAGTTGGTAATCAACGTAACGGAATTATTATACTTGATTATGGCCTCCGATGCGCGGAGGCGAACATAAATTTTGATAGAGGCATTATATTATGATTTTTTACCAGTTGGATTACGTTGTCGAAGAAGTTTTGAAAAACACGCCGTCGCCGGAGCAGCTCCGGCTCAGAAAATACCTGAACCGGGATTTCCCGCAAAACGAGGCGAAATATTTGTGGGGACGGATCGTCGATCACAAATGGTACGTCGGCGAACGGCTCCGCCGCGACGTCGGCTTCCGGGTCGCCGCGATCGATTATTTCGAAAATTTCTACGAGCCGCAAAACCTTTCCAAAACCAAACCCGGCGCCTGGCGCCGGATACTCGGCCCGCTCAATTCGATTTCGGATTTCGGATTTCGGATTTCGGATTGATCCGGATTCGAACGCTTCGATTTACAGTTTTACCAGGCTGCAGTAAAGCCGGCAGCGAAACCGGTTGGGAAAAGGGGCGGTTCAGGGTAAGTTCGCCGGTTTAACTGTCCACCAAAACACTAAATGATTTCGTGTCTTTCGTGTTTTTAAACACCTAGCCAAAAGTAATGAGAGATTTAGAATATTGAAAGCCGGATTTTTTGGGTTCAAACCGGGAAATATCCGGCTTGCTGCTTAATGCATCGACGACCGCTGCGCCGAAGTCTGGTCTGCTCAGGACGCGGCGGCGGACTGGAGCGCAACCGTCCCGGTTGCCAACGCCGCGCGAGCGGTGTCAAACGTTTCGATTACTTTCGACGTCACGGCCAGCGCGGCGCTTCTTCGCGCTGTCGCGCTCATGGCAACCGGGACGGTTGCGCTCCAGTCCGCTTTCGCGCTCCGAAATCAGACAATTTCCTGATGCCGCATAATATCCGGCCCGGTGTTCAGTGGACAGTTAACCCAACGTTCGCGGCTCGAACGATCATTCGATCAAAGGCGGGTACGCCGATAATTCCTCTGTTTTTATGACATCCTGGTATTAGTGACAAAACTTATTGGAAGAAGTGTCGGTTCGGGTCGCGTTCGCTTTTTTGATCTTCCACTAAACACACTAAATTTCTTTAAGAATTCTTCCGCCAACTGCGAACGGTGCCGGCCGCGGCGGTCAGCGGGGCCGGCTATTTTCGGTCGGATCTCGAATCGGTTCAGTCGTTTCGCCGGATTTCGCCGGAACGTGAATTCTGCTACAATCGAAAAACCGACAAATATTCCCCGGGCTTCGATTTGTGGTCGAATGGCCGACGCGTTAAAATTCAGTCGAGGAGAACGAGAAATGGCTTTGGTGATGTATGTGAAACCCGGCTGCCCGTACTGTCAGCGGGCGCGGGATTATTACAACGAAAACGGCATCGAATTCATCGAATACGATGCCCAGAACGATAAGGCGCGACAACGGGAAATGCTTGATTATTCGGGCGGCGATCTGGTCGTCCCGTGCATCGTCAAAGACGGTGAATACGTCGCTTCGGGCTGGGGCGATCCGCCGCGCGGCTGAACGATCATCCCCGATTAACCGGCAGTTCGCCGGTTTTATTTGCGGATCGAGAATCGTGGATTGCGGTTTTTTGAAATTTGTCTATAATATCAAACTTTACTCGGAAAGATTTCGGGATTAAACTTAGAACAAGTCCGATACCCGAAAGCAAAATCCGACATCTGTATGATTGGTTCGAAGATTAACCAATATTTAATCAAGGAAAAACTCGGCGCAGGCGGACAAGGTACAGTTTACAAGGCCCTCGACACGAAACTGAACCGCACCGTCGTCATCAAGGTCCTGCCGCCGGAACTGACTTCCAAAACCGCCAACTTCAAACGCTTCGAGCGCGAGGCCCAGCTCTGTTCCCAACTCGATCATCCCAACATCTGCACCATCTACGACTTTCACGAGGCCAACGGGATCTATTACATCGCGATGCAGTACGTCGAGGGCAAAAACGTCCGCCAGCTCGTCGCCGGCCGGCCGCTCGAACTGAAGAGCGCGCTCTCGATCGCCATTCAGACCTGCAACGCGCTCGCCTACACGCATTCGCGCGGCATCATCCACCGCGACATCAAGGCCGGCAACGTGATGGTCACGAGCGAGGGACAGGTCAAGATCCTCGATTTCGGGCTCGCCAAGCTGCTCCAGGACGAACCCGCCGAGCACGGCCGCGGCGCCGAGCGCGCCGAACTGACCGAGATCGGAATTCCCTACGGAACGGCGACCTACGCCGCGCCCGAACAGGCCAAGGGCGAACGCGCCGATCATCGCGCCGACATTTTTTCGACCGGGGTGCTGCTGTATGAAATGCTCACCGGAATCTGGGCGTTTCAGGGGAAGACGGTGATCGACGTGCGCCATCAGGTGCTGCACGGGACGCCGAAACCGCTCGCGCAGATGCGGCTCAACGAGCCGCTTCCGCCGCAGCTTCAACAAATTATCGACAAGGCTTTGGCCAAACAGCCGAAAGACCGCTATCAAAAGATTGCGACGATGCGCGACGAGCTTCGCGCCATCCTGCAGGACATTTCAGGTATGCCTGTTTTACAAAACGATATGTACGCGCCGCGCCACGCCGAAAACAACGTGGTCAAACGCGCGTGGAACTGGATCACCGGAAAGACCGGTTCCGAAAACACGACCGGCCGCACGCCGTCGGTCTCGAATGCCCCGATCTCGAATTCGTACGCGCCTGAAATGACGCTGACGGCGACCGGCTCGGAAAAGAAAAGCGTCGCGATCCTGCCGTTCAAGAATCTCGGTCAGGATTCGAACTCGAATTTTTACGAATTCGCGCTCGCCGACGCCGTCATCACCGAGCTCGCGCAATTGAAATCGCTCGTCGTCCGGCCGAGCTCGATCATCGCCAAATATCAGGGCATCGACATCGATCCGCGCGACGCCGGCCAGGAACTGCGCGTCCACGCCGTGCTCTCGGCCGGGTTCATCCGCTCGGGCGACCGGATGCGCGTGACGGCGCAGCTGCTCGACGTCGCGTCGGGCGAGATTCTCTGGAGCGACCGGATCGACGCCGAGGGCGGCGACATCCTCGCGCTGCAGGACATCATCGGCCAGCGGATTCTCGACGGGCTCCGGCTCGAGCTCTCGGAAAAGGAACAGGAAAAGCTCGGCCGCCGGCCGACCGACAACGCCGAAGCGTGGGAAGAATACCTGCGCGGCCGCGACAATTTCGGGCGCTTCATCTTCCGCACGGTCTCGAACGAGGACTGCGAGGCGGCGATTCACAACTTCAAGCACGCGATCGATCTCGACCCGCATTTCGCGCTCGCTTATTCCGGCCTCGGCGCGTGCTACGCGAACCGTTTCCTCAAGGGACTCGGCGAACCGGAAGACTACACGCTCGCCGAAAGCGCGTTCACGAAGGCGTTTTTCTACGATCCGAACGTCACCGAGGCGCGCGTGCTGACGGTGATGATCTATATGGCGCGCGGCGAAAAGAAAAAAGCGCGGGCCGAGATCAAGACGCTCCAGGAACAGTTTCCGAACGACGCGCCGCTTTATTTCGTCAAGGGCATTATGCACCGGCTCGACGGCGATTACGACCAGTCGCTGCGGGCGTTCGAAAAACTCGCCCGGCTCGATCCGGCCGCCCGCGTCGTCGCCGCCTACAACCGGGCCCGCGTCTTTCTTTACCAGAAACGCTTCGACGAGGCGATGCACGAGATCGAGAAAGGCATCAAGGTCGAGCCCAACCACCCGATGCTCCGGATCTTTCACGCCGCGACGCTGTTTCACCGCGGCGACCGCGAGGCCGGCATCGCGATGCTCGAAAAGGTGATCCGCGAAAACCCGCGGCTCGACGGCATCCGGCCGCTGCTCGCCGCTTTTCTGGCGGCGGTCGGCCGCACCGAAGACGCCCGCGCCCAGCTCAGCGAAGAAGCGCTGATGCTCGCCAAATCGGATCACGATATGGCCTACTGGACGGGCGAGGCCTTCGCCCAGCTCGGCGACAAGGATATGGCCTTCAAATGGCTCAACCGCGCGCTCAAGCTCGGCAACGAGAACAAGACTTTCTATCTCAACGACCCGTGTCTCGAACCGGTCCGCAGCGACCCGCGCTTCGCCGAGCTGATCGCCCAGATGGGCAAGGAAAACTAGGGCGATTTCGGATTTCGGATTTCGGATTTCGGATTGGCCCGGGGCGGTGACTTTTCGGTTTTTCGGGAAGAAGCTCGGAGTTGAAGGAAATTGATCAAAATGGCCGGTTTTCCGCGGGAAACCGGCCATTTTCATTGATTAAGGATTTTTATCGAAACCAGGTCGAAGTCGGACGACGGCTCGAAAAGCAAAAACCGCTCATACCGAAACCAATCCGACATCCGAAATCCGAAATCCGAAATCGGTATCATTTTCTCATTTCGACGACGCGGACGCTGGCGAGATTTTTGAGAAACGGCGCGGCCCGGAGGATTTTTCCGTCGAGTCTGATCGCTTTGTGGAGCAGGCTTTCCGGCAGGCCCAGAACCTCGATCAGGTTGACGAACGGGATCGAAAAGGCGCGGCTTTTAAGGCTCGTGAAGCGCGCCGCGAACCGTTCGAGCTCGGCTTCGGTCAGCGGCCGCTCGAACGGCGAAACGTCGGGCGACCGATACGGGATCAGCTTCCGGACGAACCGGATGAAGCGCGAATTTCTGACCGGTTCGAGAAAGATCGCGCGGCCGCCTTTTTTGAGGACGCGAAAGACCTCGGCCGAGGCCAGTTCGAGATCGAGATGATGGAGGATCGCGATCCCGAAGACGACGTCGACCGATTCCGCGGCAAGCGGCAGCTCGTGCGCCGAACCGACCCGCAGGTCCGCGTTTTCGCCGACGCCGTGCAGCGCGAGCCGCCGTTTGCCGAGCTCGATCAATTCGGGCGAGATATCGATCCCGATCACCTTTTCCGCGCCGTGAAACGCGATCAGAGCGCTGTTTTCGCCGGCCCCGCAGCCGTAATCGAGAACCGTCAGGCCGCGCGCGTCGCCGAGCAGGTGATACGCGTATTCGAGATAATAGGGCGTGTCCGCGGGCGGATTGAGGTATCTCTTGATGTTTTCTTCGGTCAGCCGCAGATCTTCGCTCTCGCGTCTTCCGGCCTCGCCGGCGCTTCGCTCGACCTCGACTTTTTCCCACTTTTTAATGACTTCGAAATTTATCGCTGTGTTCATTTCTTCTGCACCTTTCCTATTTCAGTTTCCAAAGCGTCGATATCGCAGCCCGCTTTTTTCTCGCGAAACTTCGAATTCGGCGCGAGCCGGTAATTGCCCGACTGGCGGGCGACGAAGCCGACCGCGTCGAAACTGTCGACGAGCGCGCTGCGCGGGGGCAGGTAAATGTCGCTCTTCGGAATGCTTTTGCCGTTGACGATGACGTTGTCGGCGAAGATCCCGTCGGCGAAATATTTCGCGAGCACGGCCTTTCCGATGATTCCGTCGCCGGTAAAGCCGTAATTGTTGTTCGAAAAAATGTTGCTCCGAAAAACGAATCGCCGGGTCGGGTCGCCGTGCGCGGTGATCACGTTGCCGTCGTGAAAGACCGTGTTGTTGGCGACCGTCACGTCCTCGCCGCCGGCGATCTTGATGAACAGGCCGTCGGAGCCGAAATTCCGCGAATCGATGTTTTCGAACAGGTTGTTGACGACCGACACGCGCTTCATCGTCGCGCTCGGATGAATGTCGTCGCTGCCCAGAAAATTGATGCCGCCGCCGCTGTTGCGGATGACGTTGTTCTGCATCAGAACGTCCTCGACCGTGCTCCACGGCGCGGTTCCGTTCTCGTTTCTGACGGTCAGCCGGACGGCCATCTCGTCGAAGCTGTTCTCGATGATATTCCCGACGATCCGGACGTTGCGCGCGTTTTTGAGCTCGAACGTGCATTTGATCGTCACATTGCGCCGCCACTCGGCCGGTTTGGTGAGCAGGTTGTTGCGGATCTCGATGTCGGTCGGGACGAGATTTTTGATGCTCGGGTCGGCGCCGCCGAAGAGGATGTTCTCGGCGCCGGCCTCAAGATAATTGTTGACGATTTTGTAGCCGCCCGAACCGTTCCAGCCGGCGATCGCCTGCGTCTCTTCCTCGCGGTAGGCGAAACCGGCCAGGTAACTGTTTTTGATGACCGTGTTCGCGCTGTTGAGCATCACGCCGCGCCGCGTCTTGCCCTTCGGGTTCGGATGCAGGTAGCAGCGGTCGAGCTCGAAATCGTGCGGCATCTCGTCGGCTTTCTGGCTGTCCGTCCCGAGACTGATGAGATTGTAGACGTAGTCGTTCCCGGCCGGCGCGAATTCGATCCCGACGAACCGGTAATGATGCGCTTTCGGCGCGGTCTTGACGGCCGGATCGCCGCCGCCCGCGCTCAGGATCTTCGGCATCCGCGCCGCGTCCGAAGGAGACACGCGAACGCCGTCCTTCGGCAGTTTGTCGAGCTCGGACGACTGGATCGTGATGAATTCAACGCCCGATTTTGCGGGCAGCGTGAACGAGCCGGCGTAACTCGCCCCGGACTGCAGGACGATCGTGTCGCCGGGCCGGGCGCGGTCGAGCGCGGCCTGAAAGTTTCCGCCCGCCCGCACGTAAATCGTCGAGCCGCTGATCGTCAGACCGTCGCCGGTCCAAAAATCGGGAACCAGAAAATAAACGCCGACCGCGAGCGGGATCGCCAGAAACGCGCACAGCGCGAGCAGCCACAAACGCCGGCGTCCCGCCGCTTTCTTCCGCCAGTTTGGCTTTTCCAATCGCTTCATCAAAGTAAATTCGGGATTCGGCATCGCGCGCCCTGCGTCAGGGCCGCAATCCGAAATCCGCAATCCGAAATCCGAAATTTACTTAATAATACACCCAATAGCCGGCGGATTTCACATATTCGCCCGCGACAAATTTCCAGCCGTTCGGAGAAAGCCACCACAAACCGGGCGGCGGCGTCTGTTCGCCGGGCGGCGGCGCGGCGATGCCGAGCTCGACCGATTGTTCGTTTTCGGCGAGTATTTTTTGAAAGGTCGCGAGCGCGCGCCGCGTGTGATAGGCCGAGGTGACGATCAGCACCGATTTCAGATTCGCCGCCCGCGCCTTTTCCGAAAAGAGCCGCGCCTCGTCGATCGTGCCCGCGACCGATGGTTCGAGAATCTCGACGTCCGCCGCCGGAACGCCCTGTTCGATCAGCGATTTACGGGCCAGCTCGACGAACGGCGGGTTGCGTTTTTCCGTCCGCGACCAGCCCGACTGCCCGCCGTCGTCGGTCAGATAGATTTTCGGCGCGACGCCGTTTTTGTAGATTTCGGCCGCCTTCTGCGTGCGCTCGACGTAGGTCGAAGAGCCGCCGAGCACGAGAATCGCGTCGGCCTTCGCGAGCGGCCGCTCGACGATCAGATGCGTCGCGAGCAGCGGCGCGAGCAGGATCCAGACAAGAAAAAGCAGGAGAAAAAAGCACAAAAGCCTGAATCTCCCGCTCATTTTTTTTTCTTTTCCCGCCGTCCTCACGCTTTCAGTTTTTGCATAATCGCACGCAGCTCGTCAACCTTCGCGTCCCAGCTTTCGTGACGGATCGCGTCCGACACCGCGGCGCGCGGCTTCGGGTTCGCGAGCACGCGCTCGATCTGCGCGATGAAATCGGCGTGATCCGTGCCGGCGAGACAGTTTTCGAGAACGCGGATCTCGGGGATGTCGGTCGAGACGACCTGCAGACCGGCGGCCAGGTATTCGCGCACCTTGAGCGGGTTCGCGGCGAGCGTCAGCTCGTTGATCTCGAACGGGTTGAGCGCGACGTCGAAGGCCTTGCAGTAGGCCGGCAGCTCGGCGTACGGCTTGCGGCCGAGAAAATGGACGTTCGGCAGGCCGTCGAGAATCTTCACCTTTTTCTCGGCGTCGACCGTGATCTTGCCGATCAGGACGACCGAGCCCGTTTTGAAATGCGCGGCCGTTTTTTTGATCAGCTCGAAATCGACCCAGTCGGCCAGCAGCCCGTGAAAACCGATGATCGGGCGCGGCAGCTCCCTGATGTCGGCGGGAACCGGCGTCGCCTCGTCGAGGCTTTTCCGGAAATGATCGAAATCGACGCCGTGACGGATCAGAAACGTCTTCTCGTTGAAGCGTTTTTTCGATTCGAGCAGCTTTTCGGCCGAGACGACGACGAAATCCGAGCGGCGGAAAAGATCTTCCTCGATCTCCTTGAGCCCGCTCGAAACGCCCGTAAACGCGGTGTATTCGTCGACGCAGTAATAGATCAGCCCGGTTTCGCCCAAACGGCCGGCGATCATCCCGGCGGCCGGGTTAAAAACCATATTGACGACGTTCCGCATCCCGAGCTTCTTCATCGCGCGTTTGACCTGGCGGATCAGAAACTTCTGGTTGAAGGCGACGATCGCCCGGTTTCCGTAGGCCGGGATCGCGAGCGGATTGAGCACGAAGATGTTCGGCTCGACTTCCCGGATCGGTTCGGTAAAGCTCTTTAATTTCTTGTATATGCGCGACAGATCCTTCGACGAGGTCGTCGGCATCCGGTTGGCGATCGCGTTGATCCACAAAATCCGGTTGTCGCGCGACAGGACGCGCATCAGATGCGTTTTCGAGAGCGGGTCGCCCGTCCAGTCGTGCGAAAAACAAAGGATGTCGCGCCCGCGCAAATCGTCCGCGGCGGGTTTCGTCTTTTTCTTTTCAATCTCGGCCATTAACATATTTTTTTCTCAGGCGGAAACCGCTTCCTCGAATCTCGTCTCCCGGCGCTCGACCGTTTCGCCGTCGAAGAACCGGCGCTGCCAGATCTCGAAATTGACGAGAAACCAGAGCCGCTGGTCGTGGTTCTCGCCGGCGTTGTGCCGCCCGACGAGCTCGCGGACGAATTTCTCGTCGAAGATGCCGCGCGCGCGGCTCCGCTCGCTCAAAACATACTCGTCGACGACGTGGCGAAACGCGCCCCGAAACCAGCTCCCGACCGGCACTGGAAAGCCCATCTTCGAGCGCGTCAGGATCTCGTCGGGCAGAATTCCCTTCATCGCCTCGCGAAGCAGATATTTCGTGTCGCGGCCGCGGAGCTTCATCCGGACGGGCATCCGCGCCGTGAATTCGACGAGCCGGTGGTCGAGAAACGGCACGCGCGACTCGATCGAGGCGGCCATCGACATCTGATCCTGCTTCATCAGCAGCTCGTGCAGGTAGGTTTTCGTGTCGACGTAGAGCAGTTTGTCGAGCACCGCCCGCGCGTCGGTCTTCGCGAGCCAGCCGTTCTGAAAACGATACGGGTCGCGGTCTTCGATCCGCGCCTTCGTTTCGGCCGACAGGAGTTTGTCCTGCATCGCCTTCGGGAAAACGCCGAAATTGTCGAAAAAGAGATTTTCGATGTCGGCCGCGCGCGTCAGAAACGTCCGGCTGAGCTTGCCGCCGATCGCTTCGGCGCCCGTTTTGACGAGCCCGCGGACGAAATCCGGCATCAGCGCCTCGTATTTTTCGCCGTATTCGAGCAGCTGCAAAGTCTTCGCGTAACGTCCGTAACCGGCCATAATCTCGTCCGCGCCCTCGCCCGTGAGGACGACCTTGACGTGCTTCTGCGCGAGCTTCGAGACGAAATAAAGCGGCACCGAGGCGATAAAGCCGATCGGTTCGTCCTCGTGCCAGACGAGGTTCGGCAGCTCGTCGAAAAACTGCTCGGGCGTGATCGTGATCTCGTGATGCTCGGTCTTGAAGGCCTTGGCGACGACCCGCGCGTATTCGAACTCGTTGGCCTCGCGCTCCTTGAAGCCGACCGAAAAGGTCTTGACCGGAGCGTCGACCATCTGCGCCATCGTCGCCGCGATCGCCGACGAATCGATGCCGCCCGACAGAAACATCCCGAGCGGCACGTCGGCCATCAGCCGGAGCCGGACGGAATGCCGGAAAAGCTCGCGCCACTCGTCGATAAACTCGCGGTCGGAACGGTCCCGGTGCTTCGGCTCGAAATTCACGTCCCAGAATTCTTCGATCCGCAGGGCGCCGTCCTGCCAGACCATAAAATGGCCCGGCAAAAGCCGTTTGACGCCCTTGTAAAGCGTTTCGTCACGAGAAGTTCCGTGATTGGCGAGCTGGTCCGGCAGCGCGTCGTAATTCAATTCCGGCTTGACGGCCGCCGCTTCGAGCAGCGTCTTGATCTCGGAGCCGAAAAACAGGCTCCCGTCGGCATCATGAACGTAGTAGAGCGGTTTGACGCCGAGCCGGTCGCGGGCGATGAACAGCGTCTTTTCGCGGCGGTCCCAGATCGCGAAGGCGAACATCCCGCGCAGTTTTTCGAGACATTCGACGCCGTGTTCCTCGTAGAGATGGAGGATCGTCTCGGTGTCGCAGTGCGTCCGGTAGACGTGGCCCTTCGCTTCGAGTTCCTCGCGGTAGTCGGCGTGATTGTAGATTTCGCCGTTGTAGACGATGACCAGCGAGCCGTCCTCGTTGAACATCGGCTGCGCGCCGTGCGAAACGTCGACGATCGACAGCCGGCGGTGACCGAGGCCGACGCGCTCGTCCGTAAACAGCCCGCCGTCGTCCGGGCCGCGGTGAAACTGCACGTCGCGCATCCTCTCGAGCACGTCACGGTCGATTTGTCGCTGAGATTTTCGGGATAAAGCTATTCCGTTGATTCCGCACATATTAAGCCAGACGTAAGAAAATCGGGCCGCCGAATATTCTCCGCCCGAATAAACAATTAAAGTTATATTAACTCTTTTTTTTCAGTTTAACGCAAAATTATCCGGCGGCCGCCCGGATTATCGATCGATTTGATCTTCGATCTTTGGTCTTCGGCCTTTGAGCTTTGACCTTCGGCCTTCGAAATTGTTTCAAAGACCAAAGACCAAAGATCAAAGACCAAAGATCAAAATTCTTCGTAAAGCTTGAGCACCGCCTCGACGTTCGACCGGTCTTCCGGCCTTTCGATCTTCGACGCCGGGAGCGTTTCGGCGATCCGGACGATTTTTTCGACGAGCGCGGCGGCGTCGCCGACCGGCATCAGCTCGACGCCTTCGGGGCGCATCCCGTTGTCGGTCGCGATCACCGGCGTGCCGAGAAAAAGCGCCTCGCGAACGGCGATCGCGTCGCCGTCGAATTTCGTGGTCCGCAGGAGAATATCGGCCTTTTTGATCAGATGCAGCGTCACCGGATTGGGCACGTTGCCGGCCAGAAAAATGCGCGAAGCGTAGGGTTTGGCGGCGATTGCGCGTTTCATCTCCGCTTCCTGACTGCCCGAACCGACGATCATCAAACCGGCGCCGGGCAGCTTTTCGAGAACCTTTTCGAGCGCGTCGACCTGCAGAAAAAGATCGTAATCGTCTTCGAGCAGGCCGACCCCCAGCAGAAACGGCCGGTGTTTTGCGGCAAATTCTTCGAATTCCGGCGGGACCCCGACCGATTTGTCGGGATTTCTGAGAACGAACGGATAAATCAGGCGAACCCGTTCTTTCTTCGCGCCGAATTTTTCGAGCAGCTCGAACATCAGCGGATTGACGACGACGATCCGGCGAAACAAACGAAACACGAAACCGTCGAACGAAAAACGATTCGCCGTACCGATCCTTTCGACCGCATACCCGCCCGAATGCAGCGTCAGCACGCTTTTCCCGCGCCCGAAAAACGCGCAAACCTTGAGAAACGCGAGAATCCGCAGATTGATCCGGCCGCCGACGTGAACGTGCAGCACGTTGTAATCGAGCGTCTTCAAAAGCTGGACGAGCGCCGCCGGCGTGCGCGGATGATAAACGTCCGGTTCGGTTACGGGTTGGCTGCTTTTGGCCGTCGCGATGATCGAACAGCGATGTCCGTTTTTCAGCAATTCGTCACGAATCGCCAGCATATTGCGACTGATTCCGCCTTCGGGCGGCGGATATGGCCCGAGTTGAAGAACGTGCATTTTTGTAGTCTTGAGTCCTGAGTCTTAAGTCTTTGGTCTATGTCTTCCGACTCGAGACTTAAGACTCAGGACTCAAGACTTTTTCAGCCTAAAATTTCGTCGAGATTGAAAGTCTGCGCTTCGCCGGTTCTGACCGCTTCGAGCATCAGCAGGCAGCCGAGCGTCGCGCGCGTGCCGTCGACGACCGTGACGGCCGTTTCCGTCCCGTCTTTGAGGCTTCGCACGAACGATTCGAGCTGTTCCTGATAACCTTTGGCCGCAAAGAATTTACTGCGCCCGTCGCGCTTCTTTTTCTTGACGACGAGCCGCTTGAAGTCCTCGCTCAAAACGCTCACGCCGGGCGCGAAGACCTCGACCAGCTCGCCGCCCGACGATTCGCTGCCGACGACCGTGTAGATGAAATTGCCGATCGAGCCGTCGGCGAATTTGAGCGTCGCCGCGACGTTGTGCCCGTCGAATCCGCAGGCCGACACCGCGACCGGCTCGCTTTCGGTCAGCCAGTACATCAGATCGACGAAGTGACAGCCCTCGCCCAAAACGACGCCGCCCTGCGATTTTTCGGCCGCCCAGCCGTTTTCGATGCCCGGCGAATTCATCCGGCAGGAGACGACGAGCGGGCTCGTGCGGCCCTTCAGATTGTTTTTCATCTCGACGTAATACGGCGCGAAACGGCGGTTGAAACCGACCATCAGCCGCTTGCCGCTCGTTTGAACCGCCCGGTAGATCGCCCGGCATTCCTCGACCGTGACGGCCATCGGTTTTTCGATGAAGACGTGCTTGCCGGCCTCGAGCGCGTCGATCGCCTGCCGCGCGTGCTCGCGGTGACGGCTCGAAATGAGGATCGCGTCGATCTCCGGATCGTTGAGAATTTCCCGGTAATCCGACGTGCTGTATTTCGCGCCGAAACGCATCGCGTAGGATTTGCCCTGCGCGCCGCGATTCGAATAAACGGCGTGAAGACTCGCGCCGGCGATCTTCTGAATCGCCGGCAGATGCGCCCATTTCGCCAGATTTCCGGCGCCGACCATCGCGAACCTGATCTCGTCTTTCCGAATCGGCTCGGTGCTGACGACGATCTTGCGCGTCGGTCTGAAATCCCCGATCGCGTCGGCCGCCTCGTTGACCGGATATTTCAACACGACCGCGAGACTCGATCCGCCGCCCATGATCGTCTCGTAGGCGCGCGGCGCGTCTTCGAGCGCGAACTCGTGCGAGATCAGCGGTTTGACGTCGACGCGGCCGACCGCCGTCAGCCGCAGGAATTCCTCCATATTGCGGTTTTCCGTCCAGCGCACGTAAGCGAGCGGGTAGTCGATGCCCTGTTTCTCGTAGCTCGGATCGTAGCTGCCCGGCCCGTAAGCCCGCGAGACCGTAAACTTGAGCTCCTTGACGTACATTTCGGCGCGCGGAATCTCGATCGGACAGGCCCCGACCATCACGACGCGGCCGCGGTCGCGGCACATCGAAACGCCCTGCTGGAGCGGTTTCGGCGAGGCCGAAGCGGCGGCCACGATCACGGCGTCGGCGCCGCGTCCGTCGGTCAGCGCGCGCACTTCCTGAACGGTCGCCTCGCCGGCGACGAGCCCGAAATCCGCGCCGGTCGCCCGCGCGATCGCGACGCGCTGCGGGTCGAGATCGATCGCGATCACGACGCCGCCCTGACAGCGGACGAGCTGCGCGACGAGCTGGCCGACGAGGCCGAGACCGATGACCGCGACCGTGTCGCCGATATTGATCTCCGAAAGCCGCACCGAGTTCATCGCGATCGCCCCGAGCGTCGTGAAACAGGCTTCCGGAAAGCTCACGTTGTCGGGAATCCGCGCGATCAGGTTGCGGCCGACGTTGATCGTCTCGCCGTGGCCGGTGCCCTCGCCGCCGTAGGCGACGCGCTGGCCGATCTTGAGATCGGTCACCTTTTCGTCGCGGTCGACGATGATGCCCGCGCCCGAATAGCCGAGGACGGCGTAATCCTTGAATTTCGCGCGCACCTCGTTGAACGTGCTGACCGGGTCGGTCTTTTTCATCACGTTCCAGACCGTCTGCAGGTGCGACGGGTTGTCGGCGACCTCTTTCAGAATATTTTCCGTGTGGATGTCGGCGGTTTCCGTTCCCGAGCTGATCAGCGAGTAAAACGGACGGACGAGCACGTGATTCGACGATACGGTCGGGTCGGCGACCTCGTCCACGATGATTTCCTTCAAACCTTTGCGAATGACTTGTTTCATATTATTTCATCTGACCGGGGAAAATTCAGGGCAGGCGTGCGGAAGGCACAAAATTATGATTTCACGAGATTTGTTTGATTGTCAACAGATTAGAATCTGCCCGAACTTACTAGAAACGGTCAAACGCCGTAAAGTTCCAGCGTTTTCGCGAGCTGGGCGCCGAGCGAGAATTTTTCCTCGGCGATCCGCCGTCCGCGCGCGCCGAAACGGGCGGCTTTATCTTCCGCTTCGAGCAGCTCGATCAACCGCGCGGCGAGCGCGTCGGCGTCGTCCGATTCGACGAGAAAGCCGGTCTCGTTTTCGACGACCGCCTCGGCCGCGCCGCCGACGCGCGTCGCGACGACCGGCAGTCCGGCCGCCATATATTCGAGGATCGAGTTTGAAAAGCCCTCGTTGAACGAGGTCAGGACGCCCGCGAAGCTGACCGCCAGCAGTTCGGGCACCCGTTTGCAGAGCCCCGTGAAATGGACGTTTCCGGCGATGTTCAGGTCGGCGGCGAGCCGTTCCAAATCTTCGCGCAGCGCGCCTTCGCCGGCGAGCACGAAATGCGCCCGCGGAAATTTTTCCGTCACTTTCCGGGCGGCGCGCAGAAACATCGGCTGGTTTTTGACCGGATGCCGGAGGTTCGCGACGAGCGTGACGAATTTCAGACCGGCGGCCGCCGGCAGCTTCAGTTCGCCGCAGACCGCCGCGCGGTCGGTCGTCGGCGGCCGCAGCCTTTCGAGATCGAGACCGTTGTAGACGACTTCGATCTTCGCCGCCGTGACGCCCTCGGCGATCAGGTAGTCTTTGACCGCCGCCGAGTTGACGACGATCGCGTTCGATTGCCGGAAGGCGATTTTTTCGACCGTTTTCTGGAGCTTCGTGCGCATTCCGCCGGTCTCGCGCTTCGAGGCGACGGCGAGCGGCACGCGCGCGAGCCGGGCCGCGAACATCCCGAAGACGTTCGTGTAGAAATCGTGCGTGTGGACGACGTCAATCCTATTCTCGCGCAGAAAGCGCGCCGCCCGCCGCAGCTGTTTGAAGAAATTCGCGTCGTAAAACGAGGTCAGCCGGAACTCGGGAAATTCGGTAAAGCCGAGCCTTTCGACCTCGGCGCGGAGCACGCCCTCGTCGGTCAGCGCGGCGATCGCGACGTTGACGCGGCCGTCCTCGCGAAGCAGACGCGTCAATTGAACGGCTTGGCGTTCCGAGCCGCCCTGATTGAAACTGCCGATGAGCTGAAGGACGTTTTTCATTCGGGACACGGGGGCGCGGACGGCGTACTTTTCCGCCGAAAACCGCGCTCCCGTTTAAGATTCTAAGTTATTTTTCAGGATATAGGTGAAAGATTGTTTCTGCGGGAGCGAAACGCTGAAGATATTTTCGCTCGTCCGGACGTTGAGCCGGTTGCCGAGCCGCCGCGCGACCGCGAATTTGAGCTCGTTCGGGTAATTGATGACCTCGCGCGTGCCGAGCGAGAAATTCGTGCCGCCGACCATCACGAACTCTTCGGGAATCTGCTCGCCGGGACTGAGCCGCGCCCACAGAAAGCGGAAATTCGTGTTGAAGATCTCGGTCCGGACGATCTGCTCGCCCGAATCGGCGAAGACGAAAAGATCCCAGTAGCCGCGGTAATTGACGACGAACGCGCGGCCGCCGGAGACGGTCGTTTCGTAGACCTCGGGTTTCGGATGACCGGGCTGAAACGGCAGCATAAACGTGAAAAATTCCTGCGCGCCCCTGCCTTTCGAAACGAACCGCAGAAACGGCGCGTTGATCTTTTTGCCGTAATTGTCGGAAATCCAGCTTTCTTTCTGCTGCCAGCTGCCGTTGTCGCCGAACGTGAACATCCGCCAGCCGTTCGCCGCCGACGGCGCTTCGCTGACGCAGAAACGGCCGCTGTCGGTGTCTTCGAGCGCCGGCCGGGTCTGCTTGTTGAAATGAAAATTGAGCGCGTAATCGTGCTCGCCCTGCGTCTCGACGTAATCGCGCATAATCCAGTAATCGTTTTTCAGAAACAGGATGCTGCGCTGGTGAATGGCCGGCGATTCGAGCCGCTCGAAACCGTCGTGCGAGGCTTCGAAAAAGTCGAAGCGCTCTTCCGAGACCTGCGACTGGACCTGGATATTGGCCTTCGATTTCCACGAAAACTTGCCGCCCGGCTCGCTCTGCGACCGTTCGTCGATCATCAGCGTGTTGTGCGCGATCGACGTCCGGAAAAAATCGCGCATCTCCTCGGATTCGTGATAGGTGTAGGTTCCCGAATCGACGAGCAGCGTCTTGCCGCCGACCGCCGCTTCGACCGCGAGCGCGTCCGAATGACCGTGCCCGCCGTTGAGCGAGCCGATCTCGCCGCAGTCGACGAGCAGGTAATTGTCCGTGTCGCTCCAGCCGTCGCGCATCGCGAAATAACCGCCGTCGGGGAAATACCGCGACGTCCGGCGCGGCTCGAAAGTCCGCAGCGAATCGAAGCCGCCGACGGCTTCCGGCCCGAGCAGCCAGAGCGTTTCCTCGGCCAGCTGGCCGGCGACGAACTTGTAGTCGCCGCGTCCGAACAGAACCGAAGCGGTCGAAAGCGCGCCGCGAAAATCGGCCGTTTCGGCCGCCGACAAAGGCAGACTGCGCCCGCCGTCGTCGTCGCCGATGATCGGCGTCGTCCCGTCGGGCCGCGTCAGGTACATCAGAAAATCGTGGACCAGCTGGAGCTTCAACTCGAGCTTTTCCTGTAATTTGCGGTCCGTCTCGTCGGCGTCGAAAGTCTTCAGGATCAGAAAATGCGTGTAGAAATCGGCCGTGTAGCGCTGGTACCACGTCGTCTGCTCGAAATAGACGCCGTCCTCGTGAATCTGGCGGTCGAGCTCGGCGAACAGGATGTCCTCGCCGAGTTTGCGCCAGCGCGCGGCGCGCTCGAACACGGAGAGCTGCGTGCCGAGATAGTAAAGCCCGAGCGCCTCGCCCGTCAGATGCGTGTTCGGGCTGTAGTAGGTCGAAAGATATTTTTCGAGATGGCGGCCGTGCAGGTAGAGAAACTTAACGGCTTTCTGAAAAAGCTCGGGCGTCAGGCTGTGCGAGCCGCGGAAAAAATGAAACGCCCAGATCCACGAGATCGCCCGGAAAGCGACTTCGAGACTGCTGAACCAGTTGATGCCGAGCCCCGGCGGATTCTGCTCCATCCAGCTGTCGATATGCCGCGCGAAGGTCGCCGCGTAGCGCTCCTCGCCGGTCAGCCGGTAGGCGACGCCGAGCGTGAAGAAATGCTGGTGGCGGTTGAGCTCCCAGATGATCTTCTTGTCGCCGGTCTCGGCCGCGTCGAGCTCGTCGAACTGCTTCCAGTGTTTGAGCGGCAGATGCTTGCCCTGGAGCGGCTCGTAGTGCCAGTCGATCGCCGTCCCGAAATCGAGATTGAGAAAGCCGAGCAGATCGAATTTGCCGTCGATGATCTTTTCCGACCGTTCGAGCACGTTGGCGATCGCTTTGCCCCTGAATTTCTGCCGAAAGACCTCGACGGTCCGGTCCGTTTCCCGGAAAGACGGGAAAAAACTGTCCCCGGAAAGCTCGAAAAAACGGTCGAAGAGAATCTCCGCCGTGATCTTGCCCCGGCCGAAAACCGATTTGTTCAAAAGCTGGTTGAGCTCGTTGTCCGAAGGCAGCTTGCCGCTCAAACCGATCTGCTCGGTGTAGACGGAAAAAGCCTGTTCGCCGCGCGAGCGAATCTCCGTCCAGCTTCGACCCTTCAGTTTTTTCAGCGCATCCAGCGGATTCACCATAACTTTTTCGTTCATCATCGCTTCACGTCTCCAAACGTGTGACTGTCAATGATTTGTCCCGGTTTTCAGGTAGAAATTATTAAAGCCTCCGAAATTCTAGTTTTTTTCTTCCATAATCGTTTTCAGCCGGTAATCGCGGAATTGGCCCGGACTGCCCGAATGCCCGTCGACGGCCGCCAGCGCCATATTGACGGCCTCGCGCGCCGACGCGAAATAAACCCGGTAGTCGCCCGTTTTCTCGCCGTTTTCGATGATCTCGCCGAAAAACCGGCGGACGTCCTCGCCGATCGAGGCCGACTGGTCGTAGTCGAAAAAGCCGTGGCAGTAAAGCTTGACGAAAATCCAGTCGGTGCGGCCGCGGACGGTGATGTTCGCGTTTTTCCAGCGGTTGAAGCGCGCGAGATCCATCGGCTGGTTGTGGACGAGCGCGCCGTCCTCGAGCCGCGGCACCGGAAGTCCTTTGATCGTCCGCGTCCAGTTGAAGACGAGCGGGCCGGTAAAGATCAGCGGAAACTGCATTTGCCGGCGGCCGACCGCGAGCGCGCGGCCGCGCCGGTGCGGGGCTCTTTCGGTCAGCGGAAAACCGCATTCGTAAATCTTGTTGATGACCGGAACCTGCGACTGGTCGGGCGCCGAAGCGAGCGTCATATCGGCGTAGCAGCCGGTCTCGAACAGGATCTGCATCTCGTCGTCGACGCCGCAGCAGCGGCCGCCGCACGAATTGGCGAGCGCGAGATTGCCGTGGACGAAGGCGTAGCGCGGGTCGCCCCGGCCGTCGAGCCGCGACAAGAGCCGGTGTTCCGCGGCCAGGCAGTCGCGAAAATCGAGCAGCGCCCGGCGCAGATTTTCGGCCGTGTCCGGCGCTTCGACGCCGTGATGCAGATGGATCTCGGTCTCGCCGAGGCCTTCGGCCTGCAGCGCGGCCAGCTTGTCGAGAATCCGTCGTTCGTACTGTTCGGCCGGGTAAAAATTCGTGTGGCGAAACTTCGTCCCGTCGGCGTCGCGCACGGCGTCGCCGGTCGCCCGCGCCGTCGCGTGCCATTCGTCGAGCCGCCGCAATTGCGCGTCCGTATCGAGCAGCCCGGCGGCGCTCCAGCTCGGCTCGAAATGGTCGGCGATCGTGAAGACGACGTGTTTTTTCTCGAAGGCGTTCTGCTGCAGACGATTGGCCGCGCGCTCGAACGGGTAGCGCGCGAGCCACGGCAGATTCCATTTCAGTTTGGTTAAAAGATCGTTCTGTTGGGCTGACATTTTTCCAAAAGTTCTAAAGGTTGAAACCGTAGTCGATCAGCAGCGAGCCGATCAGCGCCGCCTTCAGCAGCGCCGTTTTGACGATCATAAACGACGGCGTCCGGCGATTGTCGTCGGGCAGCCGGCCCTTGATCTCCATCCCGTTTTTCGCCAGTTCCCTTTCGAGAAACCCGCGCGTCTGAAAAATCTCCTTGCCCTGCCAGAAACCTTTTTGAAGCTGGCGGCCGGTCAAAAGATGCCAGCAGCTGGCGGCCAGACAGATCAGCGGATAGGCGATCTTTTTCGGGCTCAGGGTTTTCGCGCGCTCGAAAACCATTCCGAGCAGAAAAAGCGGGCCGTGGGTCTTCAGAAGCAGCACGCCGCCGGGTTTGAGAATCCGCGCGATCTCGGCGAGCGTTTCGCGGTTGTCCATATACGGCAGCGCGACGAGACAGATGACGACGTCGAAGCTCTCGTCCTCGAACGGCAGTTTTTCGCCGAATCCGCGCACCAAAAAAGCGTTTTCCTTTCCGGCGAAGAGTTTTTTCGCGAACGTGCCGAGCGCCTCGGCGCGATCGAGGCCGACGCAGAGGGCGTCGGTTCGTTCGAGAAACGGCAGCAGCTCCTGGCCGGCCCCGCAGCCGACGTCGAGCACGCGTTCGAGCTCCAGATGCCGCACGGCTTCGACGAGCGAATAGCGTTTCGCCGTTTCTCTGCCGACGTAGTTTCTCAGCGACTCGTCGGCGTATTCTTCGTAACTCGCAAGCATTTTCATAAAAATTTTCAGGCGTCGACGAATCTCCGGTGCCAGAGTTCGAGCATCCACAGGATCCACAGCGAATGCGAATGGTCGCGGCGGTTTCGCGTGTGCTCGTCGAGCAGCAGATTGATGTAGCGCGACTCGAAAAAACCGCGCTCGCGCGTCCTTTGCTCGCTCAGGATGCCGTGAATCCGGTCCTTGAGCTGGGCGTTGATCCAGTCGCCGACCGGCACGCCGAAGCCCTGTTTTTCGCGGTACAGGATCTCGCGCGGGACGATGCCTTCCATCGCCTTCTTGAAAATATATTTCGTCTCCAGCCCCTTCAATTTCAAATCCGCCGGAATTTTCTGAACGATCTCGATCAATTCGTGATCGAGCAGCGGCACGCGCGCTTCGAGCGAGACGGCCATCGTCATCCGGTCGACCTTCGTCAGGATGTCGGACGGCAGATAGGTCTTGCTGTCGAGATAGAGCAGCCGGTCGGTCGCGTCGTCGCGCCCGACGCCGGCGGCGAGCCGCCGGTAGATTTCCGCCGCCCGCCCGCGCCCGCCGTTCAGATTTTCCCTCAGTAATTTTGAATAAAGTTCGATTTTCTTGAGATTTCCGAAATGCGAAATGCTGTCGATGTAACGGTCGATCGCGTCGAGCGACGAATTGTAGAGAAAATTCTTTCCCTTCGCGCCGTGCGGCAGCGCTTCGCTCAGGGGTTTCAGCAAATTCTGCCGGAGCACGCGCGGCAGGCGTTCGAACCCGCTCCGGCGGCGGTCGGTCGCGTAGCGCGTGTAGCCCGCGAAGAGCTCGTCGCCGCCGTCGCCCGAAAGCACGACCGTCACGAAATCGCGCGCCATCTTCGAGACCATATAGGTCGGCAGCGCCGACGAATCGGCGAACGGCTCGTCGAAATGCCAGACCAGCTCGTCGACCGTTTCGACGAGGTCCGGCGTGACGATGAACTCGTGATGCTCGGTCTTGAAATGTTCGGCGGCGAGCCGCGCGAATTTGAGCTCGTTGAACGTGTCCTCGTTAAAACCGATCGAAAAGGTCTTGACGGGTTTGTCGGAAATCTGCGACATCATCGCGACGATCGACGACGAATCGACGCCGCCCGAGAGGAACGCGCCGAGCGGCACTTCCGAGATCAGACGGACTTTGACGGCCTCGCGGATCTTTTCGCGGAGCAGCTCGACGTATTCGGCCTCGGTTTTGATCTCGACGGGGCTCGAATAATCGAAGTCCCAGTAATTTTTCGTTTCGACGCGGCCGTCCTTAAAAAGCAGAAACGCGCCCGGCGCGAGCTTTCGGACGTCCCGAAAAATGCAGAATTCCTCGGGCACGTAACCGAACGTCAGATAGGCGTCGAGCGCCGCCAGATCGAGCTCTTTGGAAATCTCGCCGTGTTCGAGCAGGACTTTGAGCTCCGACCCGAAAACGAAATTTCCCCGTTCGGTGAGGCTGTAGAAAAGCGGCTTTTTGCCGACGCGGTCGCGGGCGACGAACAATGTCTCGTTCGCGAAATCGTAGATCGCGAAGGCGAACATCCCGCGCAGATGCCGGACGCAGTCGGTGCCGAATTCCTCGTAGGCGTGGACGATCGTCTCGGTGTCGGAATGGGTTTTGAACCGGTGGCCGCGCGCTTCGAGGTCTTTTTTCAAGTCCTGATAATTGTAGATCTCGCCGTTGAAGACGATCGCGAGATTGCCCGAACAGTCGAAGATCGGCTGCTGGCCGGTCTTGAGATCGATGATCGCGAGCCGCCGCATTCCGAGCGCGGCGCGATCCCTGACGATCGTGCCCTGTTCGTCGGGCCCGCGATGCGTGATGACGCGGCACATCCGGTCGAGGAGCGCCGCGCGCTCGTCGACCGGCCGCAGTTTTTCAGCTGAGATGAATCCGGCAATTCCGCACATAAAATTTTTCTTAATCCTGCGTCTTCAGGCCCGCGTCCGGCGCGAGCGGCGCTTTGGCTTTGAAAAGCCCGGTCAGGCCCGCCGCATAGCGGCCGACGAGCGCCTTTTCCTCCTCGTCGATGATCCCGAAATAATTCGCGCTCAGCAGATAAACCGGCGCGAAGATCGCGAAGCACGCGCCGAGGACGAGGACGCCCGCCGCGAAATCGATGAGGCTCGTCTTCGTCAGGCCCAGAACATTCTGCGCCGTTTCCGCGCCGAAAGCCGTCAGACTTTCGCTAAAGCCGCGGTAGAACAGAAACGTCAGCGCGCCGGCGAGAACGGCCGAGACGGCCGTCCGGAAAACGCCTTTGAGTAAATAAAGATCCTTCGCGCCGACCTCCAGTTTTCGCAAAACGGCCGACGTCGAGATGAATTTTTCGGTCAGCACCGTGACGACGACGATCGCGATCATCCCGCGCAGATCGAAGTTCCGGATGCCGAAGTAGAGCGCCGAGACGAGCGCCGTGAAAATAAAGATCCGCAGCGTCAGCAGAAACCGGCCGAGCTCCTTGTACGAGCGGACGATCGGATCGACGACCCAGATGTAAAACGGCAGCAGCGTGATGTTGATCAGAAAGATCGGCACGCTCGCCGCGTAATTGCGCGTGAAAAGCGTGACGATGAAGGTCTCGGCCGTGATCAGCAGAAAGATGTAGATCGGAAAATAAAAGAACGCGAGCTTCTGCATCGCGCGCGTCGTCAGCCGGATCATCTCGCGCCGGTCGCCGGCGGCCTGCAGCCGGCTCATCCGCGGGATCAGCACCGACGTCACCGATTCCGAGATCATCGCGATCAGCGGCAGCTCGAAGCAGCCGTAGGCGTAAATCGCGTAATCCGACGCGCTGAACCGGTAGCCGACGAAATAATTGTGAATGTCGGTCTGCAATGTCCAGAGCAGGCCGGCGAGCCCGAACGGCAGCGCGTAAACGAGCTGCTCGCGAAAAAAACCGAAATCGAACTTTGTCCAGAACCGCGGAAAACGCGAGTTCAGGTAATAAAGCAGGACGAGCGTCTGGACCGCGCCCTGGATCATCGCCGCGTAAACGAAGGCCTCGACCGTCGCGAAGAGAACGACCGCGCCGACCATCAGCAGAGTTTTCGTAAACTGCGCCGTGATGATGAAAAAGGTCGCCATCCGCGCCTCGTGGTTGGCGATCGCGACGGTTTCGAGAAAGGTCGAAAAGATCCAGAGCCAGACGACGACGCCGATCCGCGGCGCGAGCCGCGTGATCTCCTCGCTGTGAAAGATGTTCCCGACGAGCTGCGGGTAAACGAACAGCGTCAGACAGGCGAGCCCGCCGACGACGAAATTGAAGATCAGGATGTTGAGAATCGCCGCCGGCCGGCGTTCTTTTTCGCGCGACAGAAAATAGTAGGCGCTCATCGAAACGCCGAGCGGAAGGATCGCGACGGCGTTGACGACGACCTGAAAAACCTGCCGGTAGACGCCGACCTTGTCCTGCGTCAGAAACCGGACGATCAGCAGCGGCAGCAGAAAACTGAACACGAAGCCGACGACTTTCGCGAACAAAAGCCACGCGCTCTGCGACTTCAGCGAGGGTGTTTTGGCGTTATCTTCCACTTTTTCTACAATACTACGATTTTTGCGGGGCGATAAACGAATATTCGGCCGGCCGCATTTTTTTAAAGAGGCGGAGCGCCAGCCGGGGATAGATTTTGAGCAGCGTCATCAGCAGAAAGAGCTTCGGTTTGCGGAAAAATTTGTTGGCCCTCGCGATATGCGCCGAGGCGTCGGCGAAATCGCCGCGCGTCAGGCTGAATTTTCCCTGTTCGAGCGCGTATTCGGCCTCGTAAACGAGCATCTGTCTTTCCCAGACCGGACGTTCGCCGTCGCTGAGACCGTATTTTTCGCGAATCACGTTGAGCGCGCGGATGTTCCGGCCGGCCCGTTCGACGTTGGTGCCCGACAGACTGTCGAGCCGGACGCGGTATTTGACCAGCACGCCGGTCTGATAGCCGATCGTCGCGCCGTTTTTGGCGAGCCGGTACCAGAGATCGAAATCCTGCATCCGCGGCAGCGTGACGTCGAACATATTGGTCCGCACGACCCATTCCTTTTTGAGCAGCGTGCCGGACGTGATGACGTTGCATTCGGCGCTGATCAGCGTTTCGGTCGTGACGCGCCCGCGCGACGGCGAGGTTTTCGTGAACAGCTCGCCCTCGAACAGCTCTTCGCCGAAGAGCTCCGCGTCGCAGTAAACCATATCGAGCCCGTTCTGCTCGAGAAATTCGACCTGCGAGAGCAGAAAATTCGGATGCCAGAGATCGTCGCCGTCGAGAAAGGCGAGATATTCGCCGCTCGCCAGACAGATCGCCGTGTTGCGCGCCTGCGACGCGCCGCGGTTTTCCTGCTCGGCGTAAACGATCCGGTCGAAAAACGGCGCGAGCTCCTTTTCGAGCTCCGGCGTATCGTGCGAGCCGTCGTTGACGAGGATGATTTCGAAATTGTTGTAGGTCTGTGCGAACACCGAATCGAGCGTTTCGCGGACGAACGGCGCGATGTCGTAGGCCGGGATCACGACGCTGACCTTCGGCGACTTGATGACCTGTTTGCCGACGCGCAATTGTTTGATCCGTTTTTTAACCTCGGGGCAGTCGGCGTATTTTTCTTCCGTGTAATCGTTCATACGGTTTGATTAAAGGTCGAAACGGTTTCGCGTTCCTCATTTTTTTCGCGAATCGGCTCCCACGTCGCGTAGCGTTCGCCGCGCAGGAACTTGTAAAAACCGAAGACCGACGCCAGATTGGCGAGCACGAAATAATGCGGGATCGTGAAAAGACCGGCCTTCGCGCCCATTTTTTCGAACGTCCAGCCGAGAAAGGCGAACAGGTACAACGCCGTCTGGACGAGAAAGATCTCGACGTAAGGGAAATACGAGACGACCGGCGCCAGCAGCGATTCGGCGGCCAGCACGGCGTTCGCAACGAAGATCAGAAACAAAAAGAGCGGCACGGCGTAGCGCAGAACCTTGTGCGAAAAGAGCTCGACCGCGTAAAAGCCGCTCCGCAGCGGGTTCATCATCCGGCGGTTGCGCCAGAGATCGGTAAAGGTCTGCGAGATGACGCGCACCCGCATCTTCATCTCCTTGTCGGTCTGGCGGTTGGTGTCCTCGGTGCAGACGGCGGCCGGCTCGTAGACCGAGCGCAGGCCCTGTTCGTAAACGAGCGTGCAGATCAGAAAGTCCGAGCAGGCCTCCGGGTACATCGGCCGGTACGCCGATTTGCGGACGGCGTAGAGACAGCCCGAGGCGCCGATCAGCGAGCAGGCGCGGCTTTCCGATTCTTTCAGAAACGTCTCGTAATTCCAGTATTTCTGCGCGCCCTTGCCGACGTTCGAGGCCGAAGCGTCGACGTAAACGAGTTTTCCGGCGACGCAGCCGACCGCTTCGTCGGCGAAATTCGGGAGCATCGCGCGGAGCACGTCCGGCCGGTAATCGGTCGTCGCATCCGAAAACAGGACGATCTCGCCGGTCGCCCGCTCGACGGCGTTGTTCTGCGTGACGGTTTTGCCGACGCGGCCTTCCTGCCGGAAAAGCCGGACGCCGCGCGCCGCGAATTCTTTGACGATTTCGTCCGTCCGGTCGGTCGAGCCGTCGGACGCGACGAGGATTTCGAGCTTGTCCTTCGGATAATCGATCGCGAGCGTGTTTTCGAGCTTCTCGCGGATCGCCTTTTCCTCGTTGTAGGCGGTGATCAGAACCGTCACCGGCGGCTCGCAGGCGGCGCGTTTGACGGCTTTCGGGAAAACGAGGCTGACCAGATAAACGAGGACCGGATAGCCGACGTAAACGTAAACGAGCGCGGCCACCGAGAACCAAAAGATTGTCTGGGCGATGATATTAACCATTATTCTGAGCCGCGTTCCAGCCGAACATATTTTTGAGCGGCGCGACCTCGATTTCTTTTTCCCCTCGCTCGATCAGATAAATTCTTCTGAAGGCCACGGCGTAGGCGATCAGGTAATAGATAAACCAATTATACGCAACTGCGACAAAAAAACTAGAGACCATATACGCGACGATGCTCGCCTGCAGGCCGATCGACATATAATAGAACCAGTCGTGCTCTTCGCGGGCGAACAAAATCCGTTCGATCGCGCCGAGCTTGCGAAACGGGCTGACCATAAAAACGACGTAGGCGAGCAGCCCGAGAACGCCGATTTCCGACGACACCTGCGTGTAGGCGTTGTGCGTGACGAGGTTGTGAATCCCGACGATCGGGAAATTGCCGATGCCGATGCCCCACGGGTTTCGGAGCGTGACGACGATCGAGCGTTCGAGCAGCTCGCGCCGCTGATCGCGCGAGCCGACCTCGTCCGGCGCGAGCCCGAAGATCGAGAGAATCCGCATCCCGTAATTTCCGGGCGCGAGCAGCGTCACGAGGACCCCGATCGTGATCGAGACGAGGCTCACGTTGAGCCGGTTTTTGCGGCCGAGCTTCCAGACCATCACGGCGGCCGCCGCGACCAGCCCGAGAAAGCCGCCGCGCGAATAGGTGACGAAATTGGCGGCGATGAAAAGCCCGCCCATCGCCCAGTAAACGAGCCGCATAATCCGGCTTTTCGAGGCGATCCCGAGACAGATGGCGAGCGGGATCATCGTCACCAGATGGAGCGACATATCGTTGGGATTGCCGAACATTCCGCCGATCTCGACCTCGACGCGGTAGCCTTCCGCCTTGAGCTCGCCCTTCATAAACAGATCGAGCGCCTGATAGCTGAGAATGAAGGCCATCGAGAGCGAAAGCCACATCAATCCCATCAGACGGCGCCGCGTCCGGAGGACGTTGACCATCACGACGAACATCAGGACGGCCTTGATAAACGTATCGTTGAAGGTCGCCCACGCGGTCGGCGGATCCTTGGCGATCGGCATCGTCACGAGCGCGAGCAGCGTCAGCGCGAGAATCGCCTTGACCTCGGTCGGAAAAGCCGTCAGATTGCCCTCGGTCGCAAGCTGCGTCGGAATATAGATCAGCAGCGTCGCGAGCGCGAAATAAAAAGCGGTCGCCGACAGGAATGAAAGCGACGAAACGAGCTCGTACGGACGAAACAGGACAAGGATCGAAAAACAGTACAGCCCGAGATAGCTGAAGGTATGGCCGTTTCGCGTCAGCCAGGTGTCAGCGCTCAGCAGCTGGCGGTCCTTTTCGGCTTTTTTCTCTTCGCGGTCGCGTTTCTGCCGCTCGGCGTACGGAACGTCGACGGGCGCCGGCGACGCCTCGACGGGCGCCGGCGCGGATTTTTCCGGCGAAACGAAAATATCCGTCCGAATCGTTTCCTTCGCTGCCGAAGTCGAAACCGTTTCGGACGGAATTGATTTGGGATTAGGATGATAGGGGCTGGTTAGGTTTTGTGAGTGCGGGGTTTGCGTGTCCTGAAGGTTTTGGTCGTAAGGATTCAGGCTCGGTTTGGCGGTGCGAGGTTTGAGCGAGGGCAAGTCGTGTGAGTTGGGGCCGCCGTTTTTAGAGGTCGGCGTAAGAGTCTTGTAATCGGGGCTTTTCGTTTTGTCGGCGGACATCGATAAAATCTCGGGTCGTCGCGCTCGGCGGGCCGGGGCGGCGATTTTTTAAGCTTTCGAATCGGTTGAAAAAATTCTCGGATGACATTCTAACACCGCGGGTTGTTAATTATAAAAACTCGTCGATAAAATAACCGATTTCAGACCGTTATCTGCTCGTTGTCGTAGGAAATGATGTCGCGCACTTTGCGTTTTAAGGCCTTTTCGAACTGCCGCGCCTCGTTGACGCCGTTGAAGGACAGCGACTGGAGGTTCGATTCGATGCGCTTGCGGTAATCCGAAACGAGCGAATCCGAAACGCCGAGCATTTCCGCGACCTCGAGCTGCGTGCCGCCGTTGCTCGTCAGATAGCAGTGCCAGAGGACGTTGATCATCCGGTGATACTGTTTGGCCTTGCCGCGCACGGATTTGTTGAGATTCTGGAGAAAGCCCTCGACGAATTCGGTCGCCAGCGATTCGGCTTCCTGCCGCAGAAAACCCTGTTCCGGGTTCTCGCGCGTGTCGGCGTGCTCGAACTCGTACTTGCCGTTTTCGTCGTCGTCCGAGCCGGTGCCGCCGATCGGGACGAGATAGATGTCCATCACCGGCAGGCGCGACATCACGAACGAGCGCAGCGAGCGCACGTCGACGGGCGAATCGATCGCTTTAAAAACCTTGATGATCAGCTTTTCGAGATCGACGTTCGAGATGACGATCTGCGCGTCGCCCGTGCAGCCGACCATTCGGGTGTCGCGGCTGTGAAACGAAACGACCTTGACGCGCTCTTCCATCTCCTGCACGTTGCGGTGAGTTTTCTTGTCCGACCACTCGGCGAGCCCGTAAAGACGGTCGGCGAGACGGCGGTGAATTTCGGGATGACCGACGTTGTCGAAACGCTTGAAAGTCTTGCTCGTCTGAATGAGGGTCGAAACGCGCCGCGCCAGCCGGTAGCTTTCGGGATACCGCTTGCGAAGCTCGGCCGTCAATAAATTGGTCAATTCGATCTGGCTGATCTCGGCCTCGATCTCGGCGTCCGTCATACCGGCGTCGAGATAATGCTGAAAACGCTCTTTACTCAAAAGAGCGACAAAAAGTTCCTGCGTTAAGTCCGTGTAGGCGTTGTATTTGCCTTCTTCGATAAGAAAACCCGCGCTCTTCGAGGCTCTGACTAAGGGGTGGGAAGAAACGATTCGATGCAGTTCCGACCAGATCCGATTGACGTCCGATATTTTGAGACTTTCCGTCCATTTGCCAACCCTGATCTGCCGGTTTTGTATCGTCTTTGGAAGACGCTCCTGCTGTTTGATTGCACTCATATAATATCTAGTCCGATTGATTATTTTTGTGATTTGTACTGGATAGCAATGCCCTGCCCTGCCTTACATTGCGGTAATCTCTTCCCGATTGAGATTTTACTCCGCAAAGCCTTCAGTATTTTTTATTTAATTTTGAGAAGGGTTAAACCTTGAAATTAACCGCCGAGCTATGCAGTTAATTCGGCTGGG
The DNA here is from genome assembly GCA_018269075.1 of Acidobacteriota bacterium. Classification (GTDB taxonomy): domain Bacteria; phylum Acidobacteriota; class Blastocatellia; order Pyrinomonadales; family Pyrinomonadaceae; genus JAFDVJ01. Next base: position 37,473 of record JAFDVJ010000035.1, read on the forward strand.
TAGCCGCCGGAACGTGGTTGGTTCCAAATCGACTACAATTAAGATGTTAGCAATTATTCGCGATTTGAGCAACTATTTTTTATTTTTTTTTAAATTGTTTAACAATTTCGATAAACCCTATATATCTATTGAGTTTATTTCAGAATTTCCTCGAAAAAAACGGCCGTTGAGGAGATTTTTTTTTCATTTTGAGAATAATGTTTTGGAAGCGGCCGGTCATTGCGGATTTATTTTTTGTGTAACGGTTAATCTTCTATCGCGTTATTTTCGTGCTGGTTGAGAAGTTTTTGTAACAAAATTATGTTTTCGATTAAAATGAACGGTTTCCACAAAAGCGTAAATTGCCCTTCATCGGAAAAGCTGCTGGCTTTTCAAAACGGTGACGCGACGGCCGCCGAACGCGATAAAATCTTCGTCCATCTACGCTTTTGCGAGTTCTGCGCGTCCGAGGTCGAGCTCTACGCGCACTACCCGCAGGCCGACGAACAGATCGAAAAATCCGACATTCCGGCCCCGCTCTTCGAGCTCGCCGAAGCGCTGTTGAGCAATAAATACAAGGACACCAGTCTGCTCAAGAAGCTGTTCGAAACCGGCGACAGCAAAGTCCACAGTTTTTAATAAACCCGAACCGTCCGTCTCCCTTCGCTTTCCCTATCCTTCAGCTTCCGCAAATCTCATCGATCGCTTCCTCGTATTTTTCGTCGATCACGCTGCGCTTGATCTTCAGCGTCGGGGTCATTTCGCCCTTGTCGATCGAAAACTCGCGCGGCAGCAGATAAACTCTTTTGACCCGTTCGTACTCGCTCAGCTCGCGCGTCAGCTCGACCGCGTCCTTCTGCACCCGCTTGACGACGAACGGGTTTTCGCATAATTCCTCGCGCGCGCCCTCGACCGCGATGCCTTCTTCGCGGAGCGTCTGCTTGAGCGTGTCCCAGTCGGGCACGATCAGCGCGCCGACCTGTTTGCGGCCCGAGCCGACGACGACCGCCTGCGCGACGAGCGGCGACTGCTTGAGCAGGCTCTCGACCTGCAGCGGCGCGACGTATTTTCCGTTCGACAGCTTGAAAAGATCCTTGAGCCGGTCGGTCACGTAAAAATGTCCGTCCTCGTCCATATAGCCGACGTCGCCGGTGTGATACCAGCCCTCGGCGTCGAGCGCCTTCGCGGTCTCCTCGGGCTTGTTGTAATAGCCCTGCATCACGCTGCGCCCGCGGATCAGGATCTCGTCCTGCGCGCCGATCTTCATCTCGATCCCGAAAAACGGCTTGCCGATCGAGCCGATCTTGTTGTCTTCGGGACGGTTCGCGCAGGTGATGCAGGCCTCGGTCATCCCGTAGCCCTGAAGGATCGGAATGCCGGCCGCCCAGAACGCGTACGACAGTTTTTTCGAGAGCGGCGCGCCGCCCGACACGAAAAACCTCAGCGCGCCGCCGACGCCGTCGCGCCATTTCGAAAAAACCAGCCGGCTCGCGATCGCCTGTTTGCCGGCGAGAACCGGCGAAACGGATCTGCCCGTCTCCTTCGCTTCCCAGTATTCCTGGCCGACTTCGAGCGCCCAGTTGAAAAGCGACGTCTTCCAGCCGCCGGCCGCGCGGCCTTTTTTGACGATCTTGTGATAAACCTGCTCGAACAGACGCGGGACGGCCGTCATAATCGTCGGTTTGACTTCCTGCAGGTGCGAGGCCAGCTGATCGAACGAGGCGCAGTAATGAATCGCGACGCCGTTCGAGCAGAGCACGTAAAAAACCGCCCGCTCGAAAATATGCGAGAGCGGCAGGACGGCCAGCGAACGGTCGGTCTTCTCGATCGGCAGGCCTTTCGAGATCGATTTGACGTTGGAGACGAAATTGTCGTGCGTGAGCATCACGCCCTTCGGTTCGCCGGTCGTGCCCGACGTGTAGATGATCGTCGCGAGATCGTCGGGCGAGATCGCGTCGAGAAAGTTATCGAAGGCCTGCGAATCGATCCGGTCGGCTTCGCGGCCGCGTTTTTCGATGTCCGACAGGCGGATCGCGCGGCTGTCGCTCTCGGGCAGCGCGTCCTCGTCGAAAAAGACTATTTTTTCGAGCGTCTCGACGCTCTCGACGGCGGTCTGCGCGTGCTTGAAAAGCTTTTTGCCGGAAATGAAAAGCATCTTCGCGCCGGAATCTTCGAGAATATAGCGAATCTGCTCGACGGCCTGCGTCGTGTAGATCGGGACGTTGACGGCGCGCAGCGAGAGGATCGCGAGATCCGTCAGCGACCATTCGGGCCGGTTTTCGGAGATGATCGCGACGCGGTCGCCGGCCTTGATACCGAGGCTCGCGAGACCGAGCGCGATGTTTTTGATCTTGGCGATGACTTCGCCGCCCGACAGCCGTTTCCAGACGTTTTCGAGCTTGTAGCTCAAAGCGTCCGGCTTGTTGTTGCGGCGAAAGGATTCCAGACAAAAATGGGGCAGCGTCTGCGGTATGTTTTCAAATCCGATTAGGTTTTCAGCAATCATTATTTATTTGCGTAAGATCGTCCGGAACGCCGTTTCGGATGCCGATCGCGAACCCGCTGCATCCGCCGAAAGACGGCCCGGCCAAAAATTACAAAGAAATTACAAAGATTAAATTTTATGTCTAATGGAGGCTTTCAGGCAAACGGCCAGTTGTTTTATGTCGATAATCGCCGGCGCGGCGTGATTTTCGGAGAGAAACCGCGAATCGCGTGCATTGGGACTGAAATCGTGAATCGCCGTTTCAGGTAATCGAAACGGACGCGAATTTATGGGCGAGGACGAGGCTGAAGGCGCCCATCAGCGTCGGGTAGGCGCCGAGCGTCGAAGCCATAATGTTGACGGCCGGGTAACCCTGGCAGATGCCGCTTTTGGCCGCCGCCTCGACCTCGTCGGCGATCAGCTTCCAGGCGCGGACGATCGTGCCCGTAACGACCGTCACCTCGGGCGAGAGGCCCTGGATCAGATTGGAAATCCCGATGCCGATATAATAGGCGGTTTCCTTGAGCGCGGCGACGGCTTTTTCGTCGCCGTCGAGCGCCAGATCGACGAGCGCGGCGAACGTGATCTTCCGGCTGCCGTTGCGGTGTTCCGACAAATTCGCGTAGCGGGCGAGCGCCGCGCGCTCCGACGCGAAGGCTTCCCAGCAGTTGCGGCTGCCGGCCGCGCAGGCGATCGGCGCGCCGCTGCCGATCGTCATATGTCCGAATTCGCCGGCGACGCCGCCCTTGCCGCGATAGATCTGACCGTCGAAGACGACGCCGGTGCCGATGCCGTTGGTGATGTAGACGAGAATAAAATCGCGAACGTTGCTGATCTCGGGCCGGCCGAACCAGAGCTCGGCGAGCGCCGCCGCGTTGGCGTCGTTCTCGATCTGAACGGGCAGCCCGGTCGCCTGCCGGACGATCTCGGCGACCTTCGGCCGGTGCCAGTCGAGATGCGGGATCAGGAGCGCGTCGCCGGTCCACGATTCGACCATTCCGGGCAGACTGATGCCGATGCCTTCGATCGAGCCGCCGCTTTTTTTCTTGAAATTATTGGCGAGCTCGATCACGCGGTCGATCGTCTTGTCGAAATCCTTGTCGGTCGGAAATTCTTCGCGTTCGAGCAGCCGGCCGCTGAGATCGGAGGTCGCGACGATCGTCGTCTTCTTGCCGAGATCGACGCCGATCGCGAACGCGTGCGAGGTCCGCAGCGAGAGCAGCTGCGGCGGCCGCCCGCCCGACGATTCGCCGTAGATCTCCTCGACCAGACCGGTGTTCAAAAGCTCCTCGACGATCAGCGAAACCGTCGAGCGCTGCAAGGCCGTCACCTTGGCGATGTCGGCGCGCGAAATCGGTCCTTCCTCGCGGACGTAGTTCAAAATGATTTGACGATTGATGTCGCGAATCGTGTTCGATCGCGCGACATTAGCTCTTTTTAAGTTTATTCGTCTAACCATAATGCTTTCTTATCATAAAGGAAAAACGGAATTTCGACAACTTACTAAATCGATTTAGTAGGCATACTATCACATAAATCCGCCAGCGCAAAACAGAAAAACGCGTCGAACTAAAATAACTTTTTATTCGTTTTTCGTCAAAAATTCAGCGTCCGAAGTCATCCTGAAGCCGGACGATGTCGTCCTCGCCGAGATAATCGCCCTGCTGAACTTCGATGAAAACCAGCCGTTCCGCGCCCGGATTTTCGACCCGGTGCGCCGCGCCGACCGGGATGTCGATCGCCTCGCCGGCGTTTCTGAAAATCTCTTTTCCGTCGAGCGTGACCTTCGCCGCGCCGCTGACGACGAACCAGTGTTCGGCGCGGCGCGCGTGTTTCTGATAGCTGAGCCGTTTGCCGGCGAGCACCTCGATCCGCTTGACCTTGAAGCCCGCGCCCTCGTCGAGGACCGTGAAGCTGCCCCACGGCCGCTCGTCGTATTTCGGTGAATTGTCCGTTGCCTGATCCATACTTTCTGCTATTTTTCGACGACCTCGAATTTTTCCGTGAGAAGATCGGCCGAATTGCCGCCGACCATCACCTGAAACGCGCCCGGCTCGACCGTGCGTTTCATCTCCCGATTATAAAACGATAACTTTTCGGGCGTGATTTTGAAAACGACCGATTTCGTTTCTCCCGGCGCGAGCGCCACGCGCGCGAAATCGCGCAGTTCCTTGACGGGCCGCGTGACCGAGCTGACCTCGTCGCGGATGTAAAGCTGGACGACCTCGTCGCCCGCCCGCGCGCCGGTGTTCGTGACCTTCACGGAGACGCTCGTTTCGCCGTCCGGCGCGATCTGTTTTTTCTCGATCGTCAGGTCCGAATATTTGAACGTCGTGTAGCTCAGCCCGTAGCCGAACGGAAAGAGCGGCCCGGTCGTCGTAAAGAGATAGCCGCGTTTGGCCGACGGTTTCTGGTTGTAATAGACCGGCAGCTGGCCGGTCGTGCGCGGGAACGAGACCGGCAGTTTGCCGCCCGGATTGTAGTCGCCGAAGATGACGTCGGCCGCCGCCGTGCCGCCTTCCTCGCCGAGATAAAAGCCTTCGAGGATCGCCGGCGCGTTTTCGGCGACGTAGTTGATCGCGAGCGGACCGGAGTTCGTCAGAAAAACGACGGTCGGCTTGCCGGTCGCGAGGACGGCGCGCACCAGTTCGTTCTGCCGGCCGACGAGCTCAAGCGAATCGCGGTCGCCGAGATGATTCTCGGCCCACGCTTCCTTGTTCGTGTCCTCGTTGCCGCCGATCGAGAGGATCACCGCGTCCGAATTTTTGGCCGTCTCGACCGCTTCAGCGATCAATTTACGGTCGCTTTCCTCGTCGTTGAGCGTCGCTTTGTTGCCGAACCAGTCACCGCCTTCTTTGGTGATCTTGACGCCTTCCGCGTAATTGACTTTAACGGCGTCGCCGAGCTTGTTTTTGACGCCTTCGAGCAGGCTCACCGAACGCGCCGGCTGCGGGTCGGTGTAGCCGCCGAGATGCGCGCGGGCGGCGTTCGGACCGATGACGGCGATCGATTTGAGCTTCGCGCGGTCGAGCGGCAGCAGGCTTTTCTCGTTTTTGAGCAGTATGATCGAGCGCCGCGCCGCGTCGAGCGCGAGCGCGCGGTGCGCCGGGCTGTCGACGATTTTTTCCGCTTTTTCCGGATCGACGTACGGATTTTCGAACAGCCCGAGCTGAAATTTCGAGCGCAGCACGCGGGCGACCGCTTTGTTCAATGTCTCTTCCGAAATCTTGCCGGATTTGACCTGTTCGACGAGCGTCGCGTAGGTGTCCGGATCGGGCAGCTCGATGTCGACGCCCGCTTCGAGCGCCTGCCGCGCGGCGTCGGATTTGTCGACGGCGACGTGATGGCGTGTCACGAGATCGTGGATCGCGCCGTAATCCGAGACGACGACGCCCTCGAAGCCGAACTGGCCGCGCAGAATCGTGTCGAGAAAATATTTGTTGGCGTGAACCGGGACGCCGTCGATCTCGTGATACGCCGGCATAATCGACTGCAAACCGCCCTCTTTGATCGCCGCCTCGAAGGTTTTGAGATGCGTTTCGCGCAGCAGCCGTTCCGAAAGATTGACGGGCGCGATGTTCGTGCCGCCCTCGGGCTGGCCGTGGCCGACGAAATGCTTGCCGGTCGCGATCACGTGGTCGGCGTCGATCGCCGGATTCCGATTGTTCGCGCCGCCCTGCAGCGCTTTGACGACGGCGACCGCGAACCGCGACGCGAGATACGGATCCTCGCCGTAAGTCTCCTCGGTGCGGCCCCAGCGCGGGTCGCGGGCGAGATCGAGGTTCGGCCCGAGAACGTGCTGCGAGCCGCGGACGCGCGTCTCGAGCGCGCCGGCCGTGAAGACGCGCCCGATGAGCTCCGTGTCCCAGCTCGCGGCCATCGCGAGCGGCGTCGGGAAAACGGTCGAGCCGCGCGCCATATTGCCGTGGAGGATCTCGTCGTGAAAAACGGCCGGAATCCCGAGCCGCGTCTTTTCGACGAGCCATTTCTGGACGCTGTTGGCGAATTCGGCCGAGCCGCGCGGCGTCTTGTTCTCGCGCTGGCGGGCGATCTGGCCGATCCCGTTCGGGAAGACCTTCGCGGCCTTTTCGGGCGAGAAATCGCCGAGATCGCGGTTCGGATCGGCGAAATTCATCGCCAGCGTCTGCGGCTTGGTCATCCAGACGCCGGTCAGCTGCGCGACTTTTTCTTCGAGCGTCATCCGCCCGAGCAGATCGCGCACGCGGTCGTCGATCGCAGCGCGCGGATTTTTGTAAAGCGGCTGTTCCTGCGAACGGACCGGCTCGCGCGAAACGCCCGACAGCAGAAAAGCGGCGAGCAGAAAAACGGCCGCCGCCCGGATCGTCAATTGCTTTAATTCCTTCCCTTGCATCAATTTCTTCATATTTCAAACTTAATAAATTACCTGATAATTTCAGTTTTGGCCTTTGGTCTTTGGTCTTCGGTTTTCTTTCAAAGGTCAAAGATCAAAGACCAAAGACCAAAGATCGAATTTGTTTGTAAATATTAAAACCCAAACACTTATCCGACAAAATTTGCGGCCGCCGCGCGGCTGCTCCGCGACGCGTCGGCGATCGTCGCATCGCTGGCGAGATGGTTGTACCAGCGGATCTTCAGAAAAACCGACGTCGCGACGAGAATGCCGCCGCAGATCAGAACCGCCGTCAGATTGCGGAAGATCACGTAGAGCGGGATCGTCACGAGCATCAGCTGCCAGACGATCCCGACCGCGCAGTTCGACAGGTCGCGCGCCATATCGCGGTTCGGCTCGACGCCCGCGTCATCGGCCTTGATCATCTCGTAAACCGGCTTCCAGAAGCCCCACGGCCGGACGCTGCGGTAAAAGCTCTTGAGCGTCTCCGCCTCGACCGGCGCGGTCAAAAGACTACCCGCGACGCAGCCGATGAACGAACAAAAAACGATCACCGGAAACGCGTAAACGTCGTTGAATTCGAGCGCGAACTGCTTTTTGACGACCGGCAGCAGCATCGCCGCGACGATCCCGATCAGCATTCCCCAGAAATAACCGTAGCCGTTCAGTCGCCACCAGTACCATTTGAGCACGTTCGACGCCGTGTAGCCGCCGTAGAGACCGGCGACGATCCAGAGCGTGATCTCGGTGATCGACGAGACGTAGCCGCCGATGACGATGCCGGCCGCGAGGATCAGCGCCGAGCCGAGATAGCTCGCGAAGATCAGCGTCCGGTTGCTCGCCGACGGGTGCAGATAATTTTTGTAGAGATCGTTGACGAGATACGCCGCGCCGGCGTTGACGGTCGCCGAAAAGCTCGCCATAAACGACGACATCAGACCGGCGAGCAGGATGCCGGTCAGACCGGCCGGCAGAAAACGGTTGATGACGAGCGGCAGGACGAGCTCGAAATCGATGTCCTTGCCCATTTTATTGAGCTCGGGCGTGACGTAGACGAGCCCGAGCAGCGTGATGCCGCCGATCATCACCCAGCGCGGGACGAGACAGACCGAGACGATCGCGCTCATCAGGCTCGCCTCTTTCGGCGTCTTCGCCGCGAGCACGCGCTGCATATCGTAATTCGGCGCGACGCCGGCCAGGCTGACGGCGACGCCCTTGCTGAACATCACCAGAAAAAAGAGGCTGAAAATCGGCGTGTAGCCGTCGGACGCGATCTTCGCGTTGAGCGCCGGCAGCGTCCGGCTCCAGTCGAGCGCGATGTCCCAGCCGAAAAAGATATTGCTCCAGTCGGCCGGCACGACGCCGAGATGCGCGCCCGCCGGCACCGAGGCAAGCGCGATCCCGCCGATCACGAAGCCCGAGATGACCATCAGGATGAACTGCGTGAAATCCGTCAGCACGACGCTCAGCATTCCGCCGAGGACGACGTAAACGGCCGTCACCGTCATAATCGTGATCGCGTAGGCCGCCGGCGTCGGGTCGATGCCGAAGGTTTCTTTAAAAAACGGGTCGAGAAAGACCTCGCAGAATTTTCCCATCCCCTGAAAATTGTAGCTCACGAAGCCGACGACGTTGATCAGCGCGAAGACGACGATGACGGCCTTCGAAAGCTCGCCGCCGCGCCCCGCGCCGAACCGCGTCGTGATCCATTCCGCTCCCGTGCGCGCGTTCGACGAACGGACCCAGCGCGAGAGATAGATCGCCTCGAAGATCTGGTTGAAGGTCGGCCAGAGCCACGGCAGGAAAACCGCCTTCATCCCGTAGGTGAAAAGAATGTAGACGAACCACATCGTGCCCGTGACGTCCCACATCGCCGACGCGTTCGAGATGCCCAAAAGCCACCACGGCATCTCCTTGCCGCCGAGGAAATACGAATCCAGATTCCGCGAAGCGCGCCGCGTGACGTAAATCCCGACCGCCACCATCGCCGCGAAATAGACGAGAAGAATCACGATGTCGATTGTATTCAGGCGCATAGGTTCGCAGAGTAGGACGGACTGTTAGTCTGTCCAAACAGGCTGACAGCCTGTTTTACGTTAAAAGGCGTCAATCAGCGAGCGTATTTTCAGACGGCCGCGAAATTCGTCGGCGGTCATCTTTTGTTTCGTGCGAAACTCGACCTCGACCGGCCGGTTCGGGATCAGATCGAAATAATTGTCGACGAAAAAGCCGTCCGCGACGCCCGCCAGATAAACCGATTTCGCGAGCCGATCGGTCGAGAGCCGGATTTTGAAGCCGTCGGCCGTCGGCGTGACCACGGAATTGATCGCCGGCCGTTTCAGATCGAGTTCCTTGAAGGGCCGGAAAAACTGTTCGTTGCGCGAAACCGTTTTCCCGTCGACGTTGAGCTCGGCGAGCAGAAACGCGTTCTTATCGTCCGCGCCGTTCAGAAACTCTTTGACGCTCTGCGAAAAATACGATTTTCCCTTCGTCGGTTCGACCGTCAGATCGAGCGCCTGCGAGCTCAGCACCCGGCCGTCGAGATCGACGAGGCTGAGGACGAGCTGCGCCTTTTTCGCGTCGGGCGCGTCGTTGACGACGTAAACGTCGAGCCGGCCGTCGTCGTCGACGTGCGGCGAGACGAGCAGCGGCGCGTAAAATCTTCGGGTGTAATACATCAGCGCCTTCCAGCGGCCGAAATAATCCATTCCCGACCACGAAGCGACCGGCCAGCAGTCGTTCGCCTGCCAGTAGAGCGAGCCCATGTTGCGCGGCATAATCCGCCGGAAATGCTCGGCGCCGATCTTGATGCCCTCGGCCTGCAGAACCTGGCTGACGTAGAGAAATGACTCGAAATCCTTCGGCTCGTTGTATTCGCGGAGCATATAGGCCCGGACGAGCTGGTTGCCGCGCGGGTGCCGCTGGTGCGCGAGCATCACCGGCGTCTCGATGCTCCGGCGATCTTCCTCGGTCGTGTAGGTTTTGACGGTTTCGATCTCGGGAAACGACTGAAAACCGTATTCGCTCATAAAGCGCGGAAACTGTTTTTCGTATTCTTTATAGGGCTTTTCGGCGTGCCAGACCTGCCAGTAATGAACGTCGCCGACGCGCTGCGAATCGGGATCGTCCTGAAAATTCGAGCTCGGGCTGCTCTGCCAGTAGGGCCGCGACGGATCGTATTCGTCGAGCACTTCGGGCAGCAGCCGCGTGAACAGTTTCAGATAATCGTCCCAGATAAAATTCGGCAGCGTGCTTTTCCAGCCCCAGTGGAGCCACGCCGTCTCGATCTCGTTGTTGCCGACCCAGATCACGATCGACGGGTGGTCGCGGAGCCGTTTGACGTTGTCGACCGCTTCGCGGCGGACGTTTTCGAGAAACGGCTTGTCGCCCGGATACATCGAGCAGGCGAACATAAAATCCTGCCAGACGAGAATGCCCATCTCGTCGGCCTGCTCGTAAAAATAATCGTCCTCGTAGATGCCGCCGCCCCAAACGCGGAGCATATTCATATTGGCGTCCTTCAAAGACGTCAGCAGCTCTTTGTATTTCTCCTTCGTGATCCGCGTCGGGAAGATGTCGGCCGGAATCCAGTTCGCGCCGTGGGCGAAAACCCGCACGCCGTTGACGACGAATTCGAAGCTGATGCCGTTCTCGTCGGGTTTTTGGCGCAATTCCAGAGTCCGCAGGCCGGTTCGTTTCGACCTTTCGTCGATCGTCTTTTTCCCGGCTGCGAGCTTTGCGCGGAACGTGTAGAGCGGCTGCTCGCCGAAACCGGTCGGATACCAGAGCTTCGGATTCGCGATCGCGAAATCGAGCGCGATCTTGTTGACGCCGGCCGCCAGTTTAACGGCTTTCGTCGCGACCGTTTTGCCGTCCGCCGCGTTTTCGATCGTGACGGTCGCGTCTGTCGCACCGGCCGCGACGACTTCGAGCGCGGCCGTCAGGTCGGCGTTTTCCTTCGTCAGCTTGTTTTGTTTGATATGCAGATCGTCGATCCGCGCCGCGTCCCACGCTTCGAGCCGGACGGGCTTCCAGACGCCGCTCGTGACGAAACGCGGGCCCCAGTCCCAGCCGAACTGATACGGCGCTTTGCGCGTGTAGGGCGACGTTTTCTCGCCCTGATCGTTGACCGCCGGGAGCTCGTAATCGAGCTTTTTCATCATCGGCAGGATCTCGTTGATCGGCGAGCGAAAGCGAATCCGCAAGACGTTTTCGCCGGCTTTGAGCCGTTTTTTGACGTCGACGCGCCACGTCCGGAACATATTGTCGGCGTCGAGGATCGGCTGGTCGTTGAGAAAAACGTTGGCGTAGGTGTCGAGCCCCTCGAAGACGATCTCGAGGTTCTGCCGCTTGAGCGTATCGGCCGCAACATTGAACCGCGTCTCGTATTCCCAGTCGGTCCTGCCGATCCATTGCAGTTGTTTCTCGTTGTCGCGGTAAAACGGATCGTCGATCTTTTTATTGGCGATCAGGTCCGTATGGACGCAGCCCGGCACGGTCGCCGGCAGCCATTCGGTCTTGCCCGCCTCGCGAAACTTCCAGCCCGCGTTCAAAGAAATCTCCGTCCTCGCGCCCGCATTCTGCGCTTCCGCATTCTCGATCATAAAAACACTCAAAGCCAAAATCAGCCAGATTATCTTCATCACAGTACAATTTCGGATTTCGGATTTCGGATTTCGGATTTGTTTCGAAGCGGTGGCTTTCGTTTGAAATCGAAGCGTCCGAACCCAGACCAATCCGAAATCCGAAATCCGAAATCCAAAATCCCCTCTTAGCGTTTATAAACTCGCACGTAATCGACCATCATCGTCTGCGGAAACGAGGTCGTGCCGTCCGGGCTGCCGGGCCAGCCGCCGCCGACGGCGACGTTGAGGATCATAAAGAACGGGTGATCGAAAGCCCACGCCGCGCCCTGCGGGAGATCGGCCGGCGTGATCGTCTTGTAGAGATTTCCGTCGACGAAAAAGCGGATCTCGCTCGCGCTCCATTCGGTCGCGTAGATGTGATAATCGTCGGCGAAGACCGCGTTGTTCGGAAACGAGAACGACGAGCCGATGCCGTTTCCGCCCGAGTAGCCGCTGCCGTGGACCGTGCCGTGGACGATCGACGGCTCGCGGCCGATGTTTTCCATAATGTCGATCTCGCCGCAGGCCGGCCAGCTGACCGTGTCGATGTTGTTGCCGAGCATCCAGAACGCCGGCCACATTCCCTGCCCGCGCGGGATTTTCAGCCGCGCCTCGAACCGGCCGTATTTCTGCTCGAACTTGCCCTTCGTGATGAGCCGCGCCGAGGTGTACTGGCACGGGCCGTACCAGCAGCTCAGATTGAGCGGCGGCGTCAGCTTGATCGCTTTGATGACGAGCGCGCCGCCGCCGTCCTGATAGGCGTTGTCGATCGAATTCGTGTGATATTCGAGCTCCTGATTGCCCCAGCCGCCGCCGCCGGTTTCCGCCGTCCATTTCGACGAATCGACCGGCGCACCGGCCGGCCCGTTGAATTCGTCCTTAAACGTCAGCTTGCGGTAGCGAACCTGTCCCTGCGCCGCCGTATCGCCGAAAAACGCGGCCAAAAGCAGAAACCCGAACAAAAGCTTTAGAGATTTTTCACGCATACTTTTTTTTAAGTTTTGGAAGTTATACCGATGTCGGATGTGCGATGTCGGAAGGCTTGATAATCAATCAACTTCCCCGAACTTCCTAAACTTCCAAAACTTCCTAAACTTCCCTAACTAAATTTCAAGCAGACCGGCGCGGGGATTTGCGCGGCGATGCCGGTCGACTGGAGTTTGCCGGTCGCTTCGTCGATCCGGAAAACAACGACCGAGTCCGAATCCTGATTGGCGGCCAGCAGAAATTTTCCGTCCGGCGAAATCGCGAAATTGCGCGGTTTTTTGCCGCCGGTCGGCGTGTGCCCGACGTATTCGAGCTTGCCGGTTTTCTGGTCGATCTTATAAGAAACAATGCTGTTATGGCCGCGGTTCGAGCCGTAGAGAAACCGTCCGTCGGGCGTCACGTGAATGTCCGCGCAGGTCGCACCGGCGGTCGACGCGTCCGGCGGCAGCGTCGGCACGGTCTGGATTTCCCGGAGCATTCCGATCGTTTCGTCATAGCCGAACGACGTGATCGTCAAATCGAGCTCGTTGATCAGAAACGCCATTTTTCCGCCCGGATGAAACGTGAAATGACGCGGGCCGGCGCCCGGTTTCATCGAATGAAACGGGTCGTTTTCATTGGCCTTGAGCCGGCCGGTCCGGTCGTCGAAGGCGTAGATCATCAGCTTGTCGATGCCTAAGTCAGCGGCAAACGCGAATCGATTATTGCGGTCTAATGTAATCGAATGCGCGTGTGCCGCTTCTTGTCGGTCCTTGTTCGGACCGAAACCGGTATGTTGGAGGAGCTGGACGAAATCGCCGAGCCGTCCGTCCTTTTCGATCGGATGGACGGAAACGTTACCTCCGAGATAGTTGGCGACGAGCACGAAGCGGCCGTTCTCGCTCGTCGTGATGAAACACGGCGCCGCGCCGAGGCTCAGCTTGCGGTTCAGAAACGTCAGATTGCCCGTTTTTTGGTCGATCGCGAACGCGCTCACGGTGCCGGTCTTCAGGCCCTCGTATTCAAGCAGCTCGTTGACCGCGTAAAGATACCGGCGGTTTTTGTCGATCGCCAGAAAAGACGGATCGGCGACGTTTTTGACCGTGTGGAGCGGCGTCAGCTTTCCCGTTTCCGTGTCGAATTTCTGGACGTAGATGCCCTCGCTCTTGGTGTTCGAAGTGTAAGTGCCGATGTAAAGCAGCATTTCTTTCGTCTTTTTCGCGTTCTGCGCCCGCAAATCCTGCGCCAGCAGCGCCGTTCCGGCGAGTCCGGCTCCCAAAAATTCGCGTCGTGTAAGTTTATCTGACATTTTGCCCCCTTTCGAGCGCGCTTTTTCCGAGGATCAGCGCGCCGCAGACGCCGCTTTCGCTGCCGAGCGTCGCCTTCAGAATCTCGACCTTTTCGATCGGCAGCATCGTCACGTTTTTCCCGATCGCCTCGCGGAGCGGCCCCAGCAGCAGCTCGCCGGCCGCCGCCACGCCGCCGCCGATCACCACCGCCTGCGGCGCGACGATCGTGATCGCGTTGCCGAGCCCGATCGCCAGAAATTCGATCGTTTCGTCCCAGACGGCCCGCGCCGTCGCGTTGTCGCTGCGGACCGCTTCGACGACCGTTTCGGCCGTGATCCGCCGGTAATTTTCGACGTTTCCGCCGTTCTGCGCGGCCAGCCGCTCGCGCATCCGCCGCGCGATGCCGGTTCCCGAAGCGATCGTTTCGAGACAGCCGCGCGCGCCGCAGCGGCAGGCCGTGCCGTGCGGATCGACGATCGTGTGGCCGACCTCGCCCGCGCCGGCCTGAACGCCGTGATGAATCCGGCCCTCGCAGACGATCGCGCCGCCGATGCCGGTCGAGATCGTCACGTAAAAAAGATCGCGAAACCCGCGGCCGGCCCCGAAAAAATACTCGCCGAGCGCGGCGGCGTTGGCGTCGTTGTCGAGCACGACCGGCACGCCGAATCGCTTTTCGACCAGCTCGACGAGCGGAAAATCGATCCAGCCCGGCAGATTCGTCGGCGACAGCACGAGCCCGCGCTCGATATCGATCGGGCCGGGACAGCCGATCCCGACGGCGCCGAGCGCGGCCCCGGTTTCGGCCAGCATCTCTTCGATCGCCCGCAGGATCTCGTCCACAATCTTTTCCGGGCCGCGCGCGACGTCGGTCGGAAAACGGCGGTCGGCGACGCGCCCGCCCGCTTGATTTTCGAGCGCGACGGCGATCTTCGTTCCGCCGATGTCGATGCCGGCCACAATCTTTTGGCTCATTCCCAATTCAAAATCCCCCTTGTTTTTTCTGACTGTTCAGGACTGTGTAAATTAAAGTTCCCGATGATTTCAGTTCTGATCTTTGGTCTTTGGTCTTGGATTTTAGATTTTCTTTCAAAGATCTAAGATCAAAGGCCGTCGAAACTATTAAAGAACCTTACTTTACACAGTATTTAGCTATTTTTCCGAAACTTCGACGACCATCTTCCGGACGGCGTCGACGACGACCAGTTCGAGCCCCGCCTTCTGTTTGGCGATCTCGTCGAGTGCTTTGAGATGCGCGTCGCGCCACCCGGCCGGCCGGTCGCTCGAAGAAGCGGCGGTCGGAAGCCGGCGCAGCTTCAGATCCTCGAACGCCGCGCGGGCGATTCTCGCGAGCGCCGTGAAATCGGCGGCTAACTGGCGCGCCTCGGCGAGCGCCGGCGAATTTTCGGTCTGGTCCTTGAGATCGTCCCCGGCCGCCCTCCATTCGCCGAGCATTTTCTCGATCAGCAGGGCGTTCTGCGGCACGTCGCGGCGGGCGATCAGCTCGTCGACCGCCTTATTGAAAATTCGCGCGCCCGGCGCGTCGGCCTGCGCGGCGTCGATCAGACCGGTCAGCGGCGAGAGCATCGTCTGCGGCCGGACCTGATAGCGGCGGTAGCCCTTGACGGGCTCGGCGACCGAAAGCAGCGTCTCCAAAGCATTGATGTTCGTCCCGCCGGCGAGCCGCCGCAGCAGCATCGCCTGATTTCTGCGGTGCGTCAGGCCGAGCTCTTCGAGCCGCGTCGAAACCGTGTCGAGCCGCCGGTACATATCGTCGACTTCCGTCACCTCGCGCGGCGACCAGAGCCGCTCGGCGATCGCCGCCGTGCGCGGCCAGATGCGCGAATCGATCGTCTCGGGCGAAACCCATTCGGCCCACATCGTCGCCTCGCCGCCGAGCACGCGTTTTTGTTCCTCGGCCGAGAGCGTCGTATTGGCCGGCAGCGGATCGACCGCGTAATGCTCCGAGGCCGGGTTCATCAGGTCGATGTAGTAGCCGTTCGACAAGATTCCCTGATTGCCCTGCCGCGAAACCTTGGCGAGCGATTCCTGCCCGCGCCACGACTGGATGACGATGTTTTTCGGGATGTCGGGCTGAAAGATCTCGTCCCAGCCCATCATGATCTTGCCGTTCTTCTGGATGAACTTGAGGATCCGCTGGTTGAAATACTGCTGCAGCGCGTCCTGGTTCTTGAGGCCCTTTTCCTTCATAAAGGCCTGAATTTTCGGGTTCGCGGCCCACTGCTTGCCCTCGTTCTCGTCGCCGCCGATGTGCATATATTTATCGGGAAAGAGCCCGGCCATCTCGGCGAAAAAGACTTCGAGCAGCTTGTAGGTCTGCTCGTTCGTCGGGTCGAGCGTCGGGTCGAAGATCCCGGGCCGGCGCTCGATCTGATACGGGCCCGGCAGGCTCGCGATCTCCGGGTGCGAGACGACCCACGAGGTCGCGTGGCCCGGCATATCGAACTCCGGCATCACGCGAATGCCGCGGTCGGCGGCGTAGCGGATGATGTCGCGGATCTGCTCCTGCGTGTAGAACAGACCGTCCGAGCCCATCGTGTGCAGCTCGGGGAATTTTTTGCTTTCGACGCGGAAGCCCTGATCCTCGGTCAGATGCCAGTGCAGGACGTTCATCTTGACGGCGGCGAGCGCGTCGAGATTGCGCTTGATGACCTCGACCGGCTGAAAATGCCGCGCCGAATCGATTAGCAGGCCGCGCCACGCGAACCGCGGCCGGTCCTTGATCGCGACGGCCGGCAGATAAAAACCGGCGCGGTCGCCTTCGAGAAGCTGGAGAAACGTTTCGAGCCCGCGCATCGCGCCGACCGTCGTCGGGGCCTTGAGCCGCGCCTGCTTGTCGTCGATGTCGAGCGTGTAGGACTCGTCGTCGCCGAGCTGCGGGATCGCGCTGCCGGTCGAAGCCGTTTCGATGAGCAGCGAGGCCTTGCCGGCGTCGGCCGCGAAATCGCGCGATAATTCCAGCAGCGTCCGGCCTTCGAGCCGCCGCATCGCGCGGGAAACATAGGCTTTCAGCCGCTCGTCGGTCTTGCCCGCGAGCGCGACCGTAAAGTCCTTCGTGACGGCCAGCCGCCCGCTCTTCCAGACGACGCCGGCCGGCACCGGCATCAGACTGCGGCGCGCCGCGACGAGATCCTGCGCCGAAGCGATCAGCGCGGCCGCGAAAATAATCGTGATAAATAAAACAAGTCTGCTCATCGTGTAATAATATCAGAATCTCAAATCAGCGACCGAAGCCGTCGATCGCCTGCCGCATACAGCCGGCGATGCGGGTCGTGCCCTTTTCGAACATATTGAAGCCGTCGTTCCATTCCCACCACGCGTTCGGGATCTTCAATTTCCCGAGCGCCGCGTAGACGACCGCCGCGTGACGACACCGGTCGGCGAGCGCGCCGTATCTCGAATACGAGCCGAATTCGCCCAGGAAAATCGGCGCTTTGTATTTTTCCGACCAGTCTTTGGCCGCTTTGAGATCGGCGAACATTTTATCGCTCTGCGAATCGGCCTCGTAATCCCGGATCAAACCCTCGACCCATTTGCCCTTCGCGCTCGCCGGCACCTCGATCTTGACCTTCTTCGTCCACGGGAACGGCACGTCCCGGACGTCGGCAAGCCCTTCGCCGGCCCACGTCGCGCCCTGATGCGTGAAGAGGAACGGGTCGTAGTAATGAAACGTGTAGATGATGTTTCCGTCGGCGAACGGCGCGGATTCGATCAATGCTTTGCGCGAATTCCAGTCGTGAAAGCCGACGACGAGCGTATGCTTCGGCGCGATCGCGCGGACGGTTTTGATGAGCTCTGCGGCCTGCGCGCGCCATTCCTCGGCCGCGATGTCGTGCGGCTCATTGCGGAGCTCGAAAAGGACCTTTTCCGGGTCCGTATCCTTATATCGCGCGGCGAGCTCGCGCCAGAGCCAGACGAGCCGTTCGGTCGAGGCCGCGCCCGCCGTCTGGCCGTCGAACTCCGTGTGATGGAGATCGACGATCACGTTGAGACCGCTTTCGAGCGCCCGTTTGATAAAGACGTCGGCCGTTTTGAGCCCGTCCTCGTTCGTCCAGCGATAGGGCTTGTCGAGACTCGCCCACGCGCCGAAGCAGATCGGGATGCGGACAGTTTTGAAACCGGCCGCCGCGATGTCGGCGAACTCTTTTTCGCGTTTCGCGGCTTCGTCCGGCTTGACGAAATCCGTGTAGTTCTTCGCCTTCGTCCCGTTCCACCAGTTTTCGAGAAACGAGAGGTTCATGCCGCGTCCGAGCCGTTCGGCGTGTTCGCGCGCGGGCGACTGCGCGGCCGCGATTTGCAGGCCGACCATCAGAATCAGAATGACGATAACCGTTCTTTTCATCGAAAAGCGTTGTTTTTCAGATATTTTACCGGAGCGAGACGAACCGCGGCGCGGCCCGTCTCACCCCGACCTTCATCGTTTATTTGAGCGTGAATTTTCCGGACTGTCCGCCGACCATCACCGTAAACTCTCCGGGTTCGACGGTCGGTTTGTTGTCCGAACCGATGAATGACAAATCGTCTTTGTTCAGTTTGAACGTGACGGTCTTGGTCTGGCCCGCGTCGAGCGCGATCTTCGCGAACCGGCGGACGCGCTTGCCGGCCGGCGAAAGCGTCGCGTATTCGTCGCGGACGTAGAGAATGACCGTCTCCTTGCCGGCCCGCGCGCCGGTGTTTTTGACGTCGACGCTGACCGTCAGCTCGCCCGCCGCCGGAAACGTCGCCGACGAGAGCTTCAGATTGCTGTAGGCGTAGCTCGTGTAGCTCAGACCGAAGCCGAAATCGAACTGCGCGCGGTTGGCGGCATTGCCGAAGCCGGTCTCCTCGGTCTCGAACAGCTTGTGATCGTACATGATCAGGTTGTTCGGGTTGCGCGGGTAGGTGAACGGCAGTTTGCCGTTCGGGTTGTAGTCGCCGAAAAGCACGTCGGCGATCGCGGTGCCGCCCTCGCTCGACGGGTTGAGCGCGAGCAGGATCGCGGAAACCCGGTCGGCGATCCGGCTGATGATGCGCGGACGGCCTTCGACCATCACGAGCACGACCGGCTTGCCGGTCGCGATGATCCGCTCGGCGAAGCGGAGCTGCGTTTCGGAAAGCGTCAGATCGGTGACGTTGCCGGGCGTTTCGGTATACGATCCCTCGCCGAGACAGAGCACGACCGTGTCGGCGTCTTTGGCCTTGTCGACGGCTTTCTCGACGTCCGTTTCGACGTCGATGTCGGTCGGCGTGCCGTTCGACGGCGAGTTCGGCGGGCGGGTGATCTTCGTGCCCTGAACGAACTCGAAATTACGGCCGCCGAGCTTCTGCTCGATCGCTTTTTGGATCGTCGGCTTGTTCTTCGGATAAAGAGATTCCTCCGAGCCCTGCCAGACCCACGTCCAGCCGTTGTTGAGCGAGATCAGCGAGTCGGCGGTCGGGCCGGTGACGAGCACCTTTTTATTCTTCGCGAGCGGCAGCGTGTTCCTGTCGTTCTTCAAAAGGACGAGCGATTCGCGCGCGGCTTCGAGCGAGACTTCGGCGTATTCCGGACGGCCGAAATTGCTCTTCGCGGCGTCGGACGGCATCGGATTTTCGAAGAGCCCGAGCTCGTATTTGACGCGCAGAATGCGGCGCACGGCGTCGTCGATCCGCGTCATCGGCACTTTGCCTTCCTTGACGAGCTGGATCAGAAGATCGGCGAAGCTGTAGTCGTTCGGGACCATCGACATATCGATGCCGGCCATCACGGCCATCCGCGTCGCTTCCTTCTCGTCGGGCGCGACCCTCCAGAACGTGACGAGTTTCTTGATGTCCTCCCAGTCGGAGACGATGAAGCCGTCGAACTTCAATTCGCCCTTGAGAATGTCGGTCATCACGTGCTTGTTGACGTGGCCCGGCACGCCGTTGATCTCGGCCGAGTTGATCATCACCGTCCGCGCGCCGGATTTGACGGCCGTCTCGAAGGTCGGCAGAAAATACTCGCGCAGGTAATTTTCGGGAATCCACGCCGGCGTGCGGTCGCGGCCCGTCAGCGGAAAACTGTAGCCCATATAGTGCTTGAGGCTCGACGCGACCGACGTTTCGCTGCGGAGATCGTCGCCTTCGAGCCCGCGGACGAACGCCGCGCCCATCACTTTCGCGAGATACGGGTCCTCGCCGAACGTCTCCCAGAAACGCGGCCAGACCGGCTGGCGGCCGATGTCGAGCACCGGCGAAAAGCTCCACGGCAGCGCCGCCGCGCGCGTTTCGGCGGCGGTGATCTGCGCCGCGCGGTGCATCAGGAGCGGGTTCCACGTCGCGGCCATCCCGATCTCCTGCGGGAAGAGCGTCGCGTCGCGGACGTAGTTCGCGCCGTGGATCGAATCGATGCCGTAAATGTTCGGGATCTTGAGCCGCGTCTTGCCCGAGGCTTTTTGGATCTCGCCGACGATCTCGCGCCATTTATCGACCGAGAGCGCCTGATCGCTGACGTTGAGGATCGAGCCGACGCCGTATTTGACGATCGCCTTGTCGAGCTTCGCCGGATCGATCTGCGCGTCCTGATCGCGGCCCTTGATGATCATTCCGAGCGCAAGCTGCGTCATCTGCCCGACTTTTTCTTCGAGCGTCATCTTTTTGAGCAGCGCCTCGATCTGCTTCGAGTAATCGGGCCGCGGCTTGGCGAGCTTCATCATCTTTTGCAGATACGCCTGACTGTCGGCGAGATCGGTCATCGCGAGCGTTTTCGCGTCCTGCGCAAAACTTTGTTGCACTTGTAGACAAAAGGTCTGAAAGAAAATGGCGACTAATAGGAAAAAAGCTGTCGTTTTCATTTGGATTCTAAGTTTTCCTTTAGATAAAAGAAGAAATTGAAAAGCTGCCGTTCCATTCTATTCAATCCTTTCAAATTCTTCAAGATTTTTTTCGTTTTTTGATGTTTTTCTGAAAATCGCCGATAACCCCTGCGATTGCAGTAGTTTTCAACTGTTCTGCCGGACGCCGCGCCGGACGCCGCCGGGACAGGAAACGGGCGATGTCCGGACGGCGCCGGCAAAGCGATAATTGGTCTGACCAATTGCGTTCCCGCTTTCGACCCGCCTCTGCCGGGATTTCCGCCGGTTCGTCAAGAAAAACGGGCGGCCGATCCCGCAATTTCGTTATCGCCGACGGCGGGTTTCGCGAAAAAGAAAGTTTTCGTCACGCTCGCGAGGCGACTGCAAAAGACGCTCGCGGAAATTTAATTTTCTGTTACAATAAACTAACCGAACTTTGTTTTACGACCAGACAAAAGTAATATAAACTATTTCCGTAAAAATTAAAAATGGAGAAAGACGATGTCTAATTTCTACCGCAAAATGTTGTTTTTCGGTCTGTTCTGGGTTCTCGTCGCGGGCTTTTCCGCGACCGCCGGGGCGCAGACCAAGAACGGTTTCGAGCTGCTGACGGGCGCCGCGCTGACAAAGGTCGTGCCGACCAGCTTTTACTTCGCCGGCCAGAGCGCCGCCACGCAGGCCCGCAACACGGCCGCCGCGACGCTCGGCAAGGACCGCTATATCCTCGCCGGAATGGTCGATACCTCCGGCTATTCGACCGAGATCAGCGGCAAATACGAGGGCTTTTTCATCACCGACTCGCCCGTCGATTTCGGCGGCAAAACGCTCGCGACCGGCGCTTACGGCTTCGGCTTCGCGGCCGACGGCTCGGTCAAGATCTTCGATCTGAGCAGTAAGGAGATATTCTCGGTCGCGACCACCGCCGACGCCGCGATGAAGCGCCCGCGCCCGCTCCAGATGACGCTCGACGCCAAGGGCGTCCGCTTCTACAAGGGCAAAAACTACGTGCTGATCGCGCCGAAATAATTCGCCTTTATAAAACTCCGCGCTAATCGATCAGTTCGAACTGGACCCATCGATCGGCCAGCCGGCGCTTCGATTTGGCCAGTTTGTCGACGATCAGGATCTGCAGTACATAGTCGCCGGGCTTCATTTCGCTGCCGAGACCGATCGCGCCGGCAAACTGCAGCTTCGCCGGATTGCTCTGCCCGGCCGCGTCGAACGGGCCCGGCTTGCCGTCAAGCACGGGCTTCCCGTCGCGAAAGATCCGGATCTGCGTTTCGAGCTGCGGAGTTTTTGACGAATCGAGCCGGGCGTTGTAGATCTCGGCCGTGTAGCTCAAAATCGTCCCCCGCCTGAACCGCCGGAGCGAAGTGTCCTGCAGCAGATCGAGCTGCCGCTGCCCCGTATTCTGCGAGGCGAGCGCCTTCCACTGCGCCAACGTAAAATTTTCGAGCACGATGCCGGAAACCGAAAGCTCGCCGCCTTTCAGATCGGGAACCTCGATGAATTGGCCGGCCGAGCCGATCTTCGCGCTCGCCGCGTCGCGGATCGCGACGCGCATCTGATACGCGCCGGGCTTTTTGACCGGAAAAACGAAGTTGTAAACAAAGCCCTCGGTCAGTTTTTTCTGATAATCTTCGGGCTTCACCCTGATCGTATAGTTCTGACCGAACTGATCGACGATCGCGCCGTTTTCGCCGAAGCTGACCGCGACCACGTCGATCGTCGCCTGTTTCTGGCCGTCCGGCGCGTCGGTAAAGATCAGATCCTTCGCGTCGATGTGGAGAAACGACTGCACGAAGGCGTTGTTCTTGTCGTCCTTGCCGAACAAAGTGTTGAGCTTCAGACCGATCCCGTTGGCGGCAAACGGCGAGAGCAGCGATTTGATGATCTGCCGCGCGGGCGTTTCGGTCTGCGCGGCCGTCCGGCTCAGATCTTCGTCGGAGACGCCGAAATAGCCGCTCCGGTAGCGGACGCTGAGCCCCTCCGGCCGGACCCGGACGCTCAGTTTGTTGAAACGGTGCGTTTTCGGATCGAACGAGTCGGAGTCCGGCTGGTAGCCGATCAGATAATAGCCCTTCGTGTCTTCGAGCATCTGCGTCAGCCCGAGATTGAGATCGTTCGTGTTGACGACCGCCCGGCCGCCCGTGTCGCCTGCCAGGACTCCGAGCCCCTGCTGCCGGTCCTGCAGCTCGTCCGTGCGCGTCCGGAGCTTCTGCGGCAGCGAGTTCGGCAGCGAGACCGGATTGTCCTGCGCCGTCAGCCCTGTCGGCATCAGGCCGCGCGCGTCCTGCGTGTAGATCGTGACCGACGAGCGGTTGCACAGGTCGGTCAGCTGCCGGAGCGCATCCTCCATCTTCGTGCAGCGCGCCGCGTCCTTTTTCGAATCGGTCTTCGTGCAGTAGGAAAAACCGTCCGAGAAGACCATCATCGTTTTGCGGCCGGGCAGATCGCTCATCCCGCGGACGACGAAATCGAGCGCGCCGAGCGTTCCGATCGTGAAAAGGTCTTCGCGGAGCTCGTTAAAGACCGCGATCCGGTCCCTTTCGGCGTCGAGCTGCGCGTCCTGCTGGTCGGCGACCGAACCGGCCCGGCTCGGCACGGCGGTGTTGGCCTGGATCAGCTCCTGCAGGGTCGGCTCGATCGGGTTGAACGCGCCGACGCCGCTGCGGCCGATCGGGTTCCAGCGGATTTTTTCGATCGCGGAATAGAGCAGATTTTTGTCCGAGGTGAACTGCTGAAGCGCCCCGACGCCGCTGCCGGTACGGACGATCGCGACCAGATCGTTCGGCTGCATCTGCTCATCGACGAACTTTTTGAGAGCTTTCTTCACCGACAGGATGCTTTCGGCCGACAAGCCGAGATCGTCGACGACGAGCGCGATCGTCCGGCGGACCTGTTCCGGCCGCAGCAGCGCGGAAGCGACCGGCGCGTCGCTCCGGTTCGGCGCCGAGGCGTCGGGCGCGTTTTGTTTTGCCGGGGCCGATTCGACGTAGGAGAAGGTCGTGATCGACTGCTTCTTATCGTTCTCGAAGATCTCGAAATCTTCGGGCTTCAGACCGCCGGCGACTTTGCCGTTCCGGTCCGTCACCGTCACGTCGAGCTGGATCAGCGCGGTCGAGATCTTGACGACGTCGGAATCGGCGTTCGGCGTCGGCGTCGGCGTCGGCGTCTGCGAAAAGCCGGCCGCCGCGAAAAACAACAGTCCAACGATGGAGATTATCGTTTTTTTCATAACATCGCTTTCGGGATTCGATTCTTTTGATTACAACTTTATGTTCAGGCCTTTACTTTACGATCTTTTGTAAGGCCATGCAACAAAGCCGCAAAGTTATGATAGAATCTTTTTCAAACCTTTGGCAGTATCCGCTCCCCGAATTTCTTTTTGTTTCTTTTTTCAACGCGATTCGACCGTTCGGAGAGATTTGATGAAGATTTCGCGAAACCTACGGCTTCAATTTTCGGCGATTATCCTGCTTGCGGCCCTTGTCTGCCCGGTCCCGACCGGCGCGCAGAAACCGGACCGCTCGATCGAAGTAAAGATCGACGAACTGCTCGGGCAGTTAACGCTCGACGAGAAGGTCTCGATGCTCGCCGGGACCGGTTTCGACACGGTGCCGGTCCCGCGCCTCGGCATTCCGGCGCTGAAGATGACCGACGGCCCGGTCGGCGTGCGGCAGGCGCCGGCGACCTCTTTCCCGTCGGGCATCGCGCTCGCCGCGAGCTTCGATCCCGCATTGATCGGCCGCGTCGCCGCGGCGATCGCCGAGGAAACCAAGGCGAAGGGCAAAAACGTGCTGCTCGGCCCGTGCGTCAACATCCAGCGGACGCCGTTCGGCGGGCGCAATTTCGAGAGCTTCGGCGAGGACCCGTTCCTCGCCGCGCGGATGGCCGTCGCCTATATTCGCGGCATGCAGTCCGAGAACGTGATCCCGTCGGTCAAGCATTTCGCCGCCAACAATCAGGAGATCGACCGGATGACGATCGACGTACGCGTCGACGAGCGCGCGCTCAACGAGCTCTATTTTCCGGCCTTCCGCGCGTCGGTCGAGGAAGCCGGCGTCTGGTCGGTGATGGCGTCCTACAACCGGCTCAACGGCTTCTACGCCTCGGAAAACGAGTTTCTGCTCAACGAAACGCTCAAGAAACGCTGGAACTTTCAGGGCCTCGTGATGAGCGACTGGGGCGCGGTCCATTCGACAGTCCCGACCTTGCGCAACGGCCTCGATCTCGAAATGCCGACCGGCTCCTTTCTCAACCCCGAAGCCGTCAAAAAAGCTTTGGCCGCCGGAGAGATCGACCGACGGCAGCTCGACGAGATGGTCCGCCGGCTGCTCCGCGTGATGTTTTGGGCGGGCCTTATGGACGGCAAGACGCCCGACAAGGGCGCGCTCGACACGCCCGCGCACCGCGCGCTCGCCCGCGAGGCCGCGACCGGCGGCATCGTCCTGCTCAAAAACGAACGCGCCGCGCTTCCGATCGACGCCGCGAAGACGCGCTCGATCGCCGTCATCGGCCCGAACGCCGACGCCGCGCGGATCGGCGGCGGCGGCTCGGCCGAAGTCGTTCCGGTCTATAAGGTAAGTCCGCTCGAAGGGCTCAAAACCGCCCTCGGCGACCGCGTCAGGATCGACTTCGCGCCCGGCATCGTCGCGCTCGACGACACGACGCCGGTCCCGGCATCGGCGCTGACGACGCCCGACGGCCGGGAAAACGGTCTGCGCGGCGAATATTTCGCGAACATGACGCTCGCCGGCGCGCCCGCTTTCACGCGGACCGACGCGACGCTCGATTTTCACTGGGCGACCGGCGCGCCGGCCGAAAACTTCCCGTCCGATCTCTTCTCGAACCGCTGGACCGGCTTTCTGACCGCGCCCGAAACCGGCCGCTACGCGCTGAGCCTCGCGAGCAACGACGGCGGAAGGCTGTATCTCGACGACAAGCTCGTCGTCGACGTCTGGGGCGACCACGCGACCTTGAAAGGCGCGGCGGCGGTCGAGCTCCGCGCGGGCGAACGGCATAAAATCCTGATCGAGCATTACGAAAACCGCGGCAACGCCGATCTCGTGCTCGGCTGGCGGCGGCTGCCCGAAGACATACTGGAGAAAGCCGTCGCGGCCGCCCGAAGCTCGGACGTCGCCGTCGTCTTCGTCGGGCTTTCCGACAGCGTCGAGGTCGAGGCGCGCGACCGCGCGTCGCTCGATCTGCCCGCCGATCAGAAAGAGCTGATCGCGGCCGTCGCGCGCGCCAACCCGCGGACGATCGTCGTCAACACGTCCGGCGGCCCAGTTTTGATGGACGGCTGGCTCGACAAGGTTCCGGCCGTCGTGCAGGCATTTTATTACGGTCAGGAAGGCGGAAACGCGCTCGCCGACGTACTGCTCGGCCGCGTTTCGCCGTCGGGCAGGCTCCCGGCCACCTTCTTGCGTAGATGGGAGGACTCGAACGCGTTCGGCCGCTATCCGGGCGACGGCAAGACGGTCGATTACTCGGAAGGCGTCTTCGTCGGCTACCGCTGGTTCGACTCGAAAAGCATCGCGCCGCTCTTCCCGTTCGGCCACGGGCTGTCCTACACGACGTTCAAATACTCGAACTTAAAGCTCGCGAAAACCGGCGGCGCGAACCTCGACGTCACGTTCACGCTCGAAAACACGGGCGGGCGCGACGGCGCGGAGGTCGCGCAAGTTTACGTCGGCGACACGCAGTCGTCGCTGCCGCGCCCGCCGCGGGAGCTCAAGGGCTTTCAGAAAGTCTTTCTCAAAGCGGGCGAGAAGAAAACGGTGACGATCGCGCTCGACCGCAAGGCGTTCGCCTTCTACGATCCCGCGAAACAAAGCTGGACGGCCGAACCGGGCGATTTCAGGATCACGGTCGGCGGATCCTCCCGCGACGCGCGCCTGACCGGCGCATTCAGGCTGGACAAGGCGGTGAGCTGGCGCTAGACACAGAACTGGAGCGCGGGCATCCCTGCCCGCCAACACTGCGCAAGCAGTGTCGAACGTCGCGCTTCGTGAAGCGGCCATCGAAGGCGAAACGTTCGTTCGCGCTTTCGCGCTCAAGGCGGGCAGGGATGCCCGCGCTCCAGTTTTGAGTTTTCAGCTAATCGATAAAAAAATGAACCGAAGAAACTTTCTGAAAACTTTAACCGGCGGCGCGCTTTTTTTGAAGACGCTCGAAGTGACGGGCCAAACCAGAGGCAAACACAAACTTTCGAAGATCGGGCTCCAGCTTTACACGGTCCGCAAAGCGCTCGCGGCCGATTTCGCGGGGACGCTCGAACGGGTCGCCGCGACCGGCGTCAAGGAAGTCGAGTTCGCCGGTTATTTCGACCGCAAGCCGGACGAGATCGCGAAGATCCTCAAGCGTTTGAAGCTCGATTCGCCGTCGGCGCACATCGACACGAAGACGCTGCGCGGCGATCTCGGACCGGCGCTCGAAGCCGCCCGCGCGATCGGTCATCGCCGAATCGTCCTCGGCTACGTCCCCGAACCCGAAAGAAAGACGCTCGACGATTACAAAAAGCTCGTCGAGGCCATCAACAAAGCCGCCGAAGCGTGCCGCACAGCGAACCTCGGCTTCGCCTATCACAACCACGATTTCGAGTTCCGCGCGATCGACGGCAAAGTTCCCTACGAGCTGATCCTCGCCGAAACTTCGGCCGCCGTCGAGATGGAGATCGATCTTTACTGGATCGGCAAGGCCGGCTTCGACCCGCTTCCATATTTCGAGCAGTATCCGGGCCGCTTCCCGCTCGTCCACGTCAAGGACATGGACGCGACGCCGAAAAAAGACTTCACCGAGGTCGGCCGCGGCGTGATCGATTTCCGCAAGATCTTCGCCGAGCGCAAACGCGCCGGCTTCGAGCATTACTACATTGAACAGGACACGACGCCCGGCGACCCGCTCGCGAGCATTAAAATAAGCTTCGACTACTTAAAAGCCCTGCGGTTTTGATCAGGCGTACTGAGTCCCGCCTTCAGGCGGCCTTTCGCTACATTCGGAAAAAATTCCCGCCGAAACGAAAGGCCGCTCGTTTCATTTGCGTTTTTTTCCCGATGAAAGGTAAGGCCGCCTGAAGGCCAATGGCATTAAGTTAAGGAATAAGTTCTACACGATGTTGTCTTTACGACGAGTAAAAATAGAACGCGGATGACGCGGATTTGGCAGATTTACGCGGATTTTTCTTTGGGTTTTTCTTTAACTCTAAAACAATCCGCGTAAATCCGCGTCATCCGCGTCATCCGCGTTCTATTAAACCATTCAACCCATTCAACTTCGCGCTTAACTTAAGGCCATTGGCCTGAAGGCGGCCCCGAGTTTCATTTACAAATAAATTCCCGCCGAAACGAAAGGCCGCTCGTTTCATTTGCCGATTTTTCCCATTGAAACGAAAGGCCGCCTAAAGGCGGGACTCAGTACTTCGCCCGGCCGGCGATCTGTAATTTGTGATCCTCTACCGCGTCAGCCGGAGCATCGCGACGTCGTGCGGCGGGACCGAGGTCCTGAAAACCGTGTCGGTCGTCCCGAGATCTTTTTTCGTCCAGAGATCGCGGATCTTGTAGGTGACCGCCGCGGCGTCGAGCTGCTTCTGGAAGTTGTCGTCCTTGAGATAATGCGCCTTCCAGTCGAATTCGATCGCCTTCGCCTCGTTCGCGCGGTTGAGGAAGCAGACCGCCCAGTCGCCGTTCGCGAGCGGCTTGAGCCACATTTCGAGCCCGTCCTCGCTGACCGCCGGAAAACCCTGAATGCCGAGCGCGTCCTGATCGACGGCGATGACGTCTTTGTTGGTCAAAATCGCCTGCGTTTCCTTCGACATCGCGCGGACGTCGTTGCCCGCGACGAGCGGCGCGGCGAGCATCGCCCACATCGAAAAATGCGCGCGGTCCTCGTTCTGCTTCATGCCGTTGCCGACCTCCATCATGTCGGGATCGTTCCAGTGGCCGGGCCCGGCGTGAACGCGCAGGCCGCGCTGCTTGTCGAGAATCCGCATGACGCCGAGGCTGGACCACGAGCCGTGGTTCTCCTCGCAGTCCCAGCAGTGCGTGATATCGCCGGTCGTCCGCCAGAGATGGCCGATCGGTTTCGCCCATTCCCACGGCTTGTTGTCGCCCCATTCGCAGATGCTCAGGACGACCGGGCGCTGCGCCGCGTAGAGCGCGTCGCGCATCGTCGTGTAGGCGCCGACGGCGTTCAGTCCCTCGGACGCGCACCAGTCGTATTTGAGATAATCGACGCCCCACGAAGCATAGGTCAGCGCGTCCTGATACTCGTGGCCGCGGCTGCCGGGACGCCCGCCGCAGGTCAGCCGGCCGACGTCCGAGTAGATGCCGAATTTGAGGCCTTTCGAATGGATATAATCGCCGAGCGCCTTCATGCCCGACGGGAAATGCTCCTTGTTGGGCTGGATAAAGCCCTGCGCGTCGCGCTCGCCGTGCCAGCAGTCGTCGATCACGACGTATTGGTAGCCGGCGTCCTTCATGCCGCTCGCGACGAGCGCGTCGGCCGTTTCGCGGATCAGCTTCTCGTCGACGCGGCAGCCGAAGCCGTTCCAGCTGTTCCAGCCCATCGGCGGCGTCGGCGCGAGATTCTCGAACTTCTGCGCGGCCGCCGGGAGAAACGCGAAGAGTAAACAGGCGATGATCGTCAATCGGTAAATTTTCATAATGTAATCGGCGTACTGAGTCCCGCCTTCAGGTGGCCTTTCGTTTCATTGGCAAACAACTTTTTGAACGAACGAAAAGCGCCGCATCGAACGGGCGGTCTTTGGAAATAAATTCCCGATGAAGCCAATGGCCGCCTGAAGGCGGGACTCAAAACGCTAGAACGCCTTGCGGACGGTCCATTTTATTTTTCCGTTCGAAAAATCGTTTTTGATCGTCCAGCCTTTGCCCGACGGCGCGACTTCGAGCGTGCGCGGCTTTTCGTTCGGAAGCGCGAAGAGCGTCGAAAGCGTTTTGTTCTCGCCGCCGAAAACGCGCAGCTCGACGTCGTTCCAGTCGATCTCGCCGGTGTTCTGCGCCGGCTTGACGTGCGGGATGACGGCGCCGCTTTTCGCGAGCAGCACGACCGGGACCGCGCCGACCGCGATCTCGTGCCAGCGCGCGCCCTCGTAACTCTTGCCCGTTTGATAATCGATCCACGCGCCCGGCGGCAGATAGACCTTGCGGCTGCCGCTTTCGTCGAAGAGCGGCGCGACCAATAGATCGGAGCCGAACATGTATTCGTCGTCGACGAGCCACGACGTTTCGTCCTGCGGGAACTCGAAAAACAAAGTCCGCAGCATCGGGTGGCCCTTCGCCGACGAATCGGCGGCCTGCGCGTAGATGTAGGGCATCAATGAATAACGCATGTCGAGCGCGCGGCGGAAGTCTTCGACGAGTCCCGCGTCGTATTCCCACGGCTCGCGCGGCGGCGCGCCGTGCGCCCGCGTGTGCGAGGTGAGCACGCCAAACGCGAGCCAGCGCCGGTAGAGATCGCGCGGCGCGCGGTCGACGAAGCCGCCGACGTCGTGGCTCCAGTAAGTAAAGCCCGACAGCCCGAACGACAGACCGGCGCGCAGTTCGGCGGCCATCGCCGAGTTCGTGTTCTCGGCGTCGCCGCCCCAGTGCAGCGGGTAGCGCTGGCTCCCGGCCCACGCGCTCCGCGCCCAGATGATCGTGTCGCCGGTCACTTCTTTGGTCACGTCGGCGACGGCCTTGTTGTAGCGCAGCGGATAAAGATTATGCTCGTAAAGCCCGCTCCGGCCCGAAAAATAGCGCCCGGTGATCGGCGCATTTTCGCCGAAATCGACCTTGATCGCGCCGACGCCCATCTTCAGCAGCGCGGCGAGCTTGTCCTGATACCATTTGACGGCCGCCGGATTGCTCATGTCGAGCACCGCGTCCTCGAAGGGCCGCGCGCCGTCGTCGCTCCCGACCGCGAACTTGTTGTCGACGATCTCCTTGAAAAGCTCGTTCTTCGGCGTGAAATAGGTGTACTGCCACAACGAGACGCGAAAGCCCTGCTTGCGGAGATCGCCGATCATCGCCGCCGGATCGCGGAAGCGCGATTTCGAGAATTGATAGTTGCTGCGCCAGTCGGTCTCGAACCAGCCGGTATCGAGATGGATCACGTCGGTCGGTATCCGATACTGCCGGAGCTTCGCCGTGACGTCGCGGACCTGATCCTCGGAGTTGTAGGTGATGCGGCTCATCCAGAAGCCGAACGACCAGAGCGGCGGCACCGGGCTGCGGCCCGTCAGCGCCGTGTATTCGGAAAGCACGTCCTTCGGCTCGCCGAGGAAAATAAAGAGATCGAGCCGGTCGTCGGCCGCGTAGATCGTGTTGTGCGCATCGTAGCTCTGCCCGAAATCGAACGTCACGGGCGCCGACGTGTGGACGAACATCGCGTAGCCGCGGCTGCTCAGGAAAAACGGGATCGGCTTGTATTGAAGCGGTCCCTGCGCGCCCATCGCGTCGCGCGTCGTCAGGTTCATCCGCTGCCCGCGCTTGTCGAGCCGCGTGAACGACTCGCCGCCGCCGAAGAGCTTCTCGCCGGGCGCGAGCGCGAACGTCGCC
The DNA here is from genome assembly GCA_018269075.1 of Acidobacteriota bacterium. GTDB lineage: Bacteria > Acidobacteriota > Blastocatellia > Pyrinomonadales > Pyrinomonadaceae > JAFDVJ01. Next base: position 68,557 of record JAFDVJ010000035.1, read on the forward strand.
GCGAACCTTCGGCCGAGATCGCTCGTGCGCCGGACGAAGGAAAACGGCGTCGAAGCGAGAAAGCTGTGCGGGTCGCCCAAGGTCTGCGTGCGCGTCAGCAGATTCCCTTTCGCGTCGTAAAGCTCGATATGCCACGGATTTTTGATGATCCGCACCTCGCCGTAAGCGCTTTTATACGAGACCTGTTCGGCGGTTTCCGTAACCTTCCATGAATTATCTTGCGGCACCGCGCCGGCGAGCATCAGCGACGGCGCGTCGTCGAAAGCGCCGGGCCGCGAGTTGAACCGCAGACGGATCGTCCGCGCGTCGACGAACGAAACGGAAAACGGCAGCACCGGGTTCTCGTCGTATTCCGTGCCGGGAAACTCGGTCGCTTTGGCGCGCGTCCAGCCGCGGTCGAGCTTGTTGAAATTGAGCGAATAGCTGCGCTGATAGCGGTCCCAGACGAGACTCCCCGCGCCGCTCGCGGCATCGAATTCAGTCAGCCGGCTGCCGACGAAAAAGACGTTTTCCGGCAATTGAAAATCGCGCCCGACGTCTTCTGGGTCGCCGAGCACCTGCGCGCCCGCGACGGTCAGTCCGCACAAAAGCAGGATCACACAGCACAGGCTGCGAACGGCTTCGATAATTTTCGCTCTCATATGTATCAGGAAATGCCGTAAAATCGGGGGGCGCGTTTTGACTGTCGCCGTCCCCGCCCGATCGTCGAACCTTAAAAGCTGTCGAGAAACAGGTAGCGCGGCCGCGTCGTCTCGGTTTCGAGCCGCGAATCGACGTCGATCCGCATGACCGGCGCGGGCTGGCCGGCCGTCAGGCTTTTCCAGACCGGAAGATTTTTCCCGTTCGGGTCGCCGGTCCTGACGAAGTTCGCGAAATATTCCTGCAGCAGCCGCGAGACCTTGTAATCCTCGGGCGTCCACGCGAAGACCTTGTTTGTCGCGAGATTGCCCATCGCGTATTCGATCTCGGCCGAATGCACCGCGCCCGCCGGGATCCCGGCGTCGGGCTTTGCGTCCTTCGGGGCGGGCCGCGGCCGCGCATAGAGATAGCGAAACGTCGGCCGGCCGGAAGTCTTCGCGTGAACGTCGAGCCATTTCCACGTCCCGAAACCGATAAACTGATCGCCCGTCAGCGCGGTTCCCGAACTCATCACCTCGTCGCGCGTCGCGCCGGGGTAGAGCTTCAGAATTTCGGCGGCGCGCTCGCCGAAGCGCGCGCGGACGATCTTTTCGTAGTTGGCCGGCGTCGGGTCGTCCTTCCCGAAGAGGGCGCGCCAGTTCGATTCTTCGGTGTTCCAGCCGGCGAGCAGCGGGACGCGGGCCTGCCGGCCTTCCGCATAGGTCCTGTCGGGCGATTCCGTAAAAAAGTAGCCGTCGACAGTCATCGGAAACGACCAGCGCCAGCCGGCGGTGGCTTTCTGCAGCTCGTCCGTCGACAGCGCGCGGAGTTTGGCGAGCGAGTCCGCGCCGACGGCCGCCGCGAACTCCGTGCCGCGTTTTTCGGCGTCGGCGAGCGGCACGACGCGCGGCGACGATTTTTGTCCGAGCACCGAGCCGCTCTCGCCGATCGCGCCGCGGATCAGGGCCTTCGAAAGCGGCGAGGCCATCTGCGCGCTGACCGAGAACGAACCGGCCGATTCGCCGGCAATCGTCACTTTGCGCGGGTCGCCGCCGAACGCCGCGATGTTGTCGGCGACCCAGCGGAGCGCGGCCGCCTGATCGAGCAGGCCGTAATTACCGGACGCTTTGTGCGGCGACTCCTTCGTCAGTTCGGGATGCGCGAGAAAGCCGTAAACGCCGAGCCGGTAACTCATCGTCACGACGACGACGCCTTTCGCGGCCATGCTCTCGCCGTCGTAGCGATACTCCGAGCCGTCGCCCGCGATAAAGCCGCCGCCGTAGAAATAAACGAGCACCGGCAGCTTCGCGCCCGCCTTCGCGGCCGGCGTCCAGACGTTCAGATAGAGACAGTCCTCGCTCATCCCGTTCGAGCGGAACATCATATCGCTGAACACCGGATGCTGCACGCAGCGCGGTCCGAAATCGGCCGCCGGCCGGACGCCCGTCCAGCTTTTGACGGCCTGCGGCGCCCGCCAGCGCAGCTCGCCGACCGGCGGCGCGCCGTAGGGCACGCCCCTGAAAATCCTCACACCCGACGCCTGTTTCCCGGCGCCTTCGATGACGCCGCCCGCCACTTTGACACGGTCGCCGGCCATCGCGACGGTCGCCGAAACGGCCGTCAAAACAAAGATCAGTAAGTATTTAGTGCCGATAAATTGTCTCATCTCGAATGTTATGAATTACGAATCACAGACTGCGCCCGCCAAACGAAGCATGTTCAAATCTCAGATTACTTTCTTAATGGTCTGATCTTCTCGAACGATACGATGCCCGCGTCTTCCCGGAGCCGAAAAAGAACATCGGCCGCCAAAACGCCGGCAAGCAGGTTTGAAGATATCCGCCGGAAAGACAAATCGGCCGGCGCGGGCCCGGCCGATCTTTCCCTGCCGCTTATAAATTTTTTTTCGCTTCTTCTGAAAGGGCTTCGCTGATTTTGATGATCTTCCGCAGATCGCTCTGGGATTTTTCCGAAACCTTCGAATCGACCAGTTTGCCGTTCGAAAAAATGGGGCTGCGCACAAAGTTGCCGATCGCCCCGTCCAATTCGATGATCAGTTCCCGGACGCCTTTTTTCTTTTTTTCGTCCCGTTTTCCGGCCTCCGGGCGATCGTCCGCCGGCGAGCCGAACAGATTCGCATCGAGTCTGAGCGCCTTCTTTGAAATCCGCGCGGCCGAGTCTTCGATTTTTCCGTAGTTGATCGTCTTGCCGGTGGTATAGGCTTTGACGATTTCGTTTTCGAGCTTTTGAATGCCCTCGAAGTCCTCTTTGATTTCGGCCAGTTTGACGATCTGCTCCTGATCCGGTTCCGGCAGCGCCTTTTTATTGGCCTCCCGTTTGACCCGTTCGAGCTGTAAAGCCCGCATTCTCATCGAATCATTGTCGCGAATTTCGGCGTCGGCCACCGGACGGGGAGAAACCTGCGCAAAAATCGAGGAAGTCAAGATCAGACAACCGAACACCCCCAAAATCGTGCTTTTCATTTTTCACGCCTCCAAAATCGCGCTGCTGCGTCGAATCAGAACAACCGACTACTTCATATTTTTCGCTTCGGCCGAAAGCTTTTCGCTCAGCTTGATGATGTTGAGCAGATCCGTCCGCGTTTTGATCGCCGCTTCCGGCTCGATGACATTGATGTTTCCGAAGATCTTGCTCGAAACGAAACTGCCGATCGTGTTATCCAGTTCGACGATCAGATCGGCGATCGGTTTTAATTTCTCGGGCTGTTTTGTTTCCGTCTTTTCTTCCTTATCTTTTTTGGTATCGGCGAAAATATTCGCATCGAGCCGTTTGGCCTTGACGCTTATTTGATCGGCCGACGTTGCGATCACGCGGTAATCGATGGTTTTGCCGGTCGTGTAGGCTTTGATGATCGCATCCTGCAAAAGCTGAATGCCCTCGAAGTCTTCTTTAATCTGCGGGAATTTGGCCGATAATTTCGTATTGATCGGAGCGAAAGACGCCGCTTCGTTTTTGGCCGCTTCCTGTTTGATCCGGTCCAGTTCGACCGAACGCATTTTAATATCGTTATCGTTCAGATTCTTATCGCCCGCGCCCGGCGGCGTTTCCCGCTGGGCGTAAACATTTGAAAATGCCGATGTCATAAGCAGGAGAATGATCGAAAAAAGAACTTTTTTCATTGTAAACACCTCAAAAATTTTAAACTCGCACCGCTCTCAATTAAAAAGAAATTTTCGCGTCGAAAACATTTTATGCGACTTTGTTTGACGACGCAACAAAAGTCGCGGATTACCGAAAAACGACCGACCGCGCGACGCCTTTTCCCTGACTGACGGTGACGATTCGATTCGGCTCGACGCCCGTTACACTCTCGATTTTCCCGTCGCTCCAGCGGACTTCGACCGATTCGATTTTTTCGTCGCCGGCGAGCCCGAAATGGAGCCGGAAATCGTTTTGCGACAAATAGCTCGCGCCGGCCTCGACTTCCTGGATCAGCAGGCGTTTGTTAGTTTTCAAAGTCGCGCGCGCGCCGATCGCGTCGCGGTTCGGGCCCGGCTGCAGCAATTTCAAAGTAACGCTTCGATTGGAGTTTTCGGTCGTATTGAGCAGGACCGTCGGAGCTTCGCCGAGATTCGTCACGACGACGTCGACCAGACCGTCGTTGTTGAGATCGCCGAAAGCCGCGCCGCGCCGCGATAAAAGCGGCAGCGCCCTGAGCCCCGAGCTTTCGGTGACGTCTTCGAAACGACCGTCGCCGAGGTTCCGGTGAAGCAGAAAATGCTGCCGGAAACCGAGCTGGGTTTTGCTCTGCGCGAACTCGATCTGCGGGTAAACGTGCCCGTTGAGGACGAGCAGATCGAGCCAGCCGTCGTTGTCGAAATCGACGAAACCGGTGCCCCAGCCGACGTAGGGCGTGCTCACCGGGCCGACTTTCGATTCCATCGAGACGTCCAGAAAGCCCTTCGGGCCGAGGTTTTTATAAAGCGTGTTATGTTCGTTGTCGAAGTTCGTGACGAACAGATCGAGCCAGCCGTCGTTGTCGTAATCGCCCCACGCGACGCCCATCGAGCCCTGCTCGACGCCCGCGCCGCTGTAACTCGTGCCGGTCACGAAGCCGACGTCGGCGAACGTGCCGTCCCGGTTGTTTTTATACAGATAATTCGGCGTCCCGTCGTTGGCGACATACAGGTCCGGCCAGCCGTCGTTGTCGTAATCGCCCCAGACGGTGCCGAGCCCGTAATATTTTTTTTCGTCGCCGAGGCCGATTTTCTGGGCGATCTCTTCGAAGCCGCCGCGGCCGTTGTTGCGGTAGAAATAATCCCTTTCGCCGGGCAGCCCGCGCGGCCCGCACTGCACGCGGATGCCTTTGAAGGAACAGGTCTGCGAGCTGCCGAAAACCGGCAGATTATTCAGATCGAGCGTCACATAGCCCGCCACGAAAACGTCGAGATCGCCGTCGCGGTCGTAATCGGCCCACGCCGCGCCGGTCATAAATCCGCTGCCCCTGAGGCCGGATTTTTCCGTCACGTCCTGAAATCTGCACTGGCCGAGCCCGTGATAAACGGCGTTTCCGTTAAAACCGGTGATGAAGAGATCGAGCACGCCGTCGCCGTCGAGATCGACCGCTGTGACCGCCATTCCCCAGCCCTTGCGCGCCAGCCCGGCGGCGGCGGTGACGTTTTCGAATTTCGGCGTTTTCGAGCCGGCCCCGTCGATCTGCCGGTAGAGCGTGACGAACGGATCGCCGCCGTTTTTGTATCTTTCGACCGACGAGCCGTTGACCGTCGCGACGTCGAGAAAACCGTCGTCGTCGCAGTCGAAAACCGCCGCGCCGCCGCTCATCGATTCGATGATATAGCGATTTTCGGCCGCCGAAATATGCGAAACCGTGATCCCGCTCTGAGCCGAAATGTCTTTGAAAACGATCGGGGAATTTTGCGCAAACGCATTGATCTGCAAAAAAACCGCGGCCGTCAGAATGAATAATTTCCTCATCTTTTCCCCGGACTACTTCTTCGTTTTCGGCCGGATCTTTTCGACCGGGACGAGGCCTTCGCCTTCGAGGATCGCGTAAAATTTATCGGCCTCGACGTCCCTGATCGTTTCGACCCTGCCCGAATTCCAGCGAATCTCGATCGAGTCGATTTTGGTCGCCGCGCCGAGCCCGAAATGAACGCGCAGATCGCTCTGCGACAAATAACTGCCGCCGCTTCGGATCTCTTCGGTCTGGACGATCTTGCCGGTCGTGAGCCTGACGCGCGCGCCGATCGCGAGCGGATTTCCCTGTTTGGCGCCGAGTTCGAGCGTCACCCAGTGATTCGTTTTGTCGCCCTCGTTTTTGAGGATCATCGGCGCGCTGTCGAGGTCTTCGACGACGATGTCGATCTGGCCGTCGTTGTCGAGATCGCCGAAGGCCGCGCCGCGCGAAACGCGCAGCTCCGAAAGCGGCGCGCCGGCCTGCGCCGTCGCGTTGCAGAAGGTCGTATCGCCGTTGTTGACGAACAAAAGCTTGGCCTGTTTGTATCTCGCGCCCGACGAGATCTGGTCCATCTGCGGATAAACGTGCCCGTTGACGACGAACAGATCGAGCCACGTATCGTTATCGAGATCGAAAAAGCCGGTGCCCCAGCCGACAAACGGACGCGTCGCCTGCGCGACTCTCGCGCTGAAGGAAACGTCGGTGAAATCGTAATTGCCGTTGTTGCGGTAGAGCGTGTTGTACTCATCGACGAAGTTCGTCACGTAGATCGCAAAATTTCCGCTGTGCAGGTAGTCGCCGACCGCCACGCCCATCGAGCCCTGCTCCGAGCCGTCGCCGCTGACGGCCGTCCCGGAAATGAAACCGTCGTCGGAAAACTTGCCTTTGCCGTCGTTCCGGTAAAAGAAGTTCGGCGTCGAATCGTTGGCGACATAAATATCCGGCCGGCCGGTCCCGCCGAAATCAGCAAAAACCGCCTGCATTCCGTAATAGCCCTGCGGGTCGTCGATCCCGAGCTGTTTCGAGATCTCCTTAAACGTTCCGTCGCCGTTGTTGCGGAAAAAGTTGTCGCCCGCGCCCTTTAGGCCGCGCGGGCCGCACTGAACGTCGATGCCGCGAAATTTACAGGTCGGCAGCGTACCGAAGCCGGGCAGATCGTTGAGCTTGAAATCGACGTAGTTGGAAACAAAGAGATCCAGAAAGCCGTCGCCGTCGAAATCGCCGAAGGCCGCGCCCGACGACCAGCGCCCGTCGGCGACGCCGGCCTGTTTGGTGACGTCCGTAAAGGTCCCGTCGCCGTTGTTCTTATACAGGACGTTGCCGCCGAGACAGGTCACATACATATCGGGAAAGCCGTCGTTGTTGTAATCGGCGACCGCGCCGCCCATCGCGTAGCCGGGAAACCCGACGCCCGCGCGGTCGGTCACGTCGGTGAAAGTGCCGTTGCGGTTGTTGCGATAGAGCAGGCTCTTCGATTTTTCGTTTTTGAGCGCCATCTCGACCGTCGGGGCGTTGGTGAAATAAATATCCAGCCAGCCGTCGCGGTCGTAATCGATCAAAAGCACGCCGCCGCTCATCGATTCGACGATATATTTTTTTTCGGGCGCCGAGGTATGCACGAATTTTATCCCGGTTTTGGAATAAATATCCGTCAGCTGCGGTATTTTGCGGTTTTTGCAGAGGTCGTCCTGAGCCGCCGCGAGCTGGCTGCAAAATATCGAAATCAGGAAAATTGCGATCAGGTGTCGGGTAAATTTCATCACATTCCGTCTTTTTTGGGGCTTTTAAGTTTCTGGAACAATTCCAGCTCTCGTTTTCCGAGTTCGCGTTCGCCGATCAGATTGTAAAGCCGGCTCAGCTGAAAATGACCGTCGGCGTCGTTCGGGTCGAGCGCGACGGCTTTTTCGAGAACGGGGCGCGCTTTCGCTTCCTCGCCGGCCTGCAGATAAACCGTTCCCAGATCGCGCAAAGCCGCCGCATAATTCGGAGCGAGCCCGACGGTTCGTTCCAGATACTCGATCGCTTTGACGGTTTCGCCCTGAACTTTATACGAGAGCCCGAGCTGGTAGGCCGCCTCGAAATTGTTCGGGTTGCTCGCCAGACACTGTTCGAGTTGCGCGCGCGCCTCGCGGATTTTATCGGGCTGCGCGGCGAGCGTCAGCCCGAGCGCCAGACAGCCGAGCGAATCGCTCGGCCGCGCTTCGAGAAATTTCCGGAGCGCGGGCTCCGCCTTCTGAACGTCGTTGTTCTGCAGCGAAGCGATCCCGTAAAGATAAAGAAAATCGGGGTTTCCGGGCTGTAGATCGAGCAGTTTTTCGGCCGCCCGGACGGCTTTGCCCGCCTGGTTGGCCCGCAGCGCGACGACCACAAAGCGCGACAGAGCCGGCGTGTCGTCCGAATTTTCCGCCAGATAGCCGGCCAGAAATTCCAGCGCCCCGGCGTTATTGCCCTGCTCGCTTTCGAGCAGCGATTTGACGAACAGCAGCTCCGCCGGTTTCGGCTCGATCTTTTCCGCCTGCGCCAGATGGATTTTTGCGTTCGGAAAATCCTTCGAAAAGATCTCCGCCTTCGTCAAAAGCAGCAAAGCCTCGGCGTTCGGCGGCGCCGCGGCCGCGAGCGGCCGCAATAAATCGATCGTTTCCCGGTATTTCGCGGCTTTGATCAAAACGCCGGCGAAATCCACCGCGGCCTTCGGGTTTTGCCGGGCGAGCGTTTTGGCGGCCGGGACCAGCAAAGAAAAGTTTTTCGTGTCGCCCGATTCAAGATAACAGGCCGCGCGCAGCGGCAGGGCCCGGCCGTTTCTGACCGCCGGCGCAAGCTTTTCCGCGAAGCTCAGGGCCTTCGGACAATTTCCGACCCGTGCGGCCGTTTCCGCCGCCGCGAGCCGCGACGCGGGGTCCGCGAGCTCGTTTTCGCCGATCCCGTCGACGATGGCCCGCGCCGGCTGCGTTTCGCCCGACTGAAAATCGACCTCGGCGAGCGTCAGTCGGGCCGCCAGAAGCGCCGGATCGAGCGCGAGGGCTTTGTTCAACAAGGATTTCGCTTCATTCAGGCGATTTTGCTTAAATCGCAGTCTGCCGAGCAGCGAAAAGCCTTTCGCGTCCTTCGGATTGGCGACGACATACTTGAAGAGCTCGTTTTCGACCTCCGAAAATTTCCCGTCCTCGATGTTCTTTTCGAAATTCGCGAGCGCCGCTTTGGCGTCCGGCCTGACCTGCGCCGCCGCGCCGCCCGTCAGGCAGATCAGCAGCAGACAGAATTGAGCCAGTCGAAGGCGGTTATTTCGGAGAATTTTCATTGTTTCCCATCGGCGAATCGTTTTTTCGGCTGGCGGCTTTCAGTTCCTGATAGCGTTTCAGCTCGCGGTCGGCGTCGTCCCTGCGCGACGCCTTGCGGTAGGCGATGCTGAGCTGGTAATGAATGTAATCTTTGTTCGCCTCGGCCGAAACCGCCGTTTCGAGCTGTTCGATCGCTTTCGCGATCTCGCCGCGTTCGAGAAAGATCTTGCCGAGCTGGTAGCGGGCGTCCGCGTAGTCGCTTTTCAAACTGATCGTCTCCTCCAGGAGCGCGATCGTCCGCTCCGTCTCGATCCTGCGCTCGATGAGCGTGACGGCGAGATGATATTTCGACAAAACGTCGGTCGGATTGAGCTCCAGTTCGCGGCTGAACGCTTTTTCCGCCTCATCGAAACGGTTCAGCCGGATCAGCGACTGGCCGATAAAATAATTCGCTTTCGACACGTTCGGATTGAGCGTCGTGACGCGCCGGAATTCTTTGACCGACCGTTCGTAATCGCCCATAATCATAAAGCCCTGCGCCGCCGAAAAAAGCGCTTCGGCGTTGTTTTGCGAGACGGCCGCGAGTTTGTCGAAGATCGGTACGGCCTCCTGATTGCGTTTCAGCTGAATCAGCGAAAGCCCGTAAAAATACGCGAGTTCGGCATTGCTCGTGATGACCGGCTCGAAGGGCTTGAGCACCTCGGCCGCGCCGGCAAAGTTTCCCGTGAAATAATAGCTCGCCCCGAGCATCTGGCGGACCAGATCGTCTTTCGGATTCGCTTTGAGCTGCCGCGCCAGCGGAGCGACCGCCCGCTCGTACTGTCCGGCGCGAAAGCCGACGATCCCCCAGTTCCGGTCGAGCCCCGGAAAATCGGGCTTCCAGCTCGAAGCCGCCGCGAATTTTTCGAGCGCCTCGGCCGTCTGCCCGTTTTGCACCGCGATCACGCCCAGATTATGAAACGCCTGCGCCAGAATCTCCGCGAGGTATTTTTTGATCTTGGCGAATTCGGCCGCTCTTTCGGGTGTCAGGGCGATTTTTTCGGGCGTCGGGTTTTCGCTGCCGCCGGCCTTATTCCCGGTGGTGCCGACGACCTGTCCGAGAATCTGGTTGATCTCGTCGCGCGCCGTCTGGATGGATTTTTCCTGCAGGGCGCGGGCGATGTCCAGCTCTTTCTGACCTTCTTCCTTGCGGCCGGTTTTGACGAGCAGTCGGCCGAGCAGAAAATGCGTGCGCCGCGACTGCAGTTCCTTTTCCTTATCGGTTCCGACCAGTCTGATCGCCTGCCGGAGATTCTTTTCGGCCTCGACGAGATTGTTCAGCTCGAACTGCGAGCCGCCGAGGAAGAGGAACGACTCGGCGCTTTCCGGACGGATTTTGACCGATTTTTCAAAATATCCGACGGCTTTCTGATGATCGTTTTCCGAAGAGGCGACGACGCCCGCAAAGAAATTCGAGTAAAAATCGTCGGGCGACAGCTTTAACTCCTCGTCGAAAGCTTTGCCGGCTTCGGCCAGGCGGTCGCTTCCGCCGTGCTGCAGGATCACGTAACCGAGAAAAAAGCTGGCGCGCGGCTGTTTCGGGTTGATCTCGAGCGCGCGCCTGAACTCGCGTTCGGCTTCGAGCGGGTAGTTCGTCTGCTCGTAGGCCTGCCCGAATAAAATATGCAGCTCGGGGCTTTCCTTGCCGGCCGAGATCTGCAGCTCCTCGAACAGAAGTTTGGCACGTTCGGGCCGCTTCAGATAGAGATAAGTCAGGCCGAGCGCCTGCGCGGCATCGAAATCGGGAGCCAGCAGCATAACTTTTTCGAGCTCCGGCAGCGCCGCCTGATAATCTTCTTTGACGAAATAGATATTGCCGAGAATATAGTGCGCAAACTGGTATTTCGGATCGATCGCGATCGCGTTCCGCGTTTCGGCGACGGCCTTGTCGATCTGATTGAGCCGCTGGTAGGCGACCGCCAGATTCGTCCGGCCCGGCGCGGTGTCGGCATAGGTCAGCGACTCGGACAAAAGCCTGACGGCGTCCTCATAATTCCCTTCTTCGATCGCGATGTTGCCGACGCGTTCGAGACCGATCCCGACGATTGCCCGGTTTTCGACGGCCGCGTTGACGAGGTCGCCGGAGATTTGATAGGTCTCCGCCGCGCTCAGATGCTTTAACAGTTCATCGGATGTCCGGCTGTTTTGATTCGACGACGAGAGGTCCGTTTGCGAGGGATTCGTTTTTTGAGCATAGATATTTAAGGCTGAAAAAATTAAAAGAAAGCATAATATTCTCACAGTCATAAAATCTAAAAAACTACTCTATTTGAATTGCTCGGAGTGAGCAAAAATTATATCACAAAATAAAAACGGCAAGAAAACATTTGCCTTTCAGCACCTATCTCCTTGCCGTTTTTGTTAGACAATCAGCGCCTAGAAGTTCAACTTGAAGGCATACTGAATTTCACGCGCCCCCTTGGTGGTGAGCGCCTGTCCGAAATTACCGGCTGCTCCGGCCGAAGTAATGGTGTTATTCGTCGCACTGCACGGGTTGGCACCGCAGCGAACTTCACCGTTGTAGAACACGATCGGCAGGCTGCCGCCGTTGTAGTTGACCGTATTGAAAGCGTTGAAGAATTCAAAGCGGAGCTGGATCCGGGCGCTTTCGCCGAGGAAGCTGTTTTTCAGCCACGACGGCGAGAAGTTCTTGTAGATCGAGAAATCGACGTTTTTGTATCCGGGACCGGTACAGGTCGATTTCTTCGGAATGGTTTCGCCGATCTTGTAACCGACCAGCGTCCACGCCGCCGGATTCAGGAATCTGTCGCTGCCGTTGCTGATCGTACACGGCACGCCTTCGACCCGCAGCGGCCGCTGGTTGGCCACGCCGGTTCCGAGCCCGGTGACTCCCGCCTGGAAATTTTGCGTGTTGGTGACACCCGTACCGGTTTGAATCAGGGATGCCGATAACCCGGTCGCATTGAGCTGCGGCGTCAGCGACGTTCCGCTGGTCAACTGCACGATCGACGCGACTTCCCAACCGCCCAAAACGGTCCTGACGAATCCATTCGAGCCCTTGAAGCCCGGCAGATTGTAAATCATATTCGCCACGAAAATGTGCGGACGATTGATATCCGATTCGGCAAAATCGAGATCCCGGTTGTTCCGATCGAGAACCGCGAAAGCGCTGCTGCCGCCGCTCGAATCGTTCAAACCGAAATCGGCCAGCGATCTCGAATAGGTATACGCCGCCTGCAGCTGGAAGCTCTTCGCGAAGCGGGTTCTGAAGAGAACCTGCAGCGAATCGTAATCGCCTCTTCCGTTGCGTTCGAACTGATAGATCGTGCCGTAGTTGCTGTAGGGACGCAGCGCGTTGACCGCGTTTCCGTCGACCGCAAAGGCCGCCGCTTTACGGTTGGCTTCCTTGACCTGATTGACGTCGTTATGAGTCAGCTGCTTGCGGGCGCGGTTGCCGACGTAGCCGACTTCCAGAACGGTTTCTTTCCAGAGCTGCTGACCGAACGAAACGTTGAACTGCATCGAATACGGCGTGGCCGCTTCGGGGCTCAGTCCGAATCTCGGCGAACCGGCCGAGGCCGCTCCGAGACCGGAATAAACCGATCCGTCGAGCGTCCGCTGGCCGCCGTTCGAAATCACGAAAGGCGCGTTCTGCGTCAGCGAAGCAAAGTAGATGCTCGTGCGTTCACGGAGATAGAACAATCCGAAACCGCCGCGGATCGCCGTTTTGCCGTTCGAGAAAACATCCCAGGCGACGCCCAGCCGGGGCGCCAGGTTCTTGTAATTGTTTTCGCGCAGCGACCGGTTCGAGAATTGCGTCGGCGTGCTGGCACCGGCGATTCCGGCGCACGGGTTGGTGCCTTTCGGAACGACCAGACCGTTACACGGATCGGTGGCGGGTCTCGCCGGATTATACGCCGACGGCAAAAATCCGCTGATTAAATTGCGTTTGTCGGTCGGTTCGAAAAGCAGCGAGTAGCGAGCGCCTAATTCCAAAGTCAAATTGGGTTTCGCTTTCCAGGTATCGCCGAAATAGAATTCGAGATTCTTGTAGCGGTTTTGTCCGACCGCCATCGTGTTGCTTTCGTTGAAACCGAAAAGCGAGCCGGTCGTTAAGATGTCGGCCAGATAGTTGCCGGAATTGTTTCCGCAGCAAGCGCCCCAGAATTGGGTGGCTTCGTTGTTCGGACCGGAATCTTCATTCTTGGCCGCCGTGTCGAAAAGGAATCCCATTTTCAAAGCGTGATTTCCTCTGACCATCGTAAAATCGTCTCTGACGGTGTAGATGTCGAGCGAGTTTCTGAACGGCGACTGCGTCCACAGATCGGGACCCGAGTTCGACTGGAAAGGCGCGATGCCGCCCCAGAAAACCGGATGCGGACGGTTATTGCCGTTGACCTTGCCCGAAGTCGGGAACAATCCCGGAATTTTCGTATTGATCTCGACGTTGATGTCGGCGCCCGAACCCGGATCGACGTTGATGCGGTTCGCGGAATACGAGAACTGAATATCGTTGATCGCCGTTCCGGAAAGCTGCGTCGTCAATTTGACGGCGGCCTGCCGCGACGGCTGGGTCCAGCTGCTTTCGATCGTCGGGAACGCATCGTCGCCCCACAGGCTGCCCTGCAGAATCGGGAACGGGTTCGCCCAGTTATCCTGCGTGTAGCGTCCGAAGATCTTGTTTTTGGAGTTGACCGTGTAGTCTATACGAACGTTTTCTTCGCGGAAGTTGATCGGCGAATTGGCCGCCGCGGCATAGTTGTTGCAGCTTGTCGTGCTCGAGGTATTGGGAAGCGGAAAGATCTTGACCATCGCCAATCCGGCCGCACTCAGGTTCGCCGCCGGGATGATTTGCGTAGCTTCGCCCGGGCGGCCGCCGCCGATCGCGGGACCGGAGCAGCGCGTGCCGTTCGGCAGGATTCGCGGCTGGCTGAAGTTGCCCTGTCTTTCGAGCAGGGTCGGAACGCTGCCGGACCGTGAACGGCCGCGGATTTCCTTGTTCCATTCCTGCGAATAAAAGAAAAACAGACGATCTTTGATGATCGGTCCGCCGAGCGATCCGCCGTAGTCGTTGCGACGCAGCGAGTCTTTTTTCAAGCCGCTGTTTTTCGTGATCAACTCGGTCGCGTTGAGCGCGTCGTTTCTTCCGAAATAGAACAGGCTTCCGTGAAAGTTGTTGCTGCCGCCGCGGGTCGCGATCGACACAATCGCGCCGGCCGCCTGTCCGTATTCCGGACCGTAGCTGTTGCGGAGCGACTTAAATTCGGCGATCGCCTCGATCGAGGGGAAAAGCAGAATCGTGCGGTTCGAACCCGTGTCGTTGTTGTTGGCACCGTCGGTCAGGAACAGATTGCTCTGCCCCGAGTTGCCGTTAACCGAAAAATCGACGCCGCCGAACAAACCCTTTTGTTTGCTGTCGAAGTTATTCGCCGCCGAAACGCCCGGCTGCAGCTGCGTGAGCTGCGTAAAGCTGCGGCCGTTCAGAGGAAGTTCGCGCACCTGTTCGCCCGTCACGACCTCGCTGACGGCGCCCGTTTGCGTTTCGATTTGAACATTGTCAGCCGTAATATTAACGATGTCGCTGACGACGCCGGTCTGCAATTCGACATCCTGACGGGTCGTATTCGAGACGTTGACGATGATATTGGAAACGGACGTTTCTTTGAAGCCCGACTTGGTAACGTTCAGGGTGTAAGTTCCGATCGGCAGATTGGCAATCGTGTAGTTGCCGTCTGCAGAAGTGGTCACCGTTCGTTTTTCACCTGTATCCACTTTTGTAACAGTTATTGTTGCATCAGGCACTAATGCGCCGTTGGCGTCCGTCACGCTGCCGGCGATCTGCCCCGATGTGCCTGTCTGTGCGAAAAGCGCAATCGGAAACACAAACAATGCAGTTAAAAACAACAAAAACAATCCTGTATTCGCAACAAAAGATTTTCGCACAAATACCTGCCGAATAATATTTTGTGGAGACAAGAAAACTTTTAACATAGAATTTCCTCCTACCTCAATTTAATTTTTTTCTCAAACCTTCCAATTGTTCTCTATAAATAGCCACTAATGACGAAGCCTTAATGATAGTTCTTCCATCAAACTTCAATTAATAAATCTTCAAGCCCCCAAAAACAAAATCAGTCTAAAGTGCGATTTTTAGCCAGCTACTTTAGAGATATAGCGATTATATTCCCAAGTAAAAAAACCCTATTAATAATTAAACCAAGTTGTAGAATAAACCGATTGTAGAACTTTGTTGTATGACCTAGCAAAAGTTAATATGAAATTAAGAATTTGTCAAGATAATTCTGTCGAAAAATTCGAAATCTTGAACAAAGTCCTCTAAATGTCTGGGAAAGGCGGATTTTATCGATTTTTTTCGTAAATTAAAGGGTTTGGCGGGCGCGATTTTCGCCGCCCGGAACCGTCAAAACGGCGCTGCAATTGGTCAGACCAATTAAGAAAAACAAAAAAGGCCGGGCCGGACGCGAAATCCGCCCCGCCCCGGCCCCGTCACGACACGTTTGTGATGAACGAATAGGAAACGCCTCGGCCGATTTGCCTGAATCAATCTGAGTCTTGAGTCTTAAGTCCTGAGTCTTGAGTCCGTTTTCGGCCGCGCGTAAATTCCGCGACCGGCGGAATCTTCGAACGGCTTCAGACTCAAGACTTCAGACTCAGGACTCCAGACTCTGGTCCGAAGTTCCGGCCCGATTCACCGCTTCACGCGGACGCGCTCGGACGAAACCCATTCGTTCCATTCGCTGCCGTAGCCGTCGTAGGCGACGTAGTGCGCGCCGCCCCTGACGTCAAGGACGCGGGCCGCGTACCACTTGCCTTCGGATTCGACCTGCACCTTCGCGCCGACCTTATACTGTTTGGGCGCGGCGTGACGGATTTTGGCGGCCGTCACCCATTCGTCGTCCGCTTCCTCGAAGCCGTAGTAGCGGATCAGAAACTTCCCGTTTTGGGCGTCGCGGATAAAGCCCCGGTAATAATCGCCGCCGCTGTAGGCCTCGACCCGTTCGCCGACGCGCGGCGCGGCGCTCTTCGCGGCCGGCGCGACGACGCCCTGCCGGTCGAAATCATTGGTGTAGACGAATTCGGTCAGTTGTTCCTCGGCGAACAGCATATCCGCCGACGTATTGGCTTCGAGCTCGGCGAACGTCACGCGGCCGTCCGCGTCGTCGTCGATGTAGGCGTCGCCGCGAAAGGCGTAGATCAGACTTTCGGTAAAGGTCCAGTTGCCGGTCGAAGAGGAATTCGCCGGCGTCGAGGTCATCACGGCGTATGAGATATGCGAGGCCGCTCCGGTCTTTTTGACGACGTCGGCGAGCCCGCCGGAATAGCAGTTGTCGGCCATCAAAATCGCTTCCGCACCCTTGAAATCGTGCTCGATGTCGCCGACCAGCGCCGCGACGTCCCAGCCGGGCGCTTTGTCGTTCGCGTCCCAGGTCACGAAATAGGTCTTTTTGTTGTCTTCCGAGCGGTCGCCGTGGCCGCAGAAATAGACGATCACCGTGTCGCCGGGCGCGGCCTGCGCGAGAAACTTCGGAAACGTTTCCCGGACGCGCGCGGTCGTCGCCTGCCGGTCCTTGAGATACATGATCTGCTTTTCGGGCACGCCGCTCTGCCGGAGCACGTCGAGCAGCACGGCGTCGCGCCGGTTTTCCTGCGGAAACGACGGGTACGACTCGGAGTCCTTCCATTCGAGCAGGCCGACGAAATAAACCCACGTGCGCGCCGGGTCCCACGACCGCGCGGTCTGCGCGGCGGCGCCCGAGATAAACAAAAGAATCGCCAGAATCAACGGAAAAATCTTCTTCATACGGTCAATCGAAAAACCCTTTTTTGTCCTGAAATTTCGTCCGCGTCTTTCGATCATCGAAAATAACGCCGACAATATCAAGACCGAAAATTTTTTCGTTTTTGCCGAACGCGATTATTGAGAAACAAAATAACCCGCCGCGTTCGCCGCGCAATCAAGCACCGAAGCCTTCGCTCATCACGCGGATCCGCCCGAAAATCCGCCGCCGAAAGATCGTTGTCGACCGGCCGCCCGCGAACCCCGGCGGAAGCCCTTCCGGTTAAACCCGACAACAATCACATCCCGCTTCGCGCCGCCGCGTTCCGACTCGTTGCCATAACGTAGTTACTCGTTGCCTTAACGTAGTTACTCGTTGCCATAACGTACTTACTCGTTGCCATAACGTACTTACTCGTTGCCTTAACGTACTTACTCGTTGCCTTAACGTACTTACTCGTTGCCTTGACGTACTTACTCGTTGCCAATGCGTTCTGACTGGTTGCCTAAGCGTAGTTACTCATTGCCTTAACGTGGTTACTCGTTGCCTTAACGTTCTGACTCGCTGCCATAACGTTCTGACTCGCTGGCAAAATGACACCCTCGTAACGGAAATCGGTGCTCTTCCGGCGCGCAACACCATAATGTTCCGCGAAAGACTGCGCCTTGAGCCGCGCCGCGCGAGGCCGAGCCTCGTTCTTTTATTGAGAAGCCGTCCCGGCGAGGCGGAGCCATCGCCGCACATCGGGCGGCGGAGCCGCAGAAAAACAAATCTTTTGACTTGTGTAGATACTAATGGTGCAAACTCACGGACCCAACGCCCGCAAACGCCCGATCGCTGAAGGCGAGCAACCCGGCGCATTATGAAAACGATTGTTCGTCTCCTACAGGGCAATGGTATTAAGTTAAGCGAAAAAGGAATAAATTGAACGGTTTAATAGGCCGCGGATAACGCGGATGACGCGGATTTACACGGATTTCTCGATCTTAAATGAAAAAATCCGCGAAAATCCGCGGCATCCGCGTTATCCGCGGCCTATCATATTTCGGCCTCAAACGATTATCATTTCAACCTTTTTCTTAACTTTAGGACTTACGCAAGACGCATTTTAACAGATGGACTTTTCAGTTGTTGGATCAAATAATCTGAAAGTTGTCCGAACTTGATTTGATAAACTGTTTTTCCTGTTTCGTACATTAGTTCTTTGAACCGACACCAGACCAGGAAA
>JAFDVJ010000036.1 GCA_018269075.1 Acidobacteriota bacterium
TTTAGCTAATTTGAGAAAGTCCTATTTTTTTTAGACGACGAGCTGTTCGCGGTCGCCGCCAGCCGGATCGCGGAAGTCGTCCGGCCGCTCGAATGCACGGTGCTGCCGGGCTCGCCGGCGTGGCTCTACGGCATCGCCAATCTGCGCGGCGAGATCGTTTCCGTCCTCAATCTGTCGAAGATCTGCGGCAAGAAATCGGTCGCCGTCTCGCCCAAAAGCAAGGTCATCGTCCTCAAGCCGAATCACGGCTCGTCCTCGATCGCGTTTCCGGTCGACCGCGTCAGCGAGATCGTCACCTTCAACCCGGAAAACATCAATCTGTCGGACGATCCGCGCTTTTTCGGCAAGGCGCAGCACGAGAAAAACTTCGTCAACCTGCTCGACACGGAAAATCTCTGGTCGTCGCTTTCGTAACTTTCTGAACAAGGGTTTTGTCACTCGGAGAAAACTATGGCTCGATACACACCGGACTCCCTGCTCAATTCGCTCAAAGGAAAAATCTGGCTGGCCACGAGCGCACTGGCTTTTTTTATCTGCACCTTCGGTCTGGTTTCCTACCTGATCGTTTCCTTCGTCATCAACGACCCGTTTTACGCGGTCTTCGTGCCGTTTCTGTTTCTGGCCTTCACGGTGATGTTTTTCGGCTGGTGGCTCTCGACCGAGGTCGTGAGCCCGATCGAAAAGGTCTCGCTGCTCGCCCGGAGCCTCGAACGGAGCGCCTCGACCTCGCTGCCGAAGACTTCCGGCTCGACCGAAACGGACGAGCTGCTCGCGACGCTGCACCGCAACAGTCTCCAAATGCAGAAGCTCGTCGGGCTGATGGACGAGGTCGCCGCCGGCAACACCAACGTCGCGCTGACGCCGCTCCAGAACAGCGACCGGCTGACCGCCGCCTTTCAGAAACTGCTCGCCAAGGTGACCGATTCGATCGACGCCAAGCACAAGCTCGAACAGCTTCAGAACGCGGTCGCCGGCATCTCCGAAGAGATCGGCCGCGTCCGCAAGTTCAATCTCGACGCCGAGATCACGATCGATGCCCGGGAAACCAAGGAAATCGCCGAAACGCTTAAGTTTCTGATCAACCATCTGAACAACGTCGTCGCGCTGATCCGCAACGATTCGGGCCACACCCAGACCTCGGCGATGGAGATCCGCAAGACGATCCAGACGCTGATCCAGCAGGACGAGGTCAAGATCCAGGAGATGAATCAGGCCGTGCTCAAGCTCCGCGAGATCCCGAACAGCGTCCAGCGGATCAGCGAAAACTTCGCCGGCGCCGTCCAGTCGGCCAACCAGTCGATCGAGAAGGCGCGCAGCGGGACGGAGTTCGCGCAGCAGAATCTCGGGGCCGTCGCGCTCGTCCGCAAGCAATTGCAGGAAGCGATGAGCCGGATCGGCCGGATCAACGAGCGCGCGCAGGAAATGGGCCAGATCGCCAAGACGGTCGCCGACCTCGCGCACCGGACGAACACGATCGCGCTCAACGCCGCGATCCAGGCCGGCGAGCTCGGCGAGCAGGGCCGCGGCTTTTCGGTCGTCGCCGAGGAGATCGAACGGATCTCGGGCCGCGCCGAAAACACCAACAAACAGATTTCGTCGCTCAGCAAATCGATGACGGCCGACATCGTCGAGGTCGAACGGTCATTGAAATCGACCGTCACCGAGGCCGCCAACCTGTCGAAATTCGCCGTCGAAACCGGCAATTCGCTGAGCGAGCTCGAAAAACACATCACGCAGATCCTGAGTCTGCAGGATCAGCTGACCGCCGATTCGAGCGAGCAGTCGGACGAAACCGAGCAGGCTTTTCAGGTTTTCGTCGGCTCGATCGCCGAAACCGAGATGTCGGTCGAATGTCTCCGGCAGTCGGAAAAATCGGTTTCCGTGCTGACCGCGACGCTCAGCAACCTGCTGCTCGCCGTCGATCAGTTCAAGCTGCTGCCGCCGGTCAGCGAGCCCGGCTTCCGGCTCGACGACATCGGCGGGCTTCCGAAGACTTTCGAAACCGGCTCGCCCAGTTGAGCCTTGAGGAAAATTGATGATATCCCCTAACTTTCTGAAGAATTCGCTTGCCGTTCTTCGCCGTTCCGTGAACCGTATATTCCCGTTTTTGAAGAAAAACATCACAAGGAGAAAGTCCAGAAAATGCAAAAAAATCTACTATTCGGCTTACTAGGAAAACTTTCTTCTCTGCTCGCCGCGGTGCTGCTCGTGCTGAGCGCGGTGCTCGTGACGGTCTCGTATTTCGGCCTCACGGAAAACAAGGTGGCCGGCGTCGCGACGACGATCTTCGGCGCCTTCGCCGCGATCTTCGCGCTCGCCGCCGTCAACTTCTCGAACTTCAAGCTGAGCAGCCGCTTCGGCGTCGCGACCGAGATCGCGCATCATCTCTCGAACGGCGAGGTCTTCGACGACTTTCCCGACGAGGACGACGAGCTCGTCTTCGCGCTCCGCGAAACGTCCGACTACCTGCGCGAAAAGGCGGCGATCACCGACCAGATCGCGAAGGGCGATCTCTCGGGCGAGATCGAAACCCGTTCCGACGCGGACGCGCTCGGCAATTCGCTCCGCAATATGGTCGAAAAGCTCCGCGCCTCGGTCCAGACGCAGGACGAGCGCGAACGGCTCGAAAAATCGATCAAAAAGCTGCTCGACGAAGTGTCGGAAGTCGCCGCCGGCGACCTGACCGTGCAGGCGCAGGTCTCGTCCGAGATGACCGGCGAGATCGCCCGCTCGTTCAACTTTATGACGACCGAGCTGCGGTCGCTGATCAAACAGGTCAAGGACGTCACGTTCCAGGTCTCGACCTCGGCCAACGCGATCAACGACACGACCGGGCAACTCGAACGCGGCAGCGAGGCGCAGGCCTCGCAGATCTCGCGGACGACCTCGGCGATCTCGAATATGGCGCTCCAGATTCAGGAAGTCTCGGTCAACGCCGCGCTCTCGGCGCAGGTCGCGGCCGACAGTCTGAGCAGCGCGCGCTACGGCACGAAAGCCGTTCAGGACAACATCAACGCGATGATCTCGATCCGCAAACAGGTGCAGGAAACCGCCAAGCGCATCAAAAAGCTCGGCGAACGCTCGCAGGAGATCTCGCAGATCGTCGGCCTGATCGACGACCTTTCCGACCGCACGAGCCTGCTCGCCTTAAACGCGAGCCTTCAGGCGTCGGCCGCCGGCGAGGCCGGCAAGGGCTTTGCGCTCGTCGCCGAAGAGGTCGAACGGCTCGCCGAACGCTCGAACCGGCTGACGCAGCAGATCGGCGGCCTGACGCAGTCGATCCAGCTCGAAACGAAGGACGTCGTCGCCTCGATGGAGGAGACGATCCACGAGGTCGTGATCGGTTCGACGCTCGCCGACAAGGCCGGGCAGACGCTCGTCGAGATCGAGCTCGTCTCGACGCGGCTCGCCGAGCTGATCCAGTCGATCTCGGAATCGGCCAAGCGTCAGGCGCAGAGCTCCGACGACATCTCGAAAGCGATGGCCAACATCTCGAAGGTCACCGAGCTCGTCCAGACCGGCGCGAAACGCGCGGCGGATTCCGTCAAGATGCTGGTCGAGCTGTCGGACGATCTGCGCGGTTCGGTCGCGCCGTTCAAGATTCCCGAGGACCGTCATTCGAGACGCTACCCGCATTCGAGCTCGAGCGCCTTTCTCAATTGACAATCTTTGATCGCGGACGACAACGGAATCGTCCGCCCCGAAACTTCGATATCGCCGGCGGTGTCGGCAATCCCCTGAAAAAAGACCCGCAACACCGAGTAATATGGAAAGCGAAACCCTACAGAACTTTATCAAAGAAGCCGAAATTTATATCCCGATGATCCGCAACGGCATCCTTGTCTGCACGCAGGAAGGAAACGTCGGCGGCGAGCTCGAAACCTCGCTGCGCTACACGCAGTCGATCAAGCACGCGGCGCTCCGCGTCGGCTTCGAAGAGATCAGCGGCTCGGGCGAAAAGCTCGAACAGGAGCTCAAGACCATCATCGCGGCGGCCGCCCCGCTTTCCGCCGAGCAGAGCCGCAACCTGCTCGACAACATTGCCCAGCTCGAAGCGCTGCTCGCCAAGCTCCAGTTCAGCGGCGACGACTTCCCGATCAATCTCGACGGCTTCGTCGAACAGTCGTTCCACAATCTCGGCTTCGATTCCGCGCCCCGCGGCCGCCACGAATTTGCCGACGAGACGGACGAGGCCGACGAACCGGCCGGCGACGATCTCGAAGGCTTCGAGATCGACGAGGAAATGCTCGAGATCTTCGCGATGGAGGCCGACGATCTGCTCCGCAACATCAACACGCATCTCGAAGTATTAAAGTCGGCGCCCGACAACCGCGAATCGCTGCTCGACATCCGCCGCAACGCGCACACATTGAAGGGCTCGGCCGGCATCGTCGGCCTCAAGCCGCTCTCGAATCTCGCCCACCGCGTCGAGGACCTGCTCGATTACCTGTCGGAAAAAGAGATCGCCGGCAACCGCAAGATCTTCGAGCTGCTGCAGACCTCGTCCGACTGTCTGAGCGCGCTCGCGAGCGGCGAAAACACGCCGCAGCTCAACAAACGCATCAAATCGGTCTACCGGAATTTCGACAAGACCTTCAAGGCGCTCGAAAGCGGCACGTTCCAGAAGGTCGAAAAAGCGCCCGCGCCGGCCGCCGCCGAAGCCGAGCCCGAAACGGCCGATCCGATGAAGATCGACAGCCAGTCGCTCGCCGTCGGCCACAAACCGGTCGTCCGCGTCTCGCTCGAAAAGCTCGACGAGCTCGTCCGGCTGGTCGGCGATCTGGTCATCAGCCGCTCGGTCTTCGAACAAAGACTGGCCGAGTTCGAACGGCAGATCGGCGAGCTGCACCACAGCACCGGCCGGCTGACGCGCTCGACCAACAAGCTCGAAACCGATTTCGAGGCGAGTATGCTGAGCGGCAGCGGGATCGGTTTCTCGCCGACGTCGATCCGCAGCCCGCAGTCGTTCGACGCGCTCGAATTCGACCGCTACACCGATTTTCACCAGACGACGCGCGAGCTGCTCGAAACGGCCGGCGACACCGGCGCGATCACGACCGAGCTCGACAAGATCCAGAGCAATCTCGAGATCCTCTTCGGCAACCAGAGCCGGCTGATCGAGGAGATGCACGACAAGCTGCTGCGGCTCCGGATGGTCAAGTTCGGCTCGCTCGCGGCGCGTCTCCACCGGACGGTGCGGGTGACCTGCGAGGAGGAACGGAAACAGGCCGAGCTGATCATCGAGGGCGAACAAACCGAAGTCGACACGCAGATTCTCGATCTGCTCGTCGAGCCGCTGCTCCATCTCCTGCGCAACGCCGTCGCCCACGGCATCGAATCGCCCGACACGCGGCGGCTGCTCGGCAAGCCCGAAAAGGGCCGGATCTTCCTCCGGCTCCACAGCGAGGGCACGCACATCATCCTGACCGTTTCCGACGACGGGCGCGGCATCTCGGCCGTCGCCCTGCGCGAAAAGGCCGTCCGGAACGGCTTCATCTCGCAGGACGAAGCCAACGTGATGAGCGAGGAAGACGCTTTTTCGCTCAGTTTCCTGCCGGGCGTGACGACCGCCGAAACCATCAGCCAGACGGCCGGCCGCGGCGTCGGGATGAACATCATCAAGACGAGCGTCCAGCGCGGTCAGGGCACGATCGCGATCGCCTCCGAACCGCAGCAGGGCGCGACCTTCACGATCCGGATGCCGATGGCGCTCGCGATCACGCGCGGCCTGCTCGTCAAGACCAACTGGCAGACCTTCGCCTTTCCGCTCAAGCTCATCAAAAAGGTCCACGAGATCCCGGTCGAGGAATTCAACGCGGCCGCCGACCAGAAATCGGTCTACATCGACGGCGCGGCCTACACGATCGCCAATCTCGGCGAGCTGCTCCAGCTGCCGTGCGCGCCGATGAAGAAGGACTACGTCTCGCTGCTGCTCCTCGAAACGCTCGAAGCGCCGTGCGCGCTGATGGTCGACGAGATCATCCGCGCCGAGGAGATCGTCATCAAGCCGCTCGCCGCGCCCTTGCAGAATTACCCGAACCTGCTCGGCGCGACGATCCTCGGCGACGGCAACGTCGTCCCGGTGCTCGATCTGATCTATCTTTTGAAGAGCCATATCGCGCCGCCGAAACCGGTCGTCCGCGAGCCGAAGCCGGCGGAACCGGCCGCGCCGGAAACCGCCGAACCGCCGGCGCCGGCGACCGCCGAGCTGCGCGATTCGGTCCCCGAAATCATCGAAGCGCCGGTCACCGAATTCGCGCCCGATCCGATCCCCGCAGCGGCGTTTGAAACGACGCCCGAAATGGTTTCCGAACCGGCCGCGCCGGAAGAACCGGCCGAAGACGCGCCGGCGATGCCGCGCGTGCTCAACGTGATGATCGTCGACGACAGCCCGAGCGTCCGCCACATCACCTCGAAGCTGATCAAGAACGCCGGCTGGCAGGTCGTCCTCGCGAAAGACGGCCTCGAAGCGCTCGAAACGCTGCAATCGGCCGAGACGCTGCCCGACATCGTCCTGACCGACGTCGAGATGCCGCGGATGGACGGCTACGAACTGCTCGCCTCGGTCAAGAACAACGCAAACCTGCAAAACCTGCCGGTCATTATGATCACCTCGCGGGCGAGCGAAAAACACCAGCAGAAAGCCGTCGAGCTCGGCGTCTCGGAATATATGACGAAGCCCTTCGACGACACCTTCCTGCTCGACCGGATCAAACATTATTCGAACTACTGACAAACGGCGCGCCGGCATCTCGGCCGGCAAACGGCGCGCAAGCGGCGTAAAGGCGTTTCATTTCTCTCGATCTTCGAGGAAATGAAACGCCTTTTGCGTTTTGCAGACGCATTGCCGGCCGCGATGCCGGCGCTCCGATTGGCCAATCCGAAATCAGTATAGTGAGCGGCCGCGAACGCGGCTCGTTGCAGACAAGTTTCAGGCGATCAAACGCGTCTCGCCGCCGCTCCCCGCACCGATTCGCTGAGCCTTTATAAATCGTTCCAAAACTTCCCGAACTTCCCCGGCTTACTTCTTCGGCGGCTTGCTCGGGCGAATCTCGACCTTGCTCGGGAGGGCGCGGTCGGGCATTTCGAGGAGATCGAAGACGACCTGCGCGATGTCTTCGGGCTGCAGCTGCCAGGCGTGGTCCTTGCTCGGCGCGTCGCCGCCGAAATAGGTGTTGACCGAGCCCGGGCAGATGTAGCTGAGCTTGATGTTGTCCTGCCGGACTTCCTGCATCAGCGCTTCGGAAAACCCGTTGAGGCCGAACTTCGAGGCGTTGTAGGCGGCCATTCGCGGGTGCGCGTTCTGGCCGGCGAGCGACGAGATGTTGATGATGTAGCCGCCGCCGCGCGCGCGGAGCAGCGGGACGGCGTAGTGACAGGCGTAGAAGACGCCGAAGAGGTTCGTTTCGAGCGTCTGCCGAAACTCGTCGCCCGAAATCTCCTCGACCGTCTTGCCGATGATCCCGATGCCGGCGTTGTTGACGAGGATGTCGATCCCGCCGAAGACGCGGACCGCTTCTTCGAGCATCATCCGGACCTGCTCCTCGCTGCGGACGTCGCAGATCTCGCCCTCGACGCGGCCCGAAGCCGACAGCCGTTCGAGCGCGTGCCGCAGTTCCGGCTTGTTGCGCGCGCAGATAAACACGCGCGCGCCCGCTTCGAGCAGCCGCTCGGCGATCGCATACCCGATTCCCTTACTCGCGCCGGTCACGACGGCGACTTTGTTATTAATGTCCATTATTTACACCGCTTTCAATCAATTCTTTCACAGCCCCGAACCGCCCGCCGGAACCAAAGTCCCCTCGCTATCGACCAATCCGAAATCCCAAATCCGAAATCCGAAATCAATTAAAGTCCCTCATAATCTCCTTGTCGGAGAATTTGATCTTCGGCGCGTCGCGGCGCTGCAGCTCTTTCCAGAGAATCGTCAGGTTGCCGTCCGCATCTTTCCGGATGACGCGGAAGACGACGATCAGGTCGTCGCGCACGTCGTATCGGATCCCGAAGAAACGCGCGTCCGCCCGGACCAGCTTGTCGCCGGGCCGCAGGAATATCGGCGGCCATTTGTGCGGCCGGTAGGCGATCGACCGCAGGGCGTAGGTGCGGCCGACTTCCGGCGTCAGACGATCCGCGAACCGGAACCCGGCGAAGTCGAAACCTTCTTTGATCTTTTTAGAATGCCGCCGCGCCTCGTCGAACGTCGCGGCCGGTTTGAATTCGACGAGATCTTTGATCCCGTCGCTCGCGAGCGACAGATTATCGAGCGGCACGTCGCCGAGCGCGACGATCAGGCCCTGCGTGAAGAACGAGCCGGTCTGAATCTGTCCGTCGACCAGCGCGACGTCCGATAAATTGTTGTAAGTCTTCCAGCGAAAGGAAAACGACCAGCTGTCTTCAATAAAGTCCGCGCACGGCCCGTCGGTTCGGATCAGGTTTTTCGAATAGCAGTCGTAAAACGAGAAGAGCCGGAAGATACCGGTTTTCGGCCGATCGAGAAAGGCTTTGTAAGTCTCCAGATCTTCGGGCGCGGGCAGCAGCAGCGCGCGGATCTTTTCGAGCTCTTCCTTCGTGTAAGGCTTGCCGTCGGGCCGCGTGCCGTGGAGACGCGGGAAACGGCCGTCGGGCCGGTCGGCGATCATCCCGTCGGGCGTCCGGCCGGTGAGCTCGTACATCTTCCGCCGCTCTTCGGCCGTTTTATAGACCCAGTCGGGCAGCGGGTTGTTAGTGGGGTAAGACGGGTTCGGCGTCTGCCCGAAAAGCGTCGACGCCGCCAGCATCAATCCGATCAAAATTACCAGTCGTTTCATTTCTGCCTCCCTATGATTATCGTCAAATCGATTGAAGAAACCGTTCGAAACCCGCAGGAGAGCGACGGATTTCAAAATTCAGTAGTAAACCAACCCAAATCCTTCGACCAATTGCCGCCGGCAATTGATCGAAGACATTCAATGTCCCTCCACCGGCGCGACGGCCCGATTCAAACAATCCGAAATCCGAAATCCGAAATCCGAAATCCAAATCATTTTGCCGGCTGTTTGACCCGGAAGACCGGCGCGTCCTTTTTCTGGAGCTCGCGCCAGAGAATCGTGATCGAGCCGTCCGAATCTTTTCTGACGACGCGAAACGCGACGATGATGTCCTTGCGCTTGTCGATCTCGGAGCCCTGCTCGCGCATCTCTTCGTTCTGATCGCGCAATTGCTGCTGGCGCTCGCCGGTGATTTCCTTGCGATAGGCGATCAGGCGAAAGATGATCGTCGTGTTCTCGGCCGCGAGCACCGCGCTTTTGTAGGTAAAATCGCTGTTCTCGACGCCCTGCTGAAAGGCTTTGAAATTCTTGAGAATGTCTTCGAGCTCGGTCGGCGGCGCGAAATCGTAGACATACGCCGCGCCGAGCGTCTCGCGCGAAACCTTGTCGAGCGGGACGTCGCCGGCCTTGACGAAGAATCCGAGATTCGAATCGCCGGCCGCGAAGATCGCGTTTTCCTTGAATTTGATGTCGCAGAAATAATATCCGACGTGCCGCCCGAGCCGGAACGAATACATCGCGCCGTGGCCCGGCATCGTCAGGTCGTCGCATCTTTTATCGGTCTTCTCGTTCGCGTCGCAGTTGATGTCCGAAACCAGCTTGAACAGACCGGTGTCCGACATCTTCAGAATCTCGGCGTACTTGGTCTTGTCCTCTTCGCTCGGCTCGACCGCCTTCATCTCCTTTTTCGTCGGCCGGCGCAGCCCGATCTTCGGCGAGCTTTTGTCCTCGGCGCCGACCGTCACGCCCGTCTTCCGATTGGCTTCCGGCCGGATCGACGGCTGCGTCGGCGTAGTGTTGATCGGGATGTTCGGTTGCTGGGCCGCCGCGAGCGCGGCGAACGCCGTTAAAATGACGAATGCTTTAATCAGTTTTCTCATATTCTCTTCCAATTGCTGTTCCAATTTTTCACGATCGGTCGTAAAACTCCGCTGATTACCGAGCAGCTCCTCGATAAACGAAAGCTGCCCGCGGCGAAAAAATCCGAAATCCGAAATCCGAAATCCGAAATCCCCAATCGCCCTAATCCGTCTGCTTCAAACGCGGCGCGTCATCGCTCCGGAGCTCGCGCCAGAGCAGCCAGACGCTGCCGTCGGCTTCTTTTTTGACGACGCGGAACGCGACGACGAGATCCCTGCGCTTGTCGAAATCGAGCTCGTTGTAAAGAAAGCCGTTAAAGGTTTTCCGGACGACGCCCCGGTAAGCGACGTAGCGCATCAGGAAGGTCCTGTTTTCGGCCGCGCGAATCTGCTTGAGATAGCGAAAATTCCCCTTGACGATCCCTTTTTTCAGCTCGTCGTTCTGGGCGTTGGCCTCGTCGACGTCGCGCGACGGCTTGAAATCGAAGATAAAATCCGCGCCCGGCGTCGTGTTCGAGACCCGGTCGAGCGCGACGTCGCCGACATCGACGAACATCCCGACCGCGAGGCTGCCGGCGATCGAAAAAACGTCGTCGGCGAGCGCGATATCGGCGAGGCTCCGGATCCAGTGGCTTTTCTGGCGGAAGGAATAAGCCGAGCCGTTGCCCGGAAAGGGATATTTCAGACACTGGTCGGTCGCCGCGACGCCGGTTTTCCCGTCCTCGCAGCCCATATCCTTCAAAAGCCGGATCATCCCGGTTTTCGGAAGCTTCAGGAAATCCGCGTATGGCGCGCGCAGCGTCTCGTCGGCCACGAGGTCTTTGACTTCATCCCGGTCCGGCTTCCGGTAGACGGTTTCGGTCATTTTCTTGAAGATCAGAACCCGCTGATAGCGCTGCATATCGCCCAGATTGTCGTTTCTTCCCCACGAGACCTGGTCCGAGCGGGTTTTCGGCATCACCGGATTGGGCGTGGTGTTCGTGTTCGGATCATAGGTCTGCGTCTGCGCCGCCGCCGAAACGGCGAGGGTCATTAAAATAGTCAGGATTTTTGGAAATAACTTCATACTGCTTTCCTCGCTTAATTATTGTGTAAATTAAATATCTTGATAATTGATCTTTGATCTTCGATCTTTGATCTTCGGTTTTCTTTCAAAGGTCAAAGATCAAAGACCAAAGATCGAATTTCCCCTGAAATTATCAAGAAACTACCAATCAACGTCAAGATTCACTTGTCGTCCTTTTTGGGTCGTTCGAGCTTCGGCGCGTCCCGGCGCGCGAGCTCCTGCCAGAGCAGCGTCGCGCTGCCGTCGGCGTCTTTTCGGACGACGCGGAAAGCGACGACGACGTCTTTCCGCTTGTCGACCTCGATGTCGTTGAAATCCGGGTTATCGACGAGCGGCTGCGCCATTTCCTTGCGGTAGGCGACGCTCCGGAAGAGATAGGTCGTGTTTTCCGCGACCGCCACGGCGCTCCTGTACGTAAAATCCCGATCGACCGCGCCCTTCGCGAATTTTTCGGACTCTTTGACGACGGCCGCCGCGTCCTTCGGCGGCGCGTAGTCGAACAGGTACGCGGCCCCAATCGTCTGCGCCGAGACGTTTTCGAGCGGAATGTCGCCGAGCATCACGAAAAAGCCGAGATTGAGATTGCCCGACGCGGCGAGCGCGTTGTCCCTGAGGACGAGATCGGAAAAGTAGTTGCCGACGTAGCGGCCGAGCCGGAAGGAAAACGAAGCGCCGCTGCCGGGCAGCGTGTAGGTCGAGCATTTGCTGCTGACGTCGATCACGTTCTTGTTCGTGTCGCAACCCATATCGGGGATCAGCCGGACGATCCCCGTTTTTTCCCGGGCCAGAAACGCGGCGTACTTCGCGACGTCCTCGGGCTTCGGCGCGACCAGCGCGAGCTCTTTTTTGTTCGGCTTGCGAAGCGCCACCGAATTCGAATTCAAATTCTGATTGCCGGCCTCGATCCCGACGCGCGGCATCGTGTCGAGCCGGTTGAGCTCGCCCTGCCGCGTATTGATCGGCACGTTCTTGGTCGCGTCCTGCTGAATTCCGGTCTGGTCCTGCTGCGCGAAAACACGCGGGGCGAGCGCCGCTATCAAAACCAGTAATCCGGCCGAAATCCGATTCTTCAACTTCATACTTTCTCGTTCTCCTTTTTCCTCATATCCCCGATCGGTTTCCGTTTTCAAACCGGCGCTCAGTTCGAGCTCTTTCGCATTTCGGGCGAATCCTTTTCCTGCAAGATCTTCCAGAGTATCGTGACGTCGCCGGCGGCGTCCTTGTCGACGATTCGGAAGACGACGATCACGTCCTTGCGCCGGTCGTAATCGAACTCGTTGTAAACGACGCCCTTGACCGAGCGCAGAAGCTGACCGTCATAGGCGATCGAGCGCAGCGCGAAGGTCGCGTTCTCGACGGTGAACAGCCCGCGCCGGTACAGAAAACCGTCGTCCTCGACGCCGCGGATCAGCCGCGCGTCGAGCTCCTTGCTTTTCCGGTAGTCCGGTTCGGGCTGAAACTCGACGAGAAATTTCATCCCGCGGGTCGTCAGCGCCGCTTTGTCGAGCGGCACGTCGCCGAGATTGACGAGAATGCCGTGCAGCAGCACGCCGCTCGCCTGAAAGCTCTTGTCGGTATAGGTCAGGTCGGCGAGCCGCGCGATCCGGTAATTCTCGGTCCGGAACGAAAACGAGCTGCCCGCGCCGGGCATCGTGTATTTCAAACAATCTTCGGTGACGACCAGCACCTTCGTGTTGTCGGCGCAGCCCTTGTCGCCGATCAGCTTCGTCAGACCGGTCTTCGACTGCCGCAGAAAATCGGCGTAGCGGTCGAACAGCTCGCGGCCCGGCTCGACCGTTTTGAGCTCTTTTTTCGACGGCTTCCGGTAAAGCGGCTCGACCTCGCGCTGAAGCGTCGTCGCCGCCGATTCGATCCGCACGACCGGCCCCCGAAACTGCGCGCGCGCCACTCCTTCGCCGACGGCGAACACCAGCAGTAAAAGCAAAAAGAGCCTCTTCATCAAAATCCGTGCGGGCGGCCGCTCCGCCCTTTTCGCGAGACGCCGCCGGCTCCGCACCGAAAGGCGGCCGTCAATCGGCAAAGACGATTTCCGGCGATTTCTTTCGGTCGAGCTCCTTCCAGACGATCGTCAGGTTCTTGTCGGCGTCCTGACGGACGATCCGAAAAGCGATCGTGACGTCTTTTCGGGTGTCCTGATCGACCCGGATAAAGTTCAGATCGTCCTCGTCGGGCTCCGTCTTCGACCTCAAGATCCGCGTCAGAACCGACAGGTGAAGCCGGTAGGCGATGACGCGCAGCAGGTACACGCTGCCGACTTTGGCCGGCGCTTCCTTCGAGTAGAGAAAACCGTCGGCATCGACGCCGATCCTCAGCTGCTCGTACTGCGCGCGCACCTCGGCGATCTTGTCGGCCGGCTTGAAATCGGCCGGAAACTTCGCGCCCGGCGACGCGGACGTCACGCGGTCGAGCGAAAAATTCCCGAGCCGGACGATCATTCCCTGCGCCAGAAAGCCGTCGGTCGTGAGCCGGCCGTTTCGAAGCAGGATATCGCCGAAGAGATCCTCGGCGTAATCTTTGGCCCGGAACGAATAACTCCACGTCCCCGGAAAGATGTTCGCGCATTTCGGGTCGGCCTTGATAAGGTTGTCGGGCCGACAGCCGCGATCGGAAAAGAGCCGCAGGATGCCGGTGTCGGACTGTTTCAGAAAATCCGCGTAAAGCGCGGCGTCGTCGCGGTCCGGCGCGGTCAGCCCGGCGCGGAGCTCGCGGTCGTTTTTGCTGAGCTCCTTCTTTTTGAGCAGCGTCCGGTAAACCTGGTTGGCGTTTCGCAGACCGTCGAGAGCGGCCATCGAGTCGGCGATCCGGGCGCCTTCGTTACGCCGGGCCCGTTCGTCCGCCGCCCGTCTTTGCTCGACCGTCGGAAAGTTGGTCAAAATCTGACCGGCGGCCGCCGACGCGGCGAAAAGCAGCAGGATCAGCGAGGTAATCCTAAACATCGTACTTCACAAGCCTCCTGACGACCGGTACCGACGACCGGCCGAAATTGAGAATCGGCCCCCCAAACGATCGCTTTTCTATTCCCGCCCCGGTTAGCTTTTATTCGATTTTCTTTGTTTTCGACGATTCCGTCAACGATTTTTTTTCCGGCGACCGGTTTTTCCGAAAGACCGGAGAGAAACGCTCACGGCCGGATGTCGGCCAGTTTTTCCGAGCGTTCGAAAATGACTTTCGGCGCGCGGCGGCGCGTCAGCTCCTTCCAGAGAATCGAAAGGCCGCCGTCGTCTTCCCGCCGGATGACGCGAAAGACGACGATCGCGTCGAACCGCCGGTCCTCATCGATCGCGCAGATCGATTTTTCAACGTCCGTCACCCCCTTGTAGAAAATCCGGATGAGCGTGCTGTCGTCGTTCCGGAACGCCGTGAACCGGAGCGCGTAGGTCATTCCGGCCGCGACTTTGACCGATTTCGAATAGCGAAAGCCGCCGGCTTCGACACCACGCGCGATCTCCTCATACTGCCGCCGCGCATCGGTAAAGCTGCCGGACGGCGAATATTCGGCCAGAAACGCGACGCCGGGACTCTCGACCGAAAGATTTTCGAGCGGCACGTCGCCGAGTTCCGTGAGCAGCTCCTGCGACATAAAGCCGTCGGCGATCAGCTCGCCGTCCTTGAGCCGCAGATCCCAGAAATCCTCGACGACGTAGTCCCTGCGCCGGAACGAATATCCCCAGCTCGAGAGGACCGCGCCCGCGCAGTCGCCGTCGACGCGGATCAGGTTCTTCGACTCGCAGCCGAGATCGGGAAACAGCCGGATCAGGCCGGTCTTCGAATCCTTCAGAAACTCTTTATAAAGTACCGCGTCGGCCGGAGCGGGCGCGCGTTGGGCGGCGAGATTTTTTTCCGCTTCCCGCATCGCGTCGCGCGCGGCCGCGGATCGCCGCCGCCGCCGCTCGTTGTCGAATTCGCGCCGGGCGTCTTCCTCGCTCGGCTTTTTGACGGTTTTGAAAGTGCCGCGATTGCTTTCGAGATCGCGCTCCTGCCGCCGCCGCTCGATGGCCTGCTGATCGTCGATATTAATTTGCCCGAAAGCCGCGGACGCCAGCAATATCAGGACACCGGTCCCTAAAAACCCCTTGTTCGTCATTTTTCCCCCTGGTTCGTCGTTGTTTGTTTTTCGGACGCCGCCGCGCCGGCGGCGCACGGGTTATAATTTGCTCTTCAACAGCTCGTTGACGATCTTCGGATTGGCCTTGCCCTGCGAGGCCTTCATCACCTGACCGACGAAAAAGCCGAACAGCTTGTCGTTGCCGCCGCGATAGGCGTTGACCTGGTTGGGATTGCCATTGATCACCTCGTCGATGATCGCGGCGATCGCCGCCGGATCGGAAATCTGTTCGAAGCCCTTGGCGGAAATGACTTCGGCCGCCGAACGGCCGCTCGCGAACATCTCGACGAGCACCTCTTTCGCCTGATTGTTGTTGATCTTGCCGGCGTCGAGAGTTTTGATCAATGCGGCCAGATTTTCGGCCGGCACCGGCGACGCGGCGGCCGTTTTGCCGGAATTGTTCAACTCTCTCAAAAGCTCCGACAATATGAAGTTCGCCGACGTCCGCGGGTTGCCCGACGCCTGCGCGGTTTTTTCATAATATTCGGCGAGCGCTTTGTCGCCGACGATCAGCGAGGCGTCCGCGAACGACAAACCGTAGGTCTCGATAAACCGGTCGCGCATCGCGTCGGGCAGCTCCGGCATCTCGGCCTTCATCTGCGCGATGAATTCCGGCGTGACGACCAGCGGCTGCAGATCGGGCTCGGGAAAATAACGGTAATCGTGCGCGTCCTCCTTCGAGCGCATCACGCGCGTGCGGTTGTTTTTCTCGTCCCAGAGCCGCGTTTCCTGGGCGACGCCTTCGCCCGCTTCGTGCGCCGCGATCTGGCGCTCGATCTCGTACTCGATCGCCTTCTGCATAAAGCGCACCGAATTGAGGTTCTTCAATTCGACCTTGTTGTTGAATTCTTCCTGCCCGATCTTGCGGACCGAGACGTTCGCCTCGCAGCGCAGGTTGCCCTTTTCCATATCCGCGTCCGAGGCGCCGACCCACTGCAGGACTCTTCGGACGTGGTTGACGTAATCGTAGGCCTGCCACGACGACCGGAAATCCGGCGCGGTGACGATCTCGCCCAAAGGCGTGCCGGCGCGGTTGAGATCGATGTAGGAATATTTGTCGGTTTCCGGCAGCCCTTCGTGGACGTTTTTGCCGGCGTCCTCTTCGAGATGCATCCGGATGATGTGGATCGTCAGCGGCCGCCAGTCGACGGCGCGGCCCGATTCGTCGCGCTCGCTCGTCATAATCGTCAGCTGGCCGTCCGACGAAAAGGGCTTGTCGTACTGCGAGATCTGGTAGCCTTTCGGCAGATCCGGGTAAAAATAGTTCTTGCGCGAGAAAACCGACGTCTCGTTGATGTTCAGGCCGAGCGCGAGCGCGGCCTTCGCGCCGTATTCGACGACCATTTCGTTCAAAACCGGCAGCGCGCCGGGCAGCCCGAGACAGACCGGGCACGTGTTCGAATTCGGATCGTGCCCGAAGCTCGTCGCACAGCCGCAAAAGATCTTCGTCTCGGTCGCGAGCTGCGCGTGTATTTCCATTCCGATGACTGCTTCCCAACCTTCTTTCATAAATGTTCTCAATAAAAATAAATACGCGGATTATGTTTTATCATAATCCGCGCGCCTCCGAAATTCAAAGTTTTATATTTGATTGGATCTTCGATCTTCGGTCTTCGATCTTCGTCCCGATGCGGCATCGCCCGACTGAATTTCGAACAATCCGAAATCCCAAATCCGAAATCATTACTGTTGAAAGGAATTCGACGACGGCCGCCCCGTTGTCCTTCACGCTGAAAATCAAATCTGAAACCTCATGACTGGAGCGCGGGCATCCTCGGCCGGCCTGAGCGCGAGAGCGCGAAAAAGCCTTTCATAACTATGAAATGTCGAGGATTTGCAACGTTTCGACACCGCTTACGCGGCGTTGCGGGCCGAGGATGCCCGCGCTCCAGTCCGTAATTTTCCGTTTCCTTTAGAGTCTGTTTAAATTTTCGAAATATACCCTGAAAAGGCGTCGTTCTTGACAAAATCGGCTGAAGGAATCAACTGTCCGAACGGCGAGCGGTTGCTTTTTTATCCACTAAACACACTAAAAACACTAAATCTTTTTGGTGTTTTTAGTGTTTTTAGCGGATCGATTAAACATCGTTCGCGGCCTCGAACCATAAATTTAAACAGACTCTTAGATGTCGATCTTTTTAACAGCAATGATCCGAAATCGGATTGTTTTACGGTTTCGAACAGCTTTCGAGCATCACGCTGAACACGAGGTTCATCGAGACCCTGCACTGAATGGTCACGACGTCGCCTTTTTTGACCGATGTGACGTTCGATTCCTTGTCCTTTTCGAACGACGCGACGATCATTCCCTCGGCCGGTTTGGTCGAGCCGGGCCGCATAAAGGCGAGCATCCATTTGCCGCTTTTGTCGCGGTCGGAAACCACCGCCGTCCCGCTGATCCTGACGGTTTTGTCCTTGTATTTCTTGTCGGCGGCCGCCGCGTCCTTTTTGTAGTCGTCGAGCAGCTGCGTCACGGTGAGCTCCGAAGAGGCGTTATTGTTCGCCTTTTTCTTCAGATCGGCCTCGTTGAGCGCGACCTGTTCGCGCGGCGGCGCGTTTCTGAGCCAGCCCTCGAAATCGAGCGCGTTTTTCTGGCTGTAGGCGTCGACCTGCTTCAGATAATTGCCGTCTTTGAATAAAACGTAGCTCGACCAGCCGGGCAGCGACGCGATCGCGTAGCGGCCGGGACTGTCGTCGGAGACGATGCCCTTATCGGTCGGTTTGAGACTCTGCCGGCGCTTGTCGAAAGCGGCGTTGAGATCGGCGTCGTTCGTAAACGACCAGATCTTCAGACGAATCGATTCGTAGCCCTTTTTATATTCGCTCTCGAAGCTCGGCGCGGGATTGTAGGACGACGGCTCGTCGAAATCGGGCTTGTGGTCGAGCGTGAAATCTCCGATCTGCGCGGGAAAGGTTCCGGCCGGCGGCTTCGGCCCGAACGGATTGAGCCGGTTGAACGTCCGCTGCGGCATATTGAAAAGGATGAAACCGCCGACCGCCGCCGCGATCAAAAAGAGCGGAACGCCGATCAGCAGCAGCTTCGTCGTCAGCTTCATCGGCGGCTTCGCGTCGCCGAACGGCACGCTCGCCTCGCGCGGCGTCGAGATCAGATTAGGCGGCGGCCCGCTCGACTGCGCCGCGTCGAGCTGCGCGCCGAGCGAATAAACCTCGTCCTTCGACACGCTCCGCCCGAGCTTCTGCTCCAAATCCCGCTTCGCCGCGTGCTCCTGCACGGCGTCCCGCGTCCCTCTGATTAATAATCTCAACAACATCCCGATCATAATTTTTTTTCCTCGCTTTTACAGAATCGAATTTTTTGCTTTCTTACCGCTACATGCGATTTCTTTCGGAAAAAAGGCTCAAAAAATTTTCGCCGCTTTCGCGAAGTTGAAGCATTATCTGCAAAATCCGATAAAATCGGGAGAAAAAGCGAATGAACCGGCGGAGTCGTGCGGAACGGTAATCGACCGAACCGGCGATTCGGTCGTGAACCGCGTTTTCGATCGAGCCGTAATCGGCAGAACGGCGAACAGGCGGTTTTTGTCCGCGAAACACACCAAAAACACTAAAAATCTTCGTGTTTTTGGTGTGTTTTTAGTGTGTTTCGCGGATCGAGAAAAAACCGATCGCCGTCCGGTCCTTTCATTGACCGTCAATTATTTCGGGAACCACTGTTTGGTGTCGAGAATCTCGTCGATCCGGTCTTCGAGCGCGGCGAGCGCGGGCGGATACGGGCGGCGTTCCTTGTCGCGGCAGCCGCCGTCGCGGACGATTCGTTTTTCGCGGCCGTCGATCCGGAGCGAGGTGATCATCGTCGGATTGTCGGTCCAGCGGGCGGGACATTCGTCGTTTTTCTGATAGGAATCGTTGAGCGCGAAAAAGTCGGCCTTGCGGAATTCGTCGACGAGCGCGCGCAGCTGGTCTTCGGTGATGCGGGCCGTCGTTTTCTTAAGCTGCGATTTGTCGTGGTAATAGGTGACTTCGAAGACCAGCGTCCGGTCGGGCGCGATTTCGAGCTTATAGCCGAGCGGCGAATCGGCCGCCGTCCGTTCGAACGTGATCCGCACGTCGGCCGGGAGATTACCGGACGGAATCGCCGCCGGTCGGTTCGCCGGCAGGCTCGCCGCCGGATCCGATTTCGAGCAGCCGGCCGCAAACAGGCCGCACACGCATAAAACCGCGCCGAAAATCGTCAACCGGACGCGGGCGCTGAAAAAATTCGTCGTTTTCTTCATATCTATAAGAACGCGAAACCTTTCCGGTTATTGCGCAGGACGCTTCACTCGATCCGCCGGCGGACGTCTAAGTAACTATCGACGGCCAGCAGATAGACGATCTTCATATCGGGAAAAGCGGCCTGCGCCGGCCGCCGCTTCCGATGAAATCGCTGACTGTTCCGTCATATATCACTCCCTTCAGAGGCAGTAAGGCAGAGTCTTGCCCAAATTATGCCAAACTCCGCTCGAAGCTATTGACAAACTTCCCGATTGATTCGATTACCTTGATAATTTCGGAAAAAACGTTCGTGTCCGTGAGATGAGTGATCATTTCTTTCGCCGGTTCCGCGTTCTGAGTTCGCGGGCGATCTCCTCTGCCGATTCCTTTCGGGCGGCCCAGACGTTGAGCACGTCTTCGTCGCCGATATCTTCATTGGTCGGCATTTTGACGTTGACCTCGGACGCTGTCTTTGGCTCTTCGTCAAGAATCGTGACCAGCGCGCGGCGGTTTTTCTTCAAATGCACCGCGGTCAAGAGTCTGATCTTTCCGGTTTCGTCCACAACTGCTTCCAACGTCTGAATCATATCGCCGATATTACCATAACTCGATCGGTTTTCGGTCGTATTTTTATCCTTCCCGTTTTCAACGCGAATCCGCCGGAGAATCACACCGGAGCCGCCGCCGGCGCGGGCCGGTCGTTCCATTCTTTTTCGGAAAGCAATCGGCCGTTCGTCTTTTTACTTCGCTTTTGCCCGTCCGCGCCCCACGCGCCCCATTGTTTGAAGAAGAATTTGACGTTTTGCGCGGCGCATTGGCGCTGGATGTCGATCGCCCATTCGGCTTTCATCGGCCGCGCTTTGTGACCGCTTTCGCCGCCGACGATGACCCAGTCGATCCCGGTCAGATCGAGCGCGCCGAGCGGGCCGAGCAGCGGTTCGAGCGACAGGAATTTGATCTGCGCGCCGGTATTTCGCAGTTCATCGATCCGCCCGGCGTATTTTCGGCTCTCGACGCTGACGCCCATCCAGATATTTTCCGACCAGCTCAGCCGACCGCTCAATTCGGCGAGCCGTTCGGCGCGTTTCGTCAAAACCTGAAAGGTATGACGGCGCGCTTTGTTCATCACGTCGAAAACCCGTTCGATAAATTCGACCGGCACGTCCTTATGAAACAGATCGCTCATCGAATTGACGAAGATCATCTGCGGCTTTTTCCACTTCAAAGGCAGTTCGAGCATCTGCGGCTGAAGCGTCAGCCGGAAACCGTCCCGATAATTCGGCTGCCCCATCGCCTTCAGCCGCCGCGCCATTACTTCGGCATAACAATTCTTACAGCCCGGACTGATCTTGTCGCAGCCCGTCACCGGATTCCATGTTGCTTCCGTCCATTCGATTTTGGTATGTTTCATTTCTTTAATACTAAATACGAAATTTTTCTTTTAATAGAGTATACATTTTCATAGGTGATTAAAGGGAATTTTCCGTCAAACCATATCTCCCCTTCGCTTTTCATTTTTCGCAAAATTTCTGTAGCGTGTTTAGGTAAATGACCTTCTTCCAAAACAAATCCGAAAAGTTGAAAATTATCGACGATTTCTTTGTTAAGTATTTTATTTCTTACATTTTCTTGGAATGCTTCTATTTTGGTTAGCGGTTGATTTCCAAATAATGAACGTTGTTTCTTTAAATTATCATCATCTATATCAAAATTAGCCTCGCCATTTATTTCATTTCGTTTCCAAGCTATCCTCAGAAATTTATCAACCGCTAATGGATGCGAAGCTCCAAAAATAATCCCATAAATATTTGCACCTTTTTTCAATGAGAAAGGGTATAGTTTTAGTTGAGTATTTAAAGGTAACTTCTTTTTCAGTTGGTTAATGAAACTTCGATGAACAAATCTATAAGGCTCGCTTTTAACTTCGCTCATCTCTACATCTAAATGAGCCTTAAACTCTCGGCTATCTCCGAAACGCCAAAGATACGAAGCCGAAGCAAAATAAAGAAAGTCGGTTTGCCTCATTTTTTCTAATTCTAAAATGTACTTTTCTGAAAGAAATTTTATTCCATTTTGGTCAAGATAAACTAAAGACGGAAAATCTTTTATGATTGGCAAAAGCTTGTGAAATAGATTTTCAAAATCCTCATTGAAATAATTAATCTCAATTGCCTGTCCTACATAGTCATTGATTTTAAGATATTCCTCACAAGATTTTTTTAACAACTCAAATTTTTCCGTATTAAATTCGTTGAGAAAAACTCTAACTTTTACCTTTCTTTGAAAAATGCTGATGACCTGCTCTTTTATTTTGTCAAGGATACGAATCGGACTGCCGGCTACTCCGTTTTTGTCATAACCTGTTCCAGCAAAAAAATCAAAAATACAAATAGACGAAACGTTTTGCATAACA
The DNA here is from genome assembly GCA_018269075.1 of Acidobacteriota bacterium. Taxonomy (GTDB): domain Bacteria; phylum Acidobacteriota; class Blastocatellia; order Pyrinomonadales; family Pyrinomonadaceae; genus JAFDVJ01. The sequence continues at coordinate 21,707 of JAFDVJ010000036.1, forward strand.
AATGTCGGAATCCATGCCTGAGCATAATCCTCAAAAATTTCAAGTTTCGCAATTGTGTTTTCTTCAAAAGGTTTATCGTGTAAGTCTTTATATGCCATTTCTAATTTTGGTAATACGGTAAATCTGTTCGTTGAGCCGATGCATTCAGTTTAGAAAAGCTAAATGCATCGGCTCACGCCGACGCTACTGACTTTCGCGGTTAAAACTACCTCACCAACCCGACATCCAGATGCTTAATGTCGCCGAGTTTGACGTCGATTTCGTCGTTTTCGAAGGTCTGGTAGCCTTCTTTGACGATGCGGACGAGGTGGCGGCCGTGGTCGACGGGTTTGAAGCGGTATTCGCCGCGCGAGTCGGTGACGGCCGTTTCGCCGAGCCCGACGAGCGTGACGGCCGCGCCTTTGACGGGGGTTCCGTCGGCGGCGTCGGTGATCCGGCCTTTGAGCGTCGTCGGCGTCGTCAGCGGGTCGCGGATTTCGCGGATCGACTCGTAGGTGCGGTAGAAATCGGCCGCGGTCGTCCGGAAATTGCGCATCAGCGGGTCGAGCCGCTCGCCGAGAATTTCGTCGCCCTCGCGGAACAGGTCGCGGAGCTTCTGGTTGAGCATCTTGCGGTGGCTGAGCGCGGCCCGCGTGACCGGCGTTTTCGCGGCGTAGAGGTCGATCGCCCGCTGGAGCTCGTCGAGCCGCGACTGCGTCACGCCGTAGCTTTCGAGCTCGCGCAGGTTTTCCGCGCCGCGATCGTGAATGATCTGGCAGCGCGGCACGACCTGTTCGTCGCGAATGCGCACGATCTTCGAGACCGGGTAATTGACCTCGGCCCGGAGCGTGTTGTTGCCGATGACGGTCGCGTAGGCGCGGATAAAGCCGGCGATGTCGGCCGCCGTCTGCGCGAGCGTCTGCCGCGAATTGCTTTTATCGACGGCGATGCCCGACAGATTGACGCCGGTCGCACGCGTCGCGGCGACGATCGCGGCGATCACCGCGCGGAAGGCTTCGAAGGCCGCGCCGACGGCCGGAACGGCCGCGATGATGTCGGAATTGGTTTCGAGATGTCTTTCGACACCCCGGTACATCGTAAATTTCGATTCGTGTTTTGCGTTCATCTTTACTTTTCCTCACTTATGTTTTGATTTAATCGAGACTTCCCGGCTTGTTCGTTTGCAAAGATGTAATGTCGCTGCCGCCCGCAGGGGAGACAATGGCAATATCTTTGGAGATAAAGACTGTTTCTTTAGTGTGTTCGATAATTGCATCAGTGACTGAGGCAATTGCTAAACCAACATTGACGCCTGAACGGTAAACACCGTCGATTACACGACCGACTTTGTCGATTACACGACGAACATCGTCGATTACACGACGAATCTTGCCGATTACACGACGAATCTTGCCGATTACACGACCGACTTCATCGATTACACGACGAACTTCGTCGATTACGCGACCGACTTCATCGATTACACGACCGATCTCGTCGATTACACGACGAACACGACCGATTACACGGCCGATCACGTCGATTACACGACGATCTTCGTCGATTACATCGCCGACTTCGTCGATTACACGACCGACATCGTCGCCTGCATCGTTTACCCGTTCGATTGCCCGGTCGGCGTCGAAGATCGAACCGCCGGCGCAAACGCCTGAATCGCTACCACAACCGCTAAATGGCAGATATTTTTCTGCTGATCAACAAAAAATGGACATTGTTTTGGAGTAAAACCGAAATTTATGATGTCAAAGAACGGATACCCGGCCGAAATGCCCGAAAACACTGGAAAAGATTCCGTCGGCGGGAGCCTTCGATCGAATATTGTCAGAGAGCGTAGCACGTTCCGAAAAACCGGTCAAGATTTTTTTTCAACCGCCCGTCAAACGACGCGGCGAGCGGTTAAAACCGCCGGGGCGGACAAAAAAAACTCCCCTCCTTTTGAAAAGGAGGGGTGCCCGCAGGGCGGGGTGGTTTTAACTTCTATCGCTTACGATGCAGCTAACCACCCCGGCGCTGGCGCGCCACCCCTCCTTTCAAAAGGAGGGGAGTTTTTTTTGTTTTGCCGTTTAAGTTTTTTCGGAGTAAAAGGGAGTTTTTATGCGGGCGGTTCAATCGATGCGGACGCCGGCGCGGCGGGCTTCTTCTTCGAGGAGGCGCCATTCGGCGAGCAGGCCGGCGCGGACCTGTTCGAGATAGAGCAGCTGAGCGTTCGCCTCGTTCGCGGCGTAGTTACTGCCGCCGACGATGACCGGCGCGACGTAGCCGCCGCGATAGCCGCCGCGCGTGCCGTAGTCGAAGCGGCCGCCGAGCCGGACGCTGCCGCCGTTGCCGATCCGCACGCCGCCGCCGATCCGGACGTTGCCGGTCGACTGGTTGTAGACGCTCTGCGAGCTCGGGTACATCATCGAATATTCCTGAACGGTCCGCATATTCGGCGGGAGACTGCGGATGCCCGGCGGCAGATAGAGCCGCGGCTGGCGGTTATAGCCGCCGTAGCCGCCGTAGGGAACGTAGCCGTAGGCATAGACCGAGCCCTGATTGTAAACGCCGCCGCCCGCGCCGCGCAGGTAGTTGATCTGCGCGTTGACCGAGGCAATTTGCACGCGGAGCGCGTTCGCGCGCGTGACGATGTCGCCCTGCGCGGCGGCCCGCTGCCGGCCGAGCTGATCGGAATATTCCTCCATCTCGGCGCGTTTGCGGTCGATCTCCCGCTGCCGCTCGGCGGGCGAGGGAAAGCCCATCTCGGCGTACCGCTCGTTTAATTTCTTTTCCGCCTCGACCCGCTCGCGGCGATATTTTTCGAGATCGTCGTTCGTGATGGTGCGCGTCTGCGCCATCAGGGGCAGCGCCGCCGCCGCCGTCAGGATCACGATATATAAACTCTTCATATCTTTCACTCTCCCGCCTGTATTTCTCGATTATAACACCGGTTGGATGCGCGAATCACGAAGTTTTTTTGCCTGCGGAATATAGCGAATCGGTACAGCGAGCGGTAGCGAGTCCGTTTCACCGATCTTCATTTCCGGGTGAAACGGACTCGCTACCGCTCGCTGTACCGATTCGGCCGGCTCGCGTTTTAAGTTTAGAATCCGAAGCTCAGACCGACGCGGCCCGTCCGGCCGGCGGTGCGGAAACCGCTTTCGTAATACTCGTCGTCGAAAAGATTTTCGAGCGTCCCGTAAATCCGCAGGGTCATTTTGTCCTTGCGAAAGCCGAACGTGTAGCCCGCCGTCAGGTCGGCCTTGCGGCTGCCCCGGAAACGGTAGACGTAGCTCTGAAAACTCGTGTTGCTGAAAATCGGCGCGAGATAACGGCCGGTCGCCAGCAGATCGAGATTGAGCCACGCGCGTTTGAAGCGCTGGTTGGCGACGAGCGTGAACTGGTGCGCGGGCACGCCGAACGCCGGCCGGTCGCGCCCGACGGTCGTCAGCGGCGGCATCAGGGTCACGCGCGAATAATTGCGGACGTCGCTGTTCGTGAACGTGTAGGACGCGAAAACGTCGGTCGTCGCGGTCGGCCGGACGCGGGCGCTCGTTTCGACGCCGCGCGCGAAATGCTTGTCGTAGTTGTAGTAGGCGGCCGCGCCGAGATCGTCGGTCGGAAGATACGCGACCTCGTCGTCGATCTTCGTGTAGAAATAGGTCGCGGAAAGCCGGACGCGGTTTTTGAGAAGATTCTGCTCGATCGCGGCGTCGACGGCGACCGAACGCTCGGGTTTGAGGGCCGGATTGCCGAGACCGAAAAAGGAACTGAAGAAATAATACGTCCCGAACCGCTCGTAGAGCGACGGCACGCGGTAGCCGTTGCCGGCGTGGACGCGCAATTTCGTGCCCGTTCGCGCGAAGTAGTAGGAAACGGTCGCGTCGCCGGTATAGGACGCGGGCGGCACGCTCGGATTGTTGAAGCGGTTCGGAAAGCTCGCCGAGCTGAACGTCGGCGCGCGGAGCGCGAACCATTCGGCGCGAAAAGCGCCCGAAAGCTGGAGCCGGTTCGCGAAGAATCCGACGAGGTCCTGCACGTAAACCGTCCGGCTCGACTGGCGCGCGGAGGTCGCGAAATTGCTCGCCGCGCTCGTGAAGACGCCGCGGTTGGCGAACTTTTCCCATTCGTACTCGAAGCCGCCGGTCAGCTGATTGTTCTTCGCCGTCCAGTTGAGATGCGCGTTAATGGTGTGGATCTGGCCGTCGTAGAGATAGGTCTCGTCGCCGCCGAACGGCTGGAAACCGCCGCCGAGCGGCCCGTTCGTGTTGCGGCGCGACGTTTTCAGGCCCGAATAATAGCCCTGGACGACGATGTTCGCGCCGAGCGCCTGCGTCGCGACGAGCTGGCCGTTAAAGAATTTCGAGCGCTGAAAATCGTCCGGGTCGTCCGTATCGGGCGTGAAACTGACGCCGGGCCGCGCGTCGATGACCGTCGTGTTGTCGGCCGGGAGAGCGCCGAAAGTGTCGGGGTCGGTGTTCAGCCGAACGAACGCGTCGGAGACGAAGAACCGCGCCGAGAGATTGGTTTTGGCGAACGGGTTGTATTCGGCGCGCGCCTGAAAATTGGTGTTGCGCGCGTCGTCGTCGCCGTCGACGCCTTTGGTGTAGACGGTCCGCGAAAGGCCGCCCGTGAAGCCGAATTTGTCATTGCCGCCCGAGAGATTGCCGCGAAAGCGTCCCAACCCGAGCCCACCGAGCGCGCCGCCGAATTGACCGTGAAAGCCGTTTTGCGGCTTCGGCGTCTGAAAGTCGATCACGCCGCCGATCGCGTTCGTCCCGTAGAGCGACGAGCCCGAACCGCGCAAAACCTCGATCCGGTCGACGTTCGTCAAGGTGAAATCCGAGAGAAACGGCGACGCGTCGCCGCTGATCGCCGACGCGTCGCGGAACCGGATGCCGTCGATCAGGACGGCCGTATCCTGATTGCGCAGCCCGCGCGTCTTGACGTTCGCGGTCCGCCCGAAGCCGCCGAGCTGCGCGACGCGAAAGCCCGGAATCGTTTTTAAGGATTCGACGAGCGAAAAATCGGCGCGCGACCGCATTTCCTGCGCGTCGATGACGTTGACGGTCTTCGCGACCTGTTCGACCGGCTGGCGGACGTCGGCCGAAACGGTGACGGTCTCGCTGACCGTCACTTTTTGCAGTTCAATTCTTATTTTCAGCGTCTGCCCGGCCGCGACCGCGATTTCCTCGCGGACCTCGCCGCGCCAGCAGTAGGCGCAGGCGACGAACAGATAATAATCGCCGGCGGCGACGTTTTCGAAGACGAACTCGCCGCGTTCGCCGGTCTTCGTTTCGGCGACCGTCTTATTGTCCGTTTTCGACATCAGCGTCACCGTCAGGTTCCGGACGCTCTGTTTGAGATTTCCGGTTACCGGATTATAGGCGTCGCTTTTCTGCGCGACCGTCCCCTCGATCCGCGCCGCGCTCTGCGCGCCCGCGCCGATCGTCAACAAAATTATCAAACCAAATACTTTAAAAATTCTCATTTCACTCCTTTTCCGCCCAGCGCGGAAACTGGTCTCGGGCCAAAACAAACGAGCCAGGTTCCCGACTTGGGGATTGCGGATTGCGGATTGCGGATTTCGGATTGGTCTCAGGCGGAATTTTCTATTTCCGCTTTAAGCCAATCCGAAATCCGCAATCCGAAATCCGCAATCGCCTCACGGTTGCGTGGGCAGCGTCGGAATCGCACCGAGCTTCCCTGGCGGCGTTTGTCAATTCAGTAGTGTTTTGAGTTCCGCCTTCAGGCGGCATCCTGTTTCAACGGAGATTTTTTTTCGAATGAAACGAGAGGCCGCCTGAAGACGGAACTCAAAACCGTTAATAGACGGTCGTCACGCGGCGCTTGCCGCTTGACGGGTTTTCGTCGAGCAATACTCTGACGCCGAAGACGTTTTCGAGATTGTCTTCGGTCAAAACTTCGGCCGGCGTGCCCTGCGCGGCGAGCGCGCCGTTTTTCAGGAGAAGAATCTCGTCCGCGAATTCCGAGGCGAGATTGAGATCGTGCGTGATCAGGACGGCCGCCGATTCGCAGGTCGCACAGCGCTCGCGGATCAGCCGGAACATCAGCGCCTGATGCGCGAGATCGAGGTTCGCCGTCGGCTCGTCGAGCAGCAGAACGCGCGCGCCGGTCGCGAGCGCCCGGGCGAGCACGACGCGCTGGCGCTCGCCGCCCGACAGACGGTTCATCTGCCGCGCTTCATAGCCCGCGAGATCGCACCGCGTCAGACAGTCGGCGGCGATCTCCAGATCGTTCGCGGTTTCCCAGCCGAAACCGGCGGCGTGCGCGAACCGGCCGGCGAGGACGAATTCGAGCACCGAAACGGGAAACTTCGTCTCCGCTTCCTGCGCGATGACGGCGATCCGCTGCGCGATCTCGCGGCGCGAATATTCGCTCAGATCCTTATCGCCCAGAAAAATCGAGCCCTTCGCGAGCGGCAGCCCGCCGTTCAGCGATTTCAGCAGCGTCGTCTTGCCCGCGCCGTTCGCGCCGAGCAGCGCGATGATCTTGCCCGCTTCGAGCCGCAAGGACACGTCGCGGACGACCGCGAAGTCGCCGTAATTGATCGAGATGTTGCGAGCTTTGAGCATTTATTTCTTTAACGCGAAGGCGCGAAGGCGCGAAGACGCGAAGTTTTTTATAATTTTTTTCTAACGCTCTTTGCGTCCTGGCGCCCTGGCGTCTTCGCGTTAATTCCTCCGCAAAAGCCAGATGAACAGCGGCGCGCCGATCAGCGCGGTGATCGCGCCGACGGGCAGCTCGCGCGGGGCGATCGCGATCCGCGCGAGTGTGTCGGCGGCGACGACGAAGATCGCGCCGGCGACGGCCGAAAACGGGACGACGAAACGGTTGTCGCTGCCGGTCAGCAGCCGGATCAGATGCGGCACGATCAGGCCGACGTAGCCGACCGAGCCGCTCGCCGCGACGGAGCTGCCGACGAGCAGGCCGGTCGTCGCGAAAACGATCAGGCGGACGCGTTTGACCTCGACGCCGAAATCGAACGCGTCGCGCTCGCCGATCATCAGCAGATTGAGCGCGCGCGCCTGCGAGCTTAAGACGACGGTTCCGGCGACGGCGGCCGCGAGCGTCAGGTAAACGCCGCCGCGCGTCGCCTGCGAGAGATCGCCGAGCAGCCAGAACGTGAAGCTCCGCAGTTTGGCCGCGTCGATGAGCGACGTCAGCAGGACGATCACCGACGAGAGAAACGTCGTCACGATGACGCCCGACAAAACCAGCCGCTCGACGTTCATCCCGGCGCGCGATTGCGCCATCCGGTAGACCGCGAAGAGCGCCGCGCCGGCGCCCGCGAAGGCGAGTAAGGGCCGCGCCCATTCCGTTTGCGCGAAGATCGTGAACGCGAGCATCGTGCCCAATGCCGCGCCGTTCGAGACGCCGAGCAGATACGGCTCGGCGAGCGGATTTCTCAATAAAGCCTGAAGTCCCGCGCCGGCGACCGCGAGGCTCGCGCCGACGCACGCGGCGAGCAGGACGCGCGGCAGCCGGATGTCGTAAAGAATCGTCGCCTGCGCGTCCGAAAGATCGAAAAACGCGAGCTTTTCGCTGCCGAGACAGACGGCCGCCGCGAGCACGACGCCGAGCAGGACGACGAGCCCGGCGCCGAAGCGCATTCCCTTTCGGAAGCTGGTGTTTGACGGCGGCGCGGTCACGGATGCAGATTCTCGGCGAGCTGTTCGAGCGCGGTCACGAGCCGCGGGCCCGGCCGCGACAGGATGTCGGCGTCGATCTTGAAGATTTTTTTGTTTTTGACGGCCGGCGAGTTTTTGAAGACCTCGTTCGGCTCCAAATTGTCGGGGCTTTCCGAAAGCACGATCGCCTCGGGATTGAGGGCGAGCGCGGTCTCCTTGCTGATCTTCGGATAGGCGGTCGCGACGTCTTTGGTCACCGACGCGCCGCCCGCGCGTTCGACGAGCGCGGTCAGAAACGAATCTTTGCCGATCGTAAAAAGCGGCTCTTTCGAGATCTGGACGAAGGTTTTGACTTTCGGTTTGTCGCGGACCGTTTCGTCGACGGCGACGATCCGTTCCTGTAATTCATTGAGCAGGACGGTCGACCGTTCGAGCGTCCCGAAGATGTCGCCGAGCTGCCGCAGGTTGGTCAGCACGTCGTCGAGATTTTTCGGGTCGGCGACGAAGACCGTGATGCCGGCGGCTTCGAGCGTTTTGGTAAATGTTTCGAGCTGCGAGGCGGTCGAGATAAAAACGATCTGCGGCTTCAGGGCGATGATCGTCTCCATATTCGGGTTCATCGTGTCGCCGACCTTCGCGATCTTCCGGGCTTCTTCCGGGTAGTTGCAGAAGGTCGTAACGCCGACGAGCCGGTCGCCCGCGCCGACGGCGAAGATGTTTTCGGTCAGGTTCGGCGCTAAGGAAACGACCCGCTCGACCTTCTCGGGAATCTTCAGCTTGCGCCCGAGATCGTCGGCGATGTCGCGCATCTGACCGCTCGCCGGCGCGCTCTGATTGCCGCTGCGGCAGCCCGCCGGCAGCAGCGCGCCGAACAGCAGCAGCAGCAGCGCCAGTTTCCCGCAAAAATATAACTTCCCGCTTTTTCGTCGATTCTTAACCATAAAAAAAATCCCGTCCGATTCGTCTCTCGAAATTCGCAGGACGAACCGCACAGGACTTTTTTTACTTTAGAAGGAGAAAACAAAAATGACCTTGCCGAAGCCGACCGTCTTGACGCGAGACGATTGTGGCTAAAAAACTTCGGGCAGGTTCTTTGACTTACGTCGATTTCGGATTTCGGATTTCGGATTTCGGATTGGCTTAAAGTGCGATTTTCCACTTCAACCAATCCGAAATCCGAAATCCGAAATCCGAAATCGCCCTCACAATGGCGCGACCGTGCGGGATTCTCACCCGACTTCCCCTTTTTGCCGCCGGCGCCCGAAGGCGGCCGGCGAACCGAAGCGTTTTAGTTTTTTGAAAGAACGACTCCGGTCATCGGCTGGAATTCCGGAGAGTGAAAGGCAAGTTATCACGCTTTGCCGGACGATGTCAAAGATATTTCGAGTTTGACGCCAAACGGCTTGAAATTTTCGAATGATAAATCTATTGTAGAACCAGAAGTTATCGCAGTATGAGCCAGGGCCAGTGAATTATTTACCAATAAATTTTATGTCTCAATACGAAAATGTCGTGGCTGTGATCTTAGGCGGCGGAGCGGGCACGAGATTGTTTCCCTTGACCAAGGAACGGGCGAAACCCGCGGTTCCGCTCGGCGGCAAGTATCGATTGATCGACGTTCCGGTTTCGAACTGCATCAATTCGGGCATCACCCAGATTTTCGTCCTGACGCAGTTCAATTCCGCCTCGCTGAACCGCCACATCGCGCGCACTTATCGTTTTTCATCCTTTTCGACCGGCTTCGTCGAGGTGCTCGCGGCCGAACAGCGGATCGACAGCCCGGAATGGTTTCAGGGCACGGCCGACGCCGTCCGGCAGATGATCCCGCACATCCGCGACTGGCGCATCAACACCGTCCTGATCCTCTCGGGCGATCATCTTTACCGGATGGACTACCGGCGCTTCCTGCGGCGGCATTTCGAGACCGACGCCGACGTCACGGTTTCGGTGATCCCGTGCCGGCCGGACGAGGCCGAGGGCTTCGGGCTGCTGAAGGCCGACGAGGACGGCCGGATCGTCGAATTCAAGGAAAAGCCGAAGGGCGAAGCGCTCGAATCGATGCGCGTCGACACGACGAAATTCGGTCTCTCCGCGGAAGAGAGCGAGCGGCGGCCGTTTCTCGCGTCGATGGGCATTTACGTTTTCAATTACGAGCGGCTGATCGAGTTTCTGAACGAAGACGAAAAGCGGTACGATTTCGGCAAGGAGATCATCCCGTCGGCGATCGAGAAATACAACGTGCAGGCGCATCTTTACCGGAACTACTGGGAAGACATCGGAACGATCCGCGCCTTTTACGAGGCGAACCTCGATCTCGCGTCGCCGCTGCCGAAGTTCAATTTCTTCGACACCGAAGCGCCGATCTACACGCGCTCGCGGTATCTGCCGCCGTCAAAGGTCCAGAGCTGCGACATCGACACCTCGATGATCTCGGAAGGCTGCATTTTGAACGGCGTTTACGCGCGCAACTCGATCTTCGGTCTGCGCTCGCGCGTCGACTCGGGCACGCGCGTCGAGAATTCGATCCTGATGGGCTCGGATTATTACGAATCGATCGAGGAGATTCAGAAAAATATGAATCTCGGCATCCCGCCCGTCGGCATCGGCCGCAACACGCTCATCCGCCGCGCGATCGTCGACAAAAACACGCGGATCGGCAGCAACGTCCAGCTCGTCAACCACAACAACGTCGAGACGGCCGACGGCGAAAACGGCTGCTATTACATCCGCGAAGGCATCATCATCGTCCCGAAAAACGCGATCATCAACGACGGCACGGTGATTTAGACAGATCGATTTTTTCTTCGGGAATCAGGCGGCGTTCGATCGATCGAACGCCGCCTGATTTTCGTTTCGGCGGACCGGATTTCAAAAGATCGTCGCCCGCCCGGAAAATCGCCGCGAAACCGTCCCGGCAATAAATTGACTTTTCCCGGTAAAGCCGTCATATTTGTTCAGAAGGTTGTACCGCACTTGTAACACGAAATTTCCCCCAATAAATTAGTCTTTATTTTTGCAAATTTATACTAACCACAAAGGAGAAGAACAAGCGTGAATAAAAGAACATACGCAGGTCTGACTGCGATTTTTGTGTTGGCGGTGTGCGCCTTCGTCGGCTTTTTCGGCCGCTCGCAGGCGGCGACGATCCTCAGCGAAGGCTTCGAGGCGGGCGGAAAATCGGCTTACGCGGCCGGCAACGTGACGCTCGGAACCGGCAGCTGGAATCTCGACGACGCCTTGACCGGCAACACGACGAGCGACCGGAAAACCGGCTCGTGGTCGGCGCGCGTCCGCAACACGGGCATCGTTTCGATGAACTTCAACGTCGCGAGCGCCGGCACCGTCAGCGTCCAGCACGCCGTTTACGGCACGGACGGCTCGTCGACGTGGGAACTCTGGAAATCGACGAACAGCGGCTCGACCTGGACGAAAGTCGGCGCGACCGTGACGACGAGCTCGACCTCGCTCGCGACGGCGAGCTTTACGGTCAACAACGCCTCGGCGATCCGTTTCCAGATCCGCAAAATATCAGGCGGCGCGAACCGCATCAATCTCGACAACGTCGCGATCACCGACTACATCGCGCCGACGCCGACGCCGACGCCGACGCCGACGGCCACACCGACGGCGACGCCGACGCCCTCGTCGAACGTCAATCTGACGATGGGCAATCCGTCGGGCGCGACCACGAGCATCGGCAACCCGACCAATTATCTGATGGAAAAACCGCAGTACGTGATGAGCTATCACCGCGACAACGGCCGCCCGAACTGGGTTTCGTGGCATCTCGACCCGTCGTGGCTCGGCTCGACGCCGCGGCAGGACAGTTTCCGCGCGGACACGTCTTTGCCGGCCGGCTGGTATCAGGTGCAGGGCACCGATTACTCGGGCTCGGGGTACGACCGCGGCCATATGTGCCCGTCGGCCGACCGCACGAAGACGGTCGCCGACAACGACGCGACGTTTCTGATGACGAATATGATCCCGCAGGCGCCGACCAACAACCAGCAGACGTGGGCGAACCTCGAAAGCTACTGCCGGACGCTCGCGAATTCGGGCAGCGAGCTCTATATCATCTCGGGCGGCCAGGGCAGTACCGGAACGATCGCCGGCGGCCACGTCGCGGTTCCGGCGAACACCTGGAAAGTCATTATGGTGCTCCCGCAGGGCACGAACGACGTCGCGCGCGTGACCGGTTCGACCCGTCTGATCGCGGTTTACATCCCGAACAACAACAACGTCGTCAGCGACTGGCGGCAGTATCGCGTGAGCGTCGACACGGTCGAGTCCTTAACCGGCTACGACTTCTTCTCGAACGTCCCGACGGCGATCCAGGCGCAGATCGAATCGGTCGTCGACACGCAGTTCGTCGGCGATTGGGAAATGGGCCCGGACAAAGCCGCGATCGAGGAAAACGAAGCCGAAGCGATGCCAACCAAAAAATGATTGCGGATTTCGGATTTCGGATTTCGGATTGGTTTCGGCTTTAGGACAGCACCTTTCGATTTCGAAACGAGAATAATTCGACACCTTAAAACCGGAAAGAGGCTTTGCCGCGCAAAGCCTCTTTTCTTTTCCGCATATTTAAACTCGTCCCGACTCCAACCGCCATCCGTCGCCCCGAACCAATCCGAAATCCGAAATCCGAAATCCGCAATCCAAAGTCATTTTTCTGCTTTCTTCTTCGTCGTGTAGCCGTCGCGGGCCTTGACGATGATGCCTTTGCGTTCGGTGCGGACCTTGATCTTATGCTTCATTCCGGGGTTCGAATTCTTCGGGTAGAAGCCGAGGCTGTAGTAGGCGCGAAGCTCCGTCGCGATGAACGAAAAGGCGTTCGCCAGATTGTCGAGCGTGCTCGCCTTGTAGAGCCGCCCGCCGGTCCGGTTGGCCATCTCGTTCAGATATTCGTCGGCTTTGCGGTATTCCTCGGCCGTCGTGCCCTTGGCGTCGGCGGTGCCGATCCCGCTCGTCGGCAGCGGAAACGGGAGCGGGCTTTTCTGCTGCGGCGGGATCGTGCCCGGCAGCGGGATCTGCTGCGTGACCGGCTTGTTGATCATCTCCTGCACTTCCTTGTAGGTGTCGTACTCGATCGGATAGATCAGCGCGTCGAGCTCCATCGCGTCGTTGAGGTTGAAGGTGTCGTTCGACTTCGTGCTGCTCGTATCGACGCCGTCGGAAAACAGGACGATCGCCTTGCGGCCCGAGATCTTCTTGAGCTTCTGATTGATGACGAGATCCATCGCGTCGTAGAGGCTCGTCCCGAACGAGATCTTCGTCCGGCGGATCGCCTCCTGCAGAACCTTGCGGTCGTTCGTCGGACCGCACTGGATGTAAACGTCCTGATCGAACGAGACGACCATCACGCGGTCGCTCGGCCGCAGCTGGTTGATGAAGGCGAGCGCCGCTTTCTGGATCTCCTCGGCCTTGAATTTCGCCGAATAGCTCATATCGAGGACGAGCGCGACCGTGAACGGCTGCTGCTCGTTCGAAAAATAGGCGACCTCCTGTTCGACGCCGTCTTCAAAGACCTTGAAATCCTCCTTCGTCAGCCCGCCGATGAAGCGGCCGTCGCGGTCGACGACCTTGACCGGGATCGAGACCAGATCGGTGTCGACCGTGATCACCTCGGAATCGTCGGTTTCCGCCGGTTCGTCCGTGCCCGTCGAATTCTGCGAGACCGCGCCGCCGTTCGTCGACGAGGTTTCGGTCGCCGGCGGCGTCGGCGTCGGCGTCGGCGCGGGCCGCTGATTGGCTTTTTTGACCGCGTCGCTCGGCGCGGGCTTCCGCGCCTGCCCGAAATTCATCTCGAAACACAGACAAATCAACGCCAATGAGAACAGGACCGCGACTTTTTTCATGGTGCACCTCGAAGCTAGATTGTAAGATGCGGCAACGACAAAGAAAAGATGCAATGAGGGAAAGTAATTAAACGTGAAAAAATTGAATATCGAAGAACCCGTGGAAATGCGAAGGGCTTGGCGCGTTCTCGCAGTTTTTCGAGTTTTTTTCCGATGCTGTCATTTCCGCCGCCACCGCCGGCAGGACCGAGCTTTGAGTTTTTTTTCGAACGATGTAAGATAAGACCACCCCAACGGCATGCCGTTTCTTGCCGACCCGATCCCAGTATTAAAGCCAAAACAGACCCCGGTCGGACGGTCGGGATTAACGCAGATTTACTGTCCACAGCCTTAATCCGAATCGAGATTCATTCATCGAGATCGCCGTTCCGACACGTTTCAAACTTTTTGCAGGAGAGCATACCGAGTTATGAAAAGATTCTTTTCAAACAAACGATCATTATTCAATTTAATTTTTGTCGCGGGCGTGACGGCGGTCCTCGGAGCGCTCGCGCTGGCGACCGTTCCGGGCGGCGGATTCGGCGTTTTCTCGACGGCGGCGCTCGAACGGCCCGCCGCTTCGGCCCCGGCCGACGACAATTTCGACGGCGCTTTCCCGCCGGGTCTCCCGAACGGCGTCAAAAAACTGCTGGCGAAGAAATCGGCCGCGAATGAGCGGCAAAATCGCTTCGGCTTCTTCCGGAATTATTACGAGACCGATCCCGCTCTCATCCTTTCGGCCGGCGGATCGGCCGACGAACGGCGGGCCGGGCAATTCGAAGATTATGAAAAAGAGTCGCCGAAAGAAGAAGACGGCCCCGCGCTGGCGCTCGAGCGCGACATCCTGATGATGAAAGACCCGGCGCTCGGATTCGTGCCTTCCGAACGGCTGCTGACCGCCAAAAACTATAAAGACCGTCTGATGAAAAGGCCCTTCGCCGCGCTCGGCGGCGTCAACTGGAAGGAACAGGGCCCGAACAACGTCGGCGGCCGGACGCGCGCGCTGATGGTCGACCCGAACGATCCGAGCGGCAACACCTTGTTCGCCGGCAGCGTCGGCGGCGGTTTGTGGAAGACCACCAACATCAACTCGGCGACGCCGAACTGGGCGCCGGTCAACGATCTGCTCGGCAATCTCGCCGTCACTTCGATCGCCTACGATCCGTCCAATACGCAGGTCATGTATTTCACGACCGGCGAGGGCTATTTCAATATCGACGCGATCCGCGGGCTCGGCGTCTTCAAGAGCACCGACGGCGGCGCGACCTGGACGCAGCTCGCTTCGACCAACAACGTGGCGTTCAATTACTGCCAGAAGGTCGTCGTCAACAGCACCGGCGTCGTCTTCGTCGCGACCTCGACCAACGGCGTTCAGCGCTCGTTCGACGGCGGCACGACGTGGACGAAGAAACTCGGCACGGGCCTCGGCATCACCGGCGCAGTCAGCAATTTCGCCTACGACGTCGAGGTCGCCGCGAACGGCGACGTTTACGGCACGCTCAACGGCTCGATCCACAAATCGACGAACGCCGGCGTCTCGTTCGGGGCAGCGCAGACGCTGCCGATCAGCGCGGGCCGGATCGAACTGGCCGTCGCGCCGAGCGACGCCAACTACGCTTACGCGCTCGTTGAGTTGAGCAACACGCTGAACGGAGTGCTGCGGACGACGAACGGCGGCACGACGTGGACCGCGCGGACCGAGCCGGCCGATGCCGATCCGGGAATCCCGGCGGCGGATGCCGCAAACGGTCAGGCCTGGTACGATCTCTCGATCGCGGTCGACCCGAACAACCGCGACCGGCTCTTTATGGGCGGGATCGATCTTTTCGGAAGCACCGACGGCGGCGGCACATGGACTCAGGTGACGCACTGGTACGGCGGATTTTCGCTCCAGTATGTGCACGCCGACCAGCATCACGTAGTCTTCCAGCCGGGCAGCTCGAACATTGCCTATTTTTCAAACGACGGCGGCGTTTTCCGGACGGTCAACGCCTCGGCGGCGGTGCCGACGATCGAGGACCGCAACGCGAATTACCGGACGGCGCAGTTTTACTCGGCGGCGATGCACCCGACGGCGCAGACGCCCTACTATCTGGCCGGCGCGCAGGACAACGGCACGCATCGGTTTTCGACCACCGGGCCGCAGGCGACGATCGAGGTGACGGGCGGCGACGGCGCTTTTACGCACATCGATCAGGACCAGCCGCAGTTTCAATGGACGCAGTATATCTACAACGATTACTACCGTTCGATCAACGGCGGGGCCAGCTGGACGAACGTCACCGCGAACAGCAACGGATCGTTCATCAATCCGACCGACTTCGACGACGTCAATAACCGGATGTATGCGGCCAATACTACCAACACCTACCTGCGTTGGGACGATCCGCAGACGGGCGGCACTTTCCTCTCCATCAGCGTGGCCGCTTTCAACGGACAGGTCTCGGCCGTCAAGGTTTCGCCGAACACCGCCAACCGCGTCTTCTTCGGCACGGAGACCGGCCGCGTCGTCAGGGTCGACAATGCCCACACCGGCGGGCCGACCGCCACGAACATCAGCACGGGCCTGCCCGCCAACTACGTTTCGAGCGTCGAGGTCGAAACCGGCAACGACAACCACCTGCTCGCGACGTTCAGCAACTACGGCGTCAACAGCGTCTGGGAAAGCACGGACGGCGGAACGAGCTGGACGTCGGTCGAGGGCAATCTGCCCGATATGCCGATCCGCTGGGCGCTGTTCAACCCGAGCAACGCCGATCAGGCGATCCTCGCGACCGAGCTCGGCGTCTGGAGCACGGACAACCTGAACGGCGGGGCGACCGTCTGGGGCGCGTCGAATTCGGGACTCGCGAACGTCCGGGTCGATATGCTGCAGGTGCGGCAGAGCGACAAATACGTGATCGCCGCGACGCACGGGCGCGGACTTTACGCTTCGGACCTCTTCACGACGCCGACGGCGATCTTCAGTTCCGACATACAGCTTACTTATATCGGCCAGCCCGTGACGTTCAAGAGCGACAGCTATCAGGCGACGAGCTGGTCGTGGAACTTCGGCGACGGCTCGCCCGCCGCGACCACCGAAAACCCGGCCCACACCTATACGACGGCGGGCAAATACAACGTCACGCTGACGATCAACAGCGGGGCGGACGCGCTCACCAAGAACCAGTTCATTCAGGTTTTGCCGAACCGCGGCACGCCCTACGTGGTCGCGAGCTCCGGCGCCACTTTCGAAACGGACGTCGACGATTTCGGCTCGCAGGCGATCAGCGGCGGGATCAACAAATGGGAACGGGGCGTTCCGACCAATTTCCTGACAACCGTCAATTCGCCGGTCAATGTCTGGAAAACGGACCTCGACGCCGATCTGACCGTCGGCGATTACGTTTCGGTGCTGCAGACCCCGTCTTATAACTTCAGCAACACCTCCAGCGCCTATACTCTGCGGTTCCGGAGAAGTATGGAAATCGCCTTCTGCAACGGGCCTTTCGCGGTGCAGCTGCAGTATTCGACCGACAAGGGACAGACCTGGACGCGGCTCGGCGTCAATGCCGATCCGGCCTCGACGAACTGGTATAATCGCGGGCCGGCGACCGGCTGCCCGGTCGATGCGGGAATCTTTGCGGACCGCTACGGGTGGACGATCACTTCCAACAATACGCTCGCCACCTACAACATCACGACCGGCGCTCCGGCTCTGGTCGGCCAGCCGAGCGTGACGTTCCGGTTCGTCCTGTCCGTCGCGTCCGGTTACAGCGCGTCCGGTTATGCGGTCGACGGTTTTATGATCGACGATTTCGAGATCCTCGGGCCGGTCAACCCGGCGATCAACCCGACCGCCGCCGGCGTCGCGGTCGGCGGCCGGGTCACGACGGCGAACGGCACCGGCATTCGCAACGTCTCGGTGATGATCACGGGCGGCGGTCTGACCGAACCCCGTTACGCGCGGACCGGAAGCTTCGGCAACTACTCGTTCGGCGACCTGCCGGCCGGCGAGACCTACGTCGTTTCGGTCGTCTCGAAGAAATACAGCTTCCCAACGCCGAGCCGCGTCATCAGCGTTCAGGACAACGTCGCCGACGCCGATTTCACGGCGGCGGAACAATAACGATTGATCGCCGTCATAAACAAAAGGGAAAAGGCCCGCGCCTTTTCCCTTTTTTTAATTGTTTTTCACCGTTTCGAATAAACAACCGGGTCTTAAAATCTCTCGCCCGATTTTGTTAATCGCCCCGGTAAAACAAGTTATGTGCATTTCGAGCAATCCGAAATCCGAAATCCGAAATCCGAAATCGCCTCATTTTCCCGCGAGATTCGAATTGTTCGCGCCGACGATGTAGCTCGTCTTCGCGCGGACGACGAGGTTCGGGCGCATCACGCGGACGCGAATCTGTTTGCGGTCGCCCGGCTTGCCGGGACTCTCCGGGTAATAACCGATCGAATACTGCCGGCGCAGCTCTTCGGCGATGCCCGAAAAGGCCGCGTTCAGATCGTTGCGCGCCTCGAAATTGCGGCCGCCCGAATAGCGCGCGAGATCTTCGAGATAACGGCGGCCCGTCTCGTATTCGGCGTTCGTCGAGCCCGACCGACCGCCGCCGCGGCCGATCTGGACGTTGCCGCCGCTGAGGATGGTTCCGAGAATCGCGCCCCAGCCGCCGCCGCTGCGGCGCGGGTAACGCGTCGGGCTATTGCCGCCGCCGCCCCAGCCGCCGTTCATATCGTCCTGCGTGTCGTAGCGGACCGGATAAAAAAGCGCTTCGGCCTCTTCGACCTGCCGTATCGTGCTCTGATAATTCGAGCGCTTCGACGTCGTATCGACGCCGTCGGTGAACAGAACCACCGCCTTGCGGCCCTGAATCTGCTTTAACTGCCGGTCGATCACGAAATCGACCGCCTCGTAAAGGCCGGTGCCGTCGCCGAACTCGGATTCGCGGATCGCGTTCTGCAAAACGCGCCGGTCGTTCGTCACCGGGCTCAGGATATGCACTTTTTCGTCGAACGCGATCACCTGCACCTTGTCGTCGCGCCGCAATTGGTTGACGAACGCGATCGCCGCGTCCTGGATCTCGTCGATCTTGAATTTCGTCGACGGGCTGACGTCGATCATTAAAATAACCGTGAACGGCTGTTCGACCGATTGGAAATACTCGACCTTCTGCGCGACGCCGTTTTCGAAGATCTGAAAGTCCTTTTGCTGAAGACCGGAGATAAAGCGGCCGTCGCGGTCGAGCACCGAGACGGGCATCGTCACGAGATTCGTCTCGACGCGGATCACTTCGTCGTCGGCTTCGACCGTTTCCTCGGTTTCGACCGGCGGCGTCGGCTGCGTCGTCGGATTGGTCTTGCCGCCCTGCAGGACGGGCGCGCGTCTTTCGGTCGGGATCGAATTCGTGTCGCCCTTGATCGTCGGCGGCGCGGTCGTGTTGTCGGTCACGACGACGCGCGGCCGCGAACGGTTCGACTGGGCCGCGACCGTGACGGTCAATAATCCGAGACAGGCCAGCACCAACGCAATTTTCTTCATCGCTTTACTCTCCACAGGCAGAAATTGTCCCCTTTTTAGTGCGAAAACGCTCAATTATGATTGCGTACCGTTTATTTTAGATGTCTTTTATTTTTCGGCAAGTCCGATTGTGAGAGTTTTTTTTCGGGAGTCTGAAGTCCTGAGTCTGAAGTCTTGAGTCCTCGTCAGCGGCGAACGCCTTTCGCGGCGGCCGCATCATTATTTTTCGCGGTGACAAAATTATTTGGAAATACCTTTCGGAATAGATGAGAGATGATAGATGACAGATGACAGATTTATTGATTTTTCATCTATCATCTCCGATCTGTCATCTGTCATCTATTCCGAAGTTTTCGCTTTTTTAAGACTTAAGACTGAGGACTCAAGACTTTGAGCTCCGCCTGCGCGAGTTCGTGAAAGCGGCGGCGGACGGAATTCAGGAGGACGAACGGCAGCGGATGCGCGTGCGTGCGGTTCGTCAGGAGAATGAAGACGCGTTCGGTTTCGGGTTCGATCCAGAGGCTCGTGCCGGTAAAGCCGAGATGGCCGAAGCTGTCTTTCGATAAAGCATCGGACGCCGTCGAATCGGGCGTCGCGGCCAGTTGAAAGGCCAGAGAGCGCGCTTCGTTGAGGCCGGGCGTCAGGTTCTCGCGAAAAAGCCGGCAGGTTTCGGGCTCGAACAAAATCGTCTCCGAGGCCAGAAACTGCTGCGCGATCCGAAAGACCTCGGCGGCGGTCGAAAAAAGCCCGGCGTGGCCCGTGACGCCTTTCATAAAGTAGCAATTCCCGTCGTGGACCTCGCCCCAAACCATCCGATTGCGGATTTCGGATTTCGGATTTCGGATTTGGTAGCCTTTTTCGGCGCAGGTGTTTTTTTCGAAGCGATTGCCGTTTTCGCTTGCGGCGATGCGCGGTTTGAGATTGGCCGGCGGGTTGTAGAACGTGTCTTTCAGGCCGAGCGGCGCGGCGATTTCGCGTTTGAGGATTTCGTTTAACGGTTTCGCGTAAATTTTTTCGAGCAGAAAGCCGAGCAGGAGAAAATTCAGGTCGCTGTAAACGACGGTCGAGCCGACCGGATTCGCGAGCGGCGCGGCGGCGATCGCTTCGATCACGGCGTTCGGGATTTCGGCTTCGGGATTCGTTATTAAATAGAACGGCAACCACGCCGTCAGGCCCGACGTATGCGTCAAAAGCCGGCGCACGGTGATCTCGCCTTTGTCGGAAGTCGCGAATTCCCCGAAATATTCGGCGATCGGATCGTCGAGGCGCAGCTCGCCCCGTTCGATCAGCTTCGCGCTGAGCAGGCCGGTCACGAGGACTTTCGTGATGCTCGCGAGATCGTAGATCGTGTCGAGTCCGGCCTTGATCCGTTCGGGTTCGACGACGGCCAGACCGAGCGCGTCCGTGTAGACGATCTTTTTCTTTTCGCCGACCAGATAAACGCACGACGGAAAATCGTTTTCCGCGATGCGCGAGGCGAGAAATTCGTTGATGCGGTCGTTCTTCATTCTCTTTATCTTAACGCGAATTCGCCGGAGCGCCGGCATCGCGGCCGGCAAGGCGTTGGCAAAACGCACCAACGCCGCATTTCCCCGAAGATTATAGTGCGTGCCCGAACTATTCGGAAAATCATCGAAAGCCGGTTCGTTCGATCGCAAATTCTTCCGATCTTAAGCCCTCGGGGACGGCGACAGCGTCAAGCCCCGGGCGAAAACCCGGGAGGCGATCGCCGAATACCGTTCAATAACAAGGGTTTTAACCTTCCCGGAAAGTAATACCGGCGCGGCGGTGTGACTTGACGGGAAAGCTAAAAACCTTGTTGTCGAACGGTTTGAGATGCAAGGGCCCGGCCGGCGAACGGTGCATCGGCTGCATCGGACGCTACTGACCTCGTGCGCGGCTGTCGCCGCTTTTTCGGGTTTCGTCGAGAACGGATTACACAATTACTTTTACCGTCCCTCGCTTTCGTCTACCCGAAAGTCGATTTCGTCTACCCGAAAGTCATTTTCGCCTACCCAAAAGTCAATTTGGGGTACCCAAAAGTGACTTTCGTGTACCCGAAAGTCACTTTCGTCTAAGTAAAAGTCGATTTCGTCTACCCGAAAGTCAATTTTGGGTACGCAAAAGTCGCTTTCGTCCACGCAAAAGTCGCTTTCGTCTACCCAAAAGTCAATTTGGGGTACGCAAAAGTCAATTTGGGGTACGCAAAAGTTGCTTTCGTCGAGGCAAAACCGCATTTATTCGCGGCCGAACTCAGACGTTCAGGCGATTGCGGTGCTTTTCGATCCGGTCCAGAACGCCTAAGGCGAGCGCGAGCGCGCGGCGGCCGTCGTGGGCGTTGATCGGCGGCGCGTCGTCGCGTTCGATGCAGCCGAGAAAGGCGACGAGCTCGGCGCGCAATGGTTCGACGTCGTCGATTTCGAGCCGGTTGATCGAGATTCCCAAAAGCGGATGCAGCGCGTTCGGTGCCAATGAAGTCAGAGACGCGAATTTCGTCGCGTAATCCAGCACGACGTAGGAATTCGTTTGATAAAACCGCGTCTTTCTGATCTTTTCGGTGCCGATCCGCGAGGCCGTGATGTTCGCGACCGCGCCGTTCTCGAACTCGATCCGCGCATTGGCGGCGTCGACCTTGTCCGAGATCACCGGAATGCCGACCGCGCGAATCTCGGAGACGGCGACGTTTTCGCCGACGAGCCATTGAATCGCGTCGAGGTCGTGGATCATCACGTCGAGGACGACGTCGACGTCCAGAGACCGGTTCGGGAACGGCGAAACGCGGTGAATCTCGAAGTAGAGCGGATTATTGACGTGCGGGCGCAGCGCGACCATCGCCGGATTGAAGCGTTCGAGATGCCCGACCATCAATTTCGCGCCCGTCGCCTGCGCGGCGGCGATCATTCGGTCGGTTTCTTCCAAAGTGCGGGCGATCGGCTTTTCGACGAGCACGTCGACGCCGCGTTCGAGAAAGGCGCAGGCGATCTCGGCGTGGGTTTCGGTCGGCGTGACGATCGAAACGGCGTCGGTTTTGTCCAACAGCTCGCGCCAGTCGGTAAAATGCGCGCAGCCGTTCTTTTCGGCGATGGCCCGCGCCTGTTTTTCGTCGACGTCGCAGACGCCGACGAACGTGCCCGCGCCCTCGCGGGCGAGCTCCGCGTAATTGCGGGCGTGATGCTGGCCCAGCGAGCCGACGCCGACGACGGCCGTCCGGAGATTTTTGATGTCGGATTTCGGATTATCAACTTCTTCCATAATTGATTGTCAAAGCTATTTCAGCGATACTTTACATTTTCATAGAAGATGCCGGAAAACACAAAAACCAGTGACGGAAAACCGCGGGCGAATCTCGTCTGGATCGCGTTTGCGCTGATCATCGTCGTCGTTTACTTTACCGGCCTGACGATTCCGCTCGTCGGGCCCGACGAACCGCGCTACGCCCAGGTCGCGCGCGAGATGTTCCTGCGCGGCGACTGGGTCACGCCGACGCTCGGCGGCTTTGACTGGTTCGAAAAACCGGCGCTGCTCTACTGGCTCGAGATCGTCTCTTATAAAATCTTCGGCGTCTCGGAATTCGCCGCCCGCTGCGGCTCCGCGATCTTCGGTTTGCTCACCGCTTTCTCGCTTTGGATCATCGGCAAAGCCGCGACGGGCGAGAAAACGGCGAACGACTTTCCGAACTGGCTCGCCGTCGTCGCCGCGTCGTCGATCGGGCTGATCGTCTTCTCGCGCGGGGCGAGCTTCGACATCATTCTGACTTTTCCGGTGACGGCCGCGCTGACCGCGTTCTTTATTTTCGACCGCCGCGTCGAGCAGGGCAGCGCCGGGAAAAACGCGTTCGCCCCGTATCCGCCGCTTTTCTTTTTCTATTTCTTCGTCGGCGTCGCGCTGATCGCGAAAGGATTGGTCGGGATCGTCTTCCCGTTCGCGATCGTCGGGCTCTATCACCTGCTCGCGCGCAGGATGCCGTCGAAAATGCTGATCGCGAGCCTTTTCTGGGGAACTGTTTTAAGCCTTCTGGTCGCCTCGGTCTGGTACTGGCCGATGTACCGCGCGAACGGCTGGAAGTTCATCGACGAATTCATCATCCAGCATCATTTCCAACGCTACACGTCGAACAAATACCAGCATCCGCAGCCGTTTTATTTCTTTTTCTGGGTGCTCCCGCTGATGACGCTCCCGTGGCTTCCCTTCTTCCTCGCCGCGATCTGGCGCGCCGTCAAAGGAATCTTCAAACGAAAAACCGAAACCGTTCAACCGGAAGATCTCCCCTTCTCCTCTTCTCCTCTTCTCCTCTTCTCAACGGCCTGGCTCCTCGTCCCGCTCGCGTTCTTCTCGCTGTCGGGTTCGAAACTGCCGGGCTACATTCTGCCCGCGCTGCCGGCGGCGCTCGTTTTGACGGCGACGGAAGTGTGGCGCTTCGCCGCGCGGAGCCAGACGCGCCGGATCGCGCTGCAGACGACGGCGTTTCTGATGCTCGCGGGCATCGTCGTCGCGGCGAAATTCTTTATCGCGCCGTTTCTGCACGAAGAGACGGTCAAACATCTGATCGACACCGCGAATTCGAAAGGTTATACAAGCGAAAAGATCCTCAATCTTCACACGCTCGCGCATTCGGCCGAGTTTTACGGCGCGGGCCGCCTGCTCCGCGAGCCCGACGGCAAGCAGAAGCGTCTCTACGGCGTCTCGGAAGTGATCGCCGAGATGAAACAGGAAAACACCGATCAGACGCTCGTTTTGATCCCGCTCGTCTATCTCAGCCAACTGACGAAAAGCGACCAGCTCGACGCGCAGGTGCTCGACGACAACGGCGATCTCGCGATCGTCCTCGTGCGGCTTAAATAATCCCGGAAATGGATGGCCTGGGTTTAACGCGAAGGCGCGAAGGCGCGAAGACGCAAAGATTTGAAGGGCGGCGTTTCGACGGCGAACGGCTTTCGCCGGCGGCGCGGCCTTTTCGCCGATCGGATTCCCCCGAAAATTTCCCTTTGCGGCTTCGCGCCTTCGCGCCTCCGCGTTAAAAATCCCGCTCCCGCCCGGCCGAATCGCTTCTTCCCGTCAGGCGAGCTCGTTTTTGAGCCACGCTTTGGCGAGATTCCAGTCGAGCCGGACGGTCGCGTTCGAGACGCCGAGAATTTCGGCCGTTTCGTCGATCGAAAGACCGCTGAAATAACGCAGTTCGACGACCTTCGCCTGTCGCGGGTCGAGCCGCGCGAGCCGGTCGAGCGCCTCGTCGAGCGCCAGCAGATCGACGTTCCGCTCTTTCGACGAGATCGGCAGCGCTTCGTCGAGCGGCAGATTTTCCAGCGCGCCGCCGCGCTTTTCGCGCTTTCGCTCGCGCGCGTGATCGACGAGGATCCGCCGCATCGCGGTCGACGCGATCGCGAAAAAATGGCTGCGGTTCTGCCATTCGATCGCGTTGACGCCGAGCATCTTGATGTACGCCTCGTGAATCAGCGCCGTCGTCTGCAAAGTGTGGCCCGGCCGTTCCTTTTTCAGATAGCGCGAGGCCTGCCGGCGCAGCTCGTCGTAAACGAGCGGCATCAGTTCGTCGAGCGCGCGCGGGTCGCCCTCGCCCCATTCCTTCAATAACTGCGTGATCTGCACGCGGAAATAATAACACAAAAACCATTTTTCGCGCTTTTTCCGCCCCCGCCGCGAATTCTTCGAAAAAAAATTTAGCGATTTTGAACCGCGCTGTCGCTTTTATTTTTGAAACCCGAATATTTATCGAACCAGCGGCTTTATTTCGAGGAAATTTGAAAAACGACCGGGCCGCCGGAACGGTTCGGCGGAAAAGAGGAGAAACACGATGAAAATACTGAAAAATCTTTATTCGAACAGCGGAATTTTAGCTTTCATACTGACGATCTTCGCGGTGCTCGGCTGCAGCATCGGGTTCGGCGACCAGAAACCCGACAAACCCGCGAGCCCCGCGACCGACAAACGCTCGTCGGCGCTTTCGACCGACGACGCCTCGGCGATCAAGAAAGCGACGACGACCTCGAAGAAATCGAACGCGGCGAGCGAAAACTCGGACAACGGCGATTTCGTTCCCGTCTACGCCGAGCTCCAGAATGAAAAATACGCCGCCTTCAACGAGCGCTTCAAACAGCAGAAAGTGGTCGAGGGCATCACCGACGCGCTCAACCAGTCGTTCGCGCTGCCGGCCGACGTGCAGATCACGTTCCGCGACTGCGGCGTCGCCAACGCGTGGTACCAGCCGCAGACCAAGACGATCACGTTCTGCTACGAGTTTATGGAGCTTTTCTACACGAAGGCGATCGAGATGGGCAAGTCCGAGGACGAAGCGAACCGGATTATGATCGGCGCGACGCTCTTTTTCTTCTTTCACGAGCTCGGGCATTGTCTGGTCGACGTTTACGAGCTGCCGGCGACGGGCCGCGAGGAAGACGCGGTCGATCAGCTCTCGATGCTGATTCTGATGGAAACGATGGACGAGGACGGCCAGTATTCGGCGGCTTCGGGAGCGATCATCTTCAAGGCGCTCGCCGAAAACGAGGAGGCGTCCGAGCGAACGTTTTCCAACGAGCACAGCCTCAGCAGCCAGCGCTTCTACAATCTCGTCTGCTGGATGTACGGGAAAGACCCGAACCAGTTCGGCTCGCTCGTCACCGACGGCACGCTGCCCGAACAGCGCGCCGGCCGCTGCCCGGACGAATACCAGAAAATGTCGAAGGCGTGGGAAAAACTGATCACGCCGTGGATCAAGAAATAATCGAATAGAAAGGAGAACGGGAAAATGAAGAGATGGTGGTGGTTAACGACGACGATTTTGCTGGCCGGCGTATTGTTTTCGGCCTGCACGCTGAAATTCGGCGACGCTCCGGGGACGACGGCCGAGAAACCGAAGACGGATAAGTCGGAAAAGCCGGACAAGACCGAAAAAACCGATGTGACCGAGAAGAAAACCGCGAAAAGCGACGAGGAGCTGATCGCGCGGGAAAAGGAAACCGCGCCCGACGCCCGCTCGAACGCGCTCAACGGCTCCGACCGGCCGGCCGGCGAATCGAACTCCGTTTCGAACGCGCTCGGAACCGACCGGACGGCGGCCTCGTCCGGGCAGTGGCTCTACGTTTACGACAGCCGCAAGGGCTACGGGTTTTACGTGCCCGACGGCACGACCGGCGACTGGGGCAAGACCGGCGGCGTCGACACCTTCGCGGGCTTTACGCCGAACAAGGTCGGGATCTACGTGTTCGCGTGGAAGGACCGCAGCGCGACCCGCGAAACGCTGCTCAACAGCGCGCAGTCGATCCTCGAAGGGATGGGCGAGACGATCAAGACCGGCAACGTCATCGGTTCGAGCGACAATTACGTCGTCGTCGAAGCGACCTCGGTCGACCGGCAGGGCGTCAACTCGAAGATGCGCGTCCTCGTCGGCACCGACGTCACCGACAAATACGTGATGATCGTCGGCTGCGACGAAAAGGAGTTCGACCGGAAAAAGGAAACCGTCGACGCGATCTGGGGCAGCTTCGAGATGTGGAGCGGCCGCAGTTAGCCCGCGGAAAAAACGCGGCGCCGCGGCGGTCTTTCCCGAAAACGCTTTTCGGTTTATGATGACAGAAAAAACCCGATGAAAGAAACGCAGGAAACCAGACATTTCGCCGAGACCGGGCAGATGCGGGAACGCTGGCGGAAGATCAGGAAATTGTTCGAAGCCGCGTCCGCGCTCGCCGGCCGCGAACGCGACGATTTCCTGCGCGCCGCCGGCGCGGCCGACACGGAACTGCGAAAGGAAGTCGAAAAGCTGCTCGCCGCCTTCGACGGCTCGGAATCGTTTCTCGAAAATCCGGCCGTCGCCGATGCGGCGAGCCTTTTCGAAAACAAGGCGACGCTCGTCGATGAACCGGCGACCGGCGGTTTCGACGACGGCCGCTTCGTCGCCGGCACCGTGCTCGCGAGCCGCTACCGGATCATCACCCTGCTCGGCCGGGGCGGAATGGGCGAGGTCTACAAGGCCGAGGACATCAAGCTCGGTCAGACGGTCGCGCTCAAGCTCCTGCCCGACAAACTGGAAAAAGACGCCGCCGCGCTCGCCCGCTTTCACGCCGAGGTGCGGACCGCGCGCCACGTCTCGCACCCGAACGTCTGCCGCGTCTTCGACATCGGCGAGGCCGACGGCCGTCATTTCCTCTCGATGGAGTTCATCGACGGCGACGATCTCGCGGCGCTGCTTCGAAGGATCGGGCGTTTGCCTTCCGAAAGAGCCGTCGAGATCGGCCGCGAGCTCTGCGTCGGGCTCGCCGCGATCCACAACGCCGGCATCCTCCACCGCGACTTCAAACCCGCCAACGTGATCATCGACGCGAAGGGCAAGGCGCGGATCACCGACTTCGGGATCGCCGGCTTCGCCGAAGACGTCGCCCGCGACAATCTGCGCGTCGGGACGCCCGCCTATATGTCGCCCGAACAGATCGGCGGCCGCGACGTCACCGTCAAAAGCGACATTTACACGCTCGGCCTCGTGCTTTACGAGATCTTCACCGGCAAGCAGGCCTTTCAGGCCGATTCGATCCACGAGCTGATCCGGAAACACCAGAACGAGACGCCGACCAACCCGTCGGAATACGTGAAGGGCATCGATCCGCTGGTCGAAAGCGTGATCGGCCGGTGTCTCGAAAAGAACCCGGCCGACCGGCCGCCGTCGGCGCTCCACGTGGCGATGGCGCTGCCGGGCGGCAATCCGATGCAGATCGCGCTCGACGCGGGCGAGACGCCGTCGCCCGAGATGGTCGCGGCGTCGCCGAAAAAAGGCGCGTTGCGGCCGTTCGTCGCGCTCGTCTGCGCCGCCGGCGGGCTCGCGATGCTCGGGCTGCTGATGTTTTTCTCGATGAAGATCACCGCCGCCAACCGCGTACCGTTCGGCAAACCGCCGGAAGTGCTGTCCGAACGCGCCGGCGAGATCGCCGCCCGCTTCGGCTACACGGACGCGCCGGTCGAGAAATGGCACGCGTTTTTCGGTCACGACGATTACGTCAACTCCGTCTGGAACGATCCGAAGTCGGAAAAATGGTCGCTGATCGAAACCGGACAGCCGCTCGTGATCGCTTTTTTCGAACGCCAGAGCCCGCGTCATTTCGATATGATTATGTCGGGCAACGGTCTCTGGGGATTCGAGTCGCAGGTCGCGCGCGAAACCGGTCAGCGAACGATCCTGCTCGACACGCGCGGCCGGCTCGTCGAATTCTCGGCCGTCCCGCCGGAGTTCGCCGTCAGTTCCGCTCCGAAAACCGATTTTTCGCCGGCGTTTCAGGCCGCCGAGCTCGATCCGGCGAAATTCCGCGAAGTCCCGCCCGACTGGACGCCGCCGAGCGCCTGCGACGAGCGCCGGGCGTGGGAAGGCCCGATGCCGGATCACGAAGAGATCCCGCTGCGCGTCGAGGCCGCCGGTTTTCACGGCCGGATCGTCTCCTTCAGGCTGATCTACCCGTGGACCAAGCCCGACGTGACGATCACCGATTCGTATACGACCCGCGACTGGATCGCGACCTTCCTGTTCGCCGGCCTGATCGTCGGCGTCATCGTCGCGGCCTGTTTTCTCGCCTGGAAAAATCTCAAATCCGGGAGCGGCAACCGGCGCGGCGCGTTCAAGCTCGCCTTTTTCGTGATGATCGCGACCTTTCTCGGCTGGTTTCTGAGTATGAGCCACGTGCCGGCGCTCTTTCCCGAGCTCGACCGCTTCAACCACGCGCTCCGCGAAGCGCTCCGTTTCTCGGCGATCGCGTGGGTCGTCTATCTCGCGCTCGAGCCGATCGTCCGCCGTCATCTGCCCGACCTGACGGTCTCGTGGAACCGGCTGCTCGTCGGCGACTGGCGCGACCCGCTCGTCGGGCGCGACGTGCTGCTCGGCACGCTCTGGGGCGTCGCGCACCTGACGCTGATCTACACGGGCCTGTCTCTCGAAAAAGTCGTTTACGGCGATTTGCGGATGATGATCCAGTCGCGGGCGCTGACCAGTCTGAACAGCTGGCCGGCGATGATCCTGTCGGTGGCGGGCGAGGGGACGGCGTGGGGCTTTATGATCGTCTGCCTGCTCGCGATCAGCTTTCTCGCGGTGCGCCGCCGGTTCGCCGCCGCGCTCGTCCTGTTCGCGCTGGTCACGACGATCGAGACTCTGTTTTTTACGCATTCGCTCGCCTACCTGCCGTTCACGCTCGCCATCAGCCTGCTGACGTGTCTCGTCGCCGGCCGGCTCGGTCTAATCGCGACCTTTGTCGGGCAGGTCGTTTTTATGTGGCTCGAATCGACCCTCCTGACGCTCAGCTTTTCGGCGTGGCACGCGGGCAAGATGTTCCTGACGCTCGGCCTGATAACGCTGCTGCTCGTCTACGGCTTCAAGATCTCGACCGCCAGCCAGAGGTGATGTCGGATGTCGGATGTCGGATTTGCTCGGGCCGCGCATCTTTGCGGCTTCGGCGACGGATTCCCGTATCAATAATCGAACATCTCGATTATAATAAAAATCCGAAATCCGAAATCCGAAATCCGAAATCGTTATGAAGAGTCGTCATAAATTTTCGCTGCAGTTCGATCCGGCCCGGCTTTGCGCGGATCTCGGACGCGTCGCGCCGGACGAGTGGGTCCGCCATTACAACCAGCTTCATTACGAGGGCGAATGGAGCGTCGCGCCGCTGCGTTCGATCGGCGGGCGGACGAAACAGATCTTTCCCGACCCGCACGCGGTCGAGCCGTTCGCCGACACGGAAATCCTCGCGCGCTGCGATTACATCCGCGAAGCGCTCGCCGCGCTCGACTGCGAAAAACAGGCCGTCCGGCTGATGCGGCTCGGCGCCGGCGGGAAAATCCGCGAGCACCGCGATTATTTTATGGGCGCCGAGCACAACTGCCTGCGGCTCCATATCCCGATCGCGACGAGCGACGGCGTCGGGTTTTACCACGAAGGCGAACGCGTCCCGATGCGCGCGGGCGAGCTCTGGTATCTGGATTTCGGCCGGCTTCACAGCGTCGAGAACAACGGCCCGACGGACCGCGTCCACCTCGTCATCGACTGCGGCGTGAGCGACTGGCTGCTCGCCGAACTCGCCTGACAAAGCGAGTTGTTCGCGGCCGGCCCGGGGTTGTCGAGGCTGCCGGCGAGAGTTATAATGAAATAGACGTAAATCAAGATCGGAAAAGAGATGCGCGATTCGCGCCGGCTCTTTCCGGATGTTGCCCGCGTTCCCCGACCGATGCCCGCCAATGTCCGGCGCTGTTCATCCCCGCCGACCGAAATTTGATCACGGAGCTCAGACTATGAAGAAGAATTTGCTTTTGATCGTCGTTCTCGTCCTCGCGAGCCTGCCGGTTTCGGCGCAGCTCAGGAAATTTCGCTGGGAAACCGAGCTCTGCACGCTCGAGGGGACTTACGACGCGAAGACGACGACCGCCGAGCGGCTGCGCAACACGTACCGGATGCATCACTCGACGGATTTCGATCTGGACACGATCGACGCGACGGTCTTTCGCTGGACCGACCTCGGCAAGCTCCGCACGCTCGCTTCGCTCGACGCCGAATACCGGCGCAAGCGGGCCGCGCTCGAAAAACTGCGGATCGTCGAGACGCCGTTCTGGCTCGAATTCCGGAAAAAGAAGCTGGTCGCGCTCGAACGCGACTACCGGCTCGCGCACGCCTCGGTGCAGTCTTACCGCAAGCCCGAAGCGCTCAGGGAAGTGACGTTCGCCGACCGGTGCATCGCGAATTACGCGAACCCGCTGATCGCCGGCGGCGACGCGCTGCTCGCCGCGTGGCGCACGCTCAACGAGGAACAGCGCCGGCAGAACGGCGACCCGGAACGCGTCCGCCGCGAGTACGAAGCGCAGCTCGCCTCGCCCGACCGGCTCAACTACGCGCGCGTCGAGGTGACGACCTTCGGCTGGTGGAACTGCGTCAACGCGGAGATCGACCGCGGCGACGAGAACGGTTCGGCGACGAAAAACTTCGAGTCGCTCTTCAAAAAAGTCCGTCAGATCCGCTGCGACGAACCGTAACGATTTCGGATTGCGGATTGCGGATTGCGGAGTGGTTTCGATGCGCGGCGGCAAGTCGGAGCGCCGGCATCCTGCCGGCAAACGCCGCGGCAGCGGTGTCGAACGTTTCATTTGCTTTTAACGTCACGGCAAGCGCGGCGTTCGTTCGCGCTTTCGCGCTTATGGCCGGCAGGATGCCGGCGCTCCAACTCGCCGTCGCGCGGGCGGTCGTTTGAGATTTTTCCTTACTGCCCGCCGAGTTTGCGCTGGCGTTCGAAATGTTCGTGGACGAGCCGCGCGGTCTTTTCGCCGACGAAGGGCGTCAGCTCTTCGACGCTCGCTTTGGCGATCCGCTCGATCGCGCCGAAGTTTCTCAGGAGCTTGAGCTTGCGTTTTTCGCCGACGCCCTCGATCGCCGTCAGCTCGCTCGTGAAATCGCGCATCTCGCGGCGTTTGCGGTGATATTCGACGGCCGTTTTATGCGTCTCGTCGCGGATCTGCTGGACGAGCCGGAAGACCGGCAGGCCGGCTTCGAACGCGACCGGTTCGTCTTCGCGGCCGAAACGCAGGAGATGCGAGATCCGGTTGTGATGCTTCGGCGGTTTGACGAGGCCGACGATCGGGATCATCTCGAGATCGAGACTCTGCATCGCGGCGGCGGCCGCCGAGATCTGGCCGCGGCCGCCGTCGATGAAGATCAGCTGCGGCAGCGGTTTTTCCTCGTTCAAAAGCCGTTTGTAGCGCCGCAGGACGGCTTCGTGCATCGACGCGAAATCGTTCGCGCCCGCGACCGTTTTGATGATCAGGCGGCGATACTCGGCGCGGCTCGGTTTGCCGTTTTCGAAGACGACGATACCGGCGACGTTCTCCGCGCCCTGGATGTTCGAGATGTCGAACGATTCGATCCGCTCGGGAAAATGCGGCAGCTCCAAAATCTCCTGCAGCTCTTCGAGCAGTTTCTGCGAATCGGGCTTGAGCACGCGAAACCGCTGTTCGAAGGCGATTTGCGCGTTGTTTTCGACGAGATGGATCATCTCCGCCTTTTTGCCGCGCTTCGGATCGAGAATCCGGACGCGCCGGCCGCGCCGTTCGGAGAGCGCCCTTTCGAGCACTTCGCGATCTTCGAAATCCTGCGAAACGTGGATCTCGAGCGGCACGTAATCGGTCGAATAATACTGCGCGAGCACCTTGCCCAGAAATTCGGAGGCGTCGAAATCGTCGGCGTCGAGGTCTTCCCAGAAAAATTCGCGGCGGCCGACGATCTTGCCCTCGCGCATCGTGAAAAGCTGGAGCGCGAGCCTTTGTTTTTCGCGGTAAAAGCCGATGATGTCGACGTCGCGGTCGGGCGAGGTCGCCATTTTCTGCTGGTCGTCGAGCGCGAGCACGGTCGCCCGCAGATCGCGGTATTTGGCGGCGAGCTCGTAGTTTTCGCGCTCGGCGAACTGCCACATCCGCTGTTCGAGTTCGTCGGCGAGCTCCTTGTTCTTGCCGTCGAGCAGCAGTTTCACGTCGCGCACGGCCTCGGCGTATTCGTCCTTTTTGCAGAGCTCGCGGACGCACGGCGCGAGACAGCGCTTGAGGTGAAATTCGAGACACGGGCGCGCGAGTTTGCCGTCGATCTCGATGTCGCAGGTGCGCAGCTGGAACGTCCGGTTGATCAGATCCAGAGTCTTGCGCGCGAGCAGCGCCGGCAGAAACGGGCCGTAGTAATGGCCGCCGTCCTTCGTGACCTTGCGCGTGATGACGACCTTCGGATATTCCTCCTTCGTGATCTTGAGATGCGGATACTGCTTGTCGTCCTTGAGCTTGATGTTGTAGCGCGGTTTGTGGAGCTTGATGAGGTTCGATTCGAGGACGAGCGCCTCGACCTCGGAATCGACGACGATGAACTCGAAATCGGCGATCCGCCGGACGAGCTCGCGCGTCTTCGCGTCCATATTTTTGCTCGACTGAAAATACGAGCGGACGCGGTTTTTGAGATTTTTCGCCTTGCCGATATAGATGATCTTGCCGTCGGCGTTCTTATGAATATAAACGCCGGCCGCGGTCGGCAGCGATTTGATCTTCTCCTCGAGAGTCATTCCTAAATCTTACGAAAACCCGACGCAAAATCAAAGGAATTCGGATTGCGGATTGCGGATTTCGGATTGGTCAAACGATTGCGGATTGCGGAATTCGGATTGCGGATTTATTTTTTCTCGATTCAGCACCGTTACATCCGGATCCGAAACTTCCGACCCCGAAGCAATCCGAAATCCGAAATCCGAAATCGATTTGACTTTGCGCCGCAATTCGCGAAAATTGTTGTTATTACCCCGTAATTCATTCAAAAATAAGGAGAATAATTTATGGAATTCGCGAAAATGTTCGTGCAGACGATGCTCACGATGATCACCTCGGCGTTCGGTCTGGTGGTGGCGCTGGCGTGGAACGAGGCGATCAAACACTGGATGGAGGAAGGTCTCGGCCGGGGCGAGGAACCGACGACCGGGTCGCTTTTTACCTATGCGATCCTCGCGACGATCGTCGGCGTCCTGTTCGTCCTGCTGATCGGCTGGGTCGCGGCGAAAATCGGCGGCAAGGCGGCGATCGAGCGCGAGGCCGATTTGTAAGCGCCGAACTTGTTCGAACCGTTTGTTTCGTCCGCCGAACCCGCGAATAAAATCCGGGCGGGCTTGAATTTTTTTCGCGTCATTCGCATCATTCGCGGGCCCCAAAAGCCCGTTATTTAAGGAAGTCCGGTCGCGCGAGGTCATTGCGGGCCGATGTCTTTCAGGCATTTTCGAGCGGTTTCTCGTCCGCCGTCGACGGCGTCTTTTTCCCGTCGGCCGACGCCGGCGCGAGCGGCAGCGCGGATCTTTTCGGCGCTTCGGCGGGCGCGGCGGGCGCGGCCCACGAGGCGTTGCGGGTCATCGCGCCCCAGCTCGATTTCGTTCGCAGCAGCCATTTGACGATGCCTTCGAGCCGCCACAGCGACATCATCTGCCGGTAGCCGAAATTCTCGATGAACGCGCCGCCGATCAGGATCAGCAGATCTTTTTTGCGCGGGTAGGTCTGAAAGGTGATCTCTTCGAGCAGGATCGAGGAGACCGAGAGCAGAAAGCCCGTCCCGAACGAGAGCATCAGAAACGCGAGCGCGCCCTCGCCGTTGATGATCCCGAGAAAGTAGCAGGTGATGAAAAACAAATGGCCGGCGACCTCGATCACCGGGCTGATGCCTTCGAGAAACAATAAAAACGGGAACGAGCCCCAGCCGACGCCGCCGCTGCGCGGGTGAAACAGGAGCTTGCGGTTTTCCCAGAGACAGTCGAACAGGCCGCGCTGCCAGCGGACGCGCTGTTTTTTCAGAACCGAAAACGTTTCGGGCGCTTCGGTCCAGCAGACCGGATCGACGACGAAATCGACGCGGTACGGCTTGCCGTTGAGCCGGAAATGGCGGTGAATCCGCAGGACGAGATCCATATCCTCGCCGAGCGATTTATGGCTGTAGCCGCCGACCTCGATGACGGCTTCCTTTTTGAACAGTCCGAACGCGCCCGAGATCAGCGGCAGCGAGTTGAAGTAATTCCAGCCGACGCGGCCGCTCAGGAAAGCGCGCGTGTATTCGAGCACCTGAAAGAGCGCGAGCAGGTTTTTCGGCAGGCCGATCTTGGTCAGCGCGCCGTCCTGCACCTGACAGCCGTTGAGAATCCGGACGGTGCCGCCGACGCCGACCGTGTCCGGGTTGTAGAGATACGGCTGGACCATCAGATTCAGACAGTTGCGTTCGAGAATCGTGTCGGCGTCGAGCGGCATAAAAAGCCCGTAGCGCGCGCCGTTGATGCCGGCGTTCGAGGCGTCGGCCTTGCTGCCGCCGTTCTCCTTGTCGATGACGCGAAGGTTGGCGTGAACTTTCGATTGATAGACGGCCTTGACGGGTTTGTGATTGATGCGCTGGCGAAAGGCGACGGGCAGCAGCTCGAGGTCGAATTCGTTGGTCAGCACTTCGAGCGTCCGGTCCTTCGAGCCGTCGTTGACGATCAGGATCTCGAACTCGTGATAGTCGAGCTGCAGAAGCGCGTGGACGGTCGGGATGATGACGGCTTCTTCGTTATAGGCGGTGACGATGAGCGTGATCGGCGGTTCGAACCCGGTTTCGGGCTGCGGAAAAGTATGGATCACCTGCTTCTGTATAAAACGCGGCAAAAAGCCGAGCGAGATCAGCGTCAAAAGCAGATAGATCCCGTTCAGCGCCACAAAATATCCAAGAAAGAACCATTGGGTTACTTGGACAAGATGGAAGACGACGTTTGATTGAAGCATAAGAGCCGGTTTTCGGCAATCACCTGTCGCAGAATATCGCGGGCGAATTCGTTGGGCAGATTCTCCGCGAGATCGGCGATTTGTTCCTCCGTTACCGAAGGCATTATGAGTAAGGCGGAAGCTGCGCGATAGCGCACCCACCAGTCGAGATCGTTAAGCGCTTCGATGAGCAGCGCGACGTCTTCGTCGTGGCCGAGACGACCGAGCGTCTGCACCACCTGAAGACGAACCTCCCAGCGTTCGGATTCGATCAGCTCGCGCACGCGGCCGAGCGATTCGTCGGATTTGACGAGCCGCAGACAGGCGATGAGCACCTCGTTCTGCGAGCTTTCGTTGAGAATCCGGTCGATGAGCGGCGAGAAAGCGGCGATGTGCGCGACGGTCAGATACGAGATCAGCCGCGCCATCTGGCGTTCCTCGATTTTCCGTTCGAAGCTTTCCCCGACGAGCCGGACGAGCGGTTCGCTGATCAGGTCGCGGTCGAGCTCGAGCAGAATCTTGGCGACGAAGGTCGGCGACCAGTCGGTGCGCGCGGCCATCATCGAAAAATGCTTGTCGAGAGTTTCGTCGAAATCGATCCGGAAGAGCGCCCGCCACGCCCAGAGCGAGATGATCGGGTCCTGCGTGTAGGCGAGCTTCCGGATTTCTTCGTAAGCCTGTCGTTCGCGCAGGTTGCCGAACGTGTTGATCGCGAGGATCCGGTTCTTGAGGTTGCGGCCGCGCAGCATCCGGTAGGTTCGGCCTTCGAGGTGGAGATCGTGGGCGAGCCCGTTGAGACGGTCTTTCGAGATCCCGCGAAGGCTTTCGTGAAGATAGTTCCAGATAAAGAGAAAATGCGGCAGCTCTTCTTTCGGAAGCGGTTCGACCGGATCGAAACGGCCCTGCTCGATGTAGGTCTGCAGGACGTCTTTTTTATCGGCGGCGGTCAGCTTGTAAGCCTGCTGCGGCTCTTTTTTCGGTTTCGGTTCCTCGACGACCGTGATCTGGTAAAGCGGGGCTTCCCATTTCTCGTTGACAGCCTCGCGCCGGTGGCGGACGATGTCGCTCCATTTTCTGAGCCCGAACATATAGATGATGCAGAGAACGCTCACGATCGTGAAAAGCGTTCCCGTCCACCAGGCCAGTGTAATGGAAAGATTAGAAGCGATAGCGAACACCAAATGTCAACCCTCGACGATAATAGATGTTACCCTGACGGTGGAGAGTCCCGTCGATGCTCACCCCGAATTTGTCCGTCAGCCAGTGCTTGGCCGAAAAGCTGAGGCTCCAGGTCTGGCTCCGCAAAATGCCGAGCGTCGGCCCGAGGCTTTCGTGTTCCTTGCCGTACGAGACGGCGAAGCCGAACGTGTTGACGCGCTCGCCGTAGTAGTGATTGAACTGCAGCCGGTGCGTCGGCGCGGTGCCGGCGTTGCTGAGCTTCGTCACGTAGAGCGTGTAGGCCGCCCGGTTATTGCCCCAGTATTTCTCGATCATCCCGTAACCGGTCGTCGCGGCGACGGTTGTGTATTTCGTGAACCGCGTCCCGAAATGCGCGACATAGCCTTTCGGAAGGACTTTTTCGACCTCGCCCATCACCGAAAACTTGCCGACGAAACGGTAGGTCGGGCTGTACATCCCTTCGCCCGTGACCGCCCATTTGTTGGCGAGCGGCTTGTAGAAACCGCCGACGAATTCCTGGTCGCGCGTGCCGTTGCGGTCGCTGATCCGGTAATTCGCCCAGACGATCTGTTTATCGGCAAATTTTCGCTGAACATAAACCGAAGCCGTCCGCCAGGTGCCGAAATTTCGCGACAGGGTCTCGTTGGTAAAATAAAAATGGGCCTCGTACTTCGGTTTTTTTTCCGCGTCCGGCGGATCGGCCGTTTTTTCCGCCGCGGGCGGCGCCGGCTTTTCGGTCTGCCCGGCGGCCGCCACGACGCCGAAGACCGTGACCAGCGACAGAATCCACAATGTAAATGCTTTGTTCATAATCAGATTAGGAAGTTTGGGAAGTTTGGGAAGTTTGGGAAGTTTGGGAAGTTCAGGAAGAAAACCTTTTACTTCCAAAACTTCCCGAACTTCCCAAACTTCCTCAACTTAATTCAGAAGTCGGTTGATTCTGACCATCAGCTCGCCGAGCTGGAAGGGCTTCGTGACGTAATCGTCGGCGCCCGATTCGAAGGCGCGGACGACGTTGAATTCCTGCGTTTTCGACGTCAGCATAATGATCGGGATCTTGTTCCAGCCCTTGCGCGAGCGGATCTGGTTCAAGACCTCGAATCCGTCGGCCACCGGCAGTATGATGTCGAGCAGCACCAGATCGGGAATCTGGGTGCCGTCGAGACTGTCGATCGCCTGCCGGCCGTCGGTCGCGACATCGACCTGAAAGCCGCGCTGGCTGAGCGTATGAGTTAAAAGTCGGGCGACGATACGGTCGTCCTCGACAAGCATAATCGAATTGTCCGCTTTCCGGGCGGAACTGACTGTTTGCGCCATAAATATGTTTTAATTGTTAGAAACTGCTTTCTAAAGATTAGTTAGATGGTTTTCGAGCACGGGGTGGGAAAAGAAGCATTTTTAAAATATCATAAAACCGTTTATAAATAAACAGATTTTTGCCATAAATGGACACTTTTCTGACAAAAAATCCGGCGGCGGCGGCCGAATTCGTCAAACGCGGCGGCGTGGTCGCTTTTCCGACCGAAACCGTTTACGGTCTCGGCGCGAACGTCTTCGACGCGGCGGCCGTCGCGAAGATCTTCGAAGCGAAGCGGCGGCCCGCCGACAACCCGCTGATCGCGCACGTCGGAAGCCTCGACCAGATCGGCCGGCTCGCGCGCGAAATCCCGCCGGCCGCCGAGAAATTCATCGCCGCTTTTTTCCCGGCGCCGCTCACGCTCGTCCTCCCGAAAGCCGAAAAAGTGCCGCTCGCCGCGACCGCCGGGCTCGCCACGATCGGCGTCCGGATGCCGCGCCACCCGCTCGCGCAGGAGTTTCTGCGGGCCTGCGAGACGCCGGTCGTCGCGCCGTCGGCGAATCTTTCCGGCCGCCCGTCGCCGACCGCGTGGGAGGCCGTTTTCGAGGATCTGAACGGCCGGATCGACTGCATCCTGCAGGGCGCGGCGACCGAGATCGGGCTCGAATCGACGGTCGTCGACTGCACGACGGACGCGCCGCTCGTGCTCCGCGCGGGCGCGGTGAGCCTCGAACAACTGCGGGAGATCGTCCCCGCGACCCGCAATTACCGCGTCCGACCGGGCGAAGTCGCCCGCAGCCCGGGCCTCCGGCACCGGCATTATTCGCCGCGCGCAAAAGTGATCTTGATTTCGGATTTCGGATTTCGGATTTCGGATTCGAGCGGGTTCATCGGGCTCCGCGAACCTGAAAATTTGATTTCGGATTTCGGATTTCGGATTTCGGATTCGAGCGGGTTCATCGGGCTCCGCGAACCTGAACAAAAGTTCGCATTGACGAGAGTTTGCGGGTCGGTGGCGGAGTATGCGCACGAGGTCTTCGCGTTTTTTCGCGAATGCGACCACCGCGGGATCGCGACGATCTACTGCGAAACCGTCGACGAAAGCGGCCTCGGCGCGGCCCTGATGGATCGCCTCCGCCGGGCCGCGGAATGATATCGGATTTCGGATTTCGGATTTCGGATTTCGGATTGGTTTCGTATCGGAAGCGATCGTTGAAACCGAAACATTCGAATTCAGACAAATCCGAAATCCGAAATCCGAAATCCGAAATCGACATAATCCGAAATCAGACGGCTGTCGGCGCGTCGGAATGCGGGACGAAGCATTTGCGGCAGCGGGCCTCGTATTTGTCGGCGGCGCCGACCTCGACGCGTTCCTTCGATTCCGAGGTGCGCTGCGAATAGTTGGCCGTGTTGCCGCATTTGACGCAGATCGCGTGCGTTTTCGTGATGAATTCGGCGACCGAGAGCAGCTGCGGCATCGGCTCGAACGGGCGGCCCGTGTAGTCCTGATCGAGCCCGGCGATGATCACGCGCTTGCCTGAATTGGCGAGCTCGTTGACGGCGTTCACCAGCTCCATATCGAAAAACTGGCCCTCGTCGATCCCGACGACCTGCGTGTCAGCTTCGATCTGGCCCATCAGCTCGGCGGCCGTCATCAC
This sequence comes from Acidobacteriota bacterium, assembly GCA_018269075.1. Lineage (GTDB taxonomy): Bacteria > Acidobacteriota > Blastocatellia > Pyrinomonadales > Pyrinomonadaceae > JAFDVJ01. The sequence continues at coordinate 61,084 of JAFDVJ010000036.1, forward strand.
CGGCTTCGAGATATGCGTCATCCCCGAATGCGAGGCGATCTGTTCGATCGAGTAGCGGTCGTCGATCTTCGGCTTGAAGACCTGCACCTTCTGCCGCGCGATCTGCGCGCGCCGCAGCCGCCGGATCAATTCCTCCGATTTCCCTGAAAACATCGAGCCGACGATCACTTCGATCCAGCCCGCCCCGCCGTTCTGGCGCGTTTTTCGACGCTCTTCCGTATTGTCGAAAGCAAACTCTTCAACCATAAGATTCTCTAAATTATTCCCGTCGTTTGATAAACAGACTTTCAATTATAGTTAGAAAGCGGAAAAGTGAAAAAGTGAAAAAGTAGAAAAGTAAAAGTACCACCGCCAGA
>JAFDVJ010000037.1 GCA_018269075.1 Acidobacteriota bacterium
CACCGGCGAGTTGATGAAGCCGCGGTTGGCGTAAAAGAGCGCCGACGGGTCGCCGATCTCGCCGTCGGCGATCGTCTGGTAGTTGCGCGTCAGGTTCGACAATGTCAGCGAGTTGCCGCGCCGGTCGCGGCTGCCCTGCAGGTAGGCCGCCCAGAGCGGGCGCTGGAGATAGACGATGCCGTTCGGCTCGCCCTCGGTGACGCCGAGGCTGAGAATCGTCTGCGTGACGTCGACGGCGGTGCCGTCGGGCTTGACGATCTCGATCAGGATGCGGCCCTGAACGCCCGAGCCGGGCGGAACGTAGGGGACGGCGGCCGGGTTGGGGCTGCTCATCGTCGTCCGGACGGTGGTCGCGTTGACGGTCGTGCCGTCGGATCTTTTCTGAAGGACGGTCTGGCCCGAGACGGTGCCGGCGTTGGAGATCTGTTTGAGAACGTTTTCGGCGCCGTTGAGGACGGAAGGCATAAAGGAAGAGAGATTGACGCCCTTGCCGGCGGGAATGCCGGCGGCGTTGGCGCTGCCGCTGCCGGCGCCCTCGTCGTCGAGAAGGATGCGGATCTGGGCCTTGCCCTGGTAGCGCGAGGCCGAAAGGATATCATCGTCCGACGGCAAGGACCGCTTGATGACCTCGGCCGGCGAATTGCCGGCGAGCTCGAGCGGGAGTTTGAGAGCGGTCGCGCCCGTGGTCTGGGTCATAATCTGCCCGCCGAAGCGGTTCGCCGTCCCGTCGGCCGACATTACCGACTCCGATTCCCAGTTCGGATTGGCGACGCCCTGCGGGCTGTCCGGGTAATTTCCGCGGAGCAGCGATCCCGAAGCGGTCAGGTTCGGCCCGCCGACGAGCCCCGAGCCGGACATCACGCTGCCGCCGCCGAGCGTGCTCTGGACGTTGATGCCGTTGACCTCGACGTAAACTTCGGTGTTGCCGCTCGCCGTGTTCGGCTCGCCGCCGCGCGTCGCGTCGCGCACGAACTCGCCGGCCATCGTCAGGCGGTTGAGAAACTTGGTGTTTCTCAGGGCATAGATGTTTTTATTGCTGTGGACGCGGCCGTTGAAGGTCATCAGCGGCCCCGGATGGATCTCGATGTCCTCGTTGCTGAACATCCCGAACTGGAACAACGGCACCAAATAATTGTTGAACTCCCGCTCGAGTTTGACCTCCGTCCGCGTCGCCTCGCGCGTCGCCGTCGAACTCATCTTGTAGGGGATGATGCTCGCGTACAATCCCGCGTAAGGCCCGTCAGGAATGTTGACCCGCGGGTAAACGGTGTTCGGCAGGCCCTGGATCGATCTTAATTCGTCGAGCTTGTCGGTGTCTTCCGCGAGGCTCTGCGTGAAGGAATAGCCTTCGAGCAAAAGCTCGTTGGGCGGCGCGCCGGCGATCGTGTTGAGATCGGTCGTCGTCGGGTTCATCTTGCGGCGGAAGAGGTTGCTGAAGTCGTTGGTCATCTTCTCCAGTCCGGCCGAAGAGGCATAGAAGGCCTGGGTGCGCTGGAGATCGCTGCCGGCGATGCGCGCCTCGCTCGACGAGAAGGCGAGCGCGGTCAGCGCGATGACCGACAAAATCGCGATCAGAATGACCGTGATCGCGAGCGCCGCGCCGTTTTCGCGGCGGCTTTTTTCATTAGAGCTTCGATTGCGTTTTTTTTTCCGGAACATCATTTCAAACTCTCGATTGCCTAGCGCGTCAGGCGTCCTTCGTCGTTCAGATAGCAGACCCCGGCGATCTCGCCGACGCGGCCGCCCTCGCCGAAATATCGAACCTTGATCTCGATCTTTTTCATCGAGATGCTGAGGTTCGTGATCGTGATCTGTTTCATATAGCCGCTGCGGACGAGCGCCGGATTGGTGAAATCGTCGCCGGTTCCGAAGACGCCGTCGCCGCCCGGATCGAGCAGATCGTCGTCCGTGCCGTTGACGCCGTCCGGGCCCGGGTTCAGCGACAACGCCTTAAAGCCGGTGCTGAAACCGTTAAACGTCGCGGTCGCGTCGGTGTTGTCGACGCCGCCGACGTTGGCGATCTGCTTGAAGTCGAGCCGCCGCGAGTTGCGCAGCGTCTCGATCTCCTCGATCTGTCCGACGATGATCGATTTCGCGGCCGTCACGTTGCGGCTGATCGTCCCGTAATGGATCGCGTAGCTGAGCGCGGCGGCCGTGCCGAGCAGACCGATCGTCAGGATGAAAATGGCAACAACGGCTTCAAGCAAGCTGAAACCGTCCTGCGTTTTCTTCGAAATTCGGGCCGCCGTCGCGGCGTTGTCATTCCACATAAGCATTCACACCCTGACTGTAGCGCCAGACCTTGATGCGTCCGCCCGCTCCGAGAACGGAAACAGCGAAGGCGGTCTGAAGCCGGTATTTTTCGTGATAAAAGAACAGCGCCTGGTTCTGCGGATTATTGCTGGCGTTGATGACCGAGCCGTCGGGCTGAAACGTGATCTCGACGGCGTTGCTCGACAGGTTCGTCAGATTCGTCGTGTCGCCGAGCGCCGACGCCGGAACGCCCGGCGGCCGGCCGTATTTGACGTCGTCGGCGTCGACGCCCGCGCCGGCGAGATCGATGTAGCGGTTCTTCGGATCGCCGAGCGTCCCGAAATCGCCGCCGTAGATAAAGATTTTCTTATTGCCGTTGTCGTAACGAAACGTCACCGTCTTGCGCTGCGACATCGCTTCCTGGCGGGCCTCGCGGAGCGAAGTCGTGACTTCGCGCTGGATGCCCGAGAAACGAAACAGCCGGCGCGACGAGAGAACCTGCGGCAGGGCGAGCACGATGATGATCGCGGCGACGAGCAGCACGACGATCAGCTCCGGCACGCTGACGCCCTTCTGGCCGGCGGATCTGACCTCGCTGATAATGACTGGGGATTGCATCTTTTTCATCTCGATAAATCGAACGGGAGTTTCAATCTATTTCATCAAAGACAGAATAACTTGGTTTTTTCAGAAAAAACACCGTTAATCAATTTATTTTGGACGGGAGGTGAAGTCGACTTTTCGCGTGGGCGGCGGCGAGGTGCTGAGAGAAAGAAAAATTCCTGTCAAGCTCGGATCAAGCCTGACAGGAATTTCAAGGAAACTCGAATTTATTCGTTCATATAACCAGTTCTTTTTCAAGAAGAAGCTCTGCCCGGTGAAGTTCGTAACGGCCGCGGCCGAAATTTCCCTCGGGGGTCAGCGCCATCACCAGAAAATAATCGTGTCCGACGAAACGCAGGATAAAGACGGCGTTTTGCGCGGAAATCGTCATTTCCCGGAGCTTTCCGATTTTCAAGTCGCCGTTGATCCGGTCGAAGCTTTTCAGGAGCGACGCGAATTCGGTGACGGCGATGTCGAACTCGGGATCGAAGATTCCGGATTCGCCCGGAACCCGTTCGACGGCGATCCCGTCGATTCCCATAATCAGCACCGCGAAACATCCCTCGGTGCTGATCATGGCCCGGTACAGAACTTCTCTAAACATCAAGCTACGGCTGTTTGGTCGGAGTCGTGTTCGGCTGGATCGCGGGAGTGATCGGCAGAACGAGCGGCTGCGGCTGCGGCTGCGGCGTTTCCGAAGTCGGGCTGGAGTTCGACTGCGGGTTGCCGAGCGGAACCGGCTGGAGCAGGGTCGTCGTCCGCGTTCCGTCGCTGACCTTCGACGGCAGCTGGTTGCCGTTGTTGTCCGGACGGTAGATGCGCGGCGTGATGAAGAACAGGATTTCGTTCGTCGTCCGCGAAACGGCCTTGCGTTTGAAGAGATTGCCGAAGAGCGGAACGCGCGACAGTCCCGGCGTGCGGAATTGATCGTCGCTTTCCGAATCGAGCAGCGCGCCGCCGACGACGGTCGTTCCGCCGTCCGGCACGGTCACGCGCGTCTTCATCCGCTGCGTGTTGATCGCCGGCGTGCTGCCGACCGCGACCGTCGTGCTGATCGAGTTGTTTTCGGTCACGACGTCGAGGACGACCGTGCCGAGATCGGTGATCTGCGGGGTCACTTCGAGCCGCAACGGCACCGAAACGAACTGCGTGGTGAACAGCGTGCCGCCGGTCTGGTTGCCGCTGTTCTGCGTCGTCACGACCGGAATCTGCGTGCCGCTTTCGATTTCGGCCTTCTGGTTGTTGAGCGTCGTCACGCGCGGCGTGGCGATGATCTTGGCCTGGCCTTTATTTTCGCCGGCCGTCAACAGCAGATTGATCTGCGCGGTTCCGATCATTCCGGTCGTCAGACCGATGACCGTGTTGGCGAGCCCGGAAGCGAGCGTGCCGTTCGGCTGTTTGTTGATCTGGTCCGGAAGCTGGAGGCCGGGCGTCGTGGTCGTCGTCGTCGTGCCGGTCGTGCCGCCGGTCGTCGTGTTCGTCGCCGTCGGGAGCGTGCCGCCGCCGGCCGCACTGCCGCGCGAGCCGAGGACGAGCGCCGAAAGCTGAACGCCGAGGTCGCGGCTGAAGTTGCGCGAGGCGATGACGATGCGGGCTTCGATCTCGACCTGCGGTTCGGGCTGGTCGAGCAGGAGGACGAGCTGGCGAACGGCGTCGATGTTGTCGCGGACGTCGGTCACGATCAGCGTGTTGCTGCGGGCATCGACTTCGACCGCGCCGCGCCGCGAAAGACGCTTTTTGACGATGCCGAGAATGCCCTGATCACCGCCGCCGCCCGAGCTGTTCGTGCTGCTGCCGCCGCCGGTGTCGCCGCCCTGAAAACTGGTCTGCGAACCGCATTTGCCGGCGCAGGCGTAGTTCAGGCGGATAAATTCGGTATAAAGGCTGGCGCTGTCGAGCTTGCCTTCTTCGAGATCCTGACGGACCTTCGCTTCTTTCGACAGCTTGACTGATTCGGCGACCCGGAGAATCGGGCCCTTGACCTGAATCGCCAGATCCTGCGATTCGAGGATCGAATCGAGCGCGAGGTTCCACGGGACTTCGTTGACGTTGACCGTCACCGGAACCTGCTTCACCGAGTTGTCGATCACGAAGTTGATCCCGTACTGTTCGGTGATGTAATTAAGAATGTCGCGGATGTCGGCGTTGACAACCTTCAAATTGATCGGTTCGCCGACAAAACCCGGGCAGCCGTAGGACTTACATCCATCGGGCCCGGCCTTCTGCGCGGCAACCGCCAAAGCTAAAGAACTGATGATCACGAGAGCGAAGACGGCCCGACGGCACACCTTGCTTGCATTCTGAAGAAAATTCATGTTTCCTCCCAAAGTAAATTTATCTCTTTCTGACCGGAGATTGCGGGTTTTACATTTTGACTTGAACCGGGACCGCGGATGCGGGAAATGCCCCGGACACTCGGTAAATCAAGATTTTTTGGCAACTTTAACGGGTTTCTTATTCTTTTTGTTCTTATCCTTATCGGCGTCTTCCGGCTTGGATGCAGGCTGTTTGTTCATTTCGTCGACCGGCGAAATGATGACGGTCGGGGCCGCGGTCTTGGTCTTGTCGTCGACCGGCGCGGTCGTCTGGGGCGCGGTGTTGTTGCTCGCGACGACCTCGGTCTTGTTGCCCGAATTGGATTCGACCGGCGCGGTGCCTTCGATCTCCTGACGGACGGTGTACTGGCGCAGCGTCTTGTTCTCGACCGACGAGATAAAGCGGCTCGATTTTCCGTCGCTCATCTTGACGACGCGGCGGAAGACCAGACGGTTTTCCTCGATCGCGACGAGCTGGCCGTCGAAAAACTTCTCGCCCGGATAAATCGTGTATGACAGCTTGATCGGCGTCGCTTCGACCATCGCGGCGTAACCGCGCGGCGTCTTGAAGATGCCCGTCACCGCCATCTCGTCGAGCGTCAGGACGCTCGTCACTTTCGGCATATTCGGGCAGTTGCTTTCGACGCAGCGGTTGCGAAGATCTTTATAATAATTGATGCGCGCTTCGATCGCCGGCGCGGGAACCGGCATCGGCACCGGCGGCAGTTTCTTTTCGGGCTTGGGCGTCGTGCCCGTCGTCGTTCCCGTCGGCGTCGTCGTGACGGTCTTTTTCGGCTTTTTCCAATCCGGCGTCGCAAACGGATCGCGCTGAGCGTGGATTTGCGCGAAATGTCCGCCGGTCAAAAGGAATCCGGCCACGACCAGGCTCAAACTCAGAAAGCGTGTCATTTTCGATTTATTCAACATAACTTTTCTCTCTCAAGAATTCTTCTTAAACTATTCGACAACGGTCGTTTACGAAGCCGGCGGCGCGGCGGGCGGAGGCGCGGGCTGCTGGCCGGCGGGCGCGGGCGGCTGCTGGCCGTTCGGTGCGGGCGGTTGTCCGGGTTTGTTCGGCTGGGCGGGTTTCGACAGATCGTCCGGCGAGGCGTAATAGGCCGTCAGCAGAAACTGCGCGTGCAGCGTCCGGGTGTCGGACTGGCTGTTGAGCGTCATCAGCTTGAAGTCGGTGATCGAAACGATCCGCTGCAGTTTGGCCATTTTTTCGAAAAAGTCGCGCAGATTGTTGAAATTGCTGTCGACCTCGATCTCGACGGGCTTGGCCATAATGGCTTCCTGCTGGGCGTCCTCGCGCGGCGTGAACCGCATCACGATCAGGCGGCTTTCGCCGGCCGTATCCTGCAGCCCCTGCAAAACGTTGGTGATCTCGCGCTGTTCCGGCAGGAGAACCTTCAATTCGTCGTATTCCTGCGATTTGCTGGCGTAGAGCGAACGAAATTCGTTGATCCGCTGGGTCGCGATGCGGGCCGTTTCGTTCTGGGCGGTTTTCTGGACGACCTGATCCTCGACGGCCTGAATTTCGGCGCGCGTTCCGCTGGTCACGAAATACCAGACCGAAAGGTAAAGCAATCCCGCGATACCGACCAAAACTATTAACTGTAGGTGCCAGGCTAAGGCTTTGAATTTATCTAACATCTCGGTTTCCTTTTTCTGATTGGTTTTTTATTAACCGGACTTAAAAACTACTGTTGATTTTTCGCGACCTGCGGCTGCGCGCCGCCGTCGGCCGGCTTGGGCGCCTGGGCCGCCGGCTGGTTCGACTGCGCCGGCGCGGTCGTCGAAGCGGTCGTCGCGCCTTCGGGCTGGCTCGCCTTCGAAGGCGTATAGGCGCAGCGGATCGTGAAATTGAACGTGACGAGCTTGGGCGGTTCGGCGGGCGTCGCGCCGTTGGTCGTGGCGACGGCCGGCGCGGCCTGCACCGCGTCTTCCTTGCGCGCGGTCTCGATGCTCAGGTTGGAAAACAGCCCGCCCGAAAATTCGAGGCTCTTGCCGAACTGGGTCGGGGCCGTTTCCTCGTTCGAGGTGCCTTTGATCTCGAGTTGATCGCCTTTCTGTTCGACGCTGTCGAGATAGATTCCCGGCGTCATCAAAATCCGTTCGCGCAGCGCTTCGAGCACGGCGCTCGGGCCGGCCTGCGAGCTGCGGAGCTTCTTGATCGCTTCGATGCGGGAATCGATCGACTGGATCTTGGCTTCGAGTTCTTTCTGTTCCTTCATCACCGCTTCGAGTTCGGCGGCGATCTTCTTCTGTTCTTCGAGGCGGCGTTCGGCATCGGCTTTCGCCATCTGCGTACTGATGACGTCCCATCCGATCACGGCGGCGAGCAGAAAGCCGACGACGAGGCTCAACAAAAGCAGTCGCGAGGTCGGACTTCCGACTTTCCGTTCAACCGTCGCAACGGCTCCATTGTGTCTTTCCGTAACTGATTGTAAAAGGTTTACTCTAATCATCTCACTTCCACTCCCCTCACTGCGAGACCGACGGCAACCGCCATCTCGGGCATGATTTCACTCAAATAATCGGGGTCAAATTTTCGTGTATCGACCTTGATCTGACGAAACGGGTCCAGAACTTCGACCGGCAGCTCGAGTTTGCTCGAGAGCTCTTCGGCCAGGCCGGCGAGCTTCGAACCGCCGCCGGAGATCAGGATTTTCTGCACCTGAACGCCCGTGTCCTCGGTCGTCGCGCGGTAAAAATCGAAGGTTTTCTGAATTTCCATCGCGACCATCTCGGTGACGTTGTTCATCAGCGGCTCGATCGACTTTTCGTCCATATTGCTCTGCGGATCGACGACGCCGCGCTTGACGGCTTCGGCCTGCTGGAAGCTGAGGCCGAGATTGCGCTGCAGAATGTCGGTGAACTGGCTGCCGCCGACCGTGATGTCGCGCGTGAAGACCGAGTTGACGCCCTGCACGATGTTGACGTTCATCGTCGACGCGCCGATGTTCAGAAGCGCGACCGTCTGCGAAGCGTCCGGCTGATAGTTGATCTCGTAGCAGTTCTGGAGCGCGAAGGTGTCGATGTCGATCACGACGGGCTGTTTGCCGGCGAGCTGGACGGCCTGTTTCAAGGCGTCGATGCGCTCGCGCTTGCAGGCGGCGATCAGCACCTGCGTCGCGTCGTTGGTCTGGCTGGTGACGTGATAATCGAGGGAAACGTCGGACAAATCATACGGAATATGTTCTTCGGCGTGCCAGTCGATCGACTCTTCGAGTTCGTCGCGGCTCATCGGGGGCAGAACGATATTTTTAACGATCACCGAATGTCCGCTGACGCCGGTGACGACCTGATTGGCACTGATCTGATGATCTTTGCAGACGTTTTGAATAACTTCGGAAACGGCGTTCATTTCCATAATCTGACCGTCAACGATCGTGTCGTCCGGCAAATTTTCGTAACCCAGTCCGACCAGACTGAGGTTGTTCAGTTTACCGTCGAGCTCAACCACTTTGACCGAGCTAGAGCCGACATCTAAGCCGGCAACACCTTTCTTCTTACCGAATAGCATTCTTTTCTACTCCTTTTCGCTTTCGCGCCAATCTATCTTGGGTATGATTTTTTTCTTTATGTGATTACCAAAACGACACAGGCTCTCGCGCCTTTAGCGGATTTATTTGCCACCTCTCAGGACCGACAGCAAAGACGGGACATTTTTGGATAGGTCTAAACTGATTTGCAGAGCCGAGAGACCTGTTTCGTTTTTCATCTTGATATGTGTCAACGAATTTCGAAGAACTAAAACCGTTGGATCTTTTTGCTTTCAGGTGGCGATAGGAAACGACTTTTTGTTTGTCGTCACATATTAAAACTATCCGAGTTGCAAATTTTTGTCAACAAATATTTACAATGTTTAACACAAATTGACACATTTTTTTTCAATTTGAATTATCGATCGGTCAGTTTGACAGCCTTTTTTTCGGCCTTTTTCGGTTAAATACAGCCGATTCAGCGGTTTGCGTGTTTTTTGATGATTTGCGCGGTCAGTTCGGGCTTTTCGAACGGGAAAAGGTGCGAACCCTCGATCTGCTCGAACTCGATCGGAAAATGTTTTTTCATAAAAGAGAGCCGCGCAAGCTCGCCCTCGCGCGACCGCGTGCCGCCGACGTAAACGGTCGGGACCCTGAGCCGGCCCCGAAAACCCGGCAGATGATGCGGGATCGTCCGGTAGATTTTGGCCTCGATTTTCGGCTCGAAAAACAGTTCGAAGCCGTTCGCCGTTTCGATTGTCCCGAATTCGACGTAATCGCGCAGAACGCCCTCGTCGAACGCGTCGAATTTCGGCTTTTGCTTGAAATGGTCGAAGGCTTCCGGCCGCGAAGCCCAGTGGTTGCGGCGAAAACGCGTCAGCTGCGCCGGCGTCAGCCGGTCGATCAGCCGCGTCAGCTTCAAAATCCGCAGGCTGTGGCTGCTCAGCCGGCTGATGATCGGCGCGTCGAGCAGGATGATTTTCCGATAGAGCTCGGGTCTTTCGACGGCGACCAGAAAATGCAGGACGCCGCCGAGCGAATGGCCGACGCCGACGATCTTTTCGGTGTAGCGCTTTTCGATCTCGGCGCGCAGCTCGTCGCGCAGGTGCTTCCAGTTGTCGGTCACCGGAAACCGCGGGTCGTGGCCGTGGCGTTCGAGATAACCGATCCGGAATTCGTCTTCGAGCAGCGCGAAGATCCGGCTGTAGGTTCGGGCCGGAAAACCGTTGGCGTGCGCAAAGTGGATGACGGGTCTGGACATTTCTCACCGGCCATTCTACCAGTTGTGACCGGCCCCGCAAAACTTCGCCAAAGATGTGTCCGGCGGGAAGAACAGGTTCTTTCCCGCCGCCGGTCAAAACAAAAACGACGGCAGACTGACTATTTTGTTTTGACCTTCGCCGCGTTGACGACGAATTTGCCCCAAATCAGCTCCCGCAGCTGCCCGGCCATTCCGGCGTCGAGCTTTTCGAGGATTCGCAGCTGCGCATAGGCCGCGTCGCGGTCGCCGCTTTCGAGATAATTGACGGCGAGATTGCTGATCGCCGCCGGGTAATCGCTTTTCAGCTCGACCGCCTTCCGGTACTCGGCGCGCGCTTCGGCGGCTTTTCCGAAGCTGTCGAGAACGACGCCGAGATTGTTGTGAATCTCGGCGATGTTCGGGTCGATCGCGGCCGCTTTCTTCAGACTTTCGAGCGCTTCCCTGCGGCGTCCGAGCAGATACAGCGAATATCCGCGATTGCTGAACGCCTCGGCCAGATCGGGCTTTAGTTTGACGGCCCGGTCGAGATTTTCGAGCGCCTCGGCGTGTTTCCCGAGCAGCGTCAGGCCGACCGCGTAATTCGTCAGCGTGACGGCGTCCGCCGGATTGATTTCGAGCGCGCGGCGAAAATACGGCAGGCTTTCGTCGACGAGCCCCTTGTTCGCGTAGATCTCGCCGAGGCTCGCGAGCGCGTCCGAATTTTTCGGTTCGTCCGCGAGCAGCGCGTCGAACACGCCGATCGCCGCGTCGTAATTTCCGGTTTCGAGCAGCGCCCGCCCGAGATTGAACCGGCATTTCGAGCAGTCGGGCGCGAGCGCGACCGCGCGTTTGAAAAGCCCGACCGCCTCCCCGTAATTTTTTTCGGCGAGCGCCTTTCGGACTCCGAGCCGGTTGATTTCGACATAATTCGCGGTTTCCGGTTTCGCATCGTCCGTCCGGTCGGCGGCCGGCGGCTCGTCGGCGACGATTTGTAGATTCCGCATTTTCATCTGCCCCTCGATCGTCGATGAAAAAATGATGACTGCCAAAATTATGAATATTTTCTGCATTATTACTCTCCTCAAACGCAAACGAAGAATCGCTTGGATTACCCCAAAGACCGGCCACAGGCAAAAAAGGAAAGCGCTTTTCAGCCGGAAACCGGCTTTGCACGAAATTATAAAACGAATCTGGCAACTTGCTTTCTAAAGCGGGAACACCTCGAAAACGCATTTTGTGACAGAAAAGTTTCGAGATGTTAAATTATTAAGGAATAATGCAGTTAGAGGTACAAAACGATGGATTTTGTTGCGCTTTTCGAACTTCCCTCCGCACCGCGAAGAACCGAAAAAAACCGGCGCGCCGGAAAAGCCGGACGCAAGGAAAACCGGAACCGCCCCGGCCGCTCAAAATCCGAAATCCAAAATCCGAAATCCGAAATCAATTATTGTTGATCAGCTCCCAGTAGCCGACGTCGACCCAGCGGCCGAGCTTGTAGCCGACCTCACGGAAATGCGCGACCTTCGAAAAACCGAGCTTCTGGTGAAACTTGACGCTCGCGTCGTTCGGCAGCGAAATGCCGGCGATGATCGCGTGAATGTCGGTCTCGCGGAGCAGCTCGAACAATCGGTCGTAAAGCTCCGTGCCGATGCCGCGCTGCTTGGCCTCGTTCCTGACGTAGATCGAGACTTCGGCCGAAAACGCGTAGGCCTGCCGCATCTTGAAGCGCGAGGCGTAGGCGTAGCCGAAAACCTCGCCGTTTTCCTCGGCGACGAGATACGGATATTCGGCGCCGATGTCGGCGATCCGCTTCGCCATTTCGTCCGCGCCGAGCGGCTCGGTCTCGAAGGTCTGGTGAGTGTTTTTGATGTAGTAGTTGTAGATTTCGGCGATCTGCGCCGCGTCGTTCTGGTTGGCCGGACGAATATTCATTTCCAGTTATTTTAATTCCATTTTGGCGATCCATTCAAGATGAGACCCGCGCGGTTCATCAAAAACTACGACATCACAATCGAACCTTGCCGGCGCTCAAACATTTCTCGATATTTTTTTGCGTGCCGCTTTTTCGCTTCGCGTCGGAGTTGAAATCGAACGCCAGAAAATGCGTCGAGACGGCGATCGCCGCCGCGTCGCGCTCGCCGTCGCCCGCGAAACCGCCGACGAGCCGCCAGCGGCCGACCTCGGTTTGGTAGCGATCCGGCAGGTACCGCGGAAGCTCGCCGATATGATAAACGCTGACATTCGGCGTTTCGCTTTTTAAGAACTCCATCGTGAGCGTATCGACGCCGCGAAAATCGCAGACCGTAAAATACACGTCGGCGCCGAAGCCGACCTTTTCGAGCGGCGGCCGGTAAAGCCGCAAAAAATCCGACAAACCGAGATTGCCGTTGCCAAACAAAAAAACATTCATCATCATTTAAGAATGAACCGGTTCGAAAAACTTGCCCGCCGCGACCAAAATAAATTTCTTCAGCCCTTCAGTTCCATTTTGGCGATCGATTCAAGATGAACCTCGTCCGGCCCGTCGGCGATCCGCAGCATCCGCGCGGTGATCCAGAACTGGGCGAGCGGAAAATCCTCGCAGACGCCCGCGCCGCCGTGCGCCTGAATCGCGCGGTCGACGATCTTCAGCGCGACCCGCGGGACGACCGCCTTGATCATCGCGATCTCGCGCCGCGCCGCCTTGTTGCCGACCGCGTCCATCATCCACGCCGTCTTCAGCACGAGCAGCCGCGCCTGTTCGATCTCGCTCCGCGACTCGGCGATCCACTGCCGGACGACGCCCTGCTCGGCGAGCGTCTTGCCGAAGGCGACGCGCGCTTTGGCGCGGCGGCAGAGCAGCTCGAGCGAGCGCTCGGCGACGCCGATGAGCCGCATACAGTGATGGACGCGGCCCGGCCCGAGCCTTCCCTGCGCGATCTCGAAGCCGCGGCCTTCGCCCAGAAGCAGGTTCGACGCCGGCACGCGGACGTCCTCGAACGTGATCTCCGAGTGCCCGTTCGGCGCGTCGTCGAACCCGAAGACGAACAGATTCCGTTCGACGCGGACGCCCGGCGCGTCCATCGGCGCGAGGATCATCGACTGCTGCAGGTGTTTCGGCGCCGACGGGTCGGTCTTGCCCATAAAGATCGCGAGCCGGCAGCGCGGGTCGCCCGCGCCGGTCGACCACCACTTGCGGCCGTTGAGAACGTATTCGTCGCCGTCGCGGACGATCGACGCGCAGATGTTCGTCGCGTCGCTCGACGCGACTTCCGGCTCGGTCATCGCGAAACACGAACGGATCTCGCCGTCGAGCAGCGGCCGCAGCCACCGTTCCTTCTGCGCGGGCGAGCCGTAGCGCTCCAGCACCTCCATGTTGCCGGTATCGGGCGCGCTGCAGTTGAAGACCTCCGACGCCCAGAAGACGCGGCCCATTATCTCGGCGAGCGGCGCGTATTCGAGATTCGTCAGGCCGGAAACCTCGGGCAGAAACAGGTTCCAGAGCCCGGCGGCCTTCGCCTTCGTCTTTAACTCCTCGATCAGCGCGAGCGTCCGCCAGCGGTCGCCGGCCGCGATCTCCTCGTGATACGCGCGCTCGTTCGGGTAGATATGCGCGTCCATAAATTCGTCGAGACGCGCCTGCAGCTGTTTGGTTTTGTCGGAATATTCGAAGTTCATAAAAAATCCTTTGTAATGTTAAGCCGTCGGCCCGTAATCGGCGAACCGGCCGTCGGCCGAATGGAAGTTTTCGGCCGGGATCAGTTTTTCGCGCCGGACGGCAACCCGAGCTTTTGGACGAGTTCGACAAAGCGCGGTTCGTTTCGGAGCGGATCGAAGACCGAATCGGCGTTGACGAACGGCAGCGCGCGCTCGCGGCGTTCGAGCGCCGCTTCGAGAAAGCCGAGCGCCTTTCTGAGCGAATGGACGCAGAACCGCAGATTCGTCTCCTCGACGAACGTTTCCGCCCAGACCGCCCTCATCAGCTCCTCGCGCGTGACGAGCTCGCCGGCCCGCCCGACAAAGACCGAAAGCATATCGAAAACCTTCGGCTGAAGCGCGACCCGTTCGCCGTCGCCGCGAAAAAGCTGCTTTCGCGGGCCGTCGAGCAAAAACCCGTCGAACTCGTAAGTCCTTTCATTCATTCGATTTCAGATGTCAGCGGGGTTCTAACGAAAATCTAACATTTTTCTAACGCAAACTCAATTATTTTCGCTTGTCCTAAAAGTATAGGCGGGAGAAACGTCTCGACCGCGAGAATCGAAAATAAAAATCAGGAGAAAAAAGAGAAATGAAAGAAACGAAAATGAATTTGACGAATGCGATCCGGGGATTGGTTTTGGCGACGGCGATGATCTTGAGCGCCGGTTTGGCGACGCGCGCGCAGTCGACCGACGAACGGTTTCCGACGCCGCTCGGATCCCGCGTGATGACGGGCGTCGCGAGCGGCAACAAGACCTATTATTATTCGCTCGCGGCCCGGCCCGGCACGACCGTGACGGTCAGCGCCCAGGTCGCGTGGACGCGCGGCGTCAGTTTTTCGCTCGACTTCCGCGGATTCCGCGGCCGCGACGGCGGTCTCCTCGCCTGCTGCGAGGGCGATTCCTACCTGGTTCTCGATCACGGCTCGAACGGCGCGCGGACGCTCCGGAAGACGTTCACCGTCAAGGGCGACGGCCGGGTGATGATGGCCTTCACCTTCAACACGCCGAACCTCGCCTACACCTTTACGTTCGACGGCTTTCGGTTCGACGCGAAAGAACCGGCCGCCGACGGCGACGCGATCATCGTGCCCGGCCGCAGCGGCAATCGCTGGATCGACACCGGCATCGACGTCCGGCGCGGCCAAACGGTCGTCCTCGACGCGGTCGGCGAGGTCGACGTCAGCGCCGGCTGGGGCGTCCACGGCCCGGCGGGAACGCGCAATTTTATGCCGATGCCGTATTATCCGGTCGCGAGCCGCACGCGCTACGGGCTCGCCGCGAAGATCGCGACGCCGCGCGGCACGACGATCCAGGCCTGGTCTTACGGCGACACGCGCCGGATGACGGTCACGAAAAGCGGCCGTCTTTTCCTGACCGCCAACGACGACGCGCCCGACGACAATTCGGGCCAGTATGAAGTCCGCGTGACGATCAGATAGATTTCGGATTTCGGATTTCGGATTTCGGATTGTTTGGGAGTGACGAGCATTCGGTAATTCGAGGCCGATTTATGGAGACGGGAGGCGGAGGATGAGATTCGCCTCCCGGCGAAACCAGCTAATAAGGAGAATAAAGTTATGTCGATCAGATGGATTGAGATCAACCCGGCGGCGCCGAGCGGCGCGACGATGGCGGGAAGAAGAGACACGCCGGCCGGCGACCCGACCGAGGCGAACGTCGCGACCGTTCAGTTTTTCTTAAACACCGCAAACCTGTGGAGCCTGAACTACCGGATCGGCCGTGAGCTGACGCTGCTCGAACCGCGCGCCGAAAGCATCATCCCGGCCGACAGCACCGACGGCGTGATGGCCAACGTGCTGGTCACGACGATCAGCGAGCCGTGGAGCGGCGTCAGCAGCACCGGTTTCGGGGCGATCGATCTGGCCGGCCCGCCGCAGCATTTTTCGGCGATCGACCGGGCGCTCCGCGCGGCGCAGCGGGTCCGGTTTATGTGGAGCAGCCCCGGCGCGGTCTCGCACCGCTATTTCTGGGGCATCCGGGGATAATTTCAGAGGAGGAAAACTATGAGTCTCGATCTCGAAATCCGCGCCTTTCTGCGGACGCCGCCGGTGCAGGAAATCAATTTTTCGATGCGCGGGATCCGCGTCACCGGTCTCGGTTTCGCCGTCCTGTCGGTCCATTTCAGCGATCAGCCGGTCCCGCAGCGGATCGGCGTGACCGTCCGGCCCGAGCTGGTCGGGGCGCAAAACGACGCGGTCTACGATTCCGTCAGCGACACGATTCACCTGCGCTCCGACACGGTCCTCCAGACGACCGTCGGGCAGAGCCACGTGCTCCACGAATGCACGCACGCGCAGATCGACCTGCGCGGCCGCGGCACTTCGATCAGATCCGAAGAGGGCGCGGCGTTTATCGCCGAGGCGTGGTTTCTGCTCGCCTGCGGCGTCGCGGACGCGGCCGTCGACCGGCTCGTCGGAGCGGCGGTCCGGACGATCGCCGCCGACCTGCGGAGGCGTTTTCAGGCGACCGGCCTGATTCCCGAAACGACCGCCGACCAGATCAATTCGGCGCGCACGGCGATGCGCGACCGGGGCTATCGCAACGGGTATTACGTCGAAAACGGTCTCGCCGGCCACGTCTATCGCGGCGATTAATCCGCGAAAACCGAACGGGCGCGCTTGGCGAATCCGTCCGAATCGTGGTTAAAATAGCGAATAAACCGGATAAGCCCGCATCTCGAAAACAAGACGCCGTTTCCGCTTCCCCCCGAATTTCGCGGAGCCGGAACACAGAAAAAGAAAACGAAACCGGAGCGGTTCCTTGACCGAAACCGCTCGCCAAACGGAGGAATTATGAAACTATCGAAACACCTTTTCGCCTTATTAATGCTTTCGCTGCTCGGATGTCTGTCCGCATCTTACGTTCGCGCCCAATCGCCGCGTCCCGTCGCCACGCTTCAGCAGGAAATCGAAAATTACGTCACGACGAAGGCCCGCGAAATGGCCGCGCAGGGCAAAAGAATCGATTCCGACACGCGCGCCGACCTCGAAGATCAGAAAAAATCGCTCGCCCGCAAATACGCGGCCGAAGCCGCCGCCCGCCCGGACCTCGCGAAAACCGATTTTTATTATCTCGGACTGCTCTATATGGCGGGCGAGGACAACGCCAGGGCGCTCGACGCGCTGAAAAGATTTCTCGGCGAATATCCGCCCGACACGAAAGGCGATATGATCCAGTCGGCGCGGAGCGTCGCCGTCATCATCGCTTCCCGTCTCAAGCGGACGGCCGAAGCCGAGCAGTTTTACCAGGCGTGGCTCAAAGGCGAACCGCTCGTCAAAACGCACCAGCCGATGCTCGAAAATCACCTTTCGGCGGCCTTTTTCAAGGACGGGCAGTACGAGCAGGCCGTCAAATACGGACGCGAAGCCTTCGATCTGCTGAAGACCTTTCAAGCCAAAACGCAGCGCGACAAACGCGATCAGGAACAGATTTATATGAACCTCGTCGAGGTGCTGGCGCTCAGCTACAAGAAAAACAAAAACAACGAACAGGCGCTCGAAATCCTCGCCGAGGCCCGCGCCGAATCGTTTGCGATCCCGTCGGCCAATCTCTACCGCAAGGTGATGGATTTCGTCGCCGGCAGCGGCTTTTCCGAGAAAAAGCTGATGCAGAAGGTCGAGTCCTACGCGACCGCCGATCCGGCGCCGGAGCTGAAGATCGTCGAATGGGTCGGACAGGGCCCGGCGTCGCTCGCCGATCTGCGCGGCAAGATCGTCCTGCTCGATTTCTGGGCGACGTGGTGCGGCCCGTGCATCTCGACGTTCCCGCGGCTGCGCGATTGGCACAAGAAATACGCGGGCGCCGATTTCGCGATCGTCGGCGTCACGAAATATTACGGCGGGGCCGACGGCAAACGGATGACGCCGCTGCAGGAGCTCGCCTTTCTGGGCGATTTCAAGGATAAATACAAGCTTCCCTACGCGATCGCCGTCGCCGAGCCGACCGAGGACTCGATGAAATACGGCATCAGCGCCTACCCGACGACGATGCTGCTCGACCGCAACGGCGTCGTCCGCTACATCGGCATCGGCGCGGGAACCGAAGAGAGCGAGAATCTCGAAGAGATGATCAAAAAGCTGTTGAAGGAAGGGCCGCGGCTCGCTTCAGTCGCGAAATAACCGGCCGCCGCCGATTTTCGACGGCCGGATGCCCGGAACGGAACGGCCGTTCGGCAACTTGTGAAAAAAATGAAACCAGAAATCCACATTTTCGACCGGTTCAGATTCGACGCGAACGAGCTGCGTTTGTCGGAAAACTCGCAGCCCGTCGCGCTTCAGCCGAAGGCGGCCGAGATGCTCGCCGTGTTTCTGCTCAACCACGGCGCGACGCTCTCGCGCGACGAGCTGATGAAGGAGGTCTGGAAAGAGACGTTCGTCGACGAATCGAACATCCGTTTCATCATCCACATATTGCGAAAAACGCTCGGCAAAACCGCCGCCGGCCGCGATTTCATCGAAACCGTCCCGAAACGCGGCTATCGTTTCGCGGCGGCGGTATCGACCGTCGAAGGCGCGGATTCGCTCGGCCGTTACCGCCTCATTGAAAAGATCGGCGCGGGCGGGATGGGCGAGGTCTATCTGGCGCGCGACCCGCAGCTCGACCGGCCGGCGGCGATCAAGCTGCTGCTCCCGGAAGTCGCCGGCGACGAGGAACGCATTCTCCGCTTCCGGCTCGAAGCGAAGGCCGTCTCGGCGCTCAACCATCCGAACATCGTCACGATCTACGAGATCGGCGAAGCCGACGGGCGCCTGTTCATCGCCTACGAATTCGTCGAGGGCGCGATGCTCCGCGAAAAGATCCGCCGCCGGCAGCTGACCGTCGAGGAATCGCTGGCCGTCGCCGAACAGGCGGCCGCCGCGCTCGGCGCGGCGCACCGCGCGGGCATCGTCCACCGCGACGTCAAGCCGGAAAACATTATGGTGCGCGACGACGGCTACGTCAAAATCCTCGATTTCGGCCTCGCCAAGCGCGTCACGGTCGCCGCCGCGACGCCCGACGACGAAACGCTCGAATGGGTCCGGACCAAACAGGGGATGATCATCGGCAGCGTCCAGTATATGTCGCCCGAACAGTCGCGCGGGCTCGAAACGGACGCGCGGACCGACGTCTGGAGCCTCGGCGTCGTGCTCTACGAGATGCTGACCGGCGAAAACCCGTTCGACGGTCCGACTGTCAGCGATTCGATCGCCGCGATCCTCCATTTCGACCCGCGCTCGATCGACGGCCGGCTCCGCGACTTTCCGGCCGGGCTGCGCGCGACGATCGAAAAAGCGCTCCGGATCGAGCCCGCCGACCGCTACGCGACGATCGACGAATTCGCCGCCGATCTGCGCCGCGTCCGCCGGCTGCTCGCGCCCGACGTTCTGACGCAACGCCTCCGCGCCGCGGCCGACGAAGAGAAAACGGTCGCGATCGAGGCCCGCCTGACCGACGAAAAACCGCCGCGCGACGCCGAGACGCCGCTTCCGACGGACGCGCCCCCGCCGCCCGCGCGGCGCTTTCGCAAACGCTGGCTGCTCGTCCCGCTCGCCGGTCTCCTCGCGGGTCTCGCCGGGCTTGCCGCCGCGTATTATCTTTATCTCGCGCCGCGGCTTTTCCCGCCTTCCGGCACTTTCCGGCAAATCCGGGTCACGCGGCTCACGAACGACGGGCAATCGAGCCGGGCGGCGATTTCCGACGACGCGCGGCGGTTCGCTTTCGTGCGCCGCGCGGGCGAGATGCAGACGCTCGTCCTCTCCGAAACGGGCGATCCGTCACGCGAGATCGGCATCAAAAAATCTTCCAAAGAAATTCTCCAGCCCGTCTTTCGCGGCGACAGCCTGTATTACGTTCTCCGCGACCGCGATTCGGGAACTCTCTACCGGTACGATTTCCGCCGGCAGTACGAGGAACAGCTTTTGACGGGCGTCGATTCGCGAATCAGCTTCGCGCCGGACGGCCGGCGGTTCGCGTTCGTCCGGCAGAACCGCCGCGACGGCGGCAGCTCGGTCTTCGTCGCGCCGGCCGATCTCCGCGGCAGCGACGCCGCGCTGACCGAGGCCGTCAAATCGTCGAACACGCTGCTGACCGAATTCCACGACGTCGTCTGGCAGAACGACGGCCAAAACTTCACGGTGCTCGGCGAAAATCGTCTTCCCCGGACCTACGAAACGAAACCGAGCGGCGTCCGCTGCGGGCTCAACGGCGCGCTCCGGGCCGAATGGGCGCGCGATTCGCTGTTTCTTTCGCTCGTCGGCTTCGACGGGTTCGGAAGCGATCACATCTGCCTCCAGACGGCGGCGGGCGACGTGCGCGGGCTCCGGTCGAACGTTTACAGCTTTAGTTCGTTCGATCTCGATCCGGCCGGACGGAAAATCGTCGTCTCGACGCTTCCGGGCTTTCAGGAGCTCCGGGTTTACGATCCGAAAACCGGCCGCGATCAAACGATCGTCGACGAAAAAGCCGGGCTCGACCGGGGAACCGAAATCGTCCCGACGGCCGACGGGAAATTTCTTTTCGCGAGCCGGCAGGACGAGGGCCGCGAAGAGATTTACAGCGAAACGGAATTTCATTTCCCGCCGGTCGAGATCCGTTCGGTCAATGCCGACGGCACGAACCCGACGCTTTTGACCGGCGCGGAGCGGCAGGTCGATCTCTTCGCCGATCACGCCGGGAAATTCGTTTTTTTCCACCCGTGGAGCTCGTCCGACAAGATTTCGCTCAAAAGAATCGAAGCGCCCGGCGCGCCGATGATCGAACTGACCGACGATTTCGGCGACGGACGGCTCTCGGCCGACGACCGCTGGTTCGTTTTCACGCGGAAAAAGGCCGGCCCCGAGGACAAAGACCTGTATAAAATGCCGTTCGCGGGCGGCGACGCCGTCCGGCTCGCCGAAAACGTCCGCGATTTTCAGATCGCGCCCGACGGCCGCAGCGTTTTCTACAAACAGGGCGGCGCGGCCGGCGGCAGACTGATGAAGACGTCGCTCGCCAACGGCGCGACCCTTAAGCTGGCCGACGGCGTCGATTTCTTCAACGGCCTCAGCGACCGCGAAGGCTACGTTTCCTTCACGGTCGCGCCCGACGGCGGCTTCGTCGTTTACGGGCACGACGAAGCCGGCGGCGCGCGGTTTTTCAAGGTTCCGGCCGACGGCGGCGCGGCCGTTCCGCTCGGCGTGAAGTTCGCGCCGGAAACCCGTTTCGACCGGATCGCGATCTCGCCCGACGGCAAGCTGCTCGGTTATCTTTCGGCCGACCGCGAAAAAAAGACGTCCAGACTCGCGTTCGTCGCGCTCGACGATCGGGCGGCGGCGTCCGTTCCGCCGGAACGCGAGATCGACGGCTTCTTTTTCGCGTTCGCGCCCGACAACCGCTCGGTCGTCTATTCGACCGATAACGGTTTCGCGGCGCTCCCGCTCGCGCCGAACGCCGCTCCGCGAACGCTGCTCGAAACCGGCTGCCGGCCCGGCCGTTTCGACTGGCTCAGGGACGGGCGGCTCTATTATCTCTGCGCCGCCCGCAGGGAAGACGTTTTCCTGATCGAAGACGTCGAATAGGCGGCAGCCGGCCGGCCGTTTCGATGAAGCCGCGCCGAACGATTTTAATTCGGCCGTTTGACGGCCGCGCTCCGAACCGTTATTTATTAACCGGAGAATAATTTAAGCGGGCACGAAACGGCGGCCCAACGGTCAATGCTTTTTATGAAATGGGAATATAAAACGATCAAACTGACGCCGCAGAGCTTTTTTATCGAGGAGCGGCCGAGCTTCGAAGCGCTCGAAGTCGATAAACTGATCAACCGGCTCGGCTATGAAAATTGGGAGCTCGTTTCGGCCGCCGAAATCACCGACACCGACATCATCGGGTCGCAGACGAGGACCAAAGCCGTGATCCTGTTCTTCAAACGTCCGCTCGCCGATCAATCCGTCCGATGACGTTTAATCTCAAATACCTGCTGCTGACCGCCGCGCTGCTGCTGACCGAGATCGCGATCGCGCTCTTCGTCCGCGACGCGGTCGTCCGGCCGTTCGTCGGCGACGCGCTCGTCGTCGTCCTGATCTACTGCTTCGTCCGCATTTTTACCGATTTTTCCTATTGGAAGACCGCGCTCGGCGTGCTGGCGTTCGCCTTTCTGATCGAGATTCTGCAGTATTTCGACTACGTCCGGCTGCTCGGGCTGGAAAACAACCGCGTGCTCTCGGTGATGCTCGGGCGCACCTTCGAATGGACGGATTTCGCGGCCTACGCGGCGGGTGCGGCGGCGATTTTGTTTTTTGAGAGAATGCGGCACAATAAAGACTGATGAACGAAGACACGACCGCCGTCCGGCCGGGCGAAGAACTGAATACGGACAACTTACGGGCTTATCTGCAGGCCGAGCTCGACCTTCAAAACGCCGCGATCGAGATCCTGCAGTTTCCGTCGGGCAATTCGAACCTGACCTATTCCGTCCGGATCGGCGCCGACGAATACGTGCTGCGGCGGCCGCCGTTCGGCAATCAGGTCAAATCCGCCCACGATATGGCGCGCGAGTTCAATGTTTTGTCGAAACTCGACGCGGCCTACGCGCCCGCGCCGAAACCGCTCCTCTACTGCGCGGACGAAGCGGTGATCGGCGCCGAATTCTACCTGATGGAGCGGCGTCACGGCCTCGTCATCCGCGGCCGCGCGCCCGCCGCGCTCGAAACGTCGCCGGCGCTCCGCCGGGCGGTCTGCGAATCGTTTATCGGCAATCTCGCATTGCTTCACGCGCTCGATTACGAGCGGATCGGCCTCGGCGAGCTCGGCCGGCCCGAAGGCTATGCGCGCCGCCAGACCGAGGGCTGGACGAAGCGCTACTTCAACGCGCAGACCGACGACCACCCGGCGCTCGCCGAAGTCATCGAATGGCTCGCGGAAAACGTCCCGGCGGCCGGCGGCGCGGCGCTCATCCACAACGACTACAAGTTCGACAACGTGATGCTCGACCCGGCGGACCTGACGCGGATCGTCGCCGTCCTCGACTGGGAGATGACGACGATCGGCGAGCCGCTGATGGACCTCGGCTCGTCGCTCGCCTACTGGATGGCGCCCGACGCCGGCCCGGAAATGCTCGCGATGCCGTTCAACCCGCGCGTCCTGATGGAAAACGTCACGCGGGCGGAGCTCGTCCGGATGTACGAGGAAAAAAGCGGCCGCGCGGTCACCGATCTCCTGTTCTACTACGTTTTCGGGACGTTCAAGCTCGCCGTCATCGCGCAGCAGATCTATTTCCGCTACGTCCGGGGCTTCACGCAAGACCGGCGCTTCGCCTCGTTCAATGTTTTTATCGGCAATCTCGGCCGGATCGCCGCCGCGGCGCTCGATTCCGGCACGGTCTAGCCCCGAAAAAAATATGCGAGCGATCCTGATTTTCTGCCTGTTTTTCCTTTTCGCGCCGGCCGCGTTCGGCCAATCCTGCGGCGGCGGCACGGCCTATTTTCATATCTTCGACGAGCGCGGCGAAAAGGAAATCGCCGACGCCGCGGTCCGGCTTTTCGTCGTCAGCGAGGACCAGTCGTGGATGCTCGCCGATTTCACCGATCGCGGCTGGATGCGGCAGACTTTCGACGAGACGGTCGCCCGCAAATACGCGGGCCGGCCGCGCGTCAGCTTCGAAACCGCCTACGCGATCCCGGCCGGCGAGTTCGCGCGGCTCGTCGAGGAACGCCGCCGCGCGCTCGAAAAAAATCCGCGGAGCCCGATCGTCGAGGCGGAAAAAGTGATCGCCGAAAAACCGAAGCCGGCGAACGAGCGCGTCTTCTCCGCCGGAACGCGCGAAGGCTGCAGCTTTATGGCCGCCGCCGAGATCGCCGCCGCAGGCTTCGAGACCGCCTGGTTCGTCAGCGATTTCACCTGCGGCTGCACCAAGCATTACGAATTTCGGCTGCGCGCGAAGTCTGAATAGCGAATATCGAATTTTTTTAACGCGAAGGCGCGAAGACGCGAAGACGCGAAGTTTTTTTTGGTCAGGCCGCCGGCCGCGGCGTGATTTCGCCGCTGTCGAATCTATTTCGCCGGCGAGCGGTTCCCTAACATCCTTCGCGTCTTCGCGACTTGGCGTTAAATCGCCCGAAAACACGGGAATTTTTCGCGCTCCTCGGGGAAAATTTCCCAATCGCCCGCCCCGCCCGGAAAGCTCTCGCGCCGAATGCATTTTCCGCCCGAAAACAAGTCCCGTCGTCAACCCGCGCAAAGCCTTTTACACTTCCCGCACCGATCGCAAAAGACACCGCAAAATTCCCTTCGCCCTCAAAAATGCCTCCGAAACCAAAAAACACCCATCCGCGAACCGATCCGAAATCCGAAATCCGAAATCCGAAATCGCAATGGTATGTTTCTTGCAGTTTTCGAATAAGCGAAAACATATCCGCCGCGAGGCGAAATCGTTCGGAGATCGTTATGAATCATCGAAATCTGTTTAACCTGTCATCGGCACTCTTCGTAATCCTGCTCTTTTCGCTCGCCTGCGTCCGCTCGGGGCCGAACCAGACGACGAGTTCGCCCGCGAGCTCGCCCGCGCCGTCGGCGTCGCAAAAGCAGACCGCCGGCGACGACGGCCGCGCCGCGAGCGACCGGGACGAGGAAAAGGAAAAGCTCAAGGAAAAAGTCGCCGAGCTCGAAAAGAAAGTCGATTCGCAGCAGCAACAGCAGCAGTCGCAGAGAACGCCGCCGCCGGTCCGATCAACCGACCCGAACGAGTCGCTGATCGAGGGCACGCCGGCGCAGGTCTATTCGCCGGGCGACGGCTTTCTCGCGCTCCGCAGCGAACCGAGCAGCAGCTACGGCTACCGGATCGCGCAGATGCCGCACGGCGCCGACGTCGACATCATCCAATGCCAGAACTCGACCGAACGCGTCGGCGGCCGCGCCGGGCGCTGGTGCCAGGTCTATTACGAAGGCTACACGGGCTGGGCCTTCGACGCGTGGCTCGTCTACTGACCGGCCGCGCGAATCGTTTCGGTTACCGGGGACGGTTTGGCGGCGGGTTTTAACGCAAGGGCGCGGAGGCGCGAAGACGCAGGGAAAATTAATATAAAAACGCCGCCCCCGGATCGTTTCCGCCTTCATCGGAATTTTTTCGCCCGCGAAAAACACCCCAAACCCCTTTGCGTCTTCGCGTCTTCGCGCCTTCGCGTTAAATCCCTCTTTCCCCCGCAAATCGTCCCCGCCGCCGCTTCCCGTCTGTCATTTTTCCCGCGCAGGTTGTAAAATTAAAGTTTTTATGAACAACGGAAAACTCGGCATTGCAATCATCGGACTCGGCGGCGCGGTCGGCACGACGATCGTCGCCGGCATCGAGCTGCTCAAAAAAGGCAGGATCGACACAACCGGCCTGCCGCTCGCCGGTCTCGACGCGGAACTGACCCAAAACTTAGCGGCCTACGAAGACCTTGTCTTCGCCGGCTGGGATCTGTTCGGCGAGCATCTCGCGACCGCCGCCGAGGAGCACGAGGTTTTGACGCACAAACAGTTCGTCGCCGTCGAGGACGAATTGCGGAAAATCAAACCGTGGCGGGCGGCCGCGAACCGCGATTTTCTCGCCAACATCGAGGGCGAAAACACGTTTTCGGGCGGCGGCCACCGCGCGACGATCGAAAAGATTCGCGAAAACCTGCGCGAGTTTAAAACGAAATGCGGCCGCGCCGTCGTCATCAATCTCGCCTCGACCGAAAAGCTCGCCGACGAGGGCCGCGAGATCTTCAACTCGCTCGCCGGCTTTGAACGGGCGCTGGACGAAAACGCGTCCGAAATCTCGCCCGCGATGCTCTACGCCTACGCCGCGCTCGCCGAGCGCGTGCCCTACGGCAACTTCACGCCGTCGGTCGCGGCCGACGTCCCGGCGCTCGTCGAATTCGCGAAAAAACAGGGCGTGCCGGTCGCCGGCAAGGACGGCAAAACCGGCCAGACGATGATCAAGAGCGTCCTCGCGCCCGCGTTCCGGACGCGCGCGCTGCGCGTCGAAGGCTGGTTCTCGACGAATATTCTGGGCAACCGCGACGGCCTCGCGCTCTCGAACACCGACTCGCTCGCCTCGAAGATCAAGACGAAGAGCTCGCTCCTCGACGACATCCTCGGCTACGAGGTCGAGGACCATCTCGTCGACATCCGCTACTACAAACCGCGCGGCGACGACAAGGAGGCGTGGGACAACGTCGATTTATCCGGTTTTTTGGGCCAGCGGATGCAGCTCAAGGTCAATTTTCTCTGCAAGGACTCGATTCTCGCCGCCCCGCTCGCGATCGAGATCGCCCGCTGTCTCGACCTCGCCCACAGACGCGGCGAATCCGGCGTGTTGGAGGAAATCTCGATCTTCTTCAAGATGCCGATGACCCGCGACCCCGCCGCGCGGCCCGAAAACGCGCTGCATAAGCAGGAAGACATTTTAATCGAGTGGTTAGGAAAATGATTTCAGGGCCGCCAATGAATCAAACCTTTTTGCATCGGGAATTTACCTTTAGCCTGCCATTCAAACAGTACATAGATCTCGCATTTGAGGGATTTTGCCAGTTTCACAGCATTGATCATTGTTTTATTGGCATCTTGGTACTGCCGTGAGCATTTTTCCCCCTTTATTGGGCAGAATCCCTGTGTCTTGTGAATGCCCTCTTTGATATTTAAGGACAAAAGATCTTTGATTTCTGAAATGGATAGGCCTTTTTTCAAAGCCGTTCTTAATCCTACATCCAGTAAATCCCGCCAACTGTTTTCTGCGGTCGAGATCCCGAATCTAGCTTCAATCACCTTTGTAAAAGCTAGATTTTCTATATTTTCCGGATCGAGTTTTAATGCTGTTTGATCGTTTTGTGTGTCAGAACTTTTCTGTAGCTTTTTTCCCGATTTCAAAGAAGAACTTTCAGCCGCAATATCTTTTTTCTTCAAAACCGGCACACCGACCGGGACATCAGGA
Source organism: Acidobacteriota bacterium (assembly GCA_018269075.1). Classification (GTDB taxonomy): domain Bacteria; phylum Acidobacteriota; class Blastocatellia; order Pyrinomonadales; family Pyrinomonadaceae; genus JAFDVJ01. Next base: position 26,508 of record JAFDVJ010000037.1, read on the forward strand.
AAAAGACCTTGAAGAAACTCGGTTATTTGCTTGTTTTCGGCCTGATATCCGCACATTTTTTCGAGCGTTTCGTTGAGCAGTTCGACGAGCATCTCGTCGGGCTCGGAAATCAGCTTTTGCCACGCTTTCGGGAGATTTTCCCTAATGATCTTGTTTTTTTGACGTCCTTCGAACAACGATTTCGCGCTCTGGTAAGCATTTCCCGATTCGACGCTGTTTCTCGACAGCAGGACTTCGAATTTTTCGATCGCGTCCTCGATTGTCTGCTGCATAAGATCGATCGTGAAGAAACGCCGCTGCTCCCAACTTCCTTCTTCCAGCGGAAGATAAAACTGCCACGTGATTCCATTGGTCAGGATCGCCAGTTTGACGCCCTGCTGAAACGCGTAATAAACGAGCTGCTGTTGATGATTGTCGAGATTTTCGGAGGTCTTTTTTATTTCGAGAAATACCTTATTTACCGCCTGTATTCTCAGCGCGAAATCGACCCGGCCACCGCTCACCGCATACTCCGGAGTGACTTCGGTCGTATCGAAAACGTTCCACCCTAAATTATGGAGAATCGGGAGGACTATTCCCTGACTCGTCTGAGCTTCATTGACCGTCAGTAAATTACCGTCGCTTTTGATGCGGTTAAACAGTTCGGAGAGCTTTTCGTTCATATTTTGTTTGTAAATGTATAATTTTATTTACATTTTCGTCAAACAAAAAATCAAGCCGCTTTCAACCGGTCTTTCAGGGCCGCGACGAATTTATCGTCCCGCAAAAGCTCGCGGGCGGTTTGGCTGAGCTCCCGGTCGGCCTGATCGGACTCCATCAACCGGCGCAGTTCGTTATTGATCTGCGTTTGATACGGCGCGGCATGCGGCGGCGCGGCGCGCTGTTTGAAATATTCCAAAATATCGGCGTCAAGATTAATCGTGATCTTAACTTTGCAATCCGCCAACCGAACTTCACTTTTTTCCGTCAAATGACGGCGTTCGATTCGTTGCAACCCCGCTTTTTTAGCCTCCCGACTCGTTTTTATCTCAGTATCTTTTTCTGTTTTGCTCATATTCCTTGACCATCCATTTTTCTGCCAACCGGGCGGATATAAAATGAAGCTCATCAGGACCGATTTCAGTAAAGACCAAAAACACCAAACCATAAACCGTCGCGCCGATAATTGCATAACGAATTTCTTCTTCCGTCGAATGTGATTCGTCAATAAACTCGACCGCAAACGGGTCCGCGAAGATGTCGGTGATCCGCATAAATTCAATTGCGTGTTTTTTTCTAACCTCTTCGGCTTTGTCATCGCGCCATGAAAACTTCACAGCTCCATCATACAGATTTATACATACTTGTAAAGTTTTTTCCGGCTTTACTCGTCATCTTTAGAGCAGATTTTGGAAGACTGTATGGGAAAATGTAAAACAGACTGTTAGTCTGTTTGCGGCGCTTCACACCCTCGAACGGGCGCGGCCGGCTAACAGCCCGCCGTACACTAACCTTAAATCTGCTCTAAGCCTTGGCTGGAATTTGGCAGCGGCCGGGAAAAAATGTTTGCAGCCTTTTCGTTTTACTCGCCGAAATCGAGGATTTCCTGCCGCTTGCGGCCGGCGGGGGGCGAGGCTCCGGCGCTCTTCTATTTCATTCTTTGACGATCTTTTCGAGATCGCTTTTGAACCGGCTCAGGCTTTTATCGGCGACGAATTTATAGACGTTCGTGCTGACGACGTAAACGCGCGTGCCGCGCCGGAAGCCTTCGCGCAGATCGTATTCCGGTGCGGTCAGCTTACTGTCCGCGCCGGGCGGCGTCGCCTCGATCTCCGCGATCCGCCGTTCGGCGTCGGCCTCGTTTTCGTATTCCTCGATCCTGACCGCAAACCGGTAGTACAAGTTTCGCTCGCCGGGAACTTTCTTCAGGCTTTTGAGCGCGAAAATGCGCTTGCTCCGCATCTTGAAATCGCGCAGTTCCCAGTCGGCCGCCGCCACGTTTGTCCGGCCCGTGACTTTGAAACCGAGCGTGCGGAACGTTTTATCGAGATCGACGGTCTGCGCCCGAACGCCCGCCGCGACGCTGAAAATCAACAGCAATACCGACCACTTCATCATTCTCTTCTCCTTTTACCGCCCGTCGCCGGAATTTGACCGGACGGGGAAACTCAGGCTCAATTAAGACGCCGCGTCAGCGTGATTTCGCCGACATCGCTCACTAACTTCAACAGATTCGCGTTGACGACTCGCAGCGTGCCCTTCGTAAAACGGGCGGGCCCGTCGGTAAAGGTCGTATAAACCTCGACCGCAAACGGGTTGCGGTCGAAATTGCCGCGAAAGGTCACCGCGCCGGCTTCGACGCAGTCGTTGCCGAGCGTTTTGACCGCGGTAATGCGGCGCCCCGTCTGCCGAATCCTGACGATCTGGGTCGGCGACGCGCCGTTGCAGCGATAACCGACGGCCGTCCATAAACCGTTCAGGTCGGGCGTCTCCGGCGGCGTTTTCCCGCCGATCAGCCAGAGCGCGTAATCCGGCCCGCCGTCTTCGACCGTCCCGCGGCGGGGACTCACTTTTTCGAGCCGCGCGACCAGCGCGGCGATCCGGCCCGCCCGCTCCGAAGTGCCGCGATTCTGAAAATAGATCAGGCCCTTATGCGTCGCGCCGCTGTTTTCGGCGAGCTCGCGCAGCACGACCTCGAAACCTTCGTCCTTGAGCAGTTTCGAAGCATTTTCGGCATCGGCGCGGCGCGGCGGCGTGAAGAGGATCCGCACGGTTTCCCGCCCGCAGCCGCCGCGCAGCCTCTTTTGCTCGCGGTCGTCGAATTCGGTCTTCGCGTAGGAATGCCAGCCCGCGTCCTGCAGCGCCTCGAATTTGTCGAGATCGAACGAGATCCGGAGCGTGCTCGATAAAGCCTTGACGATCTGCCCGAGATACGTGTAATCGGTGCTGTAATAAACAGAAAACCGCGGCGCGCCCGCCGGAATGCGGCGATTGATCGCGGCGACCGCCGCCGGGTAGACCAGCGCCAAAGTATCGGTCAGCGCCATCGACGCGCGGTTTCGCCGGCCGGCATAGTCGCCTTCCGGAATCCCGAATTTTCGCAGTCTGGCGGGCGAAAGCTCCTTGTCCAGCTCGGACAGGACCGCGCCGTTCGCAAACACGACGAACAGCGCGCGGCCGGCCTCCTGCGCGTTGGCGGCTTCGGCAAACCGCCGCGAATTTTCGTCCAGTCGCCGGATGATGTCCCTAATTTCCGCCGCGCTGCCGGCATTCCGCCGCGCGGCCTGTTCGAGAAACCCGCGAATCTCGTCCTTTTTGACGTAAAAGGGCTGCAGCGTCCGCGTGTATTCGACCAGTTCGTTGTCGGTCTCGGGGGCCGCCGCCCAGAGCATCCGGTGCTGCGCGACGACGAGCTCGCCGAGTAATATTTCAAAGCGTTTCTGCCACGCCGCGGTCGGCGGCTCCGTTTTTTCGCACAGATGCCTCCGCATCGCCAGATACGCTTCGCGGAGTTCGTCGGCGCGCCGTTCCGGCGGCCGCGAATCGAAAACCGGAACCGGCAGATCGTCGTCCGCCGCCTGCGCGAAAACCGTCGACTGACCGGCGAACGCCGCCGTCAAGGCCAGCAGCAACCCCACTGCAATTCGTTTGAACATATTATTTCAGCTCCTTGTTTCGACCGTCTGCGCCGTTCGCGATAACGAATTTTCGGCTCCGGCATCCGGTCGAATAATTCGTTTTTTGAAAAAACGGGCGCGTCTTGCGGTCAGAACGGAATGAGAATAATATGGTTGCATAAAACTAGCCGGTAAAAATCCGAAATTTCCCGAAATTTCCCGAAAACGAAATGGATACGCCGCCCCGTTATTACCAGTTCGACAGCTTTCGCGTCGATGTCGCCGAACGACAGCTCTGGCGCGGCGAGCAGCGCGTCCCGCTGACGCCGAAGGTCTTCGACATTCTGCTCGTCCTGCTCGAAAACAGGGGCGAGACGGTCACGAAGGAGCGATTGATCCGGGAAGTGTGGGCTGATACTTTCGTCGAGGAAGGAAGCCTCAACCGCAACGTCTCGACCCTTCGCAAAGCGCTCGGCGATGCGGCGGGCGAGCAGAAATTCATCAAAACGCTGCCCAAACAGGGCTATCGCTTCACCGCCAACGTCGAGGAATTCCTCGAACCGGAAACCCGGCAAGACGCGAAAAGCGAGCTTTCGCCCGCCGGCGACACGGCTTCCCGGCGGTCGCGCCGCCGCTTCCGAATCGCGTCCGGCCTGCTCGGCCTCGCGGCGGCGGCCTTCGCGATCTTCTGGTTTTTTAACGAACGACGCCCCGCGCTCGATCTGACGGGTCTCAGCGCCAACGAGCGGCGGCAGTTCGCGCGGCGCGGATCGAAAGACCGGCGCGCGGCCGAAGATTACGTGCGCGGCCGCGCGCTCTGGCACGAGCGCTCGGCCGAAGCCCTCCACGAGAGCATTCTGCTGCTCGAACGGGCGGTCCGGGCCGACGGCGAGTTCGCCCTCGCGCACGCGGCGCTCGCCGACGCCTACGCCTTCGACGCGAACCGCTGGAAGGACGCCCGAAAACACGCCGAAACGGCGATCCGGCTCGATCCGTCGCTCGGCGAGCCGTTCGCCGCCCGCGGCTTCGTGCAGATGTTCTGGGAATGGGACCTCGCCGGGGCCGACGGGTCGTTCAGAAAGGCGATCGAACTCAGCCCCGAATACGCGACCGCGCATCAATGGTTCGCGCTCAATCTCGTCGTGCGCGGCCTCGGCGGCGCGGCGCTCGCCGAGATGAAGCGGGCCGCCGAGCTCGAACCGGACTCGACGGCCGTCAGCGCCGATCTCTGTCAGATGTTCTACCTGCTCCGGAAATACGACGAGGCGCTCGCGCAGTGCCGCCGCACGCTCGAAACCGAACCCGGTTTTCTCAACGCGCATCTTTATCTTTACGAGATCTACACCGCCCGCGCGATGTACGACGAAGCGGTCGCCGAATTTTTCGAGATCGAGCGGCTGAAAAGCGATTTCACGATGCCGTTCGACGAAACCGAAACGCTCCGCCGCGCCTACGCCCGCGGCGGCGTCCGCGCCTTCTGGCAGGCTCAGCTCACGATTCTCGAACGCCGCCCGAATCACTACCGGGCGGCGCAGTATCACGCCCGCCTCGGCGATAAGGAAAAGGCCGTTTCCCGGCTCCGCAAATCCTACGAGAGCCGCGAATTCGAGTTCGTCTTATTTCTCGCCGACCCGGTTTTCAAGGATCTTCACCCGGAACCGGCGTTCGCCGAGCTCGGTCGCGCGTTCGATCCGGCCCGCCCGTAATTTCGCCCGCCGCGATTTTCGTCCGGGGAGTGTAAAAGTATTTGTGTAATCGAAGGGTAAAGCGCCGCCGCGCGAGGTCAGCAGCGTCGGCGACAGCCGATGCACCGCCGCGCCGGTGTGACTTGACGGGAAACCTGAAACCCTTGTTGTTTAACGGCTTGAGACGCGAGAGTCCGGCCGGCGGACGGTGCATCGGCTGCCGCCGACGCTGCTGACCTCGGCACGGCTGCCGCCGCTTTTTCGGGTTTCGTCGAGAACGGATTACACAATTACTTTGACAGTCCCGACCGATGCCCCAAAACTCAACGTCCCCGCAAACCGACTCGACGTCCCCGCAAGCCAAGTCAACGTCCCCGCAAACCACCCCAACATCGCCGCAAACCACCTCAACGTCCCCGCAAACCATCTCGACGTCCCCGCAAACCATCTCGACGTCCCCGCAAACCGGCTCGACGTCGCAGCAAACAAGGTCAACATCGCCGCAAACCTGCTCGACGTCGCCGCAAACGGACGAAAAGCGGCCGCTCCGGGCAATCCGAAATCCGAAAACATTACTGTTGAAAGGAATTTGGATGCAGCCCGTCCGTCGTCCTTCAGGCTAAAAATTAAATCCAAAACCTCGTGACTGGAGCGCGGGCATCCCTGCCGGCCTGAGCGCGACAGCGCGAAAAAGCCTTTCATCATCGAGCGGCGCCCGGGAATCGAAACGTTTCGACACCGCTGGCGCGGCGTTGCAGGCAAAGATGCCCGCGCTCCAGTCAGCAATTTTCCGGTTTTCCTTTAACCGTCAATCTTTTTAGCAGTAATGATCCGAAATCCGAAATCCGAAATCGCCCTCAATCGCGGAGCTCGACGATCTGCTGCCGCTCGCGGTTGACGGTCAGACGCAGGACGTCGGGCCGCGTGTAATGGCCGGCGACGTCGAGATTCTGGCGTTCCTCGCGGACGCGCCGGTGATCGAGCGTAAAAGTTAAGAGTTTTTCCTCGGTTCCGACCGGCGCGATCAGCCATTCGCCGTCGGGGCCGGCGAGACACGTCCCGCCGGTCGAGAGGACGGCCGGCGCGTTTTCGAGAATCCGTTCGAGATGCGGCGTGTCGGCCGGAAAATCCTCTTTCCGCATCACGCAGCAGACCGACGCGCAGTAGGAGCGCGCTTCCCACGCGATGAACCGCGTCACCTCGACGTTGTGGACGCCGCCCGGAAAGACGCAGATGTGAAAATCCTCGCCCTGCCCGTAGAGCGCCGCCCGCGCGAGCGGGTTCCAGTTTTCCCAGCAGTTGAGACCGCCGACGGTGAAAGCGTCGAGCGCGTGGACGCGGAGCCCCGCGCCGTCGCCGTGGCCCCAGACGAGGCGCTCCTCGTAGGTCGGGACGAGCTTGCGGTGGACGCTCCGAATCTCGCCGTCGCGGTCGATGAAGACGAGCGAAGCGTAGAGGCTCTCGCCGCGCGCCGCCGGTTTTTCGACGATCCCCGCGTAGATCGCGATCCGGCGGGCCCGCGCAAGCGTGCGGGCGGCGTCGAGGTCGCCGCGCTCAATGCAAACGGCCTGCCGCGAATATTCGGCGAAGATTTCCTTTTGCAGCGGCGAGTTGAACTGCGCGCCGCCGGTCAGTTCGAGCCAGTAAGGATAACCGCCGATCGCCGCCTCGCCGCCGAGCACGACGAGCTCGCAGCCCGCATCCGCGGCTTCTCCGGCATAGCCGAGCGCCTTTTCGAGCGTCTTCGCGCGGTCCATCCAGACCGGCGCAAACTGGGCGAGTCCGATTTTCAGGGTTTCTTTTTCCATAGAGCACATTATTTAACGCGAAGGCGCAAAGGCGCAAAGGCGCAAAGTTGTTTTTCGGGTTCGTTTTCCGTCACGCGGCCGCCGCGTTTTGTGTTTTGAGTTCCGCCTTCAGGCGGCTTTTCGTTCGCCGTCGAATTCTTTCCGGAATGAGGCGACGGCCGCCTGAAGGCGGAACTCAAAACCCGTTTTCCGGGCCGCTATTCGATCTTCCGCGCCTTCGTCGTCCGGCCCATCTGCTGAAACACGAGGCCCGTCACCCGGCCGCTTTCGTCTTTCTGAAAATCGATCTTCGCGTCGACCGCGCGGATGAAAAAGCTTGTCGGAGTTTCCGGCACCAGCGCCGCGCCGCGCGTCTGGCCGGGGCCGATCAGCGTCAGGTGGTCATCTTCCTTCGCGATCGTCAGGACGACGTTCGGCGCGACCTCGTATTTGCCGACGCAGGCGTCGAGCGTCTTCGCGTCGAGCGCGATCTCTTTGCGCTCCTTCGGCAGCTCGTATTTTCCGCCGAAAAGGATCGCGGCGAGATCGAGCGCGACCGTCTGCGCGAGTACCGCGTCGGTGTTGAGCAGCACGATCACCGCGGCGCGGTCGTCGGTGAATTTGAAGATGTGCGACGAAAAGCCGTCGATCCCGCCCGAATGCGCGACGAGCTTGCGGCCGTTCCAGACGCCGGTTCCCCAGCCGTAGCCGTAGTTTTTCTTGTCGGGCGTAAAGGCCGCTTCGATCGAAGCCTTTTTCAGGATCTGCTCGCCGTCGAACGACGCCTGCCATTTATACAGATCCTCGACGGTCGAGTAAAGCCCGCCCGCCGCGAACGGGATGCCGCGGTCGGAGTAGGCGGCGTTGACGACCTCGGCGCCGCGCCGCGAATAACCGCGCGCGCGGTTCGGCACGAGCGTCGTCCACGTGTCATAGCCGGTATCGTTCATTTTGAGCGGCCCGAAGATGTTTTCCTTCAGAAACGCCTCGTAAGTCTGGCCCGAAACCTTTTCGACGAGCTGCCCGAGCAGGATGTAATTGGTGTTGCTGTATTCGAAATCCGTCCCCGGCTTGAATCTGAGCGGCGCGTCGCGGACGAGCGCGACCGTTTCGGCCGGCGTCAGGCTGAGAACCTTTTTCGTCTTCCAGTCGGGCAGCGCGGTGACGTTCGGGATGCCCGAAGTGTGCGTCAAAAGCTGGTGGATCGTGATCTCGCGCCACGCCTCGGGGCAGTTGTCGAGATATTTGCAGACCGCGTCCCTGACGCCGATTTTGCCGCGCTCCTGCAAAAGAAGAACGGCGGCCGACGTAAACTGCTTGGTCAGCGAGCCGATCCGGAACTTGGTGTTCGACTGGTTCGCGACGTTCAATTCGGCGTCGGCCGCGCCGTAGCCGCGACTCACGAGAATCTTCCCGTCGCGCGCGAGCAGCACCGCGCCGCCCGCGTTTTTCGCCTTGACGAAGGCGTTCATATACTCGTCGGTCTTCGCGGCGACGTCCGCCGCGCCCGCGTCCTGCGCGAACGCGTTCGCCGCCGCCAGCAGGGCCGCGATTATCAAAAAACTGATCTTTTTCACTGTCGATTTTTCTCCGTATAAAGATGAACTTCCTTTATTATACGCGCAACCGCCGGCGAAAAAGGATCAGACCGAGGTTTCAGGCGCGGTCGACGCGGGCGACGAAGCAGCCGGCTTCGGCGTTGCGGATGTTGACGTAGCGGACGCCGGCCGACGCGAAGATCCGCGCGAGCTGCGCGTCGATCGCGTCTTTTTCGACCGGTTCCCTGATCAGCAGCTCGCTGTCCCGGCCGAAGCCTTCGAACAAGAGCGGGAGCGCGACGAGATCGGGCGGAAAACCGTCGCCGTCATAGGCCCGGCATTCGTTTTTATGGATAAAAACCGGCCCCGGCAGCGGCAGCGGCGACAGATTCTCGAAAGAATTGTAGGTGAACAGAATCCGCTCGTCGGCGTCGCGGACGAATGTCTTCAGACATTGCCGGCACGGCCCGTAACCCTTCGCGACGTCGGCGAAAGCCGGATGTTGATACTGCGGCGCGCGCATCGTTTCGCGCACACCCCGAGCGATTTCCGACGGAATCGGAACGACTTTGTAACTCATAAATTTTCTCCTTTTTTTACTTTGCCGAGCCCCCAAATCCCCCCTCAAATTCCCCTCCTTTCCAAGGAGGGGTGCCCGCAGGGCGGGGTGGTTAATTCCCTTTCCAAGGAGGGGTGCCCGCAGGGCGGGGTGGTTAATCCCCTTTCCAAGGAGGGGTGCCCGCAGGGCGGGGTGGTTGCCTGTCCGCGATCAAACCACCCCGGCGCTTCGCGCCACCCCTCCTTGAAAAGGAGGGGAATTTTGTTGGTCTGATCCGATGTTGTTTGAAAGCCGAACTTCCCCAACTTCCCCAACTTCCTAAACTCGTTTTTCTTTTTCGAGCAGCGCCCGCTTGCGCTCGACGCCCCAGCGGTAGCCGGTCGGCGCGCCGTTTTTGCCGACGACGCGGTGGCACGGGATGACGAGCGCGACGCGGTTCGCGGCGCAGGCCGTCGCGACCGCGCGGACGGCCGATTTGCTGCCGAGCCGTTCGGCGACGTCGCTGTACGACACGGTTTCGCCGTACGGGATCCGGCGCAGCTCGTCCCAGACGCGCATCTGAAAGGCGGTCGCCCGCAGATCGAGCGGCAGGTCGAGCGTCCGGTCACGGCCGGCGAGATTCGCGAGCACGGCTTCGACGAACTCTTTGAGCGCCGCGTCGTCGCGGCGGATCGCGGCGTTTTCGAATTCGTTTTCGAGATTGCGGACGAGCGCGTCCGTGTCGTCGCCGAACGCGACCGCGCAGACGCCCTTCGCGGTTCGCGCGACGAGCAGCCGGCCGAGCTCGCATTCGGCGACGGTGTAATCGATCATCATATTTTCTCCTTTTTTCGCGTAGGTCCGCGGCGTCATCCCGAGCTTCCGCGAGACGTTTTCATACAACCGGCTCACCGAATTGAAGCCCGCGTCGTACATCGCCGTGGTTACGTCGCGCCCGCGCCGGAGCTCGCTTTTGAAACGGTCGAGCCGTTTCGCCTCGGCGAATTTTTTCGGCGAGACGCCGGTGATTTCCTTGAATTTTCTTTGCAGGTGGGCCGCGCTCAGACCGAGCTCGGCGCTCAGCTCGTCGAGCGTCGCCGCTTCTTCCGATTCGAGCATCTCGCACGCGCGGAGTACCGCGGCGAGCTGCGGATCGACGGTTTCGTTCCGCGGCCGGCAGCGGCGGCAGGCGCGAAAGCCCTCGGACTCGGCGGCCTCGAAATTCTCGAAAAACGAGACGTTCTCGCGTTTCGGAAGCCGCGACGAGCACGACGGCTTGCAGTAGATCCCGGTCGAACCGACCGCGTAAACAAACGCCCCGTTAAACCGCGCGTCGTTGTTTTCGATTGCTTTCCAGTAGATTTCCGTTTCCATAATTTAGAGTTTATTGGATCGGGAAATCGAAATCTATCCGAAAATTGCGGACTAATTTTTTTAGTGGAGAGTGGAGAGTGGAGAGTTCGGGGAATATTTTAGTGGAGAGTGGAGAGTGGAGAGTGGAGAGTTAAAGGAAAATAGATTCCCGGACTATTCGCTCCCGGCTATAAAGCGTCGAGAATCGAGAATCAAAGCTAAAAGATAAGAATAAATCCTCGAACTCTCCACTCTCCACTCTCCGCTCTCCACCCTTGACTCTCCACTCTCCACTCTCCACTCTCCACTCTCCACTCCTATTGCAGCTGTTTGCGAAACCGCCACATACTGATGCTGACGACGATCACGCAGAAGGCGGCGAGCGCGAGGAGGTTCGGGTAGAGCACGTCGAGCGTCGAGCCTTTCAAGAGGATGCCGCGCGAGATGAGGCCGAAATGGCGAACCGGATTGAGCAGCGTCCACGGCTGGAGCCAGTGCGGCATCGCCTCGACCGGCGTCGTCGCGCCCGACAGCAAAACCATCGGCGGGTTGACGAAAAAGCTCATCAGCTGCGCCTGCTGCTGCGATTTGACGAAGGTCGCGATGAGCGTGCCGATGCCGATGCCCGAGAGCACGCAGAGCGAGCCGGAAATAAAAAAGAGCAGAAAGCTGCCGCGCACCGGCACGTCGAAGACGAGCCGCGCGACCGTCAGCGCGAGAAAGATGTCGCCCGACAAGAGGAGAAAGATCGGCGCGATCTTCGCCGTGATGATCTCGATCGCCTCGGCCGGCGTCATCAAAAGCTGCTCGATCGTCCCGACCTCCTTTTCGCGGACCATCGACGCGGCGGCGACGATCGAGCCCTGCAGAACGAGCAGCGCGCCGATCAGGCCGGTGACGATGAACCACGCGTTTTTGAGGCCCGGATTGTAAAGCAGCGCGATCCGCGGCGTGACGTTCGGCTGCACGGGCCGCGCCGGCGAGTTTTGGGTCGGCGCCGCCGTCTGCGCCGAATCGGCGGTCGTGATCTGCTGGCGGATCGGCGTCGCGCCCGTCTTCGGCGGGTTTTCGCGGAGAATCTTCTGGTTCAAAGCGTTGATGATCCGGCCCGCGTAGCCGCCGGCGATCGTTGCCGTGTTCGAATTGACCGCGTCGACCAGAAACTGCACCTCGGCCGTTTCGCCGCTCACGCGTTTCCGGTCGAAATCGGCCGGAATCACGAGTCCCGCGTCGAGATCGCCGGCCGAAAGATCGTCGCCGAGCTCCGACTGCGAGAGATAATAGCGCTCGATCCGGAACGAGCGGCTTTCGGTCAGCGCCGAGATCAGCTCGCGGCTCTCGGCGGAGCGGCTCTCGTCGACGACGCCGAGCTTGAGATCGGTGACGGTCGGATTGAGCGCGTAGCCGAAGAGGACGATGTTGATCGTCGGCGGGACGATCAGCATAATGATCAGCCGCCGGTTGCGCTTGATCTGGTTGAATTCCTTGCGGATCAGCGCGAACCAGCGCAGGTTCAGTAAGTTTAATAAACGCTCTCTCATGCCTCGACCTGCATTTTTCGCATATTCTTCCACGCGATCAGAAAAAAGAACCCGCCGATCGCCGCGAGGACGAACGGCGCGTGCCAGACGCCGGCCCAGCCGCCGCCGCGCACGAGCGCGTCGCGGACGACGACGATGTAGTAGCGCGCCGGGATCACGTAGGAGATGAAATTGAGCGGCACCGGAATGTTCGCGACCGGAAAGATCGCGCCCGACAAAAGATACGAGAGCAGAAAGCCGGCGAGCTGAACGGCCTGGATCGCGGCCGCCTGGTTCGGGATCGCCGCGCCGACCATCGTCCCGAACGAGACCGTGCAGAAGAGATAAATCACCGTGCAGACGAGAAACGGCGTCGGGTCGCCGCGCAGCCGCAGGCCGAACAGAAAGAACGTCAGCAGCAGCGAGAGAAACCATTCGGCGAGCGCGATCGTGAAATAGGCCGCGATCTTGCCGAGCAGATATTCGTGCGCCGAGATGCTCGACACGTAAACCTGCAGGATCGTCTTCTGCTCGCCCTCGCGCGACAACGCGAGCGCGGCGAGGAGCGGCGGAAAGAGCGACAATCCGACGGCGAGCATACTCGGCGCGATGTATTTGCTCGATTCGCGGCCCGGGTTGAACCACAGGCGGACGTCGGCCTTGATCGGGAGCGCGGTCTTCGCGCGCAGCGATTTGACGAAATTCTGCGTGACCGCATTGGCCGCGCCGCGCATAATGTTGGCCGTGTTCGCGTCCGACGCGTCGACGAGAAACTGGACCTCGGTGTTCTGCCCGCGGACGAGATCGCGCCCGAAGTTTTCGGGGATGACGATCGCGCCGCGCGCGTTGTTGTCGATCAGCGACTGCTCGGGCTGCTCGTCGACCGGCATCTCGACGACGCGAAACGTCAGCGACGCGCGAAACGCCTCGATCAGCCGCCGCGATTCGGGCGAGTTGTCGAGGTCCTGCACGACGACCGGCAGATCGGTCACCGACAGCGAGATCGCCGTCCCCATCAGCGCGAGCAGCGCCAGCGGCAGCAGCAGCGCGAGCACGAGCGTCAGCCGGTCCCGCAAAACCTGCGTCAACTCCTTCCGCGCCTGAGCAATGATTCTCCGCATAATGTTCGTCCCTTTTCAGCCAAAACTCCCGCCGGACAAAATCCGAAATCCGAAATCCGAAATCCGAAATCAATTCTCTCTTTTGCTCTCGACGACCGCGATGAAAACGTCTTCGAGCGAGCGCGTTTCCTCGTACGCGTCCGCGACCTCGATGCCGGCGGCGGCGAGGCGTTGCTTGAGCCGCGCGATGCCGGTCGCGACGTCTTCCTCGACGACGACGTGGAGGCGGTCGCCGAAGATCGAGACGCGCCAGCGTTCCATCTCGGTCTTCAGCAGATCCGACGCCGCCTGCGGCCGGTCGGTGATGAGCTCGATCAGATGGCCGCTCTGCGCCGCTTTGACGCTCGTCGGCGTGCCCTCGGCGACGACCTCGCCGGCGACCATAAAGCCGAGCCGGTTGCATTGCTCGGCCTCTTCGAGATAATGCGTCGTCACGAGCACGGCGACGCCGCGGTCGGCGAGCTCGTTGATCATCTTCCAGAAAGCGCGCCGCGCGAGCGGGTCGACGCCCGAGGTCGGCTCGTCGAGAAACAAGACGGACGGCTCGTGAAGGATCGCCGAGCCGAACGCGACGCGCTGCTTCCAGCCGCCGGGCAGCTCGCCGGTCATCATCTTTTCCTGTCCCCGCAGACCGGAAAACTCCATCACCCAGCGTTTTTTCTCCTCGCGCTCGGCGCGCGGCACGCCGTAGACGCCGGCGAAGAAATCGAGGTTCTCCTCGATCGTCAGATCGTCGTAGAGCGAGAATTTCTGCGACATATAGCCGACGCGCCGGCGGACGAACGGCGAGCGCGTGCGGCCGCGTTCGCCGGCCAGCTCGATCACGCCGCCCGACGGTTCGAGCAGCCCGCAGAGCATCTTGATGGTCGTCGTCTTGCCCGCGCCGTTCGCGCCGAGCAGCCCGTAAATCTCGCCGTATCCGATCGAGAGATCGACGTCGCGGACGGCGACGAAATCGCCGAAAATCTTGTTGACGCGTTCGGCCCCGATCGCGACCGCGTCCGTTTCGCGCTCGCGAAAATCGCGCCGGCGCGGGAACGGCGGCGCGACGAGCTTGCCTTCGAGTTCGCGCAGCACGGCGACGAACGTGTTTTCGAGCGTCGGCTGCCCGACGTGGATCTGGCGGACCGCGATGTTTTCCTTTTCGAGCGCGGCGCGCGCCGTCCGTTCGCCGGCGGCGGCGTCGGCGACCATCAGATCGAGCCGGTCGCCGAAGCGCTGGACGTCGTCGATCGCGTCGACGCGGTTGAGGATTTCCTCGGCCCGTCCGAGATCGTCGGTCCGCAGCTCGAGTCTTTGCAGCCCGAGATTCCGCTTCAGTTCCTTCGGCGTGCCGGTTTCGACGATCCGGCCGTCGAACATCAGCGAGACGCGCGAGCAGCGCTCGGCCTCGTCGAGATACGGCGTCGCGACGACCATCGTCATCCCTTCGGCCGAGAGCGCGGCGAGCGTGTCCCAGAACTCGCGCCGCGAGACCGGATCGACTCCGGTCGTCGGCTCGTCGAGCAGCAGGATGCGCGGCTCGGCGATCAGCGCGCAGGCGAGCGCGAGCTTCTGCTTCATCCCGCCGCTGAGGCGGCCGGCCAGACGGTCGGTGAATTTGTCCATATCGAAAAGCCGCAGGTAGCGCATCCCGCGCTCGTCGATCTCGCGCCGCGTCAGCAGCCGCAGATCGCCGATGTAGTGCAGGTTTTCGAGCACCGTCAGATCCTGGTAAAGACTGAAGGCCTGCGTCAGATAGCCGACCTCGGACCGCGCCGCGCGCGCCGTTTTCCCGTAGATCGAGATCTCGCCCGCGGTTTCGGCCATCACACCGCCGAGAATCTGAAAGACGGACGTTTTGCCCGCGCCGTCCGGGCCGATCAGGCCGTAGATCTCGCCCTGATTAATGTCGAGGTCGATACCGCGAACGGCCTCCAATTTTCCGTACGCCTTGCGCAGACCGCGCAGACGGATCGCGGATTCGGGAGTTTTTTCGATTTGCGGAGCGCCCGTCATTTGACGCTGCGGCCCGTCGAGCTCCACGCGCCCTCGACGAGAATCTCGCCGTCGGCCGGCATTCCCGGTTTGGCGAAGCCCTCAGGATTTTTGATCATCAGCTTGACGCCGACGACCTGTTTGACGCGCTCGTTGCGAAAATACGTGTTTTCCGGCGTGAACGTCGCCTCCGGGTCGATCCGCGCGACCTCGGCTTCGACCGGCTGGTTCGGGTTCGAATCGAGATAGACGCGCGCCGTCTGGCCGACGCGGACGCGGCCGATCTCGCTTTCGGGGACGTAGGCGCGCAGGTAGACCGCGTCGTAGTTGACGAGCGTCGCGATCGGCGTGCCGGCCGCGACGACCTCGCCCGGTTCGGCCGAGCGCGTCGCGATCGTCCCGTCGAACGGCGCGACGACGTTCAGATCGCCGCGGTTCGCGGCGGCCTCGCGCAATTGGGCGCGCGCGCGTTCGGCGTCGGCGTTGGCCGATTCGACGTCGCTTTCGGCCTGCGTGATCTGTTCGTCGATGGTCGCCGTCTGCGAGCGGCGGATCTTCGGATTTTCGAGGTTCGCGCGGGCCGTCGTCAGCGACGCCCGCGCGACCTTGAGCGCACCGCGCGCGACGTTCAGCGCGTTGCGCGCCGTCTCGACCTGTTTCTGCTGCGCGCGGACGACGTTCGACTGCGAATCGGCGATCGTCTTGAACTGGCGATACTGCCGCTCGGAAACGTCGCCGCTCGCGAAGAGCCGCTGGTTCTTTTCCTCGTCGTAGCGCGCCTGCTGGTAGTTGGTCTTCGCCTGTTCGAGCTGCGCCTCGGCCTGCGAGACCTGCGACTGCGCCTGCGAGACCTGCGATTCGACCTGCAGGATCTGCGCCTGCGCCTGATCGACACGGCCCTGGGCGTCGAGCTTCGACTGTTCGACGCCGAGCTCCGACGAATCGCGCTGCGACCGGAGCACCTCGATCTGCTGCTGCGCCCGGCGGACGCGCGCCTCGGCCTGCGTGACGGCGGCCTCGGCCTGTTCCTGCCGCGCCCGCAATTGTTCGTCGTCGAGGACGGCGATCACGTCGCCGGCCTTGACGCGGTCGCCCTCGCGCACTTTGATTTCCCTGATCTTGCCGCTCGTCTTCGGCGCGATCGCCGCGTCGTCCGACTCGATCCGGCCGCTGACCTCGATCAGATTGGCCGGCGCGCGCGTCGTCCGCAGCGCGTAGTACCAGACCAGAAAGCCGCCGACCGCGACGAGCAGCAGAACCGGCACGATTTTGACCGGAAACCCGCGCTTCGGCGCCGCTTCGGCGTCGGTCGCCGCTTCCCTTTCGCCTTTTTTATCCGCCGTGTTTTCTTCGTTCATATATTTTTACCGTCCCGATTTCATTTGCTTTCCGGCGCGCGCGCCAGACCGTGGATGATCAGCTCGAAATGCGTCTGAAAGAGCGATTCGATGTCGAGTTTGGCACCGCCGTGCGGTTCGAGCGAATGTTTCCAGAGAATCGAAAAGATCGCCGGCGCGATGATGCATTTGACCGCGTCGTCGACGTTGACCGCGCGAAATTCGCCGCGCTCGATGCCGCGCCTCAGCACGCCGCCGATCAGCCGGAAGCCGCGCTCGATCACCTCTTCGAGATAAAACCGGCTGATCTCCGGAAAATTGCCGCCCTCGGCGAGGATCAGCTTCGGCACCGCGCCGACGCGCGTTTTGAGAAAGATCCGCGCCCAGAAGGAAAACATCTCCCGCAGAATCTCGGCCGACGAATGCTCGCCGTCGGCGGCGATCGCCTCGACGCGCGCGATGTTCCGGACGACCTCTTCGCGGACGACCGATTTGAAGATCTCTTCCTTGCTCTGAAAATACAGATAGAGCGTGCCCTTCGTGACGCCCGCGCGCCGGGCGATCTCGTCGAGCCGCGTCGCCGCGAAGCCGCTCTCGGCGAAACAGTCGAGCGCCGCCTTGCGGATCTCGTCCGGCCGCGCCTCCTTGCGCCGCTGCCACCGCGGATCGGATTCCTTTTCTTTGGGTTTCATAGTGACTGACGGTTATTGGTCTTGAGTCTTGAGTCTTGAGTCTTGAGTCTTTTGCAGAAGGCGAAACGCTTCGCCGGAAACCGAATCCGCCGGCGCGGGTCGATGGCTTTAGACTCAAGACTCAGGACTCGGGACTCAAGACTTAAATAACTAACCGGAGAGTAAGTTATTTTCGCGCGCGCGTCAAACATCCGGGCGACAGAATTCTTAATTTATTAACCCGCGGCGGCTTATTTTTTCGGAAAGCCGGCCGATTGTGATAATCTGAAACTTCAAAAATTATGCTGAATTCATTATCTTATTCACTGCCCGAAAAATTGGAGACGGCCTTTCGCGCGGCGCTCGGCGAATGGCAAAAGGAAGAAAAGATCGCCCGCGTCTGGCGCAAGGACGCCGGCGTCTGGAGCGGCACGGACGAAGCGAAATGGCTCGGCTGGCTCGATTCGGTCGCCGCCGAAGCGGACAAAGCCGGCGAATATCAGGCCTTCGCCGCCGACATTACAGCCGCCGGCTTCACCGATGTTTTATTGATGGGCATGGGCGGCTCGTCGCTCTGCCCGGAAGTGCTTTCGATCACCTTCGGCAAGACGAATTTTCACGTCCTCGATTCGACCGTGCCGGCGCAGATCAAGACGCTCGAAGCGCGGCTCGATCTCGAAAAGACGCTCTTTATCGTCGCCTCGAAATCCGGCTCGACGCTCGAACCGAACACGTTCAAACAATATTTCTTCGAACGTCTCGCGGAAAAGGTCGGCCGCGAAAACGCCGGGCGTCAGTTCGTCGCGATCACCGATCCCGGCTCGAAGATGCAGAAGGTCGCCGAAGCCGACGGTTTTCGCCGGATCTTTTTCGGCAACCCGGAAATCGGCGGCCGTTTCTCGGCGCTCTCGCCGTTCGGGATGACCGCCGCGGCCGCGATGGGCCTCGACGTCGGGGATTTTCTCGACCGCGCGGCCGAAATGGTCAGGGCCTGCCGGCGCGAAGACCCGAACGTCAACCCGGGCGCGCTGCTCGGCCTGATCCTCGGCGTCTGCCAGACGAACGGCGTCGACAAGCTGACGATCTTCACCGCGCCCGAAATCTACGATCTCGGCGCGTGGCTCGAACAGCTGATCGCCGAATCGACCGGCAAGGAAGGCGTTTCGATCATCCCCGTCGACCGCGAACCGGCGCTCGCCGCCGATAATTACGGCGACGACCGCATTTTCGTTTATCTCGGTCTCGAAGGCGCGGACGACGAAGGACTGGAAGAAAAGATCGACGTCCTCGCCGTCAATCATCACCCGGTCGTCAAGATCAGGCTCGCGGACAAAGAAAATCTCGGCCAGGAATTTTTCCGCTGGGAATTCGCGACCGCCGTCGCCGGTTCGGTGATGCGGATCAACCCGTTCAACCAGCCGGACGTCGAAGCGGCCAAGATCGAGGCGCGCAAGCTGACCGAGGAATACGAGGAAAAGGGCGAATTGCCCGACGAGACGCCGTTCTACGAATCGGACGAGGGCATTAAACTCTTTACGAGCGACGAATACGCGGCTTCGCTCGAGCGCGGCGTCGAGGGCGAAAAATCATTGAAGAAATATCTCGCCGCGCATCTCGCGCATATTCAGGAAGACGATTATTTCGCGCTGCTCGCCTACGTCGAGATGAACGCGGAAACCGAGGCGCTGCTCCAAAAGATCCGCGCCGGGGTGCTCGAAAAGACTTTCGCCGCGACCTGTCTCGGTTTCGGCCCGCGTTTCCTGCATTCGACCGGCCAGGCCTATAAAGGCGGCGCGAACAACGGCGTCTTCCTGCAGATCACGTCCGACGACGCCGAGGATTTCCCGGTTCCCGGCCAGAAATACACGTTCGGCGTCGTCAAGGCGGCGCAGGCGCGCGGCGATTTTCAGGTTCTGCTCGACCGCGAACGGCGCGCGCTGCGCGTCCATCTCGGCGCAGACGTCGCGGCCGGCCTCAAACGGCTCGCGCTGCTCGTCGGCAGTAAATTGTTATTCGATTAGACCGAGAGGGATCGAGTGTTTGGTTTAACGCGAAGACGCGAAGGCGCGGAGGCGCAAAGGTTTTTATAATTTTTTCGACGAACGGCGGTTCGATTGCCTTAAAAACAATCGACCGGACGATCGAAAAAACCTGAAAAATCTTTGCGCCTCCGCGCCTTCGCGCCTTCGCGTCTTCGCGTTAAAAATATCCTGCCGCGTCCGCTCGTCAAACCCCGACGGCTTCGCGTTTTTCTTCTTCTTCCTCGACGAGATACGGCGTGACGGCCGGTTTGTCGAGATCTTCGGCGAGGACCTTCGCGATCACCGGCAGACTCAAACTGCGCGTTTTGCCGATGCCCGGAACTTCCTTGCCTTTGGCGTAAACCGCGTGGCGGCCGTATTCCTTGTACCATTCGGAAAGGCTCGCCGTTTTGTGCATCTCTTCGATGATCTGCCGCCAGCCGACGCCGGTGTTGTAGGCGCAAAAACTGATCTCGCCCTCCTGCGTGCCGTACGGGATGACGCACATTTCCGTCCGGCGGAAATCGTAGGTGAAAAGGTCCTGGAACCACATGCCCTCGACGCAGAGCACGCGCCAGACGTCGTCGTCCGATTTCGTCTGCATCCGGTCGTTGCGGTCGGAATTGGAGGTCGCCGACGACGGCTTGAAGAGATTGAGGATCTGCGAGATCGGGAATCCCTCGGGCGCGCGGCCCGCGTCGTAGTTGCGCATAATCGCCATCGCGAGCTGCGCCATCGTCAGCTTTTTGCCGCGCGCCGTATCGGTGATCGCGGCGACGTCCTTCATAAACTGCTCGTAGTTAAAGAATTCGAACAGCGACTTCATCGAGCCGGTCTTTTTGTTGACGACGACGAGCGTAAAGATCCCGCAGTTCGGATGGCAGTTGCACGACGACCAGCCCCACGGCGCGTCGGCGCCCTGCAGCATATCCATCACCGAGGTAAAGGCCGAATACGACGAAAGCGGAAACCAGTCGCGCAAAGGTTCGAGCGCGACGCGGTCGTCGAGCTGATCCTTTAGATCGTGCGTCATCCCGGCGAGCGTATATCTCTGCTGCTTGCGGTCTTCGTCGGAAACGTCCTCGTCGCGGCCGGTAAACGAGACCGGCTGGAAGGCGATCGTCTGGACTTTGTCGATGTTGTCGGCGGCGAACTTGACGATCTCGCCGATCGCGTCGTTGTTGATCGTGTTGACGATCGTCGTCACGAGCGTGACCTTGATGCCGACCGACGCGAGGTTCTCGATCGCTTTCAGTTTGACGTCGAAGAGATTGCCGACGCCGCGGTGCTTGTTCTTTTCCTCGGAAACGCCGTCGAACTGCAGATATACGCCGTGCTGGCCGGCTTCTTTCGCCTGTTTGCAGAACTCGATGTCCTCGGCGTAGCGGATGCCGTTGGTCGCGGCCAAAATCCGGTAAAACCCGACCTTCTTGGCGTAGGCGACGGCGTCGAGAAAATACGGCGAGAGCGTCGGTTCGCCGCCCGAGAATAAAATGATGATCTGGCGTTTCGGCTTGAAGCTGACGGCGCGGTCGAGGATCGCCTTCGTGTCCTCGAACGTCGGTTCGTGGACGTAGCCGACCTGATTGGCGTCCATAAAGCAGGGGTTGCACATCATATTGCAGCGGTTCGTCAGATCGACGGTGAGAACCGCGCCGCGGCCGTATTTGATGTCGGACGTGCCGTGCTTATGGATATGCTCGTCCTCGGCCGAGCGGAAATCGCGGCCGAAAAACAGCGATTCGATCCGCTCCAGAAATTTCGCATCGGTCGCGAGAACGTCCTCGAAATCGCCGTGCGTCGGGCAGGTTTTGCGCATCAGGACCTGTCCGTTTTCCTCGACGATCTGCGCCTTGATCTCGCCGGGATGCGAATTCATCAGGATTTCGAGCGGAATTTCCCCGCCGGTGACGCCCTCGCGGACCTGTTTGACGCAGGTCGGGCAAAGCGAGTCGGTTTCGCGCGGGAAACCGAGCGGCGGCGCCGTCCGTTCGTATGATTTTAAAAGCGGTTCGGCCGCCCACGCCGGCTGGATCGACTTGCCTTCGGGCAGCGCCTTGTTGACCGTCTGAAAAACCTTCCACCCGATATCGGCGAGCTTCGAAACGGCCTTCGAACCCGTTTTCTTATCGCCGCTGCCTTCGCCCCGTCTGAAATTATCGCTAAACATATTTTTATAAAAGCCCCTGTTTGATGCTGTAAACTTAGTAGAAGCCTATCAAATTGTGAAAAATTTTCCAAGTTAAACACGTTTTTCGTGTGCGAAGCGATGAACGAACGTCGAACGGAGGAAACCGATTCGATCAAAATCGCCCCTCAATTTACAACCGATCGGCCCCTAATTTTCAATCAACCGTCCGGCAATCTCGATCAACCATCCGGCAATCTCGATCAACCGTCCCGGCAGGGACATCGGTCAATAGCCCACCGATTGATCGGTGGGAAACGATCGCGATACAGATTTCCGTGTCCCGTCAGGGACACCCGAAAATTTTGATTAATGAAAGGCTTTACCGGCGTCCCTGCCGGGACGCGATGACGAAGATCCGGTTGCCCACCGATCAATCGGTGGGCAATTGACAAGCGTCCCTGCCGGGACGGAAAACGATTTCGGATTGCGGATTGCGGATTTCGGATTTCGGATCGATGATCGGCGGCGGCGATATTCGAATTCCCGCTTGCGGATCGATGATCCGCGTTCGGGATATTTGAATTCCCGCTTGCGGATCTTTAATTCGCGTTCGGGATATTTGAATTCCCGAGCGCGGATCTTTAATTCCCGAGCGCGGATCTTTAATTCCCGAGCGCGGATCTTTAATTCGCGGGCGGGAATTCAAATATCCCGAGCGGCGGAAATCGATTCCCGGCGCTCCGATCGACGCGCGCGGCGGGCGGTTTTCGATTCGAAGATTCGGAAATCGATTTCCGACGTTCGGGAATTCGAAAACCGGACCTTCGGAATAGATGAGAGATAATAGATGAAAGATGATAGATGGAAAGCCGAAAAATCTATCATCTTTCATCTATTATCTCTCATCTATTCCGAAGTCCAAACCGTTCGATCAAGGCGATTTTCGGGGGCGGATCGAAGATCGAAAATCGAACTTCGAAGCCCGGCCGGCGCGTTTTTTTCGGCGCTCGAAAAAAAATTTTATTTTCGACGGATTTTTTTTCGAAATTAAGGCAAATAATTTTTTTTCTTTTCGTCAAATATTAGCGGCTTACTTTTGTTTGATTTCCAAAAAAAAGGGAAAGCCGTGCGTTAAACAGTTAAGTACAGAAAACAGGAGAATAAATTTATGAGCAAACCCCAGAGATTAAAGGGTAAAACGTTACAGGAAGACATCGACGCCTTCGCGGCGTTTCAGGCGGTCAGGGATTACCGGCCGAACAATTCGGAATTCGAAACGGCGGCCGTCAACGCGGCCCACGCGGCGATGATCGCCAGACAGACCGACGAGGTTCAGAAAAACGCGGCCGCCGCCGCCGCCGCCGACGCGGCCGAAGCCGCCGAGCACGCTTTTCATCAAATGATCCTCGGCGTCAAGGACCAGATCAAGTCGCAGTTCGGCGCGAGCTCGGACGAATACGCGTCGCTCGGTCTGAAAAAGAAGGACGAGTACCGGCCCGGCGGCCGGCGCGCGGCCGCGAAAACCGAAACTCCCATTTAAAAACCTGTTTCTGTATTAAACACGGAAAAGCCGTCCGTTTCGTTTGGCGAAACGGACGGCCTTTTTGTTTTTCCCCCAATTGGAGCGCGGGCATCCTGCCCGCCCGTTCGTTGAGCGTCAGCGCCAACGAACGCCGCGCCGCGCGTTGAAAAGCCGCTTTTTTATCGCGAACAGGCGGCGCGTTCGGCGCTTCGCGCGACCGCGCGGCGGGCAGGATGCCCGCGCTCCAATTCGGGTTCAGTGATAAAACATCGAGAGGACTTCGGCGAGCGAGTCCTGAATGTTGGCCCACGCTTCGGTGATCTGGTCGGTTTCGAGCCGCAGTAAGCGAACCGATTCCGAGAAGGCGAGCGCTTCGACCTCTTCGAGCCGGACGCCGTAGCCGTTGACGTTGGCGATCAGATCGGCGACGTTGACGATGTGCGTGACGACCGACGAGCCGGTCGTCTTTTCCGGCTGGTGGTGATACAGGATGACGTTGCAGACGATCTCCGGCAGATCCCATTTATACGAGATATACGCGCCGACCTCGGCGTGCGTCAGGCCGAAGGTGATCTCCTCGGCCCGGAGCAGCTCGCGCTCGGACGGTTCGGCGATGATCCCGTTGTAGTATTCGGTTTCGGCCTTGAGGAGCAGGATCTTGCCGATGTCGTGGAGAATTCCGCAGAGAAAGGCTTCTTCGGTGCCGCGCAGACCGAGCAGCCGGCCGACCTCGCGGGCGAGCAGACCGACGACGATCGAATGTTCCCAGAGAATGCGGCCGTAAATGCTCGAGACGATCTCCTTGGCGAAGCTGTCGGCCATCGCGCCGAGCATCACGATGTCGTAAACCGATTTGCGGCCGAGCGCCTCGATCGCCTGCTGGATCGAGTTGGCCGTGTTGCGGCGCGCGTAGAGGCTCGAATTCGCCATCTTCAACAGCCGCGTCGTCAAGACCGGATCGAAACCGACGGCGTCGGCGATCTTGCGGGTCGGACAGTTGTCGTCGCGGAGCAGTTCCGGAATCTTCATATTCGTCCGGCTGAGCGTCGGAATCCGCGTGCGGATCAGTTCCTCGACATCGAGCGGCCGTATCGGCGGCACATACTCGGCGGTCGCGATCTCGGATTCGGTTTCAAGCATAATTTTCAGTCAACCCCTTTTACAATTTCTAAAACACCGGCTCATCCTTTGCGGATTCGCCGGCCACCATCAGCGCCCGGATCCTCACCAATCCGAAATCCGAAATCCGAAATCCGAAATCCGAAATCACCTAAATGTCGCGAGGACTTCCAACAGCGAATTCTGGATGTTGCCCCAGGCGGTTTCGAGATGTTCCTCCGAGAGCCGCAGCTTCTGGACGGAGTCGGAGATCAAAACGTCCTCGCGCGAGTCGAGCCGGAGCCCGTAGCCGTGGAGGTTGGCGACCTGATCGGCGGCGTTGACGACATAGGTGGTGACGGTCGAGATCGTCGCGAACCGCGGCCGGTGATGATTCATGATGACGCTCGTGACGACTTCGGGCAGTTCCCATTTATGCGTCACGAACGCGCCGACCTCGGCGTGCGTCAGACCGAACGCGCCTTCTTCGCCCTTGAGCATTCCGGCCTCGGTCGTCGCGTCGAGGATCGATTCGAATTTCTCGGTCTCGCCCTTGAGCAGCAGGATCTTGCCGATGTCGTGGAGCAGGCCGCAGAGAAAGGCTTCTTCGGTGCCGCGCAGGCCGAGAATGCCGGAAATCTCGCGCGCGATCAGCGCGACGACGATCGAATGTTCCCAGATCTGACGGCCGTAAACCGTGTTGCTGATCTCTTTGGCGAAACCGTCGGCCATCGCGCCGAGCATCACGATGTCGTAAAGCGCCTTGAGGCCGACCGCTTCGATCGCCTGCTGGATCGAGATGACCGGCGCCTGCCGGAAGAAGAGACAGGAATTGGCGAGCTTCAAAAGCCGCGCCGCGAGCACCGGATCGCAGCCGACGACGCCGGCGAGCTTGCGGGTCGAAACGTTCGGATCGCGCAGCAGCTCGGAAACCCGCAGCACCGTCCGGTTGAGCGGTGGCAGTTTGAGCCGGATCAGCTGGTTGATGTCGATAACGGGTTTGGACAGGGATGTTCCAATACCGGAAGGAAGCACGTCGCGTGAAATCATACTTTTTCCTCGGGTGTTTTTAAGTTTCGGGGGTATTGGTACTTACTTTATCGGCCGGAGCCGTGATTTCTTGAAGATTCCCTTGCTCGGTTCGAAATTTTTCCTCAGGCGAAGGTCTTGACGACTTCCTGAAACGGCTCCTGGATGTTTTCCCAGGCGAGCGAGATCTGCGCGCTCGAAAGATTGAGAAACGAAACGGAACGCGAATCGAAAAGCGCGTTTTCCTCGTCGAGCCGGAGGCCGTAGCCGTTGATGTTGGCGACGAGGTCGGCGACCGCGATGATGTGCGTGATGACGGTCGAAACGGTCGCGTTGCACGGGTTGTGATGATGCATGATCGCGCAGCAGACGACGTCGGGCAATTGCCATTTATGCGTGACGTAAGCGCCGATCTCGGCGTGCGTCAGGCCGAAGACGTATTCCTCGTCGCGAAGCATTTCGGCTTCGGGCTTGTTTTCGAGCAGCCCGACGAACTTTTCGGGCTCGGCTTTTAAGAGCAGGATCTTGCCGATGTCGTGCAGGAGACCGCAGAGAAAGGCCTCTTCGGTTCCGCGCAGATTGAGCAGATCGCTGATCGTCCGCGAGAGCAGCGCGACGACGATCGAATGCTCCCAGATGATCCGGCCGTAAACCATCGTCCCGATCTCCCGGGCGAAACCGTCGGCCATCGCGCCGAGCATCACGACGTCGTAGAGCGCCTTGAGGCCGATCGCCTCGATCGCGCGCTCGATCGAGGTCGTCGCTTTTTTGCGCGCGTAAAGACTCGAGTTCGCCATCTTCAAAAGCCGCGCGGCGAGGATCGGATCGTAGCCGACGGCCTCGGCGAGCTTGCGGCTCGAAATGTTCGGATCGCGCAGCAGCTCGGAAATTCGCGCGACGGTGCCGTTGAGCGGCGGCAGCTTCAATCTTACGAGCGAGTCGACATCGATCGGCGACGGAGCGATCGCCTTGCCGGTCGGATAAGCTGTAAGTTCACGTATCATCATAGTCGGATTTCGGATTTCGGATTATACCGATTTCGGATTTCGGATTTCGGATTTCGGATTGCTTCACGCCGGGCGGATTTTGTTATTATTGAGCCGCTCCGGGCCGGGCAGATAACATTACTGCCTGATTTTCAATCGAAACCCGCAGGAGAGGAAATTGATCCACCCTACATTTCGGCACAATAAAAAAAAACTTAATGGATAAGGGCTTCCCCCGATTGCGATTTATGCCGATTTCGGATTTCGGACCATGTCGATTTCGGATTTCGGATTTCGGATTTCGGATTTCGGATTTCGGATTTCGGATTGGTCTGTTCTGCGAAGTTCGAATTTCGCTTGTAAATCGAAAACCGACCACAGAAGACCAATCCGAAATCCGAAATCCGAAATCCGAAATCGTTTCAGTTTCCCCCCGCGAAGAAGGCGCGGATGACTTCGCGGATCTGGAAGAGGATCTTGTCCCAGACGCGTTCGAGCATCTCTTCGGTGAGGCCGAGGCGATGCACCGAATCGGAGTTCAGAAAGGCTTCGCCGAGCGGCATTTTTTCGTTTTTGAGATAGGCGAGATTGTCGGCGACGTTGATGATGTGCGTCATAAAGAGCGCCTGCGGCGCGTCCGCCGGGTTGTGATGAAAGGAAATCGTCATACAGACCGGCTCGGACAGCCGCCAGCGCTCGGCGGCGAGCCCGCCGACTTTTGCGTGGTCGAAGCCGTAGACGGCGCGCTCCATCGTCTGCAGATCGTGGCGTTCGGATTGATGAAAGATCTCCGAGTAGACGGCCGAATCGGCGCGGCACAGCAGCAGGCTGCCGATGTCGTGCAGGAGGCCGCAGCTGAACGATTCCTCGGTGCCGCGCATTTCGAGGACGTCGCACAATTCGCGCGCGCCGAACGCGACCGCCAGCGAATGCAGCCAGATGTCGCGCCCGATCACCGAGTTGCGGATCTCGCGGCCGAACGTGTCGGCGACGATCGTCATCAGGACCATCTCGTAGATCGTCCGGTTGCCGAGCGCGTTGACGGCCGTCGTCAAACTGGTGACGTTGCCCTGAAACGGATAGATCGGCGAATTGACGAGCCGCAGCACGCGCGACGCGAGCATCGGATCGAAACCGATCGCCTCGGCGATCTTGCGCTGCGAGACGTTGTAGTCCTGCAGCAGACTCGAAATCCGCAGCACGCTGCCGGGAAGCGGCGGCAGCTTTATTTTTACCAGCGATTCGAGTTCGATTTTGGCCGCGGTCAGCATTGGTTGAGTCCTGAGTCTGGAGTCTGGAGTCCTGAGTCTGGAGTCTGGAGTCCTGAGTCCTGAGTCTTGATTACCGAAGAAAAAGCCCTGAGCTTTGAGGAGCTTTAACATTTCAAACAGCGAGACTTCTGGATTTGCTGCTGAAAAGGCCGGACCCAAGACTCAAGACTCAAGACTCAAGACTTAAGACTCAAGACTGAGCGGAGCGTCAGGCGAACGCGTTGGTGATCTCGATGATGTTGTCGAGCGTGTTGGCCCACGCGATGTCCATCTGTTCGTTCGAGAGATTGAGCATAATCGTCGATTCGGTCTCCTCGGGAAACTCGCTCGTCGAATCGCGGACGCCGAAGCCGTTGAGGTTCGAGATCATATCGGCGGCGCAGATCAGATGCGCGATGACCGCGAACTGCTCGGCCTGCGACGGGTTGTGATGATTGAGAATCGTGTGGCAGACGCCGTCCGGCAGACCCCAGCGGTTCGCGACGAGCGAGCCGATCTGCGCGTGCGTGTAGCCGTAGCACGAGGTTTCGCACTGGAGCATCGTCGTCTCGTTCTCCTCGTTGAGCAGCATCGAGTAGCCGCCGAAATCGGCGCGCAGGAGCAGGATCTTGCCGATGTCGTGCAGGAGGCCGCAGATAAACGCTTCCTCGGTGCCGCGCAGTCCGAGCAGCCGGCCGAGTTCGCGCGAGAGCAGCGCGACGGCGAGCGAATGCTCCCAGATCTTGCGGCCCTTGTCGGAATCGCGGATCTCGCGGGCGAAGGAATCGGCGGCGAGTCCGATGATCAGGATCTCGTAGATCGACTTCATCCCGACGACGTCGATCGCCTGCCGGAGCGTCGAGACGTTCTTCTGCAGCGAGTAGATCGGCGAATTGGCGAGCCGGAGAATCCGGGCCGTCAGGATCGGGTCATAGCTGATCGCTTCGGTCAGGTTGCGCGACGAGACGTTGATGTCGTTGAGCAGCGAAGAGATCCGCGCCGCGCTTCCGCGCATCATCGGAACGTTCGTCTTGACGATCTCGTCGATGTCGATTTTAGCGGTCGGCGTGGTTATGGGTTCGGCAAGTGTGCATTCGGAAATCATAGTTTTGTAGTGTAAACTGCGACGGAGAAGGTTTCCCTGTTCTACCTTTCGGCAAAAAACCGAATTACATTAATTTAAAGTCGAGAGTCTTGAGTCGAGAGTCGAGAGTCGGGCTTAAGGATATGCGGGCGTCCGGTTTGACCCGGAAACCGCAAACTCTGAAAAAAAGACTCCTGACTCCCGACTCTCGACTCTCGACTCTCGACTCCTCAAATCAGCTGGTGATTTTCCGGCAGCAGGACGATCTCCGACATCACGCCTTCGCCTTCCTGCGTCGCGGCGAAGAAGACGGCGCGGGCGGCCGCTTCGACCGAGAGCATTCGGTCGCGCTGGACTTTGATCGCGACGTTGTCCCAGAACGACGAATCGACGCCGCCGAAATGCATCAGCGAAAAGCGGATGCCGAAGCGCTTGTATTCGTCCTTGAGACATTTGATCATTCCCGTCAGCGCGTATTTCGCCGCGCAGTAGGCGCTCGCCTGCATCATCGGCGCTTTGCCGAGAATGCCGGGAATCGCGACGACGCGGCCGAACCGGTTTTCGGCCATCACCGGCAGCACCTTTTGCAGGACGACGAACGCGCTCCGCACGTTGGCCTCGATGAGCGCGTCAAAGTCCCTCAGCGTCAGCTCGCCGAAGGGTTTTAATATACCGAGGCCGGCCGTGTGGACGAGATAATCGATCGCGCCGAACCGTTCGACGGCCGCCGCGACGAGCGCCGCGACGTCCTGTTCGTCGGCGGCGTCCGCTTCGACCGCGAGGACGTTCGGATTGCCCTTCGTGTTGAGCTTGTATTCGAGCTCCATCAATTCGGCCCCGTTGCGCGAGGCGATCACCAGATTGGCGTCGGCCGCCGCGAACAACTCGGCCGCCGCGCGCCCGATGCCGCGCCCCGCGCCGACGATCAAAACCGTTTTCCCTTCAAGATTTACCATCGTTTTTCCGTTTGTCTGAAAATTCACGCAATTCTCCTTATCAGTTTATTCGACGGAAAAAAGCGAATGGATTCAGGGGGATTTCGGATTTCGGATTTCGGATTTCGGATTTCGGATTGGTTCGGGGGCGGGCGGTAAACTGTCGGGAGCGGAGCTGTTTTCAGGAAAGAACCATTCGGAATAGATGAGAGATGAGAGATGAGAGATGAGAGAGCCGAATTCGTTCGAATCTGTCATCTGTCATCTCTCATCTCTCATCTATTCCGGATGGGTATCGACAAAGACGGGCGCGCGGCGGCGAGGGTTTTATTGAAAACATTCGAGATATTTGACGCCCGCGCCGGTGTTGAAGAGGACGACGGTTTCGCCTTCGGCGACCTGATCTTCGTCGATCAGACGGCGGAGCGCCGGCAGACAGGCCGCGCCTTCGGGCGCGCAGAAGAGGCCTTCGGCCGCGCCGATCTCGCCGACCGCCGCGAGCAGCTCTTCGTCCGGCACCGCGACCGCCGTGCCTTTCGATGCGCGCAGGGCGTCGATGATCAGAAAATCGCCGATCGCCTTCGGGACGCGGAGGCCCGACGCGGCCGTGTGCGCGTTTTCGAATTCGGCGGCGAACCGTTCGCCGGCGTGAAACGCGCGGACGATCGGCGCGCAGCCCGCCGCCTGCACCGAGACCATCCGCGGCCGGCGACCGTCGATCCAGCCCAACGCTTCCATCTCGTCGAACGCCTTCCACATCCCGATCAGCCCCGTCCCGCCGCCGGTCGGGTAGAGGATCACGTCGGGCAGCGTCCAGCCGAGCTGCTCGGCCAATTCGTAGCCCATCGTCTTTTTGCCCTCGACGCGGTACGGCTCCTTGAGCGTCGAGACGTCGAACCAGCCGGCCGCGTCCTTGCGTTCGGCGACGATCTTTCCGCAGTCGGTGATCAGCCCGTCGACGAGGTTGACGAACGCGCCGGTCTGCGCGCATTCGATGATGTTCGCCTGCGGCGTGTCCTGCGGCATAAAAAGATGCGCCTCGATCCCGGCGCGCGCGGCGTAGGCGGCCAGCGCGCCGGCCGCGTTGCCGGCCGACGGCGCGGCGGTCTTCGTGACGCCCAGTTCCTTCGCCATCGAAACGGCGGCCGTCATCCCGCGCGCCTTAAAGCTCTGCGTCGGGTTCGTCGATTCGTCCTTGATAAAGAGATTCAACGGCAAAGGCAGCGCCGCCGCCAGCCGGTCGGCCCGCAAGAGCGGCGTCAAGCCCTCGCCGAGCGTGACGATGTTTTCGGCGCGCTCGACCGGCAAAACTTCGCGGTACCGCCAGAGCGACGCCGCGCGCCCGCGCAAAGCGTCTTTCGTCAGCGTCGCGGCCGCCCGTTCGAGATCGTAGCGGACGAGCAGCGGCTTGCCGCAGTCCTCGCACAGGTTATACAAGTTTCCGGCTTCATAATGCCGACCGCAGTTGGCACATTCGAGATGCGTCACGTTCATAATCGATTAAAGTACGGCGGGCTGTCAGCCGGCCGCCGCGTTTCTCGGGTGTGGAGCGTTACTACAGGCTTTCGCCTGTCCACCGGCTGACAGCCCGGTTGTACGATTTCTTCCCGAACTCACTTCTTAATAAACTCTTTGAACAAATTGAAAACGGCGTTGAAGCCGAGCGAGATCGTGCCCGAGCGGAGGCCGTCTTTGTAATCGTAGCGTTTCGGGTACCACGCTTCATAGGCGACGATGCTCGACGCGTAGGTGCCGGCGATGCGCGGGAAGCCGAAGACGCGGCGGCCGCCCGGCGTGCGCGCGGTGACCGTCGAGAGCAGCGCGTTTTTGATCTTCGCGCCGAACGTCCGTTTTTTGCTCCGGTAAAACTTGCTGTCGAGCTTGAACGATTCGTCGAGCCCGTAGACGATCGTCTGCCGGATCGCGTTGCGCCCGAAGTTCGACGCGACGCGGCGGCCGAAGCCTTCCCATTGGCCGCCCCATTCCGCGGGCGAGTTGCGCCACGTGCTGAAGCCCGCGCCGGCGACCGTCCGCGCGAGCGCGTACGGCCCGACGACGCTGTCGATAAAATCCTTCCGCCGCTCTTTTGGGGTCGGCCGGACATAACCCGCCGCGTTGGGCTTCGGCTGATCGTCCTTCGCGTCCTTCGTCGCCGGTTCGGTCTGCTGCCCGGCGACGCTCACAGCGAGCATTAACAATAGCAGCCCGCCGGCGATCTTCAATTTCATAATTCCCTTCCCGTTCCCGGATAATTTTCTCATTCTTAAGATTCTACAATATTTAACCGGAATCACGCGAAACCGGAACGCCGGCATCTCACCCGGCCAACGCCGCGCCGCCCGCCCGGAGCGCCGGCATCCTGCCGGCCAACGCTGCTTTCGCGGCGTCAAACGTTTCATTATCCTTTGACGGTCGCGAAAATGAATCTTCGGAGCGTTTTGCAAACGCCTGGGCGGGAAGGATGCCGGAGCTCCGGCGGCGGCATCCTTCCCGCCCAAATCGCGACATCTGCCGCGCATCGGAAAAAGTTTGCACCGCGATGTAAAGGCTTTGCACCGCGATGTAAAAGCT